>CALESQ010000083.1 GCA_937907455.1 uncultured Caldilineales bacterium
GGAATACGAGCCTGCGCACGGACTGGCCGCTGTTTGCCGGGCAGCCAGCGCGCTTCGAGCTGAATGGCGTGTTGCAGAACCTGGGCAACGTGGCTAGCGGTGCGTTTGATGTGGTAGTACGCTGGCAAAACGGCGCAACGATCAATACCCAGCCCATCAGCGGCCTGGCAGCGCATGATCAGCCGGGCTATCGCCAGGTGCTGCGCCACGTTTGGACAGCCCCGGTCAGTTAGCAAACGGTGTTGTGGATTGCCGATCCGAATAATTCAGTCACTGAGCCGTGCGCACCTAACAACCAGGTACTGTTTGCCGTGACGCCTCCGGCAGAGACCGATCTGGCGTTGAGCAATCTGCGCACCAATCCAGCCACGCTGCCGGTGACACCGCCCGGTGTGGTGCGCACCGTTACTATCGAGGTAGATCTGCATAACCTGGGCAGCGCGGGCACGTCTGCTACTGCGTTGGAAGTCACTTTTTGGCGTGGCGATCCCTATGCTGGCGGCCAGATGATTGGCAGTCATCTGCTAAACCGGGACATGGCAACACTGCCGGTTACTGTGTCGTTGGCGTGGAATAACGTTGCTTCAGGCCAATATCGCATCTTTGCCCGCGTGCAGCCTGTGGCCGAGGAGAGCAACATCGCCAACAATACTACCTCTGTCGCGGTGACGATGCCAGGGTATGCTATGAGTTTTCCAATCATAATCAAACGTCTCACGCCGACCCCCTAGCTGCAGGGCGACTCCTGAAAGAAGATGTTTTCTGTTTGCACTATACCACTGAAGTTTGCAAGAAAATGTATACTGCGTGTATAATATGTTGGCAGACATTGTGTACTAACGTCGCATAATTGTACACTACATAACAAAAACATCTGAATATCAGGAGTCGTCTTATGCAAGCACACTTCATGAGATCATGGCTGGTCGTTGTGTTTGTAACGTCGCATCTGGTGTGGCCTGCTGTCGCACAGGCCGATAATCCTCCAAACAATTGCTCCTATCCTTCTGCGGCAGATCGTTTTGGTCTGTCTGTTTATTCGGATGATGAAATCACCGCTTATAACACCGAAGTGTTAGGAGCGGGGCGCTATATGAACTGGCGCGCCGATTTCACTCCCCTGCACCCATGGCATGAGCTACACGTTTACTGTGCGCGTGTTTCATGGGGTGCTGTTTCCGTCGTCAAGAGATTTAAATCTGTTGGCTGCGGCTAATCCTGGTGAAATCTGGCTGATCGGCAACGAGCCGGATGTGCTTTGGCAGGACAATACCTCGCCTGCCAGCTATGTTACAGCCTATAATACTGCCTATCATGCCATCAAAGCTGGTGATCCCACGGCGCGGGTGGCGATTGG
>CALESQ010000084.1 GCA_937907455.1 uncultured Caldilineales bacterium
TGACATGTCCACGCGGATGTTCTGATCCGTCCAACTCATCCCGTATGAAGCACCTATCCGCCCTAATTCCTTCCAACTGCGTGCTTTGGTGGCCTTCAAGATAGGATCAGTGCATTTGCGCCATTCTTCAGCTGTGACTTCAGGTAATTGCGATATACCTCGTGTGAGAGATCTCTCTGTTGCATCGACTAGATCATCCACATTTAACTTGGCAACCTGCACAGGTTCAATAGCTGCATAGATACCTGACGGGAACTGCCCAAGTGTTGGTAGATATGCTTTACCGCGATAGACTACGATATCAACAATCTTCTTAACCATGGCATGACCTTTCGAGATGTTATGGGATCGCAGCCCAAGATATGGTAACTCCGATCGTTGAAGCCCATTGTTGCAACTGTCTCAATGCCAAAAGCTGCGCATCGGTTGCACCCTGAGGAATCGCTAGATGAAGCTCCCGGGCGGTAATCATACCCTTATCAATACTCACCCCTCCCCATTGACGAACGCCTTGCCAATTTGCAAGTTCGTTAACGTATCCTCTGACCGTACTCGTCAGCGTACCGATGTTCTGATAGCTGTTAGCGCCAAGGTCAATGCTCTTGATGCTGGTTGCTACGCCGTTCTCGAAGCGGTCGATCACCGGGAAGTTCTGGCTCAGTTGCGGGCTTCGACCGAGCATGCGCTCGATCTCTTGGCCACGCTTCAATGGATGCAATTTCCATACGTTCTGTACCGATTGAATCGCGTTTTGCGATCCTCTGATTACGGCTTGTGCTTCGTTCGTGCAATCACCGTCGGCGCAGGCTGTTGGTGCTAGCGGAGCTAGCTTGCTGGCTATGGCGGGTAATGTATTGCCTACCGTCAAAGCAACTGCGAAGGCAGCGGCTATCTGCGGAGCATCTTCATCTTTCTCAGCTTGAATTTGCTGCTGAGCTTGCCAGTACCCAAACCCTCGCCATCCGTCAACGCGGCAATCCGGAATACCGTTGCAGCCTGTGATCGGCGCATGTCCGCTCGGGTCTGAGTACCGCAGCGGGTTGTTGAGCACATACCCGTACCGGTTGAGGCTCTGCGGGTCAGCCGGATCGGGCACGATGGTGTCTGGCGCAATCCAGCGGCCCAGCGGCTGGGCCAGGTGCCGCGCGCCGTAGTCGTGCAGTCCCAACCCAGGCTCGATCACTTGGCCGGTGAAACCTCTGTCGACTGGTAAGGTCCACTCAGTCCCGCGCATTGCCCACTCCGGCCCTTCGGGCCTTCGGGGGGCTTCGCACTACCATACGGTTCGTATTTCCAACGAGCCACGACCACGGCATTGGCATCAGTTTCCAGCACCGGCGAACCGAGGTGGTCCTGGAACATGTAGGTCAGCTCAGCGCCGCGCTGCACGGCGATGGGTCTGCCGCCCAGGCTGTAGCTCTTCACCACCTGGCCCGAGCTGGTGGCGCCCTCCCACAGCCATTTCTCGGCCACCAGGGTTACATCCACCGCGGTGATGGGGGCCACACCGTTCTGCTCGAATTGCGCGTAGGGGGTGTTCCAGCGGCTGGCCACCTGCTGAACGTCTAGTACGTCCACATCGCCGTCACAGTCCACATCCGCCCGGAAGCAGCCCTTTTCCACCTGGTAGAAGGGAAACAGGGTATAAATGGTATAGGCATCGCCTGCGGGTCCGCTGCTGCTGCGGATGCGCTCATCGTCAGGCCCGTAGCCAAACTCGGTCACAGTGTCGCTCAGATCGCTGTTAATGGCAGCCAACTTGTGATTGCCGCCCCACGTATACGTCCAGATAGCCGCACCTGTGGCATCGCGGCGGCTTTCCATATAGCCCGCTGTGTCATAGCTGAACGCACCGCCCCCAGTCGTACTGTCTACGGCGTGGGGTTGTACCACGTTGTAAGCATAGGTTACTCCGGCAAAAGCCATAATGTTGCCGATGGTGTTATAAGCGTAGTGCTGTTGCAGCACAGTGTTCATTCGCCAATCGGTCAGCCGGTCAAGGTGGTCATAGGTGTAGCTGTGCGCTTCACCGGCTATGCTGTCGTCCCACGTGGCCACATTACCTACGGCATCATAACCATAGTCAAAATCCAGCAGGACTTGGTTCATGACCCCGTCGCTGCCTGTTATGCCTACTCGGTGCTGCGCAAGCCAGCGTCGTTGTGACGAATAGTCATTGTCCAGCGTCAGCCCGTTGCCTACCTGTTGCTGGTCTAACGCCCCCCACGGCGTATAGGTGCTGCTGTTCACCAACACTTCGCCTGCACCGGTGAAAGAGTAGGGCTTTCCACTTGCATCGTAGCTCCACACGGTGGTGTCGTAGTCTGGATATTGAATGCCGTTCATACGGTCCAGCGCGTCATACACATAGTTGGCCTGATAGCTGCCGCTAAGACCATTCAGACCATTCTTGGTTTCCTGCGCCAACAGGCCACGATTGTTGTAACTATAAGTAATGCTAACTTCGCTGTTGCTGGCCGCACAGCGTTGTCCCAAGCCATAGGTACAAGTGTCGTAGCTGTAGTCGGCATCGTAAGCAGCAAAGCTGCCGGGACAGGTGTAGGTAGCGGGTGTGATGCCAGTAACGAATTTCTTGTTCGTGGGGCGCTTCAGTTGGTCATAAAAGGTGCAAGTCGCGCGGCCTTCGGGGTCACTTTGGGTCAGCAGATTACCTGCCAGGTCGTACTTATAATACCATGTACCCATGTCAGGGTCGCTCATCTGCTTTTTACGGCCCAACCGATCATAGCTGATGCTGGTGTGGTTGTTGGCATCGTCCCAAACATCGGTCAACTGCCCCAGCACGTCATAGAAATATAGGGTTTCGGCATAGGCTGTGTAGGGTGATGCCGCACCACTGCGCTCGTCTACTTCTACCAAGTTCCCTAGTACATCATAGACCTGCACACTACGGTGACCATTGGCGTCAGTGCGCAGGTGCGTTCGGCGCAGGCCGGCACTGTCCTTGTAATAGCCGATGCTGCTTTGATTGCCGTCAGGCAGGATAGTCAATAGGGGGCGGCTCAAGGGATCATGAGTGGTTATCACCGTATCCACACCTGCGGGTGGCGCGTTGCCTGTCCACAGGGTACTACCGTAGGGCAATACCTCCAGCTCTACCTGACTCAAAGCGTCATACTGTTTATGCGATACACTCCAGGCGTTGCTGTGGTTGCGTTCTTGCATCGCGGCTACTGAACGGCCTAACCCATCGTAAAAGGTAAAGCTGGTGAGGCCGCCAGGCACAGGATCATTCTGACCCAATGGTGAGTCGTTCACCTGCTTTTGCATTATACCAAAGAAATTTCCGCCAGCACCAGCTAAAAAGGTCAAATCCGTGCAGGCCGCGCCGGCTACGCTGTCCGTGTCGCTGTAAGCCAGCAGGCTTTGTGTGATCCATGTGCTGGCGCTGTTGGCTACCTTACGTTCAGTTTTGCACACGCGGCCAAAGGGATCGTAGCGGGTGCGCAGTTGCACGCCGCTCGGCTGGGTAATGGTATCGGGCCGGCCGTAGGCGTCATAGGTTGTACTGGTGGTTATATCGTTATTGCCGTTTTCTTGGGTGACACTTTCGATATCAATGCCTGGTGCATAATAGTTGGTGCGCGTTTCCACATCTATTGCACCGTTTTCTTGCACCACGCTGGTGACATTGCCGTTGACTCCACCGCTGCCATTGCCATTGGCATAGCCATAGCGCGTTTCCTGTGCATCATTGCTGCTGGTGCAATTATTAATCAGACTGCGTTCTTTGAGCAGATTGCCCGGCCAGACTGGGTCTGCCGTGTAACCGCCACCATAGTCGTATTCGGTTTTCTGCTGGCATGTGCCGTTCACATCGCCGGCATATACCCGTCGCTGCTTGGGGCGGTCTACAAGGTAGTGACTACTGTCTACCAATGCGCCGTATTCTGTCCAAGTGGTGCGATACAAACTCAAACCCGATGCAGTAGGCACATACTCACGCACGTAGCTAGTGTTGCCATAACTATCGTAGGCATAGGCAGTCTTTTGCGCCACCCCGTCCAGCGTGGTAATTACCTCATCCAACCGCAGCCAGTTGCCATCTGTTGTCCACGTCCAGGCTGTGATTTGCGTGGTAGTGCTGCCGTCACCAATCGTTTGTTGGTAAAGCTTACCTTTGCGCAGGTCAACTGTCTCATCGCTCTGCAGTTGATGGTAGGTATTAACGGTAATACGCTCTGCTGTGCCGCTGCTTTGCCCGACCGCATACACCGTTTCTGTTACAGGGCTGAAACCCAAAAACTCAAAATCTTTATCTGGGCATTGATGGTAGACTTGTCCGTGAGCTGGATATTCTACAGCGGTAGTAGTTACATGGCCTGCACCATCATTCACTGTACGCGTAGCAATTACCCAGCGCTTGTTGTCGTTACGACAAAATGGGTCGGGCGTGTCATCTATGGTCTTTTCGACATAGCTGAATTGTACTTTGCCAGTGTAGCCATTATCTACCTGCTTCAGGAAAACGGCATTGCTGTTATCATTCTTGAGCTGGTCATAGGTGAAGGTATAGGATATGGGCAAGGCCACGCTGCCTGCCCCCTGCAGAATGATTTCGCTCAACTCCAGATGCCGCCTGCCCTCGGGCACGGTGTTTACCAAGTCGTAGCGCCACACCAAGGTGCCATTTCGCTTAATAGTGAGCGCACTTAGTTTCTTCTCAGAATATTGTATTTGATTACTACATATTAGAGGCTCAATTCCTGGTTTATCACTGCGTGTTTCATACTCAAATTCGATGCTGGTATTGCCATATTGAATGCCCGTTGGTGTCAAACTATGTACATACTTGGTTTGTTCAATCTTGACGTCAAAGATAAGCTGCCCGCCACAGGCATAGCCCGATACTGCGGGGCTGGGATCGTCAATTTCACGAGTTTCAGCATCCCAATTTACGCTATAGCTATTGCCGTTGCTGTCAGTAGCTGTCACTAGTCCCCAACGATTCGCTACTTTGAGCCACTTGGCGTCACTATTACAGCCGCTATTCCCAGCTTGTCCGGCACGAAAATAGCTGGTAGCATCCAAGTCATCGTTGATATCATGATTAGTGCCTTCATAGGCACCGAACTGGTAACGCATGCCATCGGGAGTTTCTATCACCCAAAATGCTGCATCATACGTATGCAAAGGAATATTGACAGGACCCCCACACGTGACCTGAAAATCAGAGTAGGCGTAAAAGCCTGTATTGCTGCCTCGGCTGATACGCAAAAAGCTTTCTGGTTTGGTGCGCCAACCATTATCGTTGATGAGTTCATAGCTTTTGCCACCTAAAGACAAGGTGTAGCGGCGTTCATTCCATGTTGGGCCGGAACTGCTGATGCTAGGCACATTCAACGACCAGCCATAGCCGATTGGATCCGCTTGGGTGTTGTAGTCCGTGCCACTGTGCATTACTACAGAATTGGCTGCTTCGCTGCTGTAACTCAGATTGAGCGAGGGGGCAAATCCTCCCGGTCCGGCAGGCATGTTGATCGGATAAGAAAAGCTGCTGCTGCCCGTCCATAGATCTGGCGCTGCGCCCAGCACGGTAGTCAATAACGTTCCAGTGTCGTTGCCCCCTTCCGCGGTAACGGCAAATACGCCAAAAGTAGCTATCTGTGCGTTCAGAACTCCTTCCTGCTGTTCACTTGGCAGTAATCGCCATGTCTCATCTGGCTGTTGCTGGCGTAAAGTTTGTGTACATCCATCGTTCCGCGAACAGTCGCTTAACGCATAGCTGATTCTCAGCGGTTGCAGCAACTGCACAGCTAAAATACTGCTATTCGCTAGCTCGGCCTGTAGTGAGAATACATAGCGCTGCCATGCCTCGCCCGTTTGTCGTTGCAAAGAAAAAATGGCCGGCTCAGCCACAGCCTGTGCTGGTACAGTTATTTGCAAACGACCGTCTGCAGAGAAAAACTCACCACCCTCACTGCCAATGGTTGCAGTAACTACCGGCTCTACATAGCCTCCTATTGTACCTGGTGCAATCAACGTCGCGTTTGTCTGTAGCGATTTGTCAGAGGTCGCCGGCGGTAAATGGATGGAAAGCGCAGCTGTTGGTGTTACCATTCCTGCCAACAACGCTATAATCAACATCCAGGATAAAAGTCGCATCCAGGTCACAGTCTTCATGATATTCCTCCAAGCCTTTGTTGTGCAGTTGCCCTGTTCTATAGCAGTAATATATTTTATGAAGAAGAACATGGCCCCTATGTTGAAAATAACCAAACAATAGCTTCTATAACATAAGTTGCGCTTAATGTCAAAAACATTTTGAGTCCGTCATGAAAGAAGTGTCTGAGTGTTTACGCGTGCTGAACGGGCGAGGATGTACATTTTATTTCAGGACAGCTCTTTTGCACAAACCAGGTTATTGGCTGATCCTGCTTGTCTTTGCCTTGCTTGCCTTTCAGCCCTCGCCCAGCGGATGGCGCTCGAAGAATTCCCACATCACCGCGCTGGCATTGATGGCGTCCAGCAGCGGATCAATTGTCAGGCGCAGCGGATCGCGCCCACCCGGCCAGGAATGCCCACCGCCAGTAATGGTATACAGCACCACCTCGTTGTCCGCGGCGCAGCTACCGTAGCGCGTTTCGCTGACGTGTTCGCTCACCGCGCTTGTCACCGGCGGCGCAGTACAGCCGTTGCGCTGTGCCCACTCTGCGGCCCATGTCTCAACCGCAGGGAACACCCATCCCTGCCGTTCGTTTACCGCACCCCCGCCAAACGGCACCAGCGGATCTGCTGTGCCGTGAAAGGCGATCACTGGCAGCGGGCGCGAAGTCTCTGGCTCGCCCTGAGGAGCGACGTAAGCCCCGGCTACCGTGCCCATCGCGGCAATACCTGCCGGACGCAGCCGCGCCATGGCGTTTACCATGCCGGCGCCGTTCGACAGCCCGCTAAGATAAATGCGCCGCCGGTCAAGTGCCTGCTTGTCGGCTACATCTTCGATCACCGCGCTCAGAAAAGCCAGATCATCCACCTCACCCGCTGCCGCTATATCCGTGTGCCAGCGCTTGGGCACGCCTGTGGCCGCGGGATAAGCCACCACAAAGCCATGTTTGTCGGCCAGCGCACCCCAGCCTGTTACCTGGGCAAAGCTGGCCGGCCACGAAGCATAGCCGTGCAGGCTGAGTACCAACGGTACGGCCGTGGTCGCCTCAAGCCCGCGGGGTACGTACAGCAAATAGGAGCGTGCCACGCCGTTTACTTCAATCCATTGACGGCTGAAGCCTTCCGGCACGCGAACTTTATCGGCCAGCCATACGCCCACAGCTAACGCGCCGGCTAAAGGCAGCAAAAGAAGTTGATTGCGTCGTTTCATAAAAATCCTTGTATACTGCGTATTGCCCGGCACAATGGCTTTAGGCGCTATGCAGTGGGCGTCATTTCCAACAGCCTAAGCTGCCTCCTCTACGTTTGAGCTGTCTCTGCGGTCGCGCAAAGCTTGGACTTGTTGGATGAGTGCTGGCTGGCAGAGCCACTTCAGCAAACAAAAAGCCCAGCGTCATAAACGTCGCTGGGCTTTTTATTGGGTTAAAGGGGAGTGTCTGGCTACGGCCCGCGGCCTTTCAGTCTGAATCTTGCTGGCCGCTTAGTGCTTATGGCTCCGCACTTACGGCACAGTAGCGGCCAGCAGCTTTTCTACCTGATAGCCCGATTTTTCTGCTGCCTCTGCCAGCGTTTGCAGCACGGCATGGCCCGCCGCGGCCTGTGCTTCGCCTGCCGCCACGCTGGCCGCGCTCAGGCTGTCAGCCAGCAGCGGCAGTGCCAGCCAGCGGGTCAGCAGTGCATAGCCCTCGCGGTTGAACCACAGCACGCCTTGATGCCGGTTGATGCCCATCACCTGCTGCACTTCACTTTCGCGCAGCAGCCTGCTGAGCGCAGCAAATGCCAGCCGCTTGGGCTGCGGCACAGGCTTGATGTCGAACCAGCGCTGCACCGTGGTGAGCACCTTCACCAGTGCTACCGCTTGTTGCGCGCCCTCGCTCGTCATGCCTGCTTCGCCGAAGGCATGGGCCAAAGGCCGGCCCAACAACCATTCATCCAGCCAACTGCGGCTCAAGGCGACCCAACCCGTAGTGCTGATCACCTTGCCCAGCGCGTGCACCACTTGCCAGCCGTACAGCGTGGCCCAGGTTGCCTGCTGGTTATCTGCCAACAGATCAGCAGCCAGCGCCTGCACGCCCTTGCCGCCGGAGGTTGCCGCGCCCAGCGTCAGCAGCGCCGCCAGCTCTTTGCGGAACTCAGCGGCCAGCGTGTCCGGCTTGCCTGCAGCCGCCAGCGCCTCAGGCTTGCCTTCAGCTTCTTCAAATTCCTGAATGGCGTGCAGCAATGCTGCCATGCGTGTTTCTGCATCTTCCAGCAAGGCCAACGGCGCTTCACCAGCCTGCCCGGCCTCGCTTACCTGACGCAGCAACGCCGGTTCGATCAACGCTTTGAAGGGCGCATGGATCGGCTGCAGGAAGATCTCTTGCAGCGCTTCTGCCACACTGGGCACGCCGCGGCCGTTGAGGTAGCTCATCAACTGGCCGTACTGACCCCATTCGTTCTCCTGCACCACGCGGAAATCCAGGAACACATGGTATTGGAACGCCCCCAATGCTACATACATGCCTTCGCTGTGCAGTTGATGGCAATTGCGGATGTACTCCTGGTTCGAGGCCACGTCGCGGAAGATCACATAGCTGGCGCTGTCGTCTGGCAGGCCCAGGCCGTTGGCCAGATCGGTTTGCTCCAGACGCTTGCCGTCTCCTTCTTTCACCGCATACGCGGCTGAGCTGCGAATCCAGCCGCTTGCTTCAGCCCATTTGTTGTGATAGATCACCAGGCCGCGTTCGTCGCCTGCCCGGTTCGAGTAGGCATAGACATCTTCGTTGACCCCGCCTTCGCTGCTGAAGAAATCATACAGACGGAAGTTGGCTACTTCGGCAAAGATGTAGCGTTTATGCAGCAAGGGGAAGATATCGCGCTGATGGCGGGCCACCAGCCAGGCATCGGGAGTTTCATCCCACATCGGGCGGCGGAACTCCATGCCATATTTCTCGGTGAAACCCTCCACCTGGCCGTGGCCGAACATCGGCAGCCCCGGCATGGTAGCCAACAGGGTAGCTACGCCGAAATACTTGCCCTCGCGGCCAAACTGTGCCACCGCAGTATCCTCGTCCGGGTTGTTCATGAAATTGACATAACGTTTGAGGATTTCGGGATCAAATTCCACGGTGTTCTTGATCACCGAGCGGTACTTGGCGTTTTCCTCCATCTTGAGCATGTTCATAAATGCGCTGTTGTACACGCGGTGCATGCCCAGGGTACGCACAAAATAGCCCTCCATCAGCCAGAAGGCTTCGGCCAGCAGCAGGGTATTTGGCACTTCCGCCGCTACCCGATCCACCACTTCGCGCCAGAACTCTTCGGGGAACACGGCATCGAAGTCGGCTTTGGTCATGCCATATTCGGCGCGTGAGGCAATATCGCCCCCGCTGCCCGGCTCAGGATACCACAGGCGTTGGTAATGCTTTTTAGCCAGCGTCATGGCCGCATCGAAACGGATGATGGGGAACATACGCGCCACGTGCAAAATGGTTTGGATCACCGCCTCACGCACGTCGGCATGGAGATAGTTAAGCTGCGCCGTGTCGTTCCAGGGCATGCTGGTGCCATCGTTGCCGTGATAGATATAGCGCACTTCGCCGGTATCGAAGTTACGACGCTGGAACACCACCGCGGCATCGGTGCGGTTGTAGTAATGGTCTTCCAGATAAATGCCAATGCCCGGCACATCGGACAGGTTTTCGCCGTTGAAGGTGTAAGAGGGGAAGGGGCTATAGGGCAACTGCACGAACCAATCGGGATGTTCGATCACCCAGCGGCCATCAATACCGACATGGTTGGGCACCATGTCGCTGGCCAGGCGGATGCCGCGCTGCCAGGCGCGGTCGCGCAGGTCACGATAGGCCTCGTAGCCGCCCAGGTCCGCAGCGATTTGATAGTCGTATAGTGAATAGGCTGAGGCTACCGCGTCGGGCTTGCCCATCATCTGCTTCATGCGTTGTGAGGCGCTGCTGCGCTCCCACAGGCCGATCAGCCACAGGCCGGTGAAGCCGCTTTCGGCCAGCCGATCCAACTCTTGATCCGGGATCTGGTTCAGGGTGTGAATATCGTGGCCGTACTGCTTCGACAGTTGGTCCAGCCATACGTAGGTGTTCTTGGCCAGCATCACCGTGTTGGGCATCCATTCCAGGTCCGGGCTGAAGCGCTCGGCCTCTGGTGGCAGCAGCTCAGCAAAGTTGGGGGCTTCCACTGGGCCGGGGCCTCCGCCCACAAACACCACCTTTTCTTCTTCTGCAATGAAATCCAGCCCGGCCAGCAGGCGGAACATGTACTTGCCCAGAATGTCGCCCCAGCGCCCGCGAACGTATTCAAGCTGGCCTTGTAGTGAGTGCGGTGAGGCGCGCATCGGCGCCTGCAGCAGGTCCAGCAGGTTTTCGCCGTCCCCCTCGGCCGCTTCTGCTGTAAAGAAGTTGCGCAGGCCCGCAATCACCTCGTTGTAGTCGGTGTGGCTGACCAGTGCTGAGTCATCGTACAGCTCGCGGTAGGGAGCATAGGCAGGGTTGATGTTGGTCAACCATAGCAGCAGCAGCTCTTCCAACGTGATGCCGCGGTTAGAATCGCCACCGGTTTCGCCTGTCAGAAATTCCTCTGGGCTCAATTCGCCGCGATACACCGCCATCACCGGAAAATCGTCACCAAAGGTCAGCAGCGTATCGTCCAGGGCCACATCATCCAGTGTTTCATCCAAATAAGCCAGCGCCTTGTCCAGCAGCTCCGGGTCTTGCTGCTGACGATACGCCACAATCATCAGATGCAGCACTTCGTGGATCAGTGCCATGGCGTTGATTTGGCTGGCTTTCACCGCGTTTTCGGGGTGATGCACCAGGTCACGCTTTTCGTTCATACGCATGGCAAACAAGCGCGCCGAGCGGAAATTCATCGCCAGCGCTTTGCCGCGCAGCGAAAATAGATCCTCCTCGAATTTATAATAGTCACGCGAGTCGCGCGAAACGTGAAACTCGCGGTAAAAATCCGCCGGGGGCTGCCACAACGATGTGCGCATAGCAGGAGTATCCTTTCCAGGGGAAAACAATTGCAGAATAATCGTGAGGACAAACACAAACGCCCATAGTTTACCACAGGTTGACCGCGTAGACAAAGACGGTAAAACAGTAAATAGTATCCAGTAAGTACATCGTAAATTAAGTATTCGCCTATTGCGGAATTGCTGGTGGCCTGTCATTCCGAGGCCCGTCAGGGCCGGGGAATCTTCTCACGAACACACGGGGGACTCCTCACTGCGTTCGGAGTGACACCGATGAGAGCGTTTAGCTTGCTGGGCTTCACGCAACAACTTTGTTTACGATGTAATAATACTCAATCAGGATGGTGAAAACATGACAAAGACAGTTGACAAGTGGCCCTTCTTGCGGGTATGATCATCACACTATGACAACCCGTTTATCTCTCGTCGTTACCCTGTACTGTATGATCATTAGCTTGCTGTTGTTGAACGCGTGCAACCGGTCTGCTGCTTCCACGCCGCCCCCGGTCACCCCCACGCTGCCCGCGGCCACTCCCACGCTGCCGCCGCCCACTGCCACGCCACCCCCGCCCACCTCCGCACCGCCGCCTGCCACTCCCACCTTGCCCCCGGCTACTGCCACACCGTTACCCGTACTTCCTGCGCCGTCCCCGGCTATCTCCTCCCCGCAGATGGCTGAAGCACGGCGCTTGCAGCACAACGGCGACTTCGAGGCAGCGCGACGCCTCTATGCCGCGCGCATCGAGGTTGACCCTGCCGGCGCTGAGGCTGCCGAAGCGCGCTGGCGGCTCGGTCACTGCTATTGGGAGGAAGGTGCATTCACCGAAGCCTACGTGGCCCTCACTCAGGCACAGCAACAAAACTCCGTTGACCAGCTTCCTTCGCAGGTAGATTTCTGGATCGGTGACGCTCTGGAGCAGCTCGGCAACCCGGCCGCTGCTATCACGGCCTACCGCGCCTTTCTCCAGCGCGACAATCGCCTGGCCGGGCTGATCAACCTGCGCATCGGGCGGCTGCTGCGCCAAAACGGTGATCAACAGGCCGCGGTGTTGGCTTTCCAGGCGGCTCTTGACCATGCTGATGACAACTTTGTGCGTTTTGCCGCCCATGAAGAACTGGCCGACCTGGCGCAGATCGGCGGCGATACCGCGGCTGCCGTGGCCCAGCTGGATCAGATCATCACCAGCAGTCAACTGCCTCGTTACCGCGCCGAGATGCAACTGCGCGCGGCCAATTGGCTGGCTGCCGCCGGTTCAACCGCCGATGCCTGGGCGCGCTATCGTTTGGCCGTGGCTGAGGATGAAAGCAGCAGCAGCGCCGGGCTGGCCGTGGCCGCGCTCACCTTCGCCGGTCAACCGGTGGATACCCTCACCACGGCGCGGGTGCTGCTGGGCAACAGCCGCTTACCCGAGGGCGCGGCTCTTTTGCGCAGCTACTTTGCGGCGCATCCTGATCACCCGGCCGACCTGCACCTGCTGCTGGCCGAGGCTTACTTCACAGCGCGCAGCTACAGCGAGGCCCTGGCCGAATGGCAAGCCACTCTCGACGCCTATCCTGCCTACCCGCACCGGGCCGAGGTGCTGGTGCGCATGGCCGTGGCTCACACGCGGCTGGGCAACCGCACGGACGCGCGCGATCTGTACCGTCAGGCCGCCACCGCCGATGCCCTGCTGGAGCGCGCTCGCCTGGCCGAGCGCGCAGGTGATTGTCGCAGCGCGCAGGCTGAATACCTGGCCGTGGCCGACCAATATCCGGCAGCCACAGCCAGCAGCGAGGCACTCTACCGCGGCGGCATTTGTCTGTACCGCCTGGGCGATGTCGCCGGTGCTGCCGCAGTCTGGCAGCGGGTGCTTGATACATTGCCCGCCTCGACCTATGCCCATGCCGCGCGTTTCTGGGCCGGTAAAGCCCTGCTGGAACAAGACCAGCCCGCAGAGGCCGTGGCGCTCTGGCAGCCGTTGCAGCACGAGGCCGCGGACAGCTATTACAGCGCCCGCGCCGCCGAGCTGGCGGGCGCGGCTGGTCTGTCTGAAGCTGCCGCGCTGCTGCCGTTCCAGCCTCAGCCCGGTGATGATGGCTCGCAGGCATTTGCTGAAAAGTGGCTGGCCGGCTGGGCCGACGTCACCATCACCGCCTCCTTGCCTGCTATACTCGCCGCAGATCGCGGTGTGGCCCTGGCCGATGCCTACGCCGCGGCTGGGCTGCGCAGCGAGGCCCTGCGCGAGCTGGATGCCGTGGTGCAGCGCTTCCGTGACGATCCTGCAGCGCTTTACCCGCTGGCCCTGTACGCGCGCGATCTGGGTTTGTACCGCCAATCGGTGGTGGCAGCTACGCGGGTGGCTGTGCTCAGTCCTGATGGCTTGTTGGCCGCGCCGCTCTTTGTGCAGCGGCTGATCTATCCGGTGTGGTTCGGCGATCTGGTTGAGGCCGAAGGCGCGGCCCAGGGCATACCCCCGCACCTGCTCTTCGCTTTGATCCGGCAGGAAAGCACCTTCGAGCCAGGCGCGCGTTCCTCCGCCGCGGCCCAGGGCCTGATGCAAGTGATCCCCGACACCGCAGTGTGGATTGCCGGCAGCATGGGTTGGCCTGACTTCGTGCCGGGCGACATCTACAAGCCCTATCTCAACGTTAAATTCGGCACCTATTACCTTGACACCGCGCTGGAGATGTTTGACGGCGATGTGTATGCTGCGCTGGCAGGCTATAACGCCGGCCCTGGCAATGCCCGTATCTGGCTGGACAGCGTCGCCACTGCGGACGATGATTTGTTTGTGGAAGAGATTACCCTCAGCGAGCCGCGTCTCTATGTGCGTCGTGTGCTGGCTAACTATGCGGCGTACAATCGCCTTTATTCCCCTCAACCCTGAGGCGGGAAGGTTATTCGCGCGTTGCATCTACCTCGTGGTGCGGGTGGCACATTCTGCTGTTGCCGTTGCCTGCAAGGAGTATCCTATCTATGGAAGAGCCTACTCACTCTGAACGTAAAGAAGCGGCGCGTCGGCACTATCACCAGGACGATGCGCCTCCCAGGTTGCCCACCGATTGGCAAAGCCTGATCGAGGAGCAAATCGCCAGGTTGGACACCGACAATCTACCCGGCAAAGGCAAGCCGCTCAATCTGGCGCGCAATCCCTATGTGTCGGAAGCGGATGAGTTGGCGCACGGCCTGCTGAAAAATGCCGGCTTTACTCTACCCTGGATTGACGACAGTCGGCGCATTGATACCGCGGTGGCTGCCGCGCGCGCCAAGCTGGCTGCGGCTCATGCTGACTATCTCACCGCTCGCGACGCTGAGATGTGCAGTGGCCCGCAGTGGATCGAGGGATTGTGGTTGCGTGCCGTGCAGGATTTTCGCGGGCAGGTAGAGCAGCTCAATCGCCAGATCCGCGATTTCAACCTCAAAGTGCCCACATTGCAGTTACACCAGCTGGCTCTGAAAATCGAAGATGAGCTGGCGATGTACGGCGAATAAGCAAAAGCGGGGGTGTACGGCATGATAAACAGTGCTTTGTGGCAACATGCCCTTGCTGGGCACGCCTTCTCGTTTAGCCTTTACAGACTTCGTTCTCTCTCTCACAGGATTGTGTGATTTGTCTTTATCGGGGGGGTGTGGTAAAAATAACATGCTGCAAACGATTTTTCCCGCGCTGTTTCAGGAGTAATGCCCGATGGCCGTGCAGGTTGGTGCGCCGAAGCGCAATTCACTGCCAAAGTTTCAATGGTGGTGGATTTTGCCAATAATCGGTGTGATTTTGATAGCGGGAGTATTTGCCTTCGCCATTATTCAACCGGTGAAGGTGTTGCCGCGCATGAGACTGGCCCCCGGCTTTGTTCTGACCGATCTCAACGGTCAACGCCTCACCAGCGAGGAACTACGCGGCAAGGTAGTGCTGTACAATTTCTTCTATACCGGTTGCGGGGCACGCTGCGATCAGATGAACACCACCATGCACCAGGTGCAAGCCGATATTGAAGGCATGGACCTGGGAACCATGCCGGTTACCTTTGTTAGCGTCAGCTTTGACCCGGCACACGATACCCCTGAGGCGCTGCGTGCTTATGCCACCGCTATCGGCGCAGACACCAGCCAGTGGCGTTTTGCTACCGGTGATGCGGCGCTTCTCAAAGAAACCATAGGGGGCGGTTTCGAGGTATACTACAACCCCGTTCCCGACGGCAGCTTTCAATTTGACCCCACCTTCGTGCTGGTAGATGGCTGGGGCATCATTCGCGGCAAGTATCGCTATCAAGTGCGCGTGCCTGACAGCGAGCGCATTGTACGCCATATCACCGTGTTGGCCGAAGAAGTACAAAAGAGCAAAGGGGCCAACAAGCTGATCTACGAAGCCGCTCACCTCTTTTTGTGTTATTCGCCATGAACTTTCCTGCCACTCGTTCCCCGAGCCGCTATGGGCTGTTCGGCCTTTTGATTGCCTTGATTGTGCTGCTTGCGGCATGCCGACCCTATCAATACACGGGTCAGCTGCTTGATCAGCCGGTGTCGGTGCCAGATATCACTCTGGCTGATAAAAACGGCCAGCCGGTAGCATTTTCAGATTTTTCCGGCAAGGTGGTGATGCTGTACTTTGGCTACACCTTCTGCCCGGACGTATGTCCGACCACACTCAACACGGTCAGCAAAGCCGTGGGCTTGCTGGGCAACAAGGCAGACGAAGTACAGTTTGTGATGATTTCGGTGGATCCAGCGCGCGATACCCCGCAAAAGCTGGCCGAGTATCTGGCTAATTTCAGCCCTGACTTTATAGGCTTATCCGGCACGCCGGAAGAGATTGCCGCCGCGGCTGTGCCTTTTGGTGTGTACTATCAAAAGCACGAAGGCAGCGCGGCCACCGGCTACCTGGTTGACCACACCGCTTCAGTGATGGTGCTGGATCGCAGCGGGCGCCTGCGTTTGGTGATCCCCTTCGAGACACCTGCCGAGGCTATTGCTGCCGATCTGAAGCAATTGCTTAAATGATTTTATCCTTATCTTTCGTCGTCCCTATCTTTATTAGCAAGGAGGCACACTATGGCGCCAGAGCAAAAATCAAACCATGAAGACGAGCAGTTTCATCCCCGTGGCACAGTAGCCGTGATGATCCTGTTCTTCTTCACCACCATTGCATTATGGGGATATGTCTACCTTATCATGCTCAGTCAAGGACCAACCACGCCATGACCACGCCAATACAACCCGACACCAAGCTGTCTGTCCACATTGATCCCTACGAGCGAGGATGGATGATAGCCGCAGCCGCCATGCTGGTGGTGTTTGCAGTGGCAGTAACTCTGGCCAGCTATTCGCTGGGCATTCAACTGCCCGGGCCTGAGCAGCGTGTCAACCCGCAGACCATCACGACCTCAGGTCCGTGGGCTAATCCCGGGTTGCGCCAACTCTCCGCCAGCAAATACGAAGCCTATATTGTAGCTCATGGCGTTGGCTGGTACTTCAATCCTCGTGAGTTCAGCGTTCCTGTTGGCTCCGAGGTGACTTTCTATGTTACCAGCGCCGATGTGCAACACGGTTTCAAGCTGATCGGCACCAACATCAACATGATGATCATCCCCGGTCAGGTCTCTACGCTGACGCATAAATTCGACAAACCCGGCCAATTCAACTGGGTTTGCCATGAATACTGCGGATTAGGCCATGCCGCCATGTACGGCACTGTCACTGTAACCCAATAACTGCTGAGGTAAACCCTTATGACTGCTATTTCTGTTTCCAAGCCGGTTGCCGTGTCAGCGCCGCATACTCTACCGGCCAAATACGTGCTTACCTCGGTGGAGAAACGTCTGGTTGGTCTCAATGTGTTGATGGCCACCGTGGCGCTTTCCATCGGTTCGCTGTTTGGCCCCTTGCAGGCGCTGGAGTTCTCTGGCCTGCAAGTCAACGGTGTCGACCTCTACACCTGGCTGCAAATGTTCCTGCTTAAATCCTACTATCAGGGACTGACCTTGCACGGCGTGCTGAACGCCCTGGTGTGGACAACTTTCTTCATCGTCGGCTTTCTTACCCTGTGTGTGATCTATGGCTTGCGTCGCCCGCTGGCGCTGCCTAAGCTGAACTGGGCCGCTTTCATTGTCATGACCCTGGGCCTGGTGATCACAGCCGTGCCGATTCTGCTTAATCAGGCATCGGTACTTTTTACCTTTTACCCGCCGCTGCAAGCCCACTTTACCTTCTACATCGGCCTGGTGCTGGTGGTGGTAGGCAGTTGGATGGCCGGTTGGGGCTTTTACGTCACCTACTACCGCTGGCGCAAGGCTAACCCCGGCGTGCGCACGCCGTTCATTGCTTTTTCCAGCCTGATTACCATGGTGCTGTGGCAAATTGCCACTCTGGGCGTAGCCAGTGAAATTCTTTTCCAACTGCTGCCCTGGTCGTTGGGTCTGCTGCCCGGCGTTGATCCTCAGCTTGACCGCACCCTGTTTTGGTTCACCGGCCATCCGTTGGTCTACTTCTGGTTGCTGCCTGCCTACATCACCTGGTACGGCATGTTGCCCAAGCAGGCTGGTGGCAAGCTGTTCAGCGACTCGCTGGCCCGCTTTGCCTTCTGGCTCTTCCTGGTGCTCTCCACCCCGCTGGGCTTCCATCATCAATACACCGACCCCGGTGTGCCCCAGATGTGGAAGTACATCCACGCTATTCTGACTTATGCCGTCGCCTTCCCCTCGCTGATCACCGCTTTCACCGTGGTGGCTTCGCTGGAATATGCTGGCCGCGCCCGCGGCGGCAAGGGGCTGTTCGGCTGGATCCGTGCCCTGCCCTGGGGTGATCCTTCCGTGACCATTCAGGTGCTATCGGGCATTCTCTTTATCTTCGGCGGCATTGGCGGCATGACCAATTCCTCCTACAACGTCAACTTGGTGGTGCATAACACCGCCTGGGTGCCGGGCCACTTCCACTTGACTGTCGCTTCGGCTGTCACCATGTCCTTTATGGGCATTGCCTACTGGCTGGTGCCTTATGTCACCGGTCGCAAGCTGTGGAGTCGCAAGCTGGCCCTGGTGCAGGGTTGGACCTGGTTTATCGGCATGATGATCTTCTCCAATGCCATGCATACCTTGGGCTTGTTGGGTGCGCCCCGTCGCGTGCCGCTGGGCATCGCTCCGTATGTACCCGCTAACTGGGAACCGCGCCTGCTGCAAACAGCTATCGGCGGCAGTATTCTATTTTTCGGTGCTTACATGTTCATTTTCAACGTGCTGATGACCGCGCTGAGCAAGCGCGCCAGCGCGGCTGAAATGCCGGAAATCCCCGAAGCCGAGGCGGTGCAGGACCCGCAGCTCACCCCGGCCTGGCTGGATCGTTGGGCTCCGTGGCTGACCGCAGCGGTTCTGCTGGTGGTGCTGGTGTACGGGCCAAACCTCTTTGTGCAACTCTCTAACATGGCGAATACCTCGCCCGGCTTCAATACCGGTCTCTGGTAAACCGTCTCGTTTCATTCCTGCTGTTTGGCGGTGGGTTTACAGGGCCTGGCTCTGTAAACCGCCGCCAATTGCTTTGGCCGACTTATGTCTCAACTCAGCGATCGTTCGCGTGCCTCGGTGAACTGGCCCTTGCGTCAGGGCAATGCCTTACGCCGTCTGCTTAACTTGTTGGAGCGCTTCAGCCTGGCGTTGGAGCGCCCCATCGCGCGGCTAGTGGGATCACCGCACTGGAACCCTCTCTACCACACAGGCACCATTACTCTCTTTGCCCTGCTGGTTGTGCTTTTCACCGGCATCTATCTCACTCTGTTTTTACAGTTCGGCTTCGTCGAAACTTATCAGGCCATCGCCAAGATCGAGACTAATCCTTTGGGCCGCTTCATGCGTGCCCTGCATCGCTATGCCTCGGTGGTGTCGGTGGTGGCTGCGCTGCTACATGCCTGGCGCACCCTGTTCATGGATCGTTTTCGCGGGCCGCGCTGGTTGGCATGGGTGAGTGGCGTGCTGCTGCTGGTGCTGCTGTGGGGCGCTGGGTTAACTGGTTATTGGTTGATCTTCGACGAACGTGCTCAGCTTTTCAACCAGGCATTGATTGACTGGCTGAGCGGCTCGTCCGCGGGAGTGGCTTTTCTCAACCGCTTCATGCTGACAGAAGCGGCAGGCGGCGGCTGGTTGTTTGTGTTAGGCGTGCTCACCGTTCATATTGTGCTGTCGGTAGTGGTGGGGCTGTTTTTCTACCTGCACATCAAGCGCCTGCGCCGTGCCAAAATCCTTCCGCCGCGCTACTGGATGGCCCTGCTGGCTGCGCCGTTGTTGTTGGCTTCTATCTTTGTGCCGGTGGGTATGTTGGCCCCCGCCAACCCGGCACAATTGCCCGAGCAAATTCCCTTTGACTTGCTGCTGTTGTGGTTCCTGCCGGCCGCGCTGCATCTCTCTCCGGCGGCATTCTGGGGCGGCGTTGTGGCCGTGCTGCTGCTGCTGATTGCGCTACCCTGGCTGCCGCTGCGCCGCCGATTGGAACCCGCTTTGGTAGATGCGGAGCGCTGTACCGGCTGCACGCTGTGCGCGGCTGACTGCCCCTACAAAGCCATCACCATGCTCGAGCGCGAGCCGGAAGCTGCGCATAAGTTCCTGGCCGTAATTGACCCCAAACTGTGCGTCAGTTGCGGCATCTGCGTGGGCAGTTGCCCACCGTTGGCTATCACGCTGGGCGATCAGCCGGCCGAGCCGCTGTGGCAGCAAACGGTGGCCCGCGCCGCACGGCAAGCCGGGCAGCCGGTGCGGGTGGTTTTCACCTGCGAGCGCCATGCTCAGCAGGCGGCACGCCGCTATCTGGATAACGAGGATCGGTCTGTTTTTGGTGGCGGTACGCAGGCAGGGGCCGCTGTGCGGGGGCGTCACGTCGAGGTGATCCCCTTGCCCTGCATCGGCATGGCGCATCCCGACCTGGCACGCGACGCTCTGAAAGCCGGTGCTGCCGACGTGCAGTTTATCGGCTGCCCGCCGGAAGATTGCGCCAACCGCGAAGGCAACTTGTGGCTGCAAGCGCGTGTCGAGCGCCAGCGCCTTCCTCGCCTGCGCCGTGAAGTGCCGGAAGAGGCTGTGATCACTGCCTGGCAAGCTCCCAACGACTTTGGCCGCGCCTTGCAAAGCAACGAAGTGAGCCAACAGGCCACCAGCTACGCGCCGCTGCGCACGGGTGGTTTGTCTGCGCGCAATCTGGTACCGGCACTGGGGTTGCTGGCCGTGGTCATGGCACTATCGGTGGCCTCCTCGGTGTTGCCTTACCGTCCCTTTGCGGCCAACGAGGCGCGCGCGGTGCTGAACATCATCCACAGCAGTGGCTACCCGGTGGTACCGATAGAGAACACGGCTACTCTGGAACAAAAGTTGCCTGATGTGGTGCCGGTGCCGGTACGGGTACAGGTGGAGATGGACGGCGTTGCCGTGCTGGAGAAAACCTATCCGTTGCGCAAGGATGGCGCGGAACCGGTGCAGATCTTCGAGCAATGGCCGGTGCCTGTGGGTGATCACCAGGTGCGCGTGTTGCTCTACGACAGCGCAGGCCAAACAGCGCCCACGGTAGTGCTTGACCGCATGCTCAGTTTCGCTCCGCGCAGTGTGGCGCAGCTCAGCTTCAAGGATGCGCGCCTGGCTGCCGATCCGCGCGCCGGTGAAAAGCTGTTCAAGGATAGCGAGGTGAGCAACAATGCCGGCTGCACTATCTGTCATTCTTTGCAACCGGGCGTCAAGCTGGTTGGTCCGTCGCTGGCCGGTGTTGCTACACGGGCGGCCACGCGCGTGCCGGGCCTCAGCGCCGAAGATTATCTGATGCAATCGCTGGTCACCCCTGATGCCTACGTGGTGGAAGGTTTCCACGCTGGCCAGATGCGCCCCGATCTGGCGAAAGTCCTTACTCTGGAGCAATTGGAAGACCTGGTTGCTTTCCTGATGACCTTGAAATAAGAGTAGCTGTCAAGAAACAACTTCGCTTTCGGGCTGCCCTCGTGGTGGTTTCCATTCTCTGACCGCGCTAAAGCGTGAGGATAATGCTTAACAGGTATCGAGGTGACAGCTTTTCATCATCTACAGCCCCGTGCTACAATAGGGCCGGCCACTCTTGGCTAGTGCCGCACAATCTGATTTCTGAAAGGAAAACTCTGTATGCGAACCCGTATTCTTTTGGTCATGCTGTTGGTTATGGTTGCCTTGCTGGCGGCCTGCGGCGGCGGCTCAAGCAGCGACTCGGCGGCTCCGGCTCCCGCGGCTGGCGGGCCTGATGCTGCCAAGGGCAAGGTTTTGTTCAATCAGCCTGTGCTGGCAGGCAATGCTGGCTGTGCTACCTGCCATACGCTGGAAGTGGGCAAGGTGTTGGTTGGGCCTTCGTTTGCCGGACTAGCTACCCGCGCCGGCTCTGCTGTGCCTGGCCTCTCTGCCGAAGAGTATTTGCGCCAGTCTATCACTGACCCCAATGCCCATCTGGCTGCGGGCTGCACCGCCACTGATTTGGCAGTTCCCTGCAATCCCGACATTATGCTCAAGGATTGGGGCACCAAACTCACCCCAGAGCAGATGAACGACATCATCGCTTACCTGATGACGTTGAAATAGCCTGCTAACGTTCGTACAAAAAAAACGGGATGTGCTTGCTGCACATCCCGTTTTTTTGTTGCCCTCATCTGGCTGCTAAAATCAGGGCGCGGGGTTGGGAAAAGCCTTTTCCGTGCCCCGTTCTGACACGCTATTGGTGGTGCGTTCGCCGTACAGCTCGCCTCTGGCGGTGATGGTATAGGTGCTGATGCCGGTGGCGGCAATCACGCTGCCTGGCATCGTCTGCCAGGTCACCAGCAGACGGTTGCCCTCGATACGGCCCACACCCTGCTGCACGCTGCCGGTGACGATCCATTGCAGATCGTATTGACCGGCGGTTGCTGCGGGGCGCACTTGCAGGTTGCCGCTGTATTCCGCGCCCAGCGGATCAAAACCGTTAACGGTGTAAGAGGGCGACAGCGTGGGTACGGCATTGACGGGCGCATCGGCCCCTTTGATAAGGTTGCGGTCTTTGGAGCAGCCGCTTAACACTAGCAGAGCTGCAACCACGATGAGAATAAAAGCTCTTTTCACAGGGTCTCCTTGACCAAGAATAAAGGCATTGACTTACGCAACGAACTCAGAGCAAGCCAGCAAGCGAATGAAAAGGAGTTGGTGTTATTCGTTCGCTTGGTTTTATGGGTTGTCAATCGTGCCGTTGCAGAAAGCGCCTTTGTCACCAAGCCTAAGTCGCGGGCATTATACCATAGTCGCGACTTTTTCAACGGCTGTACAGCGCGATGCGTGCCGGTTAGGGGACGTTCGCGGTAGCTTGAAACGCGGTCGCACGCTCGGTGTAGCGCTGCGCCGACTGGCGGTTGGCTTCGATTTCTTGCGCAGTGAGCGCACGCACTACCCTTGCCGGTACACCTAGAATCAGAACGCCTGCGGGGAATTGTTTGCCTTCGGTAAGCAACGCACCCGCACCCACAAGGCTGTGTTCACCCACCTCGACGCCGTTGAGCAGCACCGCGCGGATGCCGATCAGGCAGTTATCACCAATGCGCGCGCCATGAATCACTGCACCGTGACCTACGGTCACCCCCTCACCGATCACCGCGGGAAAGCCCGGATCGGCGTGCAGGATGCAGCCTTCCTGAATGTTGCTGCGCGGCCCGACGATCACTGCTTCTGAGTCGCCGCGCAGGGTGGCGTTGAACCATACGCTGCTCTGCGCGGCCAGCGTGACATTGCCAACGATCACCGCACCCTGAGCGACGAACGCGCTGGGGTGGATTTGTTCGGGATGGTGTTGAGTATCGAGTATCATCAGCGGTTTGTTTGGTGCTTCTTGAGAAGTATGGCACAATAGCAGGTGTTCGCCTATTTTACCACTGATTACATTTTTTTGGAGATTCCCCCATGTTCTCAACTCGCTATGCCAAGTTCGCCTGGGCCGTGATGGTCTGGAACGTCCTCACTGCCCTTTGGGGAGCCTTTGTGCGCGCCACCGGCTCTGGTGCTGGCTGCGGCAACCACTGGCCCTTGTGTAATGGCGACGTGCTGCCGCGTACGCCGCAAGCTGATACCCTGGTGGAATTCAGCCATCGTATCACTTCAGGTATTGCTCTGATCGGGGTGCTGGTTTTGCTGGTCTGGGCGTTTCGTGCTTTCCCCAAGGGCCATCCCGTGCGCTGGGGCGCAGTGGGTTCGGCGTTTTTCATCATCACTGAGTCGTTGCTGGGAGCATCGCTGGTGATTTTTGGCTGGGTAACCAACAACGACTCGGCTGGGCGTGCCGTGGTGGTTTCAATTCACCTGGTTAACACCTTTTTGCTGATCGCTTCGCTGGCAGTTACAGCCTGGTGGGCTTCAGGTCAACGGCCTGTGGTCTTGCCTCGTTACCGCTGGGTAATATGGGGGATGCGTGTGGGCTTGTTGGGGCTGCTGGTGGTGGGGATCACCGGTGCCATCACTGCATTGGGAGATACGTTGTTCCCGGCGGCCAGCCTGGCCGAAGGCCTGCGTCAGGATATGGATCCTTCACGCCATTTTCTCATCGAGCTGCGTGTCTGGCATCCGGTGATTTCGGTGCTGGTGGGTGTTTACGTAGCCTGGCTGGCTCGTTTAGTGAGCAGCATCAACGTGTCGCAGCAAATCACGCGTGTAGCGCGTGTTCTGATCGTTTTGGTGGGCATTCAACTGTTGATGGGGTTTGTCAATGTGTTGCTGCTGGCTCCGGTGTGGATGCAGGTAGTGCATCTGTTGTTGGCTGATGGTGTGTGGCTGAGTGCAGTGTTTTTGGCCGCTTCGATTGCCGCAGTGCCGGTGCCGCGTTTTGAGGTATCGGAGAAGCAGGGTTGAGTGGCGATTTCCCGGCCCTCACCCCCGGCCCCTCTCCCAGGGGGAGAGGGGGGGCAAGATTCCGGTTCCCTCTCCCTTTGGGAGATGGTTAGGGTGAGGGTCTCCCGCCCTGACGCCGCTTCGTACTCTTACAGAATCTTCAACTCTGGTGCGGCCTGGAAGCTCAGCACACTGACGCGCGCGGCCACAGCCTGCGCCAACGTCTGAAACGCCCGGCTTTGTGTGTTAGCAGCATCCGTCGCAGTCACAGGCTCACCGCCATCACCGCCCTCGCGGATAGCGCGATCGAGGTACACGCGGCCGAGGAAGGGGATGCGATAGCGGGCCGCCGCGCGTTCGCCGCCACCCACGCCGAAAATGTCACCGGCCATGTTCTCCACCAGACCCAGCACCGGCACTTGCAGTTTGCGGAAGGCAATCAGCCCCTTTTCCGCATCCTCCAGCGCCACATCCTGGGGAGTGGAGACAATTACCACGCCGGTCACCGGCACCGATTGAGCCAGGGTCAGCGTGGCGTCGCCGGTGCCGGGAGGCATATCTACGATCAAATAGTCCAGCTCGCCCCAGGCCACATCGGTGAAGAGCTGGCGGATGGCACCATGCAGCATAGGCCCGCGCCACATCACCGCCTCGCCTTTGGGGATCAGAAAGCCCATGCTCATCACCTCAATGCCATAGGCCGATGGGGGAACCAGTTTGCCGCCTACGGGGTCGGGCAGATCGTCGGCGCTCAGGCCCATCATTGTGGGAATGTTGGGGCCGTAGATGTCGGCATCGAGAATGCCCACGCGCGCGCCCTGCTGCGCCAGCGCCACAGCCAGGTTTACCGATACCGTGCTTTTGCCCACGCCGCCTTTACCGCTGGCTACCGCCACAATGTTTTTGATTGGGATGTTCAGTCGCCCGGTGATACGGGCATCGCCGCGCACATTGGCGTCGAACTTCACCGTCACCTGTTCAACGCCGGGAATAGCCTGCACCGCGGCTTGCGACTCGCGCTCCATCTGACCGCGCAGCGGGCAGGCGGGCGTGGTCAGCACAATGGTAAAAGCCACCGCACCGCCCTTGATTTCGATATCGCGGATCATGTGTAAGCTGACCAGGTCGTTGTGCAGCTCTGGTTCTTGCACTGTGCTTAGCGCAGCCAGAACATCTTTCTGGCTTATGGGGTCACTTTTCTTGCCAAACATAGTCTTTCCTTAAAAATAATCGTCTTCTACATAACCCGCAATGCGTGTCGTCTAACTCAAATCAAACAGCTTTACAGCCATAGATTTTTATTTTGGATTACGGATTACGGGTTACCAGCGTCGAGTTACAGGTCGCTCGTCTTCAGGTCATCTACAATCATGGCCGCGGCTTTTTGGCCGATCTCCACAGCGAAATTAGTGCCGCGATCCCACGGATATACCTGGCTCATACTGGCAAAGTACAGGCCAGATACAGGCGTGCGAATGGCGGGAATATGCTGCGAATGGTTTACCGGTGGTACTGGCTGAGCATAGGGTGCGCGCCATAGCCAACTGGCGCGCACCCATGATGGATCGAAATCAGGGTTGAAGCGCTTGAGCGATGGCAAAAAGCGGGCCAGCAGCTCTTCTTTGCTCATTTGAAAATAAGCATGGTCAGCCGGCAGGTAGTCGCCCAGGTATAAGATATGGTCGCCGCCGTAATGCTCAGGCCCGATAAAGTTGGTGTGCTCCACCATAGCTAGATAAGGGAAGCCGGCTTCTTTCGGCAGGCTATGCCAATAATACTGCGTCAACTGCCGATCCAGCGTTACCACCAGCACCACTGCGCCCATAGATTGCAGCGCGCACAGCCCTGCGGTGTAGTCGTCGGGCAAATCGGGAGCCAGCCGCGCCATCAGCGCGGGCGAGCTGGTGGAAAGTACCGCCCGGAAAGCCTGCGTGCCGTGCGCGGTCTCCACCTCTAGTGTGGCATTTGGGTCGTCGTAGATCGGGCGGATGGCAGTCACCGGTGTGTCGAGATGAATCGTCACCCGACGTTCCTGCAACACCGCAGCAAAGCGATCCAGAAAAGCCTGAAAGCCGCCTGTGAAAGTTCCCAGCCGTGTGGTGCGCGCGTGGATGCGCGCCCATAGCCACGCCATGTTCACCACGCCCAGGTTTTCTTCGCCGAATTTGCCTACCAGCAGAGGCCGCCATAGCGCACGGTAGATGCGTTCACCCACCCGCGCCCGCATCCATTCGTCAGCGGTGACTTTTTCCAGCGCTTGCCAGTTCGCCGTGAAGCGCAGATATAGGCCGGTGGTGCCGAAGCGCAGCAAGTCTACCGGGCCGAACTTGCCCAGAGTGAACTTGAACGCCTCGACGTAGGAATCAAGCGGATAGAATTTGCCTTCGTAATACACCACGGTGTAAGGGCGCGGGAACAACACGTCTTGGCTCCAGCCCAGGCGTTCAATCAGCCCCAGCATGTGCCGGTCACTGGCAAACCAGTGATGGTAGAATTTTTCCAGGCTCCAGTCCCAATGTGGCGCGCGGAAGCCCGCGGCCAGGCCGCCCACTTCTGGTGCTGCTTCGTAGATGGTGACAGCGTAGCCGGCCTCGCTCAGCTCATAAGCCGCAGCCAGGCCGGCAATTCCCGCGCCGATAATGGCGATAGTCGGTTGTTCGCGCGTCATCCGGTTC
Source organism: uncultured Caldilineales bacterium (assembly GCA_937907455.1). Classification (GTDB taxonomy): domain Bacteria; phylum Chloroflexota; class Anaerolineae; order JAAEKA01; family JAAEKA01; genus JAAEKA01. Next base: position 26,593 of record CALESQ010000084.1, read on the forward strand.
GTCGCGCCCCCGCTTTGCTGTTTTCCTGAACAGCTTGCTGCTGGATGTAGGTATCAAGTTGTTCGGAAGCACGCTGATACAGGGTGAGCAGCTCGTCATCGCTGCCTTTGTACTGGGTGATGGTTTGTCGGGCACACGCTGCACAGCCGCGCATAAACTTATAGCTGCCTGCATAGCAGTTCATGCAGCCGTTCATATCAATCATCATCAGGCAGAAGGCCAGTACCTCTGGTGAGGTTTCCGGCAGCCTGGCTATGCGCGTTATCAGGTCAGCCCATTCCGGCCCGCGCAGGTCACGCAACGAGCTGATGAGCTTCGGCGGAAACAAAATCTCGGCTTTGGGATACATACTAATCATGCAGTGATCTCACTTTAGCAGGTAAATTCATATTCGACTACAAAGAAGACAAGTTCTGAATTAGTACAATTGTACCAGAAGTCGCCGTTGAAAGCGGCTAGCTGGCTTCCAGTCGGCGCACACAAGGCTGCCGCGCGGTATTTTGCTGCGCGCCAGCCTTGTGCAGGTTGGGCAGATGGCCGATTACAGAGCGACCGGCTGCTCGACACCGGCAATAAAGCAGCGTGCGCCGGTTTCGGCCTTAATGCGCGCAGCAAAGGCCGCGCTGTTCTGGGCGATGGGCGGCCAGGTGTCGTAGTGCAGTGGGATCACCACCTTCGGCTTGACGAACTGCACGCAGCGCAGGGCATCTTCTGGCCCCATGGTGAAGTTGTCGCCAATGGGCAGCACCAACACATCAATGCCTTCTTCGCCGTACAGGCGCATGTCAGAAAACAAGGCCGTATCGCCGGTGTAATACACGCGGCGCCCGGCAATATCTACAATGAAGCCGGTAGCCACACCACCATTGCTGCCATCGGGCAGGGCCGAGCCGTGATGGGCGATGGTCTGCTTGACGCGGCCAAAGGGAAAATGAAAGGCCCCGCCCGGCTGCATGCCGTGGGCGTTGGCTACACCTTGCTTGCTCATCCAACCGGCAATCTCAAAGTTGCTGATCACCGGCGCACCGGTGCGCTGGGCAATGCCTACCGCATCGGGCATGTGGTCGAAATGACCGTGCGACACCAGAATGTAGTTGGCGGCTACGGCATCGGCTGTGATTTTGGCAGCAGGGTTGTCGCTGAGGAAGGGATCAAACAGCAAAGCGGTATCGTCGCTTTGCAAGCTGAAGCAGGCATGGCCATGAAAGGTGTAGGTAAGCTGCATGGTGAAACCTCCTGGCAAGCAAAACTCTGATCTTGTTGACATAAAAACAAAGAGCCTGACAACGACACAAGATCATGCCAGACTCCTTTGCAAGATAGTCGGTTTGACCCTTGGGTCGCCGGCTTAATGGATGGTCTTGGCGTCTGCACCCTTGCGTGCGCGGTAGCGCTCGTAAGCCTGACGACGGCGCTCGGCGATTTCATCTGCCGTATAGCCGCCAGAGGTTTTGGCGGGGTTGGGCAGGCGGTGGAAGGGGCTGGCCGCGGCGGAAGCTGCTGCCGGTGGTGCGGCAACTGGTGCGGCAGGCGCAATCGGTGCGGAGGCTTCAGCTATCGCTTCGGCCATCGGTGTTTCGATCACGGCAGCAGGTGCGGCGGCTGCCATAGCGCCTGAGGCCACAGCCTCGGCACCGTGCAGCACTTTGGCATCAGGCCCTTTGCGTTCCTTATAGCGTTCGTAGGCCACTACGCGGCGCTTGGCAATTTCTTCGGCGGTGTAGCCACCGGAGGTTTTGGCCGGATTGGGCAAACGGGCAAAGATGTTATCAGCCGCCAACGCAGGTTTGGCCGCAGCAGGCTTGGCCGGGGCCGGTGCGGGTTTTTCTGCTGCGGGTGCGGGTTTGGCCGCGGCGGGAGCTTCTTTAGCTGCCGGCTTGCCGCCGCTCTTGGCGGCCTGCTTGGCGGCTTTTTTAGCCTCTTCCTCGGCGCGCCGCGCTTCTTCCTCGACGAACTGAGTGGGATAAAGCGACGCGTAGTACTCCAGCGGCACGGTTAGCTCGGTTTTGTTGTACACCAGGGTGGGGTAGCGATCATAGACGGCTAACTCGTAGTCGTGGTTCATCTTGATGGCATCAAAGGGGCAATATTCTGCGCAAAAGCCGCAGCTCATGCAGATTGAAGCATCAATATAGAACTCACCGGGGCGGGGGATGGGCTTGCCGTTGGCGTCGGTGTCGCGCACAATCCAGATGCACTGGGTAGGGCAAACCTTGGCACAGATACCGCAGGCTGTGCAACGATCCTCTTCTTTTGGAGTGTCGTACAGCAGCATGGGGATGTAGCGGAAGCGCTCCGGCAGTTCACGCTTTTCTTCTGGGTACTGAATCGTGAAGATGCCGGTTTCTTCCGGGGTTTGCCGGATAGTGTCGTGACCATAGGCATAGCGGCTGGGTATCTTCTTGACATCGTCTACGTACGTGTCAACAAAGCGCTTCAGCGTAATACCCAAACCGGTAATAAGTCCAGATCCAAACATGGAGCCTCCGTGTCAGGAAGAGTTAAGGATTAAGCAGTAAGCTCAGATTTATTCTGTCTTGACCTAAACCTTAAAACTTAAACCTTATCTGTCTACTTCACCGAGTACGATATCAATCGCGCCGAGGATGATAACCGCATCAGCGATTTTGTTGCCGACGGCCATCGGGGCCAGCGCGTTGAGGTTGATGTATGAAGGCGGGCGCACGCGGTAGCGCCAGGGATTGCCGCTGCCATTAGATACCAGGTAGAAGCCCAGCTCGCCTTTGGGAGATTCGACGCGGCCATAGGCATCACCCGCTGGGGGACGCACGCTGTAGTTTCCCGCGCCTTTATCGCTGATCACTGGGCCTTCGGGCAGTTGCTTTAGCGCTTGTTGAAGAATGCGCATGCTTTCGCGCATCTCGCGCATGCGCACCATGAAGCGTGAGTAAACATCGCAGCCGTCGAAGGTGACTACATCGAAATCGAAGCGATCGTAGATCGAATACGGCTCAGCCCGGCGGATATCGTAGGCTACGCCGGAGCCGCGCAGTTGCGGGCCGGTGCAGCTCAGGGCCACAGCATCTTCCGGCGAAAGATAGCCCACGCCGATGCAGCGTTCCTGCACGATTTCGTTGCCGATCAGGTAGCGTTCGAATTCATCCAGCTTGCGCGGCAGACGCTCAAAGACCATCTCCTTGCAGGTTTCCAGCCAGCCCGCGGGCAGATCGCGTGCCACACCGCCGAAGCGCAGATAGTTGCACATCATGCGGCTGCCTGATACGCTTTCGAACAGATCGAGGATCAGCTCGCGTTCGCGTACTGCATAGAGCATGGGGGTGAAGAACGCGCCCAGGTCGTTAAGGAAGGTGCCCACTGAGAACAGATGGTTGACTACGCGCGTCAGCTCGGCCATGATTACGCGCAGATATTCAGCACGCTCCGGTGGTTTAAAGGCGTCGCCCAGCATCTTTTCCACAGCGATGGCGTAGGCCAGGTTGTTCGACATTGAGCTGATGTAATCCAGCCGGTCGGTGTAGGGCATGTTCATGAGATAGGTGTTGCGTTCACCGATCTTCTCATGGTTGCGGTGCAGATAGCCCATCTCCGGCTCCAGCGCGGTAATGGTTTCGCCTTCCAGCTCCACGATCATGCGAAACACACCGTGGGTGCTGGGGTGCTGCGGCCCCATATTTACTACAATGCGCTGCGTCTTCAGCTCGTCTTCAACGCCGTTGCGCACACCGCGGCCAAAGGGCTGCATAACCACGGGCTGCGTCCAGGTGTTGGGGTCAAAGCCGTCGGGATAGTTGACGTTGCTACCCCAGGGGTTGCGGTCTTCTGCCCAGGCATGATGGCCGTTAGGGTGACGGCTTTTGAAGGGCTTGCTGTCAGCCTCGAAGTAGGGTTCCTGCCAGTCTTTGCGCATGGGATGGCCGTGAAAGCCCTCCCATAACAAGATACGCCGCTGGTTGGGGTGTCCTGCAAACTGAATGCCGTACAGGTCGTACGCTTCCAGTTCCTGCAGGTTGGCACCCGGATAAACGTTCACCAGCGAGGGGGCCACCGGGTTGTTTTCTGGCAGGCGTACCTTCAGCACTTTTGGCCCGCCGCCTTGTTTGGTGGAGTAGAAATGATACACCAGCTCAAAGCGGTCGGCGGCAGAGCGACCTTTGAAGCCCAGATAGTCTACGGCAGTGAGGTTCGATAGCAGGTCATAGCCTTCTTCGTGCAGGCGATTGGCAACCGGCACAAGCTGATCAACCGCAACTACCAGGCTTTCATTGATACCCGGCTCTACGGCTGACACCGCACCGGGCAGCACATCCTGGTAGGGCAGGGTGGTCTGTACAGTTACATCGCTCATGACTTGGCTCCCTCATAGCTGAAGGTAGAAACAACGTTGCCGTCGGCGTCTGATAAAGAGGCGCTGTCGCCTTCGTTGCGCCAGATATAGTGGTTGGTCCACAGTTGGTCGCTCAGACCCTCTGATTTGGCCTCAGGCCCGCTGTGGATGCGCACCTCGGCATCGGGCATCAGCACGAAGCCCGCGGGGAAATGATAGCTTTGCTCGCCCTGCCCGCTAAACAACCGCCAGCCGCTCATCTCTTGCGCCAAGCCATTGTTGCGGATCGTCACCACTTCATCCTTGCCTTGGTGGTTGAGAGTGGTGATGCTGAGAGTGCCGGCCGCGCGCGTAGCCATCAGGCGTTCCATGTTTACTTCGCGTACACGGGTTAGATCTTGCGGCGCGCTGCTGAAGATATCAGGCCCCAGCACCGGGATAGGCACGGCGCTGCTGTATTCTTTGCGGTACCACGGCACTGTGCGAATTGATTGGGTGCGAATCTTCTTTTGCAGGCTGATAAAGCCGTGCAGCAGCGCTTCTGGAGTGGGCGGGCAGCCCGGCACATACACATCTACCGGCAGATATTTGTCAATGCCGGAAACGACGTTGTAGCCTTCTTTGAAAGGCCCGCCGCCGGTGGCGCACGCACCCATGCTCACTACATAGCGCGGTTCGGCCATCTGGTTGTACAGACGCACAATCGGCACAACCATCTTCTTGGTGACTGTGCCCGAGACGATCAGCAGATCGCATTGACGTGGTGAAGGGCGCGCAACCTCCATGCCGAAGCGCGACATGTCGTAGCGAGCCGTGCCGGTGACGATGAACTCGATGGCGCAGCACGCCAGACCGAAGGTCATCGGCCAAACCGAAAAGCTTCGCCCCAGGTTGTAGATGAAATCTACCGTGGTTAACAACACATTGGATTGCACTTCTTCGGGCACTTGCGCTGCACCCTGCGGCAGTTCTGGCATTGCTCCGTCCTTTCGAGCTTTTGGTCAGGCAGGCAGGCTATGATTGGAACCCAGCGTGACGCCTGACAGTTTGCGTGGGCTTGCTGAGGACATACACGCTGTGCTGACTGGTATGCCCTATGTGCAGCAGCTTCCATCCATCGGCAAGTAACACGTTGACGGCATCAATGCCCTCATCGCCGGCAATCGAGATCTGTCTGATCTCGGTTAACGATCCAAAAGCTGAACTTTGCTGGGGAACTTCAATCATAATGAATACGAATGGGGGGAATTTGTGGGCATCAAAAGATAAATGAAAGCTTGCCGTAGCGGCATTTCATTCTACCCTGAAACCATGCGTGGTGCAAATTTTCACCACTTGAAGCGCTTTTTTCAGCCTGTTGCACACATTATACGGGGTGCACCGCGGGCTGTCAAGGAGCAGACAATCAACCTGATTTATATGAACTATTTCAGAAGAATTGACAGGCCATCGGCGCTATGGTACAATTTTTTTGTTGCTAATCGTTGAAGTGTGAGGTTTGTTGTGCAGACTACCCGTTTTCGTATTCTGGAAATCATTAAAGAGCAAGGTGATGTCACCGTGGCCGAGTTGGCGCGCCAACTTGATATGGCGCCGGTGTCGGTGCGGCATCACCTGGATGTGCTGCAAGGGGACAATTTGATCTATTCGCCGCGCGTGCAGCGGCGCGGCACGGTAGGGCGTCCGCTGCAAATCTACGCTTTAACGGAAGCGGCCGGTGATTATTTCCCGCGCAACCACCAACTGTTGGCTATGCGTCTGCTGGATGAGTTTAAAAGCGTGCTGCCGAATGATCAGCTTCAGGCGATGCTGGAACGTATGGCTGAGAGCGATGCACGGCTGGTGGATATCCCTGCGGATGCTGATATCGAGAAGCGCTTGCAGCTTACGGTGGAATTTTTGAATGACCGCGGCTACCTGGCACGCTACGAACGCGAGCAGGATCATTTCGTCCTGTACACGCTGAATTGTCCTTATGCCGGCGTATCAGAGCAGCACCGCGAGCTGTGCGCAATGGACCTGCGCCTGATCAGCCGTCTGCTGGGACAAACCCCGCGGGCAATGAACCGTATCACCGACGGCGCTTGCCGCTGTGCCTATCAGATTACCGGGCAAGCCATGCCTGCCGAAGCAGCAGGGGCAGCTCCCCGGCGCAGCGCCATTCCGCTGTATGTTGAGCTGCATCGCCAGGAGGGTTAAGGCTGTGCGGGCGCCGCTTGATTTGACCACCACACCGCTGACACCGGTCAACGGCGCTGGGTTGGTTGACCGCTTTGGCCGACGCATTGACTACTTGCGCATCTCACTCACCGATGCCTGCAACTTGCGCTGTGTCTATTGTATGCCGGAGCAGATGCAGTTTCGCCCACGGGCCGAGCTGCTGTACGACGATGAGATTTTGACAGTAGTGCAGGCGGCGGCTGAGCTGGGCACAAGCAAGATCCGCCTCACCGGCGGCGAGCCGACCATTCGCCCCGGCGTGGTTGAGCTGGTGCGGCAGATTGCTGCCACACCCGGCATCGCTGAGGTAGCGATGACCACCAACGGCCTGCTGCTGGCCGAGCTGGCCGAGCCACTGGCGCGGGCGGGCCTTAATCGCCTGAATGTCAGCATTGACACGTTGGATGCCGCTCAGTTTCACCGCATCACGCGTTGGGGCGATCTGCGCCGCGTGTGGGATGGCATTGCCGCCGCCGAGGCTGCCGGTATCCACCCACTCAAGCTGAACGTAGTGGTGACACGCGGGTTTAACGAGCACGAGGTGGCTGACCTGGCTCGCCTTAGCCTGGACAAGCCCTGGCACATTCGCTTCATCGAGTTGATGCCGCTGGGCAGCGTAGCCGACTTTCAGCAGGAGGCCGTGGTCAGTTCCGCTGAAACGCGGGCCTTGATCGAGGCCGCGCTGGGGCCGTTGCACCCATTGCCCGGCTATGATGGCCGCGACCCGGCCCGTCCTTACCGGTTGGCCGGCGCCAGAGGGCAGCTTGGCTTCATCAGCACGGTGACTGAGCCGTTTTGCGCTGGCTGCAATCGCTATCGGCTGACAGCCGACGGCAAACTAAGGTTATGCCTGTTGCGCGATCGGGAAGTAGACTTACTGACCCCCTTGCGCAATGGATGTACAAAAGAAGAACTCAAGCAAACGATTCGCGATGCGGTCTGGCATAAGCCCTGGGGCCACGGCCTGCCGCAAGGCGATGTGCCGCACCTGCGCCTGATGTCGCAGATTGGCGGATGAGGCAATAGACAAGTAGACAAGGAAAGAAGTAGACAAGTAGACAAGGAAAGAAGTACACAAGGAAAGAAGTAGACAAGGAAAGAAGTAGACAAGTAGACAAGTAGACAAGGAAAGAAGTAGACAAGTAGACAAGTAGACAAGTAGACAAGTAGACAAGGAAAGAAGTAGACAAGGAAAGAAGTAGACAAGTAGACAAGGAAAGAAGTACACAAGTAGACAAGGAAAGAAGTACACAAGGAAAGAAGTAGACAAGCGCATAACTTGTATACTTGTATACCTTTATACTTGTATACTTGTATACCTGTATACCTGTATACCTGTATACCTATACACTTGCCTCCCTTGTATCAACCCCTAACCAAGGAGACCCCTAATAATGGCAACAGCAACTATGACAATGGACCCGGAAACGACAATCACCGATGGTGTGATGATTACCGAGAGCGCGGCGGGCAAGCTGCGCGGCATTTTGGAAGAAAAAGGTATGCTCGAAACGCACGGCTTGCGCGTGTTTGTGCAGGGCGGCGGCTGCGGCGGGATGCAGTACGGCATGGCGTTTGAGAACGTAGAGCGCCCCGGCGACGAGGTGTACAGCCAGCATGGCATGCGGGTATTCGTAGACCCCACCAGCCTTTTCTATATCAATGGCGCACGCATTGACTACATTGATAGTCTGATGGGTGGCGGCTTCCATATCGAAAACCCGCAGGCTGTGTCTTCGTGCGGCTGCGGCAGCTCGTTCCGCACCTCGCACAGCCACACCGGCGAAGAGCAAGCAGAAAGCTGCGGCTACCACTAGACCGCTCACTGAACGCTAAAAACTCCCCAAAACGGGGAGTTTTTTTGTACCCTGTCCATTTGGACGTTGCGCTTGGGGCGGGAAATCTGATAGACTTTACCTGGCGCGGTGACGCACAATCGGTGTTACCTTGAGTACCTGAATAGCTTCGTGGCCGCGGCAAGCGCCTAACGCGGCAAGGCGTTGCCTGAAAGCGCGTTCACCGCTATAATATCCCCTATGCTCACCTTCGATCTGCAACTGGTGATCTTTCTGCTGCTGGCTCTGCTGATTTTAAGCGTCGGCGGGGCACTTTGGCTGGATCGTCGCCGCGGTCATGGCGACTTGTCCGTGCTGGACGAGGCGCCTTTTGGCGTGCTGCGCCTGAACAGCCGCGGATTCGATGCCAGCGATCAACACGCGCCGCCCAGGCCAGCCAACGCCTGCTGAACGATCTGGCTCACGAGCTGCGCACTCTGCTGGCGACCATCCTCACCCATGCCGAAGTGCAGGGGCTGGCCGGTGTAGCTGACTATGACTTCTTCCATTCGTGTTTTACTGGTTGACGATCATCCGGCGTTTCGGATTGGTTTGCGTATTGTGCTGGAGCAAGCGCCCGATATTGCAGTGGTGGCGGAGGCGGGCAGCGGTGCGGATGCGCTGGCGCTGGCGCAAAGCCTTGCCCCCGATGTCGTGGTGCTGGACTGCCAATTGCCTGACCTCACGGGCGATGTCGTAGCGCGTGAGCTGCGCGCCCGCGACTTAAACTGCGCCGTGTTGGCCCTGAGCGCGTATACGGATGAAGCCACGGTGCAGCGCATGGTGCAGGCCGGAGCGGTGGGGTATCTGGCGAAGGAGGAGGCGCCTACCGCCATGGTAGACGCGGTGCGCGCGGCCGCGCGCGGGGAAGGACGCTGGAGCGCGGCGGCGGTTTCGCAGTTGGTCGCAGCGATGGACGTGGATCCACTGGCCGGGTTGACCGAGCGCGAGCGAGAGGTGTTGCATCTGTTAGCGCAAGGCGGCGATAATCAGCGCATTGCGTGGAGCCTGGGTATCAGCCAGAACACCGTGCGCTTCCATTTACGTAACATTTTCAGTAAAATTGCCGTGCAAACGCGCACCGAAGCCGCGGTGTGGGCCATCAAACAGAGGGTATAGCAGGTATAATAAACGATCCTGTTTACATCGGGAGGGACGCTTACTTGACCGGATAGCCAGTTGGGTGTAAAACTAATAATCTTGCTGTTTTCATTATCTATCCTGCACCAGATCGGATTTTCATCATGGCTATTCGTTATTTCACCGTTGCCGAAGCCAACGCTGCCTTGCCACGTCTCAATCTGTTGCTGCAACAAATCTGGCAATCGCGCCAGAAGATAACTGACTCTCAGCCAGAACTATGGCCTATTTTGCGCAATGCTGTTCATAACGGTGGCAGTAAAAAAGCCGGTGCCCTCTTTGTGTCGATAATGGGTGAGACAGCTTCTACGACGAATTTAGTGTACAA
>CALESQ010000085.1 GCA_937907455.1 uncultured Caldilineales bacterium
TCATCCTTTTCCCTCCTGTTCTGTCAGCCAGCGCCCCAAACTTGGGATACACCCAGTAACAATTTGCTGTCAATACCACGAAAACACAGGCCAAAAAGTTCACAGACTCAGACAATCAACATGGCATCACCGAAGCTGTAAAAGCGATACCCTTCGCGCATGGCTTCCTGATAGGTGTGACGAATCAGCTCGGTGCCGGCGAAGGCGCTCACCAGCATCAGCAGGGTGCTGCGGGGCAGGTGGAAATTGGTGATCAGCGCATCCACGGCGCGAAAACGATACCCCGGGCGAATAAACAGATCCACCGGCCCCTGAAAGGCAGCGGTGCGACGCCAGGGGCAGGCGCCGGTGTCGTAGGGATCAAGTCCTTGCGCGGCAGTGGCTGCCCACTCCAAAGTACGCACCGCGGTGGTGCCCACAGCCACAATACGGCCTCCGGCCAACGTAGTGTCGTTGATCTGCCGCGCCACCTCGGCGGACAGCTCGGCCCATTCGCTGTGCATGGGATGGTCCTCTAGCCGCTCCACGGCAACGGGCTGAAATGTGCCCAGGCCGATATGCAAGGTGACGAAGGCCAACCCTACGTCCTGCCCGCGCAACGCCATCAACAGTTCCGGGGTGAAATGCAAACCCGCGGTAGAGCTGGCTACCGATCCCTCAACGCGGCTGTAGATGGTTTGATAGCGTTCGCTGTCAGCCAACGCTGTGTGGATGTAGGGCGGTAAGGGCGTTTCACCTACGTCATAGAGCCAGGCGCGGCTGGGGCGATCGAAGCGCACAATGCGTTCTGCGCCTGACAGGGCTTCCTCGATGGTGGCCTGCACCGGCGGATCGCCGGGCAGCAGCACCGTTACGCCGGGGCGCAGGCCTTTGCCACCGGCCAGACAGTGCCAGCGTTCCGCGCCATCATCAGCCGCGGGCAGACGATGCAGCAGCAGCAGCTCGGCGCGGCCTCCGCTGGATTTCTGGCCGTGCAGGCGGGCCGGCAGCACACGACTGTCGTTGGCTGTCAACAGGTCGCCGGGTTGCAGGTACTCGCCGATATCGGCAAAGGTGCGATGTTCGATGTGGCCGTCGGCGCGGTGCAGCACCAGCAGCCGCGCGGCATCACGCGGCTCCAACGGGGTTTGAGCGATAAGAGCAGCAGGCAAGCTGTAATCAAAATCAGCCGTATGAAGAGACATAAGTCAACTACACAATTTCTTCGATATCAGAATATAACTGCACCAAGGCATTACGACGAAGCCGGAATTTCGTACCGTGATTATGACCTGAACGCGCATCGAAATCCACCAGCACGGCGCCCTGCACAAGGGCATTGATGAAGCTATCAACGTGAAAGCCACGCAAAATCAAGATGCGATTGTAATGAAAGGACTCTACACCCTCCAGTCGTTTCACTTGAGCTTCGACATAAAAAGTGTTAAGTAGCTTCACTCCTGCTTTATGGCTTAGATCGTCAAATCCCCAATATGGCTGTGGCGACAATTCACCTAACCCGGCACGCAGTTCCACAGACTCCAGCCACTGATAATGGCGTGAATGCACAGCAGCAGCAGCGAAGGAAACAAGAACCTTTCGATTATCGCGGTCAACATCTATCATAAACCCACGGTCGCTGCGATGCAAGCCGTGAATAGTTTGACGAAAGCTCAATTCAGACGAAGCATAATGTAGCCCAGCCTCTTGATGCGACCAACCATACCTGGGCAAAAGGATATTGGGAACAAACCGCAAAGCACGTGGAGATGGCTCCAGATGAAACAGGGTAGTAAGTGAACTACTTCCGGCACGTTGACATTTCAGCTCCCACTCTGCCGCGTTAGGAAGCGGCAAATTGTTTTCCCGTATTCCCAGCAGGTCTTCCAACGTATTGCCAATACCTCCTGCATTCGCAGGACGGAGACTCGGTATCCAGCCTCGAGCTTTAATATCTTTGAGTGATGCAATTAGTGATTCTTTAGTATAAAGATTCATGCTTCTACAGGAGGCCTCCAAAAGTCAAGCAAATACTCGAAGGTGGTTCCCATGGTAATATAGTTACTAGGATAGCCAAAAATCCCTACACTGTTCACAATATTGGTACGATCCCAGATAATTGTATTGCGTAGTTCATAGCCACGCTGGCGCAGTTCATTGATTAAAGAGACATGAATGGTAATCCGTTCATTTTCCCACCACATATCAGGAACATTGATCACACAATGGCCTTTAGGACGAAGCAGAGGCAATAGTTTTTCAAAGATATCGCCCATTGCCATCGTGTAATCCTCCAGGGACATCGTTCCCAGATCTCGCGGGTCTTGGGAATATTGTTCTACTTTATGTAGCTGTTCGTTTTTTCTGTCTCTTCTTGATTTATTCTTGCGTTTGCGATTTAACAGATTGGCATACGGCGGAGAAGTCCAGATCAGACTGACCGTTTCAGGGGAGAAGTAGTCAGCAATATGCAGCGCATCATCCTGAATTGCTAATTGCTGAGCTTGGTTGAATAAGTTATTGCTGGCTAACCGTGTACTGGATAAGTCAATATATTTTTCTTGCAGATCGAATCCAATCGCATTTCGATTTAAGTCCTGAGCAGCTACCAGGGAGGTTCCGCTGCCAGCAAAAGGATCAACAATTAATTCTCCTTCATGGCTAAAAAGGCTAATTACTTTTTTAGCCAGTGAAATAGGAAAAGTCGCGGGATGCAAATTTTTATCGCGTATATCACGCCCTTCGTAGAAGAACTGCCAGACACCAATCTGACTTTTGAGCCACTCCTTACCACTCAGACAGTTCAGGTTGTTGGGAGCACAACTACAAGTCCGCTCTGTGTTAATGGCAATTTTGGTGCGGTAATGGTCGCTACTCTCGTGTATCGAGCGCGGCAAAGAGCTAATCATAGATTCCATCCTTGATTCTGTTTCCTCAGCAGTTTTTTTACAGACTTGAGGGCTTAGCTACAGAAATGCTACCTGCCACAACCCCAGCGCATCGGTGAGCAGCCACGCTACTCCCAGCGCAGTAAAAGTGACGGTCAGATTATCCATGTCCTGCCCGGATACTGCCTCAACCACCGTAGCCGCCAGACAGATCACCGCCAGCGGCAACAGCGAACCGGCTATGCTTAGATCGAACACTCCCAAGCGACTGAACAACACCAGATAAGCCAACGCAAAGCCAAAGCCACCTAAAAACATGGCGGCACTGCCCGCCCACGATTTGCGCGGGTTCCACGGCAGCTTGGCTGCGCCAAAACGTCGTCCAATAATGTCGGCCAGACCGTCACCACCGCAGAGAATCATCAGAATAACAATGCCAATGGGTGAGTTAAGCCAAAACAGCAACGTGGCTACGACAAAGACCACGCCGTATTGCAGCGGGCCAGCCAGCAGCTCACGACGATCACCGCTGCGCGACATAGCCTGCACCGCGCCTTCATCCTGCATCACACCCAGCCCAATCAAGGCAAACTGCAAGGTGATGGCCGCTGGCACTAACGCAGCCAACCAGCGGCTTTGCACGCCGTTGCTATACAGCAACCAGCACAACACAAACACCGGCCCGGTGCCCAGGTGGATCAGCTTGCGCGCCAGATGACGGGAGATCAGCTTGCGCAGCGCCAGCGTATCCATCAGCCGCAGCCAAAGCATGGCCGCAGCGAAAGTGGCAACCAGGGCTATGATATCCTGGATCCAGGCATAAGGCGTGATTTTCAGAAGAGGCATAACGGCTCCAAAACAAGATTTGCAAAAACAGCCGGGTTCCGGTTGGAGCCTCGGCTGTTCAATGGCAGGGGGCGGTGTGGCCGCGTAGCAGATCAGGCAGGAGAAGGGGCAGCACTGGTGGGTGGGGCGACAGGCTGCGATGTGTTGCGCACATCCTCCCAGCGGCGGTCAGAAACCTTGGGAACAAGGGGAGCAGGTGCAGGTGGCGGTGGCGGCGCTGTTTCGCCGTTGCTGTCCCACAAGGCATTGAACTCTTCCGCGGTGAGTGTTTCTACCTCAATCAAGCGCTCGGCCACCAGCTTCAGCTTGTCCATATGCTGGGCAAGCTGAGCGCGCGCTGTGGTATAGGCCTGATCTACAATGACTTTAACCTCGCGGTCTATTTCCTTAGCCACGGCCTCGCTGTAATCACGCTGTTCTGACAGCTCACGGCCCAGGAAAACCAGCTCTTCCTTGCGGCCATAGACCATCGGCCCCAGCTTGTCGCTCATGCCGTAACGCGTCACCATCTGGCGGGCGATCTGTGTTACCTTGTCCAGGTCATCGCGTGCGCCGTTGGTAATCTCGTTAAAGACCAGTTCTTCAGCCACGCGGCCACCCAGCGCCACCGCAATGAAATCCTCGAACCAGGGTTTGGACACAAGGCCGCGGTCTTCTTCGGGAAAAGCCAGGACATAGCCTGCGGCCTGACCACGCGGGATAATGCTGATTTTGTAGATGGGATCGGTGTTGGGCAGCACCTTGCGCAGCACAGCATGGCCCGATTCGTGATAGGCGACAATGCGCTTTTCTTCCGGCTTGATCACGCGGCTTTTGCGTTCTGGTCCGCCCAACGAAACACGCTCGATGGCCTCACGCAGTTCAGCCATGCTGATATCGCGCCGGTTACGCCGCGCAGCCAGAATCGCTGCTTCGTTCACCATGTTTTCAATATCAGCCCCCACAAAGCCGGGGGTGCCGCGGGCAATAGCATCGAGATCCGTGTCACTGGCAAGCGGCTTGCCGCGCACGTGAATATCGAGAATGGCGCGACGGCCCTTCATGTCGGGCTGATCCATCACCACGCGCCGGTCGAAGCGGCCAGGACGCAGCAGCGCCGGGTCGAGAATGTCAGGGCGATTGGTGGCAGCAATAATGATGATGTTGGTGTCGGTGTCGAAACCATCCATCTCTACCAGGATTTGGTTCAGGGTTTGTTCGCGCTCGTCGTGGCTGCCGCCCAGGCCCGCACCACGCTGCCGGCCCACCGCATCAATTTCATCTACAAATACAATGCAGGGCGAGTTGCGTTTGGCCTGCTCGAAGAGGTCGCGCACGCGGCTGGCACCCACGCCCACAAACATCTCCACGAACTCCGAACCGGAGATGGAGAAGAAGGGCACGCCAGCCTCACCCGACACGGCCTTAGCCATGAGCGTTTTGCCGGTGCCAGGTTGACCAACCAGCAGCACACCCTTGGGGATACGTGCCCCCAGCGCGGCAAACTTCTGCGGCTCTTTCAGAAACTCCACCACCTCACGCAGCTCTTCTTTGGCCTCATCTGCACCGGCCACATCGTCGAAGGTGACGGTGGGTTTATCGCCGGTGAACACACGGGCGCGGCTCTTGCCAAACGACATTGCCTGACTGTTGGAGCCTTGCGCCTGCCGCATCAGAAAGAAAAACAGACCGCCGATGAACAGCAAAGGCAGCACGCCGCCCAGAAAAGCCAGCCAGTTACCCAGATCAGCCGGTGGGTTGACGGTGAGAATCAGATTTGGCTCGCGCAGCATGTCAGGCGCCACCCCAAGCTGAGTCATAATCTCCTCGAAGGGAGTGGTCTGTGACTTCTTCGAGGTGTAACTCTGACCATCCTTGGTTTCAATCGTCAGTGTTTCGCCATCTACCTCGATGCTGTGCACGCTCCCCTGCTTCAGCCACTGTGCAACCTGAGAAACGTCGGCTGTTTGCGTTGGCTCACCTTGTGGTCTGAGACTGACAAACAAAGCCAACGCCGCAGCAATGATCAACAGATACACGAATCCGTTTTTTGTCCAAGCGGATCGCACGATATTCCTCCGAAATAGTTTCACGCCACCCTGTGTGCGGCGTGTCAAAAGGTAAAGACAGGTAAACCAGGCGGATACCTGGCCAGGCAAGCTATCCGTTCAGTTTACGCGGCCATTATACCAGACATAGCCAAAACACGCTAGCGTGCTGGCTTACTATCGGACGGGGAAGGGCGAGCGAGGCCAAATCGGTTTGACATTAACCGACGCTCGCCTATAATGAAAACATCTCTGAACCGGGCGAGACAGCCGGCTATGTCGGGCCATCTCGTCCTTTTCGTTGAGCCAGGGCCAGGCTTATGAAACGAATGTATGCCGCTGCCATTAAACCGGATGACACCGTGGAGGACGTGTTCCGCGTGGTTGAAGCGCGGCTGGCTCCCTATCGTGATGCGAGCAAGGGCCAATATCTTCATCTGCTGCTGGCTGATCGCAGCGGAGAGGTGGCAGCACGGCTATGGGATGGTGCCGAGCATCATACCGTCTGGCCGGCTGCGGGTGATGTGGTGAGGATCAGCGGGCGCGCCACGTTGTACCGCGACCACATCCGCCTGCGCGTCGGGCACATCAGGCCGGCAACGGAAGATGAATGGTCACCTACTGAGCTGTTGGCCGCCCCGGACAGCAGCGAGGCACTGGCCACAATCCACGAGAGTCTGCGACGCATCACGCAACCCGAACTGCGCCACCTGCTTGACAGCTTTTTTGGCGACGGCCAGTTTATGGAGCTGTTGCTGCTGGCTCCGGCACATCAGCCTGGTCGGCTGGTTGAACGCAGCGCGGCGCTGCTGGAGCTGGCCGAGCCGTTGCGCACGCTGGCCGACGATTTCAACCATGACCTGCTGGCGACAGCCATTCTGCTGCATGCAACAGGCTACACCACGGCTCTACACGGTGCCACCGCTGCCCGTAGCCTGAGCTGGCTCGGTGTAGCCCAGCTCAGCGATGACCTGATCAGCGAGCGGCTGGCGCAAATGCCCGATTTTCCTGCTGCTTTATCCCTGCATCTGCGTGATGCCGTGCGCTATGCCCATCACCCCGAAGCCGGCCACACAAGCGAAGCCCGCGCGCTGGCCGCATTGATCGGGCTTTATGAAGTTTTAACTTTTAAGCCTACCTCTTAAAACTTAATTCTTAGCCCTTAAAACTTCTCCGGACTTACCATGACTGACACTCCCGTTCGTGTACGTTTTGCTCCCAGCCCCACAGGCTATTTGCATATCGGCTCGGTGCGTTCAGCCCTGTTTAACTGGCTATACGCCCGACATAGCGGCGGCCAATTCATCCTGCGCATCGAAGATACCGACCAGAAGCGCCTGGTAGAGGATGCGGTAGATGATTTCACGCGCGGCCTGCGCTGGCTGGGTTGCCAATGGGATGAAGGCCCTTTGGTGGGTGGCGACTACGGCCCCTATCAGCAAAGCGAACGCCTGCCACTTTACCAGGTCTGGGCCGAATGGCTGGTGGAGCACGGCCATGCCTATCGCTGCTATTGCACTGAAGAGCGGCTGGAAGCCATGCGCCAAACCCAGGTTGCCAACAAAGAACAATCCGGCTACGACCGCCATTGCCGTATTCTGACGCCGGAGCAGCGCGCGGCCCATGAGGCCGCAGGCGATCCCAGCGTTATTCGCCTGGCTATCGAACCACTGGACGGCAGCACCACCTTCCACGACGCCATCCGCGGAGAGATCACCTTTGATCACAGCCAGTTGCAAGACGCCGTGCTGCTCAAATCCGATGGCTGGCCCACCTATCACCTGGCCGCGGTGGTAGATGATCACCTGATGGGCATTACCCACATCCTGCGCAGCGACGAATGGCTGAGCAGCGCACCGCTGGGAGTGCTGCTGTATCAGGCGTTTGGCTGGAAGGCCCCGGTATGGGCGCACCTGCCGGTGATTCTGAACCCAAACGGCAAAGGCAAAATGAGCAAGCGCTTCGCCGTAGGCGCAGACGGCAAAGCCATCCCCGTGCTGCTGAAGGACTATATCGCCGCGGGCTATTTGCCGGAAGCCATGCTGAACTTCCTGGCCAATATCGGCTGGAGCCTGGACGGCAGCACCGAAGTATTCACGCCGGAACAGGCCATTGCTGCGTTCGATATTGCAGCGATCAACCCCGCACCCGCGGCTTTTCCCTACGAAAAACTGCTGTGGCTGAACGGCATCTACATCCGCCAACTGGATGACGACGAACTGTACCGACGGCTGTTGCCTTTTGTGGCTGCGGGCCTGGGCCTGGACGAGGCTGAGCTGGCCGCGCGGCCGGAACTGCGTGCGGCTGTGCCGCTGATCAAAGAGCGCATCAAAACGCTGGCCGAGGCCGCGCCTATGCTGACTTTCCTGTTTGAAGACGGCCCATTAAGCTACGCAGATCCTCAGGAACTGATTGGGGAGAAGATGGATGCCGCGCAGACGGTGACTGCGTTGCAGCAGACCGCGGCCATGCTGGCTGCCCTGCCCGCGTGGGACAAGGAGAGCGTGGAAACCAGCCTGCGTGAGCTGAGCGAGCGCCTTGGCTTGAAAGTGCGTCAACTGCTGCATCCCGTGCGTACCGCGCTTACCGGCTCCAAAGTGTCGCCACCGCTGTTTGAGGCCGTCGTCATCCTGGGTCGCGCCCGCACGCTTGCGCGCCTGGCCGCAGCAGAAGCCGTGTTAAGAGATGACAAGGTAAGCAGTAAGTTGTAAAAAGTAAGTAGGTCAGAAGCTGTTGGCTCTTGGTCATACTCTGGCCGGCCCCTGCGGGATGGTTCCCAATCTCCCGACCGAACCAGAGACTTGCGGACAATGCTCTGGCCGGCCTCCAGACCGAGCCAGAGACTGCGGACAATGCTCTGGCCGGCCCCTGCGGGATGGTTCCCAGTCTCCCGGCCGAGCCAGAGACTTGCGGACTCGGTCTGGAGACCGGCCGCAGCGAAATTTGCGCGTGCGGACTATTTGCTTCCTCACTATCTCACTTTCTCACTATCTCACTTTCTCACTATCTCACTTCCTCACTTTCTCACTATCTCACTTCCCACTATGGACGAATTTGTTGTTGCTGTTGTACAACTACACATCCGCCTGCCGCAGGATCGCGCCGAGCTGGAACAGCATTTGGTGCGTTTTGTACGGCTGGCACAGACCAAGCGCACCCGACTGCTGGTATTCCCTCAATTCTCCGGGCTGATGACCTCAGCACTGGTGACCAAAGGAGCGAGCGCGGGGCTGCTGAAACAGGCTGACCGGGCGCGGCGTACCAATGCCTCGTTCTGGACACGCGCCCAGGCCAAACTGGCCGGCAGCGCAGCCGGTGTGATCGGCGCGGATTTTGGCCGTGCCCTGGAGGGCGTGCTGCTGAAGCAACCCGATCTGCTGTGGGACAGCTATGCTTCGCTGTTCAGCGACATTGCCCGCTACCACGGCATGGTGGTGGTGGCCGGCAGCGGCTATCTGGCTGACCCCGGTGATGGCGCCGTGCGTCACACCGCGGCTGTATTCGAGCCGGACGGCAGCTTGTTGGGCACGCAGGCCGCGGTATCGCTGGCGCACGACGAGCATCCGCTGGTAGAGCCGGCGCGGCTGTGGCAGGCCATTGCTACCCCGCTGGGGCGGCTGGGCGTGCTGATTGGCAACGATGTGTTGTATCCTGAAGCCGGACGCATGTTGGCCTACGACGGCGCTGAAATGATCGTAGGTCTGGGGGCGGCCAGCGAAACGGTGCAATATCACCGCCAGCGGCTGGGCCTGCTGGCGCGCGTGGAAGATAACCAAATCTACGGCGCGTTGAGTTTTTCGGCGGGGTACAATCCCTTTACTGCGGGCGACGAAGAACCCTATGTCGGGCGCTCACTGATCGCCGCACCGGCCAGCATGACTCCGCGCTACAACGGCATTTTGGTGGAGATGGGCACAGACAGCACCGAAGGACTGATCACCGCTGAGTGGAGTTTCAACGCGCTGCATCAGCAATGGGCCAACGACCGCGCGCCGTTGCGTTCGGCCTTGCCGCTGGAGGTTGCGGGGCCGGCATTGGCCGCCATCTACAGCCGCGGCCTGCCGGTGCAACCTGCGCTGGCTGCCCGCGATGCGCTGGCAGCCCTGCCCGCGCCGGAACAGTCAGCCGAAGAGAGTGTTGAAACTGACTAGAGCCAGGAGCCTCTCCATGTCGCGCACCTTCAAGCTGTACATTGCCATGCTGGCAACATTTCTAGCGGTGGATTCCCTGTGGCTGGGCGTGGTGGCACGCGGCTTCTATCGCCAGCATTTAGGCTATCTGCTGGCCCCGCAGGCCACCTTGTGGGCAGCGCTGGCGATCTACCTCTTGCTAGTGCTAGGGGTGACGGTCTTTGCTGTATTGCCGGGTCTGCAAGCTCAGGCGCTAAGCCTGACCTTGCGCCGAGCCGCGCTGTTTGGGTTCATCGCCTATGCCACCTACGATCTCACTAACCAGGCTACCGTACGCGATTGGCCGCTAATCGTCACCGTGGTGGATATAGCTTGGGGCACTCTGCTGAGTACCGCAGTAGGCGCAGTGGGGTATTACGCAGGCACGCGCCAGGACTTGGTGTATTCAAGGCAGACTGCTATGGCAGAGGATACACCACTTAGAAAGTAGCCTGTATCATGACTTTTCACACCGAGACCGCCTGGCAGCTCACCGGCACAGAGCCGGGGCCGGAGCTGATTTTGTTTCACACCCGCTACGACCGCTGGCGCAACCCGCGCAACGGCAAGACGATCAAAGCCGTGGTGCTGGAGTCGCGCGATTGGGTGAATGTGGTAGCGCTGACGCCGGAGCAAAAGCTGGTGGTGGTGAGCCAACTGCGCTTCGGCACGGGCCAACTCAGCGTGGAGATGCCTGCCGGGCTAATTGAGCCTGATGAGCAGCCGCTACAGGCAGCTATGCGCGAGCTGCAAGAGGAAACCGGCTACGTCAGCGAAGATTGGCACTATCTCGGTCAGGTGCAGGCCAATCCCGCATTCCTGACCAACGTCTGTCATTTATGGCTGGCACGTGATGTGGTACAGACACATGCCCTGCACCTGGACGACAGCGAGGAAATTGCGGTGGCCGAGCTGACTTGGGACGAGGTGCGCGGACAAATCGCTCAGGGCCACATGCGCAACGCCATGTCTTTGCTGGCGCTGGCGCGCGTGTTCGATCTACGTCATCAGACGGTGAGCCTCAAGCCCGCCCTGTAAAACAGGAAATTTCAGGATACCATCTGTTTTAGCCAACCGATTGCCAGCCGCTCTCACAGGAAGATAAGGCTCGGCCAGACCGAACCAGCCAGCCGCGCCGCGCCGGCGCGCATCCGCGAGGTGATCCGGCAACGGGTGTAGGCTACAGCCGCTCCCAAAACGTCGCCATTGTTTGTAACTCTTCCTCGCTGAACTTGCTCAGGAAATGGGTGTGGACGCATTCGCTGTGTTTCTGCGCGGCGATGCGGAACCGCTCTGCGCCCGCCTCGGTCAGCACGGCATACGCGCCGCGGCGATCTTCCGGGGCTTCTTCGCGCGTCACCAGCCCGGCCTTCTCCAGCCGCTCCACCACCCGGCTGATGCCGCTGCGCGTCAAAATACTCTCCGCGGCCAAATCCTGAATACGCATCCGGTGGGTGTCACTCCACGATAAACGCAGCAAGACCTCAAACTCTACATGGGTCAGGTGGGAATGGGCCTGTAAATCGTCCTCGATGAGGCGGTTCATGCGGGCATACGCGCTCAGAAAACCGCCCCAGGCGGCCTGCTCGCAACGGTTGAAAAGTTCTGTCATCACACGCTCCTTTGCTTTTTGACAAATGCGTGATCACGCACGTATAATGATCAAAGATACGTGACTACGCACGCAAATTATACCACAACGCAAGGAGATGCGAAATGCAGAACATTAAGGATATCGTGCGCCCCTTCTACACCGATTGTCTGACCGTCAACCCCCACACCGACGTGGCCGCGGCCATGGATAAAATTCTGGCGGACCACTTCCAGTCCAAGGGGTCAGTGGATGTCAAGAGCAAGGCCCAACTGATCGGCCAAATCCAATATTTCTGGAAGCTGGTGCCCGATCTGAAATGGGAAATTCAGGAGATGATCGCCGAAGGCAACCAGGTGGTGGTGCGCAGCCTGGCCTCTGGCGCGCCGGTGGGCAACTTCATGGGCGTCGAAGTGAATGGTTCCAAATCCTTCAAGACCATGACGATTGACATTCACACGGTGGAAAACGGCCAGGTGGTGCAGGTGCATCACCTCGAAGATTGGGCGACTGCCATCAAGCAGTTGCAAAGCTGATCGCAGAAAGGAATAGTATCTGAAATGGCACATATCGAATTGGCACGATACAAGTTGCTGCCGGACGCCGACCCCAACGTTCTGGCTGAAGCGGAAGCGCAGATTCAAGCTGAAGTGGGGCCGAAACACCCCGGCTATTTGGGGCGAGAGTTATTGCAAGCGGCAGATGGAAGCTATGTGCTGATCATGCGCTGGACCGACCAGCAAGCTGCCAGCACATGGAACGGTACGCTGTTCGCTTCGACAGCAGGCCAAAAGCTCGGCTCGCTGGTGGACCGGCAATCTATGTCCGCGGAAACGCTGGTTCCTGTAAAACCGTAAGCCATGTACCTCCGCCGCGTCCCGTGTTGCTTCAATGCGGGGCGCGGCGTTTATTTTTGCAAGGAATACCCCCATGACCAAAGGTCGCCTTGAAGCATTCAGCGATGGCATGTTCGCCATCATCCTGACGATCCTGGTGCTGGAACTGCGCGTGCCTGAGCTGGAGAACAGCTCTTTTGCCGCTTTTCAGGCCGGTTTACTGGAACTTGCGCCAAAGTTTTTCGCGTTCCTGTTCAG
This sequence comes from uncultured Caldilineales bacterium, assembly GCA_937907455.1. Lineage (GTDB taxonomy): Bacteria > Chloroflexota > Anaerolineae > JAAEKA01 > JAAEKA01 > JAAEKA01. The sequence goes on from CALESQ010000085.1 coordinate 12,595, forward strand.
CTTCTTCATCATCGCAATTTTCTGGATCAATCACCACGCAATCTTCCACCAAATTCACAAAGTGGATACGAAGCTGCTCTGGCTGAACATCGGCCTGCTTTTCATCGCCTCTCTGTTTCCCTTTATCACCGCATTTGTCGGCGATTACATTATGAACCCCTATGTGGTGGCGCTGTACCCGCTGAACATGACGTTTTCCTCGGTGATGCTTAACGCGCTGTGGAAACATGCGTTTGTGGATACGGATTTGGCGGCCCATCGTATGACTGAGCAGGAGGTGCGGCAGCGCCGCGCCCGCGACCGCATGGCTTTGGGGTTAAACCTGCTTTCGGTGGCGCTGGCATTTGTCTGGGTCCCCATCACGCTGTTCATCATGGTTGCCATGCCCTTTGCGTTTGTCGTGCCAGAATTGATAGCGAAAAAAGATGAAGCATAACCCCGCCGCAGGAGCAGATCAATGACCACTTTCCAACCCCGAAAACGTACCATGCCGCCCATGCTGCTGGCCGCGGCGCTGTGGGCCGCGCTGCAAATCGTGCGCATCGCCGCTTTCCCGACGGTGCAGGCGATCCTGGCCGGTCAGGCCGCGGTGGAATGGCTCTACCCGTCCATCGTGGACGTGCTGATCGGCGTCACCGCGCCGCTGATCGCCTGGCTGATCTGGCGCAAGGCCGGCTTTGGGCCGCGACTGGCCGCGCTGATCTGGTTTGCCGTGTCTGCGCTGGCGCACGTTGAAACATTCGTGTTGAACCTGATTTCGGCCAAACCCGATGCGTGGTTCGGCATGAGCCAGGGAGCTGCCGGCCTGCTGCTGGCCTTGTTTGCTGTGCTGGATGTGTGGGCCGCGGCGCTGGTGTTCCGACGTCTGCGCCAGGAAACCGCTGCCGATGCCGCAAGCCAGCTCAAGCCGCCGCGCGCGCTGCTCATCAGCTTTCTGGTGTGGGGCGTGCTGCAAATAGGCCGCCTGATCGCCATCCCCATCCTGCAAAACATCTTCAGCGGCGGTACGGATCACCCGGCCTGGCTGCTGCCTGCGTTCGGGGACATTGTGATCGCGCTGGCCGCGCCGGTGGTGATGTGGCTGTTCGCCCGCAAGCGCGGGCTGTGGGTGTGGGCGGTGGCGCTGGCCTGGCTCTTCCTGTCCATCTACGATCATATGAGCACGGTGGTGGCCTCTTCGACCACACCACCCCCGCAGATTTTCGGCGGCGGCACCACCGTGAAGGCCGCGACCGGTGCTTTTCCCGCGATCCAGGCGGGCATTGATGCGGTGCTGTTCATCGGCATGGCGGTGTGGCTGGCCGCGCGCCGATCCCGCACCGCCGTGCGCGCTTGAACGCGCTCTGCCGCGATCTGACCGATGCATAAAAGATACACGGTCTGACAGCAAAGCACGGCGGCCTACCGCCATGCTTTGCTGTGCCTGAGTTCATCACATAGTGGTATGAGGGTTTGCATTCCGCGCCGCGGTCGCTATAATCCCCTTCATCTTCAGCATCAGGAGATAGATCCGCCATGAAAACCCGCCTCGCCATTCCGCGTTGGATTATGTACTATGCCGGCTTTTTGACGCTGCTCAGCCTGAGTACCGCGCTGATGGGCTATTTTGCGCCGCAACGCATTTTTATGAATACCGGCATTGCATTCGACAATGCCCAACCGATCACCTTTTTCTATGCCACGCGCAACATGGGTATTTTTGCGCTCGGCCTGTTCGCCCTGTTCAAGCGCGACGGCAAAATGCTTTTCTCCCTGCTGCTGTTGCGCTTTGTGGTTGAGCTGCTGGACATGATCTTCACGCTCAAGTTTGACATCGGTGGCTTCAATGCGGCAGCAGTAGCGATCGTATGGACAGTAGTCTTCCTCATCCCTGAGTTTGCGGCAGCCTACACGTTGTACAAGCGGGAATTCACCCGTTAATTTTTCTGGTGAAAGACACCCCCATGCGACTGTGGTCACTTCATCCCCAATATCTGGATCGGCAGGGCCTGACTGCGCTGTGGCGTGAGGCGCTGCTGGCGCAGGCGGTGCTGCGCGGACAGACGCGCGGCTATCAACATCACCCGCAACTGCACCGCTTTCAGCAGCATCCCGCACCGCTCGCCGCGATCAGTGCGTATCTGGCCGCGGTGCACGCGGAGGCCACGCGGCGCGGCTATCATTTCGACGCAACCAAGCTCGGCGCGCAGGCGGAGCCGACCGCTTCCATCCCCGTCACCACCGGCCAACTCGCCTACGAATGGCAGCACCTGCTGGTCAAGCTGGCGCGGCGCTCGCCCGCGGTGCATGAGCAATGGGCAGACACACCGCAGCCGCCCGCTGTGCATCCGCTGTTCCGCGTGGAGCCAGGCCCGGTGGCCGAGTGGGAAAAACTGCCGGGATAACCGTAAGGAGAAAACGATGAAAAATATGCTGCGGCTGGTCTTAATCCTCTTGACCGGATTTCTGGCGTTGACCGCCATCGGTGGCGGCGTGAGTCTGCTGGTGGGCTTTGGCGCGCCACCAGTGGAGATGATTGCTCACTCGCCGTTCAAAAACTACGTTGTCCCCGGTCTGGCATTGTTGCTGATCGTGGGTGGAGCCGCCAGCCTGACGCTGATCCTGCTGATCAAGCGTCATCCGCGGGCCGCGCTGGCCAGCCTGTTGACCGCGCTGATCATCATCATCTTCGAGATCGTGGAAATCCTGGCGATTGGGTCACCGGCTGGTATTGCCCGCAACCTGCAAATGCTCTATTTGACCCTCGGTGTGTTGATTGGGCTGTGTGCATTGGCCCTGCACCGCACACAGACGGCTTCAAATTAAGTTTTCGCTGCATACAGAACAAAAAATCAGCCAATGGATCACTCTCTGCGATCTGACATGATCACAGTGGTGACACCGCTCATCCTTTGACATACGATTTAATCCCGCAGATCAGGCCATCACGCACCTCGAACACATCGGCCCCGCGGCGATAGTCCTCGGCCGAAGCTTGTTGCCGCCAGTAAACCACACACTGCCGACCAAAACCGGTCACCTCCTCCACCTGCCAAGTTCGTTGCGTCTCAACGTGCAGCCATGTTTGCAGATAGCCAGCAATGGCCGCGCGACCTGCCAGCCGCGTCCCCCGCGGTGCGGGTGAGGCGCTTTCCCACACGCAATTCTCAGCAAGCAATGCAAGCAGTGCCGCGGCATCAGTGCGGGCAAGCGCGGCATGCCATGCCAGCCCAATCCGAGCCGCCTCTTCAACTTTTGCCATGCGTACGGGAGTCATAAGCGTTTTAAGGAGGTTTAGGTTTCAAGCGATCCACTGATATGACGCAGCGGGCAGACGAGTAGGGTGCAGCGCATTCGTCAGTTCCCCAATTTATCCGTCTCCGACGTACCAATCTATCATTCATCACCGCTCAAATTCCCTGCCCCTCAACCTTACGCGCTTCGCCATCAGAATATCCGGCTTGCCGGGGCCGTTGGCATCGGGGATGACACCCACCACAACAAAGCCTTGCTTCTGATAAAACTCAAAGGGATGGCGACGCAGATTGACAACGTGCGCCAACTGCGCGGCTACATTCGGATAAAGGTCACGTCCGGCCAGGCTGGTCATGCCGTCCTCGTCATCGCTACCGAGGTACAGAGTGATGCCGCCGCGCGCAGCCACCTGCTCTTCCAGGTCGCACACCAGGGCACTGCCAACGCCACGGCCCTGCTGATCGGGCCGCACTGCCAGCGGATGCAGTTCCCAGGCATTGCCATCATACTCAGGCCGAGCAGCAACCCAGCCCAGCAGACTGCCATCATCATCCAGCGCGGCGCGAGCGATTATCTCAGGCTCCAGAGCTTCGGACACTTCTGCCAGCGCCGCGTCCAGATCGGGCCAGGCATTCGGCCAATGCTCGGCAAAAGCACTTAGCAACACCTGTGCTGCCTGATGAACAAGCAACGTGTTGGCGGCGGAAAAATCCACAATCTGCATGACATCCCTCACCGGGGTCATGGACTAACGGCGGCGCTTGCGGTTACGGCTGGAGCCGTGCAGCTTCTGCACATCTACGCGATGGGTGGCGTTATGTTGTGCCATCTCATACAAAAAGCTTACCAATGCCATGCGTTCGCCCCAGGGAGCCGAGCCAAGCGTAGCCAATTCCTGATCGCCCAACGTATCGAACAGATGAAGCAACTTGCGGTTGTTCACCAGCAAGCCCTCGGCCAGCTCATCTACAGTCATTTCCGCACGGGCAGCCACCTCGGTTTCATTCCATTCATCGTCGTAAAGCGCATCTTGCTGCCAGGGTCGTTCATCGCTCCAGTGTTCCACGGTACGCAGAATTTCCTCGTCCCAGCTCAGCAAATGTGCCATCACCTCGCGCACCGTCCAATAGCCACACACCTCAGTGGTGGTCATCTGTTGCTCGAACAAACCGTTAAGCGCGTTCATAAAACGACTGCGCTCGTTGCTGATAGCCAAACGAAAGTCCAGGCGATGCAACAAGCCAAGCGCGGCACGGCGCTGCCAGATGTCGGCAGCATGATGATAGTCGTGTTCGACCAGATCGGCCAGCACATCAGCGACACTCTTGCTGACACCGGTGCTGCGCACTGAAAAGCCGGCATACAGGTCCTGGTTGTGCATCACCCGCGTGTAGCGCAGTACCTGCCGCCGCGCGCCGTCCATCTCATCAATCACATCGTTGAACAGAAAGTCGCGCCGTCGGCGTACCGCGGCCCGGTTAAACTCGCGTTCGTTGATGGGATCGGGGAAATGAGGATCGCCCTCTTGTGCCAAATGCTGTGCCGCGGCCAGCACAGTACACTCGCGCGCGGTGACATGGCTGATGATATCGCGAATGCACCAGCCGTCCTCTTCGGCGCTGGTCAGCACCTCCGACTCGTTCAAATACAACAGCGAGCGCATAAGTTCCTGCCGCGCGTGATCCAAAGAGACAAAAAGATGTTGGCGATTGGTCGGTTCGTTCATAAGGATTACACACTCGCAGACAAAATGCGCCACGCATTGGCGTAGCAGTTGAAATTCGAGCCGCGCACATAGCCAATAAGCGAAATGCGCCATTCTTCAGCCAGGCGCACGCTCAGGCTGGTGGGCGAGGTGTGGCTGATCACCACCGGCACGCCCATCTTGGCAGCTTTGTTAAGCATTTCCGAGCTGATGCGACCAGTAGCCAGCAGCAGATGGTCGCGGGGGTCGACGTCATGCTGGAGACAATAGCCCCACAGCCGATCAATGGTGTTATGACGGCCCACATCCTCGGCGACAGCCACCAGCCGCTGCCCGTCGCTCAATGCCGAGGTATGCACGCCGCGCGTGCTGTGATAAAGCGTGGCCGCTGCCATCAACTGCTGCATTGCCGTCAACACCTGTGCCGGTTCAATCTGCAACGATGAAGCCAGCGGCGCCACGCGGCTGCTCAGGTCATCAAAGGTTAAACCACCACCACAGCCCGACGTGAGGATCGGCCGGCCTGTTGGCAGGGGGGCGGCAGCATCACGCAACCACACATCCACACACGTCAGGCTGGGACAGGGCTGAATCAGCCGCACATCACTGCGCTGCCGGATGATCCCTTCAGAGCGCAGCAGACCCAGGGCCAGCAGTTCCAGCTCGTGCGGCGTACACATCAGCGCGGCCCATTCCTGGCCGTTGATGTGAAGGCGCACCAGCCCTTCAGCAATAATCACGCCTTCCACCGGCGTGAACGCACCGTTGGCCCAATGGCTGTAGCGCCAGGGAAATGCGCCGGACATGGCAGGCATCACCAGGTGCGCTGAAGCTGTTGCAGCGCCAGACGCAACACACGCTCCACGGCAAAAACCAGGCAGGCCAGCGCACTGCCGCCAAACAGCGCCATGCTCAACATAGCGCCCAGATCGCTGCGGTCGTTGGCACGCGGGGCATCAAAAAGCCCTGCCCACGGCGCAGATACCGCCGCGCCGGGATCAAGCTGCCAGATAGCAAACAAGGCCGCGGCGATGTTGGCAAGCACCAATGCAGCCAGCAGCGCGGCAACGATAAAAGCCAGGCCGATCAGCCGCGTACGCGAGGAAGTCTGAGAGGCGGTTTGCATGAGAGCCTTCCTGTGAAAAGCCGTCCGGTCAGTCGGCGGCCTGAGCGCGGGCCGCGCGACGCGCCTCGCGGCGATCTGTCGCGGCGGTGGCGGGTTTGGGGGCAGCGGTGACAAAGTCGGGAGCATAATCGGCAAGCGCCGGGCCATCCATGGCTCCGCGCATCGCGGCCAAATGCTCCGGCGTGCTGCCGCAGCAGGCACCGATCACCTGCACACCCAGGGCGCGCATCCGCTGGGTATAGCCAGCCATCACCGGCGGCGTGCCGTCGTAGGAAATTTCACCTTCGTGCCAGTGCGGCAGGCCCGCGTTGGATTGCGCCATCAGCACCACGCCTGCGGGGCGCGCCTGGGCCATCTCCCACATCACCCGTTCGGTTTCTGCCGGGCCGTTGCCGCAGTTGGCACCGATCACCTGCACTCCCCAGCCGGCCAGGGTTTGCACCGCCTGCGCAGGTGACACACCCATCATGGTGCGGAAGTTGGTATCAAAGGTCATGGTCACTACCACCGGCAAATCGCTGCCCTCACGCGCGCCCTCTACCGCGGCCTGCACTTCATCGAGCGAACTCATGGTCTCGATCAGCACAAAATCGGCGCCGCCTGCGGCCAGACCGACGGCCTGCTCAGCAAAGGCTGCGCGCGCCTCGGCCTGAGTGAGCGGCCCCAGCGGCTCCAGCAGCTCACCGGTGGGGCCTATTGAGCCAGCCACCAGCCGCGTATCACCGGCCACCTCACGCGCCAACGCCGCGGCCGCGTAGTTCAGCTCAAAAACACGGTGCTGCAACTGGTGCAGCTTGAGCCGGTAGCTTGTGCCGCCGAAGCTGTTGCTGGTGATGATGTCGCTGCCTGCATCGGCATACGCCTGATAGATGCCACGCACCACGTCCGGGTGGGTTACGTTCCACAACTCCGGTGCGCCGCCATCGGTCAGGCCGGCTTGTTGCAGCATCGTGCCCATGGCGCCATCACCCAGCAGCAGGCCCTTGCTTTCAAGCTGTTCAAAAAGTCGGTTTGATTTCATAGAGAATAGTGAGATAGTGCGGAAGTGAGAATAGTGAGATAGTGCGGAAGTGAGATGGTGACAGCCGGTTGCAAGCTTTCTGTGCCTCAACCTTGTCTACTTGTCTACCCGCTTTTGGCGTACTTCTCTACCCGCCTCCGGCGTACTTCTCTCTTTCCTGATCGCTATCAGGGTTTTGGCGGCTTCCACGGCCACGGCGGCGTCATCGCAATAGCGATCAGCGCCGATGTCCTCGGCAAAAGCCTCGGTGACAGGTGCGCCACCCACAAGGACGATGGTGCGTTCACGCAGCCCTTCCTCGGCCAGGCGCTGGATCACCGTGCGCATATAGGGCATGGTGGTGGTGAGCAGCGCGGACATGCCCAGAATGTCGGCATTATGCTCGCGCAGCGCCGCAATGAACTTGTCGGCATCCACATTGATACCCAGGTTGATCACCTCGAAGCCTGCGCCTTCCAGCATCATACCCACCAGGTTCTTGCCAATGTCGTGAATATCGCCCTTGACCGTGCCGATTACCACAGTGCCCTGGCGCTCCACATCTTTGGCGTCGGTGAGCAGCGGACGCAGCACTTCCATAGCACCTTTCATGGCTTTGGCCGCCAGCAAAACCTCGGGCACAAACAAAATGCCATCGCGGAAGTCCTCACCCACAATCTCCATGCCGGCCACAAGACCGTATTGCAGGATGGCGGCCGGGCCCTGAGCATGCGCGTCCAGCGCTTCGCCGGTGGCAGCTATCACCTCGTCCTTCAGGCCGTCGTAAAGATCGTCCTGCATGGTTATGTAAAATTCCTGCAAATTCTGCGGAAGCAAGTCAAACAATTTATCGGACATACCTAAAATCCTGTTGTTGGTCGGCTAGAATCGTTCTCGCCGGGCCAGCCGCTCGGCGCGGCGGCGAGCGCGCGGGTCGCTATTGGTTTCAATTTCGGGCGACTCCTGTATGATACGCTCTTTGGCCGCAGATGCCAAGATTGGCGCGAGATGCGGAAATGGGTCACGGGCGTGAGGCAGTGCCAGCGCCGCCACGAATTCATCCTGAAAATGCGGGTCAGTGGCGGTTTGCACATGCTGCACCTGCGCAGCAATCTGCTCGGCTTCGGCGCGTTTGGCGCAGTCAAGCAACATCAGCAGCGCACCATCGCCCGCGGCGTTACCCACCGATAGCACCTGCTCCAGCGCGCAGTCGGGGATCAGCCCCAGCAGCATGGCATAGAGCGGGTCAATGTACGAACCGAACGCGCCCGCCAGCACAATGCGATCCACCGTCTCCACGCCATAGTGACGCATCAGCAGCCGCGCCCCGGCATAGAGCGCTGCTTTGGCAAGCTGAATGGCGCGTACATCATCAGCATGGATAGCCACCGCGCGGCCGGTGCTGGTTTCGTGAGGCCAGGCCAGCACAAAATAGCCCTTGCTGCCCTCGAAGCCCAGCCGTGGCGTGGGGGCTGAGGCCACAAAGCGGCCAGAGCTATCCAGCAAGCCGGCTTTGAACAATTCAGCCACCGCTTCGATAATACCCGACCCGCAGATACCGGCGGCCTGCTGCAGGCGACGCGGGCGACGGGGCAGATGCGTTGGCTCTGCCAAAGCAGGATCATCGTTTGTGGAGTTGACCCACGCTTCGCTGCCGATCAGCTTCCAACGCACGGCCAGCGTGGCCGGATCAATGCGCAAGCGCTCGATGGCCCCGGCTGCGGCCCGCATACCGTGGCGGATCTGTGCGCCCTCGAAAGCCGGGCCGGTGGGCGACGAGGCGGAAAGCAGGCGCTGGCCGTTGCCCAGCACCAACTCGCCGTTGGTGCCCACATCAATCAGCAGGGTAATATCGTGACGCGTGTGCAGGGTTTCGGCCACCAGCGCAGCCACATTATCCGCCCCCACATAGCCAGCCTCTACCGGCGGCACGTGCAAATAGGTGCCGCGACCCACAGCCAACGCCAGATCGCGCGCCTTCATGTCCAACGGCTCTTTGAGCGCCGGAGCAAAAGGCGCACCACCCAGCTCGCGCGGGTCAATTCCCAGCAACAGGTGGTGCATGATGGTGTTGCCCACGATCACCAGATCGGCCACATCTGCCGAGGTGATGCCCGCAGCCGCGGCGGCCGCGGCGATCAACCCGTTCAGCGCGGCGATCAGCGCCTGATGCAGCGTAGCCAGGCCGCCAGCGTTTTCCATTATGTAGGAAACGCGCGCCAGCAGATCTTCGCCGTAGCTGATTTGCGGGTTCATGCAGCTTTCGCTGGCTACCACCGCGCCAGTGCGCAGATCGGCCAGGTGCGCCACCACGGTGGTGGTGCCCACATCTACAGCAATGCCGTACAGGGTTTCGTGATAGCCCGGGCGAATAGCGATCACTTCATGATCGTGCCACAGGGTCAGGGTAACGCCGTGACGCAGTTCATCGCCCTGGCGCAGGCGTCCCGCGGCCAGCGCGGGCTGCAAAGCGGGCAACAATACGGCATCCAGGCGCAAGGCAGCGCGAGGCAGAGCAAAGCGCGCGGCCAGCTCATCAGCCAGGCGCGCCCAATCACTGCGCTCATCCTCCAGGCTGGCCGGAGGCAACTCGACATAGCATAGCCGCACCGCCGGGGCCAGTTCAACCGGACGCGCGCCAGCGGCTTTGCGCACTACCTGACGCTGACCGCGACTCTCCTCTGGCACAGTAACCACCAGATTACCTTGCACCTCGGCGGCACAGCTCATGCGACAGCCGGGCAGCAGCCCCTTTTCCTCACGATAGCGGATTTCACGCTCGCCTGCGGCATTGACATGCTCTGCCGCAGAGTGGATGCCGTAGCGAGCGAAGTGGCCCTCCTCGATGCGCACCTGGCATTTGGAGCAGGTTTGTCGTCCGCCGCAAAGCGATTCGATGGCAACTCCCAGTTGACGGGCGGCCTCCAGCACGGTGGTGCCCGCGGCAATATCGCCCTGCCGGCCTGCCGGCTGGAAAATCACACGAAAATGGGGAGTAGCCGCAGAAAAAGTGTCGCTCACAGTGCATCCAGGCCCGATACAATCTTCGGCGCAAGCCGATGCGCCATTGTATCCGCGGGCATGGGGTGTGTCAAATGGTGCGTCATAGCGCCAGCCAGCGCAGGCGCGCGGCGGCAAGCTGCTGCGGTAGCGGCTGTACTCCCAGCCCGGGCCGGTCAGGCACGGTGATGGTGGAATCGGGGTTGAGGGTAAAGTCAGGTGCGGCGATGTCTTGCTGAAAATAGCGGGCCGAGGCTGAAATATCACCGGGCAGGGTGAAACCAGGCAGACCGGCCAGCGCCACATTGCCGGCGCGGCCTATGTTGGTCTCCAGCATACCGCCACACCACACCGGCACCTCATGACTCAGACAGAGATCGTGGATTTCTTTTGCCGCGGTCAGACCACCCACCCGCCCCGGTTTGATGCTGATCACGCGGCAAGCGCCAATTGCCAGCGCCCAGCGCGCTTGCTGTGGCGACTGAATGCTTTCGTCCAGACAGAGGGGAGTACGCAGTTGACGCTGCAAAGCCGCGTGTTCCACGATGTCATCGTGGTGTAACGGCTGTTCGATCAGCAGCAGGTCAAAGGCGTCCAGCTTACGCAGATGGGCGGCATCGGCCAGGGTGTAGGCCGAGTTGGCATCCACCTGCAAAGCCAGGTCGGGCCAGCGTTGGCGCAGTGCGGCTACGGGCTGCATATCCCAACCGGGCTTGATCTTGAGCTTGATGCGGCGATAGCCCGCGGCTACATACGCTTCGGCCTGAGCCAGCAGGGCATCAAGGCTGGCGGCAATGCCCAGGCTGACGCCCACGGGTACGGCGGGTTGTACACTGCCCAGCATGGCAGCCAACGATTGGCCGCGCGCCTGGCCGAACCAATCCCACGCCGCGGCCTCCAGGCTGGCTCGGGCCATGGGATGGCCGCGCACCGCGGCGAAAGCAGCGGCCACCTGCTCAGGCTGGCTGATCTCCATATCCAGCAAACGCGGGGCCAGGAAATCAGCCAGCAAATGCCAGGCAGTGCCCACGGTTTCGCTGGTATACCACGGCGCGCTGAAGGCCACACATTCGCCCCAGCCGGTGAGCCCCTGGCTTTGCAGCGCCACGAGGATGGCCGGACGCACGGTTTCGCGGCCCTGGCTGTTCTCAAAGGGGGTGCGCAGGGGCAGCTCGATGTGATGCAGCTCGATGCGTTCGATGCGCATGGCTCAGGCGATGATTGCTTCGATCTGAGCCAGCTCGTCGGCACTGAATTCGAGATGATCCAGTGCGGCGACGGCCTCTTCGATCTGCTGCACCTTGCTGGCACCGATCAGCGCTGAGGTCATTTGCGGGTGGCGCAGTGTCCAGACGATAGCCATCTGCGCCAGCGATTGACCGCGGGCCTGAGCGATGACGTTGAGGCGACGCGCCTGCTCTACGCGCTGCGGGGTAACGCGGTCGCCCCAGTGAAATTCGTTGTTGAGTTTGGCTGCGCGCGAGTCGCCGGGGATATCGCGCAGGTATTTGTCGCTTAAAATCCCCTGATCGAGCGGCGAAAAGCAGATACAGCCAATGCCTTCGGCGGCCAGCACAGGCAGCAAGCCGTTTTCAATCCAGCGGTCGAACAGGTTGTAGCGCGGCTGATGGATCAGGCAGGGCGTGCCCAGCTCGCGCAGCAGCGCCGCGGCTTGGCGTGTTTGCTGCGGGCTGTAGGTGGAGATGCCAGCGTAGAGGGCGCGACCACTGCGCACAATAAAATCTAACGCACCCAGAGTTTCCTCCAACGGCGTGTTGGGATCGGGGCGGTGACTGTAGAAGATGTCTACGTAGTCCAGCCCCATGCGTTTGAGGCTTTGGTCCAGGCTGGCGACGAGATATTTGCGCGATCCCCATTCGCCGTAGGGGCCGGGCCACATGCGATAGCCGGCCTTGCTGGAGATCACCAGTTCGTCGCGATAAGGCTTGAGGTCCTGAGCGAGAATACGACCGAAAGTCTCTTCAGCGGAACCGGGCGGCGGGCCGTAGTTGTTAGCCAAATCGAAATGGGTGATGCCCAGATCAAAGGCGCGGTGGATCATGGCGCGGGCATTTTCCTGAGGATCAACACCGCCGAAGTTGTACCACAGGCCGAGGGAAATCGCAGGCAGCAGGAGGCCGCTGCGTCCTGTACGGCGATAGTGCATGGAATCGTAACGGGTGGGGGCGGGAAGGGTGTTCATGCTTTGATTATACGCCACCTGTTGATAAAACTTGCAACAATCTATCTAGCGCGGTACCACGACGTTGAAAGATACCATCTGCCGGAAGCTGTGCCAGCTATCCTCTTTAGCAAAAAAATCGCGTGGCATAATCGTTGCCCGGGCATTCTGGCCGATTAACACCACAATATCTTCGCGCGTAACTGCCTTTACATAGTCTTGCCAGCGTTCAAGGCGGCTGTTGTTGCCAGCCAAAAGCAGCAGCACCCCTTCTGTGGTCACAGCACCCTCAAGCGAGGGTGCATGACCGGAGCGTTTCCAGGGTTCATTAGCCATCTGATGGGTACGCCAGATCGGTTTCACTATCCACACCAGGATAACCCCCGCGCTTAGTGAAAAACGCAGCCATCGAGAGGCGTTGATTTGCCCCGTACTGAGGTACGTATATATCAGGATGCCAAACAAAACCAGCACTAACGCTAAAGCGATAGCTTGCAGCAGCTTAAATGCACGGGAGTTAGCAGAGGCAAGTTGCAAACCGCGTCGCCACTGCGCCGGCGTATAAGTGCCTTTAAAAGCAATCATGGCATGTTATCTTTCCGGCCAACTTCAGACGGCAAATAGATTTCACGCAGAAAGGCGTGTTTAGGATTGTCACCATGCACCATCACCGTTACCGCGGTGCCGGTTGGCAGGTTGCGGGTGATTTTATTGGCTTGTAACGCGTTACTTGAGATGTACTTCTGGCTTTGATGTGTGTAGGTGTAGGCGATGCGCCCACGGCCACGAAAGAAACTGGCACTGCTGACCACACCGGCAACTTCTGAACCGCGTTCAAACACCCCGCGAATCATCTGAATGCGCCACAGCAGCAAGACCAGCCCAATCACTGTTGCCACCGGCGCGGCCTTGAGCAAAAACTCAGCCAGTGAGGGGTCGAAAAAACGGGCAACCAAAGCCATACCCCAAATGATCAGAATCAAGATAGCTCCCAAAGAAGCCATGTAGTCGGTCTGTGCAATGCGCCAGGGAGAGGGAAGCTGTTTCATAATGAAATCCTTTCGTTTTAACCGTTGTTTTCCTGTCAATCTTTGACCGCACCCGTTACCTGCCCACTTCTTGCATCACCGTATCCAGGTCCTTGTCCCCGCGCCCGCTGAGATTGACCAGCAACACTTGGTCGCGGCGCATCTGCGGGGCTAGTTTGATTACCTCGGCCACGGCGTGGGCACTCTCCAGCGCAGGGATGATGCCCTCCAGCCGGCAAAGCATCTGAAATGCGGTCAGGGCCTCGTCGTCGGTGGCCCAGGTGTATTCGGTGCGAGCCTGATCACGCAGCCAGGCGTGTTCCGGCCCAACCGAGGCATAGTCCAGTCCGGCGCTAACCGAGTGCGTCAGTGCGATCTGGCCGTCGGGATCCTGCATCACATAGCTTTTGGTGCCATGCAGCACCCCCACGCGACTCACCTGTGGATCGGCAAAGCGCGCGGCGTGCTGGCCGCCGGTGATGCCGCGTCCACCCGCCTCTACGCCGATCAAGCGCACGGCAGTGTCCTGCAAAAAGGGGTGGAACATGCCGATAGCGTTGCTGCCGCCGCCCACGCAGGCAATGATGGCATCAGGCAGACACCCGGGGCCGCCGCGTTCGGGATCAAGCATCTGGGCACGCGCTTCGACGCCGATCACGCTCTGAAAGTCGCGCACCATCGCCGGGTAGGGATGCGGCCCCAGCGCCGAGCCAAGCAGGTAGTGGGTGGTGGCAACGTTGGTCACCCAATCGCGAATGGCTTCGTTAATGGCATCTTTCAGCGTCTTGCTGCCGCTATCTACCCCGCGCACCTCCGCGCCGAGCAATTTCATGCGAAAGACATTGGGGGCCTGCCGCGCCATATCCACCGTGCCCATGTAGACCACACACTCAATGCCCAGCAGCGCGGCCACGGTGGCAGTGGCAACGCCGTGCTGCCCCGCGCCGGTCTCAGCGACAATACGCTGTTTATCCATGCGCTGCACCAGCAACGCCTGGCCGAGCGCATTGTTGATTTTGTGCGCGCCGCTGTGCGCCAGGTCTTCACGTTTGAGATAGATCTGCGCGCCGCCAAGGTGTTGGCTGAGGCGACGGGCATGGGTGAGCGGTGTAGCGCGACCTACGTAGGTGGCGAGCAAACGGCGCAGTTCCGCCTGAAACGCGGCATCATTGCGAGCCAGCAAATAAGCCTGCTCCAGCTCATCCAGCGCAGGCATCAGGGTTTCCGGTACAAAGCGGCCACCGTAGGGGCCAAAGCGCCCGTTTTCATCGGGCCAGGGGTAGTAAATTTGAGACATGGTTAACGGTCTAATGAAGAATTGGGATGTTAGCGGGTTTGCGCCTGTTGCACCGCATTGCGGATGAAATCGCTTTTGCTCTCGGTGTAGCTGACAGGGTCATTGCGATAGCGTTCGGCCAGCTCCAGCTTGAGCGCGGCATACGCTGCGGCTGTAGCAGGATGAGCGCGCAGCCAGGCCACAAAATCGCAGTGGCGTGCGATCTCGGTACTATCTGCGGCGAAAACGTGGAGGTGAAAGCGCCGCTGCCCACCCGCGTCCAGGCTAAAATAGCGCCGTCCGGGGATGCCGTATTCGCCCTTGGGCACATACCCCAGCGCCCGCATGAGCGTGTTCAGCGCATCCACGCGCGCAATATCGCGCACAACGGGCAACATGTCAATAATTGGTTTGGCGGCCAGGCCGGGCACCGCGGTGCTGCCGATGTGATGCAGGGCGATCAACTCATCGCCAAAGGCCACACGCAGCCGCGCAGCCTCTGCCGCGAACATCAGCGGCCAGTGTAGATCGTAGGGAACCAACTCCACTCGCCGCGGCGGGGCAAGCAGATGGGCTTCGCAGCGCAGCAACGCTAACGCGCTGTCGCCATCGGTCATGCGGCCATCACGGGCCATCTGCAAGGCTTCAGCCACCGGCACGAGATGCACTTCGCTCACTTCGGTGGATTCGAGCGCGGTGGGCTGGGTCAGCTCAACGTTGCGCGTCAGAAACACGGTGCAACGGCTGTTGGTGGTGCCGTTGGCGACGTAAAACCAACCGATCTCGTCCATGGTGGTGCAGACGCCACCGGTTTCTTCGAGCAACTCCTGCCGCGCCACGGCTTCTTTGCTCAGACCCGGCTTGTCGCCCAGGCCGCCCGCGGGCAGCTCCCAGCACCAGTCGTCTACGGTGTAACGATAGCTGCGAATCAGCACCACATGGCCGTGACGCGTCTGCGGGACTATGGTCACAAAGCCGGGATGCTCTTGATAGGTGTAGACGATCTCCTCACCGTCGGGAAGGCGTACTTCATCGCGGCGCAGGTTGTGCCAGCGACTTTGATAGGGCCAAGTGGTGCCGTGCAAATGCCAGCCGAGAGAACCGCCGAGGGGCTTGTCGTTGAGGGAAGTTGTCATAGGGAAGGATTGTTAACCCGTAACTTCAGATTGGTGAGAGGTGGGTGTGGGGATGAGGGGGTAACTCGTAACCCGTAATGCGTAACCCGGATTACAGGATTTCGGCTTCAGGGATGTCTATTCTGAGTTACGTGTTACGTATCACGTGCGATGAAAGCGCTCGCGCTCGACTTCCTGCCAGCGCTCAGGCAGAGGCACGATGGCGGCAGTGAGGGTATCGTCCACGATCTCTAACATGCCGACGGACACGTAGTCGCCGGGCTGGGTGCGGCGGTCAAGGATGTTGATGTAGGAGCTGCCGGGATTAACTACTAACACGCCCTGCACGTGACCGATGTAAGGGCGATGCAGGTGGCCGCAGACAACGCAATCAACATTCTGCCCGGCAAACTTGCGCACCACGTTGATGTAGAAGCGCGGCGCCAGGAAGAAGTGCTGGCCGAAGAACATATTCCAGGTGAAGCCGGGCCATTCGATCCAGCGCGGGCGATGGCCATGCACCAGGCCGATGCGTTTGCCACCTGCCTCAACCACGCGTTGCAGCGGCAAATCCTGCAACCCGCGATCCTGATCACCGCGCACGGCGTAGACCGGAGCAATGGCGTGCAGCATCGGCAGCACGTCGCCGCCGGTGAGGTCGCCCGCGTGCAGGATCAAATCTACCCCGCGAAACACTTCAGCCACTGCCGGATGCAGGCGGCTGGACATGATGGGAATGTGGGTGTCGCTGATAAGACCGATACGCATGATCGTTGGGAAGGGAAACAAGCAGATTGGTAGATTGGGTAGAGTGGTAAATTGGGTACTGTTTACCGGATATTGGTTACGGCTGCAAGAAATGCCCGCACCTTCGCATGATCCTTACGGCCCGGCGCGGCTTCGACGCCGCCAGCCACGTCTACGCCCCACGGCTGCACCTGTGTGATGGCCGCGGCCACGTTGTCCGGGGTGAGACCTCCGGCCAGCAACAGCGGATAGTGCGCGGCCAGCGTGGCAGCCAGCCGCCAATCGCCGGTTTGACCGGAACCGCCGCGCAGGCTGGGATGCCAGGCATCCACCAACAGGCGAGGGCCGCGGGCAGGGCCGAAACGTCCGAACGAAGCCGCCTGTGCCGCGGCTTCCTCATCAGAGCGAGGACGCAGCGCGCGATAGGCCCGTCCCGGCAGCGCAGCCAGCAGCTCCGGCGGCTCCTCACCGTGCAATTGCGCCAGGTCCAGATCGCAGTAGTTCAGCGTGCGCACGATCTGCTCCAGCGAGGCATTGACAAAAACGCCGACGAAAAGAGGTGAACGGTGACCGGTAAACGGTGGACGGTGATCCTGACTCGTCAGTTCTGGGGCCAGGCCGGTAGCGGACGGCCAGGATTTCGCCGAAATACCGGCTGCATCCTGCTCACCGGCCTTGAGCGCGGCAACGATGGCGGCCACGGTGCGGGCATCCGCCGCGCGCGGTGACTTTTCGTAGAAAATAAAGCCCAGCAGGTCCGCGCCCGCCTCCACGGCAACTTCAGCATCGGTTAGAGTGGTCAGGCCACAGATTTTGACGTACATGGCAGAAGATTTAAGGTTTAAGCGAAGAGGTCGTGCCCCATTCGCGGGGTGAGGGGTTTTCGGTACGGTTTTGGCGGCGAGTGGCGACTGGTGGAGGCCATCTGCGCAGCCGGGCAATGGTCGCTGGACACCGCCAAACCCTACTCAACCCGCGTTAAACTCGACACCCTTTACCCGTTCTTGATCCGCTGCCACGCCCGTTCGACGTGGCGCGCCTCGGTGTAAGTCTGGCCGACCACCAGCCGCAGGGTGAAGCGCCCATCCAGCACCGTATGCGTCAGATACAGCTCGCCACTGGCATTGAGCCGGGCCAGCAGGGCGCGGTTGGCGTCGTCATCTGCGCGCAGACGGAAACAGACCAGATTAAGCGGCGCGGGCGCGGCCAGCTCAAACGCGGGATCAGCCTGCACCCAGCCGGCAAACTGCTGGGCCAGTTCGACGTGCCGACGCACATGATACTGTAACCCCTCGACACCGTAATGCCGGATCACAAACCACAGTTTGAGCGCACGGAAGCGTCGTCCCAACTGCACATGCCAGTCGCGGTAATCGAAAACTGCGCCCGACTCGGTGGCCTGGTTCTTGAGGTACTCCGGCAGGATGCTCAACGTCTTGATCAATGCGGCGCGGTCAGCCACCCAGAAACAGTCGCAGTCAAAATTGGTAAACATCCACTTGTGCGGATTAAACGCGTAGCTGTCGGCCAGTTCCAGGCCGTCTTGCAGGCCGCGAAATTCGGGGCAGAGCATGGCCGTGCCGCTCATCGCCGCGTCTACATGCAGCCAGATGCCCTCGCGACGGCAAATTTCGCCAATCGCGCGCACCGGGTCCATCGCATTGGACGAAGTCGTGCCGACGTTGGCGCAGGCGAAGCAGGGCGTCAGGCCCGCGGCACGATCCGCGGCGATCTGCGCGGCCAGCGCGTCCGGTCGCATGGCAAAATCGTTATCCACCGCGACAAGCCGCAACTGGGCGCTGCCCAGCCCGGCAATCTTGACCGCCTTTTCCACCGACGAATGGGTCTGGCTGGAGGTGTAGGCGATCAGACGGCCATCTGCGCCCTGCACGTTGCTGGCAAACGCGGTCGCACGCTCGCGCGCGGCCAGCACCGCGGCCAACACCGCACTGCTGGCGGTGTCCTGAATGACCCCGCCGCCGGTAGATGTAGACTTGAACTGCGCGGGCAGCCCCAGCATCTCCACCAGCCAATCCAGCATCAATGTTTCCAGCTCGGTAGCGGCCGGGCTGGTGGCCCACAACATGCCGTTGACGCCCAGTCCTGCGGCCAGCAGCTCGCCCAGAATGGCCGGGCCGGAGGTGTTGGCCGGGAAAAAGGCGAAGAAATTGGGCGATTGCCAGTGCGTGATCCCCGGCATCAGGCGCGGCTCGATGTCGGCCAGAATGGCGTCGAACGCCTCACCCTGCAGCGGCGGCTCGGCTGGCAGGCCCGCGCGGATGTCGCCCGGCTGGACGCGGGAGAGCACGGGGTACTGCTCGACACGCTCCATGTAGCTGGCGATCCAGTCCACAACCGCGCGGCCATGCTGCCGGAATTCGTCGGGGGTCATGTGGTAAGAGGGAAGCTGGGAAAAGCTCATGTTAACTCGCGGGCACTTGAGATAGCGGTAGCTGAAATCATTATAGCGTAGGAACGGATGACAGGGAAATGTTCTGAGAAGTGTCGAATAGACTCGCCATGCTTTTCTCGATTCCAGCAATTCCAAATATGGCCAGCTTATGTTAACAGCATACGACGCAATCCCTGGAATTGGCCGCTAGAAACAACCCGGTGGAAGATGAACGCCACTTAACGATCTATCTGATGGCCGTCATCCCTGGCAAAATATCATATTTGGAGTTGCTGTCTCGATTCACTCGTGTTTGACAGTACTTGTAGCTAGTGATAGACTTTCAGTTAGTGGTCGGTTTCACTATTCAACGTGAAGTGAACAGGTGTCGCCTGGTAATGGCAGCGCAGTTCACGCCTCATTCCATAGCGGGTCTTGATAGGTCAACGGCTTCTTCGGCTCGTAAAAAGCGGATGTAGCAGCAGGCAGGAGTCTAGCCATGACAACTCCCGTTGCCAGTGAAACTGGTTAACTGCGTAGACGATTGTGGCAAAGCTCCGGCTAGATCGGATCTTTGTCTCGCAAAAAGTGGCGCGAAGTCTCCAGAGGTCTCTGCAAAACTTTGAACCGCACCCGAACGAGCAACCTCATTTGACAGGGCCGCAACACGCAGTACAATCGCAGCAGGTGGTTTTCGCGGCCTGCGGATAAACAGGTCATCATCGTGTCCGGCGAAGGAGGAAGTTCTATGGACCCACAACTCATCGAACGGCGCAAGAGGCGCGGGGGGGCATTAGCGCTGGCGGCGCTGGCTGGCCTGGCCCTACTGCTGGTCTGGACGGCATCGGGCGGCATCCATGACCCGGCGGCCCTGGCGCAGGAACGCGCAACAAGCACGTCCACATTCACCCCAGGGCCGCCTTTCACGTCACCGCGCAGCACACCCACGTTTACTGCGACTCCGCTCCCAGCGCCTATTCCCCATCCTATCGAGTTCATCACTAACCCGACAGAGGCCTACGTACTGAGCCAGCGCTACTTCCGCAATCGGGGACGCGCAAGGAGCAGATGCATCCGAGCCCCAATTGGATGGCGGGGAAGCCCAACCTATGCACGCGCCTGAGACGAGATCGCTCTATTTGCCGCTGATCAGAAGAGATGTCGGACCATTGGCGTGGTACAAAGGAGCTGGCCAGGACATCCGATATTTACAGCATTCATTCGTCCATTCGTTAGGCGTCACCTGGTGGTATGACTGGCAGCACGATTATGCCTGGTACGTAACGGGAAGGATCGCTGATCTCCGCTATCAACCGATGGTTTGGTGCCCAGTTTTGCCAGGCGAGCCAGGCGTGCCGCCCGAATTCGCAGAGACCGATCGAGGCCTATGAAATCCACAGGAATTGGCGGACAAGGCCAGGCGCTATCCCGGCCGCACGTGGTTGATCTTCAACGAGCCCGATTTTCCGCCATCAATCCATCCGGACACTCCCAACGTTTACAGCTATCAACAATGCGGGCAGGTCCTTTGTGGGATGGCGAACTATGCCACGCTGCCGGCGCCGGTCGTGTTGCCGCCCAACGTGGTGCCGACGCCAACCTCGACATTCACACCAGCGCCAACCCTGCTGCCTGGTACTACAGCGACTCCGCTTCCAGCGCCTGTTTTGCCCTGCTCGTGGCCGGTAGCCGGTCCGACTCCCACCTACTACCCTGGATTACGGGCCAAGATGATCCGTATTGCCGCCGATCGCTACGCCCAGATCTATCGCATCATCAAGACCAACGATCCCACAGCGAAGGTGTTCTGCTGCGGAAATTTCGACGCTGGTTATACCACGTGGCTGGCCGACTTCCTGCAGCAACTACGGCTGTATCACAGCGATGTCAAGATCGACGGATTGGCTATTCACGCTTATCCGTGGGGTTCCAGCGTTCGCGACTGCTGGAACATCTCCACGGGCAGCATCTGGGATTGTATGGCACGGGAGTTGGCGGATAACCGAAAGGACTTCCGCAGCATCGGTGCGCCGCTAATTCCTGACGCGCCGATCTGGATCACTGAGACCGGCTATCTTGGCATCCCTACGGTGGTGTCGCCTCCTCTGACTATGCAGCAAGTACAAGACTACGTGATGGATCCCATGATAGTCTGGCTCCAGAGCGGCAACACAGGCTATGAGGCGGTGGCATGGTTCATCTCAATCGGTGCCGATCCTCCACAAACCAATCTGTTCCCGCCGACCGCGCCGCAGCACACACCATCGGCTATGACGATCCTGGGGGCACGCTGGGCAACGGTGACGCCGGTACCCGCGCTCCTCCCGTGAGCTACTGCACCGGCCTTGGGCCGGCAAGGAGGTCTGCCACCATGAACCGTGAAGCACTGTGTGCTCGCTGCATCCGAGTGATCATCAGCATCGTCTGCCTGGCGTCAGTCGCTTTTGCGGCGCGCGCTGAGCCGATCCAGGCGCAAGCAGGCGGCGTCCTGCCCCTCTGCGCGGAACAGAGCTACGGCAGGCTGTTTCCTTCGCCCAACTACACCAACGACGGCGCGATCTTCTGGCTCACCGAATGGCGTTACGCCGGAGCGAAACACAAGGTCGTGCTTAGGAGCAGGGATCGAGGCGCAAGCTGGTTGCAGGTGTTCGATTATCCCTATACCATGAACAGCGCCTTGTTCACAGCCTTCGACATGGCGTCCGAGCCGGAAGCGACGGGACTGACAGCCTACTTGGGCTTGATCTACTACATTGATCCGATAACTAACCAATACCACTTCTACCGCACGATGGATGGAGGCGACACCTGGGAGTCGCGTACAGCGCCGTGCAACGGCAGCCTGCAATGCTTTGACTACACGCTGCGCGCCGCCGATCGCCCTGGCGTGTTGTTCCAGCCGCGCTTTCGGACAGAGTATTACCCGTCCCTGCCTGCAGGCGTGGCGCGTTCGGTGGACGGCGGCGCCACCTGGCAGCAGGTGTGGTCGGAGACGCTGGCCGTGACAATGGCGGTTTCGCCCGACTACGACCAGGACGAAACGGTATTCGCCTCCCTGGCCGCCGTGAGCCCGTCGCTGAACACGCGCCTGATCATCTCACACGACGCTGGCGAGACCTGGAGCGGCGGTGGCCAAGGCCTGTGCCCTGATCGCCACCTCGGGCAAATAGAAGTGTCGCCCGGCTTCGCTCAGGATCGCACGCTGCTGGCAAGCGCTACCTGGACTGGGTCGTCGTTGTTCATGAGCCAGGATGGGGGCGTCACCTGGCGGGCCATCTTCCCGCCGGGCGGCCCCTACTGCGGCAACAGCCCATATGGCGAAATCTATCCACAGTTTTCGCCTGATTTTCCCGCGGACTCCACGATCTACGCGGCCACCTTCGCGGGCCTGTATGCCAGCTACGACGCCGGTGAGAGCTGGATCATGTTGGCGCCCAACACCTCCTACAATCTGGCCGTACGTCGTACCCCGGAGACAGACACCCCCGCTCTGCCCGCATCAGGCGCGGGTTCGCCTGAGCCGCGGGAGGATGTCCATCAGGTCTTTCTGCCGCTGACGGCCGTGCAGGGATCGGGCCCCTCCTACAAGCCGCACACCTTGTTCATGGAAGCGTTTTTCTCGTGGCCTATTGGTGCAACACAATATCGCTCCGACGACGGCGGCCGCACCTGGCAGTGCATGAACATCCCCCTGGTGCGGCCGCAGGTCTATCTGCCGCTGCTACACATCCAGTCGTGAGGCCCAGAGTTGGAGACTGCGTGCCAGCGTAGGACGGAAAGCAGTTCGTTACCGTGAAACGTGACACGTAACGGAAGTCTGTGTATGCGGAGACCCTCCCGCACGCAGACTTCCGGGTTAGGCATTATGTGTTACGTTTTACGCCAAACGCCCACTGCTGGCGGCCCAGCCAGGTATCAGTCAGGAGTTACTTGCCCGCTGTCGGCTCCACCGACCGCCACTGCGACGCTGACGGCGACGCCAACTGCGACTGCAACCGCCACGGCTGGCCCCTCTCCACATCACATCATCTGGCTGCCCTTGATCCTGCGCTGAGGCAGCGGGATGACAAAACAACGCCCTCGGCATCGCAAAGCTAGCTTTGCGATACCCTGATGCGCACATGCGACGATGCTCCAACATCACCTCACACGCGCTTGGCAGCACCGAAGATGTGCTGGGCGACGGTGGAAGCTGGGTCGAAATAGATGTGACCGACATGGCGCAGGCCTGGGTGGACAATCCAGCAGCGAACTACGGTCTCATCCTGCGCCAGGCGGCCGCCGCTGGCTACGTGATCTATGACTTCTGTAGCGAACGCGGCGTATCGCCATGCGCTGCGGCGCAAGCGCCTCAACTGACTGTATGGTATCGTTGATGGATGAGTAAAAAAAACGACGAGGAGATGGATCATGTGGAAACAAAGAGTGATACGACTGGGGATGGGCGTGCTGCTGGCTCTCAGCCTGATTGGGATGGATACAGCGTCTATACCGGATATCGCGCAGGCGCAAGGACCGGCAACCTTCGACTGCGCAGCGGTGACGGAGATCCCGCAGAGCGAATGCGAGGCGCTGGTGGCTTTCTACACCAACACCGATGGCGACAACTGGTACAACAACACAGGTTGGCTGCAAACGAATACGCCCTGCACGTGGTATGGGCTGACGTGCAGCGAAGGCCATGTGACGCGACTAGAGATGGAGTGGAATTATCTCCAAGGAACACTTCCACCAGAAATTGGAGATCTAACCCACTTACAAGTACTAAGCCTGCCTTTCTCTGGGATCACAGGATCAATTCCTTCCGAAATCGGCACCCTTCAGCAATTACGAGAATTGCGCCTCACTGGCAATGGGTTGAGCGGACCAATCCCAGCCACACTTGGCAATCTCACTAATCTTGAAGGACTGTTTCTGTACTACAACCAGTTATCCGGCCCCATTCCCCGCGAACTGGGGAAACTGGTCAACCTTGATCGTCTTACTAGCTACCCGACAGTTTTAGAAAGGAAAAGTTGATCAACTGGGCAAAACTGAGT
>CALESQ010000086.1 GCA_937907455.1 uncultured Caldilineales bacterium
GTTTCAGTATCCTCTGATGGATCGTTTGTATTTTGGGGGGCGATTGCTCTCTGCACTGGCTTTTTGATTCATCAGCCACAATTGAGGTGTAACGCGGCTCTGCGCCGCTTCTGGGGCTTTCATTTCAGGTACTTTTTGCTGCCGCAGCCGGCCTGAATTGTTGTTTTTCGCAGATCACCTTTCGCTGCTAAACGGCCCGCATTTTCGGGGCCATTCGCCTGGTTTTACCCTGAAATTGCTCTGCTGGCTGTTGGTTTTACTGACTATCTGACGGTTATTACACTGATTTGCGAAGACACTGCCTTCAGCCGGCTTAAAACACATCATTGCAAAACCGCCGAAATTCACAATCCACGCAGCGCGCTCGCACTGTTGTAGCTGCCGGCATGACTTGTTGGCTGATCATGTGGCGAATAGCCGTCACCTGGCTGCGTACATTGCTGCGCAGCCGGCCGCTCAGCTTCACTGCCTCGGCTCTGCGCTCTGGTAGCAGATAGATGAAGCCACGCTGTACGGGAAGCTGCCAATTGTCTTCGATTAACTCAGCATAGGCAGCTAGTTGCTGGTGATACTGTCGTGCCTCGCCGTGCCGGCTGAGCTTATAGTCTACGGGAATGGCTTCGACCGAGTCAAGCACAATCACCATATCCATGCGTCCGCTCAGGCCCAGTCGCTCTGAGCTGAGGGCTACATCGAAGCGCCGCTCGCCCTGACTTAGTCCATAGGCCCGCAAGCTGCGCCGCGCTTCGTCTTCTGCGGCCTTTTCATGCTGCTGCATGCTGGCCTCCATCTTATAGGTGATGGGCCGCAACAAGGGTAGACAATGCGTATAATACACAACCCGCGGGCAATAGGCAAACTGCTTCAGGTCGGTAACGTGCAGCAGCCAGCTTTGAGGTTGCTCGTCGCCGGAAAATGCGACACTCATGACGTAGCCTCCTTTTTGGTCGGTTCAGCCTGGATACATTCCAGCCGATGTGCCCAATCGGTGGCACATAAACTGAAAAGCTGGATCTTGCCAGCCTTTTTACCAAGCTTTTTTCTGATCTTAAGCATTAATTCTTCCTGGTGGTTGCGGCTAAGTTCGCCGGTGAAGGCTGAATATTGAATGCGATCCAACCCGTAGTCCAGACAAAAATCGGCGATCTTGCCACGCACTGCATCATCGGGGATGTCGTACACCAGCAGGCAGTGCATGGCTTACCAACTCATGGTAAACGGTTCGTAGTTATCTCGCTGACCCCGCACAAAGGTGGCTATGTGTCGCGCCTGCATCTGGATGATGCTGCTGAGGGCATAACGCTTTCCTTCGAAACGTTCAGGGCTGTCCAGGCGGGCCAGCACTTTCTCGGCCAGCAAGCGTCGGCTTTCTGGAACTAAACGACCTTGCTCATCTAGTGTCACGGGCATACCTTTGTTCACCATGCCCAGCACGGTTTTGTCTACCACCGGTTGGCGAAACTCTTCAATAAAATCCAATACCAGACTGGGCTTGCCGGGACGATCTACATGGATAAAGCCGGCATAGGGATCTAGTCCTGCCAGCACACAAGCCCGCTCTACTGTGCCATAGAGGATGCCATAGCCATAGTTCAGAGCAGAGTTGAGCGGATCGCTGGCCCCTTGCGTGTGGCGTCCGGGCCAATCTAATTCGGCCAGTAGCAGCCGCCCCACTGCTTGCCAGTATTTTTGAGCCGCGCGGCCTTCAGCTGAAAGTAATTGAAAGCGCAGTGTATCCAGAGTGTCTTCGGGCAGGCGACGCAGCGCCTCTTCGTGGTCGGCTACCTCGCCTGCAAGCAAGCGTACTTCTTCATACAGCTCGGGGTCTTTGTCTTTACGATATTTCGCCATATACTTCAGCAGATTGGCTTGATTGCGGATTTTGCCGATAGCCAGGCTTTTGGCCAGTTGCAAGCCACTGGCGTTATTGAGGGCCTGAAGCTGAGCACGTCGTGTTTCTACGGTTCCGGCTAATCCTGCCGAGTAGAGCGAGGCATAGGGCCGACCCTGGCTGCTAAGGAAATGAATTGGAATGCCGGCTTCGGCGCAAGCTTCTACTGCATCGGCTGACACACTGGCTCCGCGTGTGGCGATCAGTACTGTTTCCAGGTGCATCAACGGTGCTTGCTGTACTTTTTCGCGCGTCTTGATGCGCTCAACTTGCAAGCGTTCCGAATGCTTGCCCACGAATGTACCGTGTTCTTCGACGATTAGATGTTTAACGATGGGCATAGCGGCTCCGTGATAGTTTGAAGTTTTAAGGGGTTAGGATGCGTCACTGTATCTGCTTATTATTCACACACACTCTCTCTACCTCACTATCTCCTGCAGGTTGACTTGATAGGTGCGCTCAAAAGCGGCCAGTTGCAGGATGCGTTGAATTTCAGATTGATTTTGCCGGCTACCTTGCTGATGTAGTGCCTCTAGCAGAGCATCCCATGAACCGTGATATTGCAGATCGCGCTCCAGCAGCAGTAGCACATCGTGATCGCGCACGTCGGGCTGCGCGGGTCGTTGCACAGACCATGGCGCATGCAGCAGGCTGCTAAATCCTGCCCAGCCGCGCGCATCTTCAGCCCACACGGAGGCGATGTGCGTCACCAGTGCTGCCAACTGCTGCACTGCCTGCTCCCAGGCTGGCAGTGCAGCCAACAGTGCCGCGCGCGCTTGCGGCAAGTCAAGTCTACATAATAAGTATTGCAGTGGTACGCTGACTCCGGCCTGGTGGTCAATATGCTGACAGGCCAGCGTACGCACCTCATTTTGCTCGTCGAAGAGTTCTTCGCACAGTAAATGCAGCAGCGCTTCGACGCGATCCTGGGGAGTAACAGGGAAGGAGGACATAGTTAATTGAGAAGGGAGAATTGAGAAGGAGAATGGAGAAGGAGAATGGAGAAGGAGAATGGAGAATGCTTGCTAAACACTAAGCGCTAACTCACTAAGCATCGCCTCGCCCTTCGCCCAGCCGGTACCAGCCACTGCCTTTGACAGCGTTTTTACCGACATGGGTGCTGAGCCCCCAGACTAGCCACGGCAATAGACCTGCCCATGCCTCGGGATTGGCGTAGTAGCGGGCCACGCCGATGAAGCCGCCAAGCTGCTGCTCACGCTCCAGCCGACTGGAATGTCCCTGCACGTCCCACCAGCCGGTGCTGTCCTGCTCTAGCGTGATCTGATCGGCTAAAGCCAGCAAGGCCTGCCAGTCTGGTGGCTGATCGGCAAGACCAAAGGTGCGTTGCAGCTCGTTCACGCGCTCGACCAGACGTTGAAACAGCGGGCGGAAATGTGGCTGATGCATCAGCGTCTTTTGGTGGATGATACGGGTGGGGGTGAGGAAGTGCAGCGCCAGCCGGCCGGCGTTGGCCTCAACCCGCTGGCCGATCAGCCGTGCGGCTGCGCTGACGTGGACTGCGGTAACGGGCTGCTGCGGCACCTGTACCATCTGGCCGCCCTCATCCAGCAAATTGCGTCGTGTGTTGGTGAGCGGGTTGAACTCCTCGATGCGCCGCAGAACAAAGCGACCTCGATGCCATGTGCCGCGCTCGATTTGTTCCAGGGTTTTGCCGATGCCGGCCTCGCCCATTTGTGGCACCGCCAGGGCCAGGTACGGGAACAGGTTGACCGCCTGGCCGAACAGGGTCAGGCCGAACTGGAAGCGTTCGCCCGGCACAAAGTAGCGTCGGTCGCCCAGCAGCGGCTCCACGGTATAGGGGCGGCGGCTGTCGCCCGCGGTGGCCTCGTAGCTCAGCAGCCAGCACACCGGGCAGGTGGCTTGATGCGCTGCATCGGCCTGATCGCGGCGGGAGCAGAAGTTTTGTTGCAGCGCAGTGACCAGGCTGCCGCGCAGACTGCTGCCGGTGTAGTGATCAAAGGCCAGGCTGGTGAGCGCCTCAACCTCGAAACGGAAGTGGGTGGCGGTAAAGTGGGTCATGGTCTTGCTCCGTGAGGAATAAGGGGCGAGGCATGAGCAGGAAAAGGGGCAGGAATGTGTATCATGGTATCCTCCAGAGGATCGAAAAGGAGCAGAAAGGGTTGCGTCATTTGCACGCGCTCAGGCAGTTCTTATCAGGGTTGTAGGTTGAAGGTATATGAGACGCGCTGCGCCAACTCGTCGTGGAGGCGGGCCGGCGCAGCGCCGCGGTTGTTAAGGTGCGGAGAAAAAGCGACGATGGTTATAGCTCGAAGCGCTCGTAGAGGCTATAGCCACGGGAGGATTTAACCAGGCGGTAAGGAAGCACGACATGATGCAGAACACGATCCTTGCCGCTTTTTAAACTTTCGCCACTGTAGATATTCACTTTCTCGAACGACACTTTCTCACCGGTATCGTCCATGGGTTGGACAACACCGTTGATTGGAATTGCTGAAGCATGCATCTGATTAATGATTACGAAATCTGATGGCAAATCATCCGCAAGCTCTGGTAAAGACGAAAGTTGTAAGAATCCACCACGTTTGCCAAGATAGTTGATTTGAAACAACCAATCTGAAAGCAGAGCGGCAGTATCGGAATTAGTTATCTGCAAAGCAAAGGCTATCGTTCCATCGTGATAGACATATTCACGAAAGCCTATTGACTTTTGCATCGGTCCAAAGTCGGCACTGCCTTCGACAGATTCGCCTCGTTTTGGTTTGAGTATCTTGGTAAACGTGTTGCTTACCACGATTCGACCGGGGCCACGCAGGGCAATTTGTAGCGGCGCTATGCTTGCCCAGGCTTGTTTCGCCGCGATTACGCCGTCGCTGCGACAGGCGGCATCAAGCAATGCCATTTTGATGGCAAACGGTGTTGGCAACAGCAGGCTTTTACCGCCGCTGCTGGTTGCCCAGGAAGGCTTAAGGCTAAACAGGCTGGTTGCGAGATATTCCGCAATGAGCCACATAAGTCACCTCCTAGGCGGAGTAGCTGAGGGCATAGGGACTGGAGTTTTCGACCAGATCAGTCATGATAGCTGTAAACTCAGACAGTGAGTCGAAGGGGAGCAGAGTCAACGCGCCCGGTCGTACACGGTTGATCTGTTGTGTGATCCGCTCAAGTTCTTTGTCATAGTCGCCGTTCAAGGGGCTGAGGGTGGGAGCCGGAACGACTTGATTGCTCAAACTAACAACTCCGCGGAAGTCCAGCAAATGCGGATGTTGTGTGGAACGCATGGCACCATTGGGTTGCAGGAAGGTATAGAGAATGCTTTCCAGCAGGGCGCGATGCCGTTGCCGACGCTCTTCTGCGTTGATCGCGTAACGCTGAGTAATGTCGTTGAAGCCGATCCGCGCCAGCTCAATAGTCGAAACTACGGCATAAACGCCGCTGTTGGCGGGGCGGTGAAAGATCGCTTGACCAAGATTGGCGCCACGTGCTTCTTCGGCGCTGTCAGCCTTGCGTTGCTCGCCGCTGCGCTCGCTGGCATATTTAACGTGAAAATAGCTGTCGGTGGCACTGGCTTCGGGCAAAGCGACTACCCAACCAAATTCAACTACGCTTTTGCGTGGCAAGCTACGATTGCCGGCAGTGATCAGATTGCCCGCCATATCATCCAGCGCGCAGGTTTCTAACAGCCGATCAAGGCCTGCCGCATCAGACACTTTTTTATCGCTGAGATAGGCATTGTAGGTCGAGTCGGCGCTGATGCGGTTGGCATTGAATGCTTTGCAGCCCGCGCAAAGCGGCAACTCACCTGTGCTGATGCGGAAAAAGTGTTCAGCCTGGATATGCTTGAACATATCACCGCTGATGGCATTCACGCTGTGCAAGCGGCCTTTCTTATCCACAATGTTTACCATGCGCGTCTGAATTTGGTTGCCTTCGCCGCCCTCGTTGTTCAGACTGTGCATATCCAATACTGCCTGTGCCGAAATTGCCAGCGAATAAAGTGAAGTTGTCATAATATTCTCCTGAATAATAGGTTGAAATTTAGGAAGAAGTTGTTACGATTACTCGTCGTCCTCGTCCTCGTCGTCGGCGTCAGAATCCGTTAAGTCGGTTACCTGCTCAGGAAGTTGTGCTTCTTCCTTATCCCTTCCGGTACGAGCATAGCCGTAAGCGATCAGCAGGTTACAGATCAATTCAGAGCCAAAAGCATCTACCAGATCAACAATATCGTCAATGTCAGTGGTCTTGATGCTTTTGCGGTAGGGCCCGCTGCGATTCTCCATCACTTGAGCGTTTTCGGCATTGTAGCGCTGCAAAAATTCGCTTAGGGCGGTGATAAATTCGCCTGCATAGCGTGATTTGCGGGCTAACTCCTGGCCGAGACCATAACGTACATCGTAGCGACGGTCGTTCTTCTGCTTGCGGTTGTATTGTGCCACCACGGTGCTTTGCCGGATGGCATAAGCGATGGATTGGAACCCTGGATGCTGCTCAGGGTCTAAAATAACTGACAGTTTCGGTTCTGCGCTCATCAATAACCTCCTGAGATTTTCAATAGTGAACTGCGGAGCATACTTGCCCCGTTCTTTCTGACTGACCAGATAGCTGCTGTAGTCAACACAAAACTGAAAAAAGGGGTTGAGATCATCGCTGACAATGAAATCGCGATATGAAGCCAGCAGTTCAAATGCTTCGCTGTGACTTTCATCCAGCGGATTGATCACCGTTTCGTGCTCCTTGAGCACTTCGCGAAACATCACCACGTCTTCTGTGCCAAAAAGTTTGATCCAACCGGGAATGTTGATAAACGAAAGGTTGAGGGTAGCCGCACTGTTGCCGAGGTTTTTGTAGAAAGCCACATAAAACCCGCCAACGGCATCGCGCGGAGACCTGCCACCCAGCAATTGAACCAGTAAATTATCTGTTTCTTCCTCCTTACAATAATCCAGAAAAGCTTGCGTGTAACGCAATGCAGCCAAAACATCTGATTTAGTTGCCGTTTCGCTGAATTGCATGCGATCCTTGAAACGCCGCATAATGTTCTTGTGCGATTTTAAGCTGATTTCGCGGGGCGCAACTACATAGGTCTTGCGGTCTTTGCTGCCTCTGAGCAAGCGTGTGAAACCAGCCTGATAAAAGCCGACTGCTTTCAAAAACTCCAATACCCAGAAGGCACTTACATTGCCCATGCTCAGCTTATCAGCTTTAGATTTGTTCTGTCCCTTACCTTGAGCCGGATTGTAGAGCTGCCCGGCGGTTGCTTGCGCGTTACCAGATAGCTTAGCGGTTTTCGCTAGCTTTTTCCAGGCATCTTCCGCCTTGTTCAGATTGTTGGGAGTTTCGGCTGTCATGTCGAAGATGATGGCCAGCAGCTCTGGTAGTCGGCTGCCTACTTGCCACCACTGAACCAGCAGGCTGTTATAGCCGATCAGGCCGGCTGGGTTAAGCGCACGGTAGATGTCCCAATCAGCATCCGGTTCCGAGGGTAGTGACTTTAGATCAGGATGGTCGCGGTGACCTCGCGCAAGTGCCTGCTTGCCTTCAGCGGATAAGCTCTTGCGAATCTCCCAATACAAATTGCGATCATCGCGCACTTGTTCATAGTCTTTCAGGGCAGTTGGCGTTAGCGGAAGATCCTGAGGCAATTTAGCCTGATTTTTGATGGTGCGAATGACTGGAGCCAGAAAGATCGGTGTGTCAGCAAACCTGGCAAGCCATTGCCGATCTAGCTGCGGCGTGCAGGTTAATTCGTAATAATCACCATGATCTTCCATGCTTACTTCGCTCTGTATATTGACAGTGTGAAGAATGTTTTGCAGCAGCGCTGCCAATCCGAAGGCTGTCAAAACATCGGCAAAGGTGTGGGTGGATTTGTCAATGTAGAAATGGCTTTCCGACATAAATCATCTCCTGTGGAACGTTTGATAATCTATAACGCGACAAAACTTTCTTTGCTTCCTTCCGCAGTTCCCATTTGATCGGCAAGACGTAGGGCGCGGGCAACCAGCATGTAAGCCAACAATTCGTTTGCATCGGAGGCGTCTACCAGCACAGGGCTAATGTGTCTAACCGTGGTACGGTTAGGATCGTCTTTCATACGCAAAGCGGCAAGATCAAAATCGGCTGTGTAATCTGCGGCCAGTGAGAGAGTTTCAGCAATTGCAGTCCGTGCTTGCGGAGACAGCTCGTAGGCTTTAATGGAAGCTGAGAAAGCGCCGTGATGGCGGGCAATGGCTGAAAAAGCAACTTTCATTAAAGGCGGATATTTCCCCAGTGCCGAGGCAAGCAACGGCGATGCCACCATCGCACTTTCTACTGCATGAGGCGGGCGCCTTCGCATTTTCTTTTGGCGCTCGACGTGTGCATTGTTGTAGCCGTCAAAATCGGTGTGAGCAGCCCAAAAGTCAGAGGGTAGAGGCGCGTTGATGCTTTTTTGCCAATCAGCTACCCAGCGTTGCCATTCTTTTGCCAACTTGGCAAGGTCATGGAAAAGCACGGCAAGGCTGGCAGTGCGTTTGATCCATCCTTCAGGCCAGCCGGCGCGCTGCTCCAGCTTTATTGCTGCCCGTTTCAGTTCTTGCCAGGTAGTTTTATCAAAAGCATTGTAGACAAGAGTGATATGCTGTTTGTAGCTTTCGAGCCGGTAATAAGAAGTCCAATCCTTGCCTCTTTTCATCCGTTTATCGCTTTTGGCAGCCCATTCTTCAGCGCAGAAGGAGCCGGGTTGTCCCAGCATCAATCCTTCCTCCTCGTTGTAATCGGCAAGAGAAGGGTGAACAGCAATCAAAGCTGAACCGCGCACCAGTGATTCGTCACGAATTGGTTCCCAAAAATAGCGAAACACATCGTTTTCCTCTCCTTGTCCACTATCCTCTTCCAGCCTCCAAACAAGGTCTTGTGATCCATCATAGCTTTTGTCTTCGAGCCAAAGCTTTACGGCTTTTTGTGCCGTTCCTGGATGGAGAGAGAACAGCGGTGCAGCAAAGGGATGCGGCAAGAGTTTTTCCGGATTAGCGCTAACAGTAATCTGCTGCGAGGCGATCCTGCGTACCAGGTCACTTGCCGCCTCACGCTCGCCGTTTAAGGCCGCTTGCATGCGCTGCAAATGCCTCCACGATCCACCCTTAACCCCTTCTATCATGCGCGCGTCAGAGTGTCCGTGGGCAAAGTCAACCAATTCTTGCTCATCAATAAAGTTCATCCGAGAATCGTTGTGTAACTCCAGCCAGGTGCGGGTAAGCTGAAAAATGTCTTCCTGTCCCTTGTAGGGCAAAACTTTTTCAACTGAATAAATGTAGACATTCCCTGTCTCATTTTGAAAACGGGCACAACGGCCTGCCCGCTGCAAGATCGCATTTGCCGGAGCCAGTTCCGTATGGAGTATCTCTGCGGAAATATCTAATCCGACTTCTACCACCTGAGTTGCTACTATGATGGCGCTGCCTTGAGTTCGATCCACATCTTTGCCCAATAGCTCTTTAATTCGTTTTTCCTTGAATGCACGATGTTCGGGCAAAAAGCGGCTATGCAGCAAAATAATCTCTGTATTTTCAAGATCAGGGTTTTTGCGCAGGTCTCGATAAATTTCCTGGGCACGTGCCACCGAATTACAAACCACCAAAGACCGATTCATGTGTTTTTCAATCACGGCATCTGCGCTTAACAGCGTATCGGTCCAATGGTAGTAGCGCGTTTTGGTCCTTTCAACTGGTAAATCCAACATTTGATATCGTTGTTGCTCGTCAATAGGTACCACAGTAGCTTGAAGCAGATCGGCCAGTTGCTTCAGCATATGGCTGGAAAACGTAGCAGTCATCAGCATGAAGGGTGTTACCCCTTTCAGCATCCGCAGCATCTCCAAAGTGGTTGGCAAGGTTGAGGTGGGATCAAACAAGTGAAACTCATCAAAAACCAGATAGCTGGCAACGACTGCACCTGCGTTCAGGTTAGCTTCTTTGCGCGATAGGCTATATGGCATATGCAAGAAACTACTGAGAACCTGGTCAATGGTGGCAAAAGTCAAGTCGGCATTAAATCGGCGATCCTCAGGTTGCTCACCGGTTTGAATTTGGATATTCATGGAGCGTTGATGAAGGCGCTTGTAGCTATTGGCATAATTTTGATATTCGACAACAAATTGGTTTGCCAGCACGCGCATCGGTACAGCATAAATGCACTTGCGCGGAAAAAGGGTTTCTGGGTGGTCAAAAAAATTTTCGATAAAGGGTGCCAGCGCCGCACGTGTTTTACCTGCCCCTGTTGGTGCCTGTAAAATGACAGAATAGCCGCTTTCAAGAAGAGTTTTGACGGTCTTTTGATAGGGATATAGTTCCACGGTGCTCATCCTCCAAAGAAATCATCTAAGGTACTTGATCTGTCGGAAGAAGCTTGAGATGACACAAACCAACCGTACATTTCAGCTGCTGCTTTTGCGTCGCCCATCAGCGACTCGCGCAACTCTCTCGGCTGTAGCACTTCGCAGTCTGCACTCCAGCCGCGTATCCACCAAAGCATCTCCTGTGGTTCGGCCACCCGCGCCCGCCAAATCAAATAGCCGTCAGTCTGCTCTTCGATCCGTTGGCTATGATGCCACCGGCTTTCCTTGACGCGCATCGCCACGCGCGGATGAAAGCGCAGCACAATCTCCACCGACTCATTTTCGCTATACCAGATACCCCAAGCGTCGCGTAACAAGTCGGTTGGATCAAAGTCTTCCGGGATTTCATAGCGATCCGGCAGAATGCTCACAGAGCGCAGCCGTTCAAGCTTAAAAGTGCGTAGTTTCCCTGGCGGCTCGCGCAAGCCGATCACATGCGCAGTTTGACCTACCGCGTAGGGTTCGATGAAATAAGGCGAAAAGGTATACTCAAAGATTCGTCCTCCGTCCATCTGGTGGCTTACCGCTACTTTACGTCCGGCTGACCAGGCTTCGGTAAGTGTTTCCAGCGCTTTAAGATAAACTGGATCACGAAAAGCCGCGTTTTCGTCCATCGCATCTGCCGAGCGCAGTAAGTGCCGGCTGATGTTGCGATCCAGACGCTGTAAAGCCTTAGCCAGCTTACGTAGCACTGATGCTGCATGAGGATTTTGCTTGTCTGTACGCGTGGCCAAAAATCGCGTAGCCAAATGAATTGACATAATCTCATGCAAATTAAACGATGCTTTTGTGAGGTCAGCGGCACGGTCCAGTTTGAGCTTGTTGCCATCCAACTCATCTTGATAAATACTGGGCGGTAAATGATCTTTTTCCAGGTCTTTCCAGATAGTGGAACGATTAACTCCCAGCCGCTTAGCAAGTTGAGACTGTGTCAGACCTTCAGGGTGCGCCCAAAGTAACTGTTCAATTCGCAGCAACCGTTGAGATTTTTCTTGTGCACGATTCATAGCAGATTTCCGTTGGTTGAAAATAAAAGTATCAGGCTGTGCAGGAATCGAGCATTTAATGAAAGAAGCCAACCAGCGAAAGGAACAGATCACCACACAAGGAACTTTATTGCCGTCTGTTCCTGCTACAGCCTGATTTGCTGCCCTATTCTATCATGGGAGGGTGCCGAATTCCGCAAAAATTTATGCCTGTCAGAAAAAATAGTTAGAATCGTTCGTCAAATGGCCACAATCCTCCCTTATCGTCTTCACTAAGCAGTAAACCCTTGTCTTGTAGCGAGGGTAGCAGGCGAGTCACACTTGACGGCGGGATTCCTAGCCCCCGGGCAACATCTATTGCTTTGCTGCCAGGGTGGTTGTGTACATACTGAGCTAACACCTCAATTCGATCCTGATCTGCTTTGCGAGCCATACTGACCTCCTGGGAACTTGAGTTATTAGCTCAAGCTTACAGCAGGGTTGTTGCCAATACGGCCACAAAGGAGAATTGGAATTATAAAATTTTAATGGAGGGAATTTACAACACTCATGGGAACAAGGGGGTTCCCGTCCTCAACCACATTGAGACTTCTCTCGCGCCGACTGTACCGATTATACCCAGGCTTGTCGAAAAAGACAATCCGTTTTGCAGTAAACCGATTTTTCGCATAGTCAGGTAGCGCGGGATAACAACACATTCGGGGCAGATATGTTTATGCCTGCTGCAACCAGCAGAGACCCTCGGCCAGGCAAAAGGCGAACAGCGCGGGCCGCATCCTCATTCACTGCGACAACGCGCGTCCTTCTCAGGTTGTATTCACTACCAACGGGGGAGGGGAGGGTGCAGGTGGCTGCGCTGTTCCGGGCTGTACTGCATGATCTCGCTATATATTGCACATGATCTCCCTGCACATTGACATAAGATAATTAGACGCCAGCCCAAAAAGGGTGCCGCTGGCAGAGCGCTGCGGCCATCTCGCCAAGTCAGCCGTGAATGGCGCAAGCGCGCGCTAGCTACACCGTGACTGATGTGGCCGGTGTTGTCGCTGGGCGCCAGACGCGGGACGGTGCGCGCTGACTGAACCAGCGCGCACCGTCTCGCAGGATCCCCCGTTACATTCCCATGTACACACTAGAGATGTTATGTATACAAAAACAGATAAGTACACAAGCAGACAGGTAAACCCACCTTCTGCGCATTTATCCACTTATCCACTTGTCTACTTGTCTACTTGTCTACCTGTCTACTTACTTGCCTTCCAATGACGGTTCGTATCCGTCCTGCCAACTCCGCAGGCAAGGTGCCAGCGAGGTGAACGCCGTGTTCGGTGTGCTCTTCGCGCTCGATAGTGCCGTGGATGTGCCACAGATGCACCAATTCGCCCGCCTGATACGGGATCAGCACATCCAGTGCCACCATATCGCGGCTCAGAAGCGCCTCGATCCGCCCAAGCAGTGCTTCCAGCCCTGCGCCGCTCTGTGCCGAGATCGCCGCGGCATCATCCGGCTCGATCCCGGCCAGCTCTGGCAGCTCTTCCGCAGCACCGAGCGCATCCAGCTTGTTGAGCACGGTGAGGATCGGCTTATCCACCACGCCCAGCTCGCGCAGCACTTCCCCCACGGCCTCGGCTTGTTGCAAGGCGTTGATATGTGTTATGTCAACTATATGCAACAACAAATCTGACTCGGCGATTTCCTCCAGCGTTGCCCGAAAGGCTGCAACCAGCGTGGTAGGCAGTTTTTGAATGAAGCCTACCGTGTCGGTCACCAGCACCTCGCGGCCCCCCGGCAGGCGGATGCGCCGTGTTGTGGGATCGAGCGTGGCGAAGAGCATATCGGCGGCCAGCACGCCCGCTTCCCCACTTTCGGCAGCAGCCAGACGTGTGAGGGCATTGAGCAGCGTGCTTTTGCCGGCGTTGGTGTAGCCAACCAAGGAAAGAGTTGGCAATGCGGCTCCGCGGCGCTTTTGGCGGTAGCGCTGCCGGTGGGCGCGCACCTCCTCCAGCTCGCGACGGAGATGGGCAATGCGGCGGTTGATCTCGCGGCGGTCCACCTCAAGCTGAGTTTCGCCGGGGCCGCGCAGGCCCACGCCGCCTGTGCCGCTGGCGGCCGCGCCGCCGCCAGCCTGGCGCGCCAGATGCGTCCAGGCGCGCGTCAGCCGCGGCAGGCGATATTCATACTGCGCCAACTCAACTTGCAGCGCTCCCTCGCGGGTATGAGCGTGCCGCGCGAAGATATCCAGAATCAGCGCCGTGCGATCCAGCACCTTGATTTCATCGTTCTTCAGCGCCTTTTCGATCTCGCGCTGCTGCCGCGGGCTAAGCTCTTCATCAAAGATAATGGCTGAAGCTCCCAGCTCGGCGCGCAGAGTCAGGATTTCTTCCAGCTTGCCGCTGCCGATTAGTGTGGCCGGATTAGGCGAGTTGATTCGTTGGTAGGTGTGTCCCACCACGCGCATGCCCGCGGTATCAGCCAACTGCGCCAGCTCTTCCAGCGAATCCATCACCGAGAAACGGCCCGGGCGACTGCGCAGCTCAATGCCTATCAGCAACGCACTTTCCTGCGGCTGATCGGGGTAAAAGTAACGGTCACTAGTCACGTATGATGTACACTCACTATCATGTGGTAGATTGGTAAACGGGTACATTGGTTTCGATACCGATCTACCAGTTTACCAGTCTACCAGTTTACTTTGCTTTACAGCTTCATTCCCTGCACCCGCGCCATGGCCTCGGCGATTTTGGCAGTTTCGGTGCCCAGGCTGATGCGGATATAGCCCGCACCGCTGGGGCCATAGGCGTCGCCTGGGGTGAAGCTGACGCCGGTTTCCAGCAAAATTTTGTCGGCAAATTCGATGGAGCCGTAGCCTGCCGGTGGCGTTGCCCAAATGTACAGGCCCGCCTTGGGCGTTTCTGCCTTCATGCCGATGCCGCGCACAGTCTCCAGCACCAGGTCGCGGCGCTGGCGATATTCTTCGTTGCGCGCTGCCATCCAGCCGCTGTCAGCATTAAGCGCCGCCGTGGCCGCATCCTGCACCGGACGGAAAATGCCGCTGTCTACATTGCTTTTGATCTGCAGCAAAGCCTTCACGGCGACAGCATTGCCTACTGCCATGCCCACGCGCCAGCCCGCCATGTGATGGCTTTTGCTGAGCGAGTTGAATTCCAACGTCACTTCCTTGGCACCCGGCACGCACAGCACACTGGGTGCATCGTAGCCGTCGAAGGTCACATCGGCATAGGGCAAGTCCGAGCAAAGCAGGATGTCGTGACGACGGCAAAAGGCCACTGCATCTTCATAGAAGCTCAACGGAGCCACTGCGCCGGTAGGATTGTTGGGATAAGACACCCACATCAGCCGCGCCCGCTGGGCAGCCTCTTCCGAAATGGCGTTGAGATCAGGCAGCCAGCCCAGGCGCCGCTCCAGCGGCATGAAGTGAACGTCGGCACCGGCCATCCTGGCGCCCATCTGATAGGTGGGATAGCCCGGATCAGGCACCAACGCCAGGTCGCCGGGGTCCAGCCAGGCCAAAGCAATGTTGGCCAATCCCTCTTTAGAGCCAAGCAGCGGCAGCGTTTCAGCGGCAGCGTCGAGGCTTACACCAAAGCGCCGGTGATAGTAGTCAGCGATGGCTTGTTTCAGCTCGGGTGTGCCACCATAGCCGGCATAGCCATGCTTTTTAGGATGTCGTGCCTGCTTATCCAGCTCATCAATGATAAAGGCCGGCGGCGGCGCGTCAGGTTCGCCGATGTCCAGGCGGATAATATCCAGCCCCTCTGCGGCCAGCTTGCGCAGGCGCGCGGCATGGGCCGCAAATACATACATTGGCACGTTGTCTAATCGTTTGGCAGGGTGCATAACCGTCAGTCTCCACAGGTAAAATTCAGGCTGCAACCGTCCCATGCCCGTGGCAAGCGGTTGAAGCCTCTAATTCCAGCAGGATGCAGGCCGATATGGCTATTGCGTATCGGCTTGCGTTGCCAGATATACTTCCAGCACAGTGCCGACGCGGCCCAGGCTGGCCGCGTCGAGCTTGTCGGGCGTGTCGCGGTTGCTGCCGCGTTCTGCATAGTCTACACCGGCCAGCACGGTGACAGCAAGCTGCCCCTGCGCCAATGCCGTCTGGCCCAGATCAAGATCGTCTATCGTGCGTCGCACAAACCACGGTTCGTAGTTCAAGTGATCTACTGTCTGCCACAGCGCGCTGCTGCGCGGCTGGTTAAGGCCACCATCCAGATAGAGGCGTTCATCCGTGCTGCCCACCAAATCGAGCAGGATAACGGCGGTAGGTGCGATTGTCTGCTGTTCGGCAGAAATTGCTGGATTTGGCGCCAGCGCCATGCCGCGGGCCACGGCTGCGCCGCGGTCGGTATATTGGCCGTCGGCGAAAACCAGCCTGACTTCGCCGGGCAGTTCAGCCGTGTCAAGGCTGCGTGCCAGCTCCAGCAGCACAGCCACGGCACTGGCACCGTCGTTGGCGCCCCCCGTCGGAGTGCTGTCGTAGTGAGTGCCCAGCACAAACACGGGGCCACTGCCAGCGCGGGCAATGATGTTGCGTCGTGCAGTGCGATCAGCCTCGCCAATCTCGAAGGGTTGCACGTCAACTTGCCAACCGGCTTCGGCCAGTGTTTGTTCGATATAGCCGGCAGCAGCCGTGTGGCCGGGGCTGCCGCCCTGCCGTGGGCCGAAATCTGCCAGCGTACGCAGAGTCTCGAAAGCGCGCTCGCTGTTGAAGTTGTACTCACCGACAGCCGGCGGTGGTGCAATTCGTCGCCAGATTTCCTGACCGGTTGATACAAGCCACAGCAGCGCACCCGCAGTCAGCAGCAACAGCAGCAGCTCAAGCCAGTTATGCTTCAGCCATTCAGAAGGGGGTTTACGCATTAGTGGTTAGTGTTTAGTGCATCGTAAATAAAGTTATTGCGTGAAGTCCAGCAAGCTAAATGCTCTCATCGGTGTCACTCCGAACGCAGTGAGGAGTCCTCCATGCGTTCGTGAGAAGATTCCTCGGCCCTGACGGGCCTCGGAATGACAGGCTACCAGCAATTCCGCAATAGGCGAATACTTAATTTACGATGTATTTAGTGGCTGGAAACTGTTCACTGTTCCCGTTGGCTACGGTTGCGGAACACCAGTTTGATCGGCGTGCCTTCAAAGGGATACGCCATGCGAATTTGGTTTTCCAGGTAGCGTTGATAGGTGAAATGCACCAACTCGATGTCGTTGACGAAGAACATAAAGGTGGGCGGGGCCAGATCTACCTGCGTGGCGTAGTAGAAGCGCAGTTGTCGGCCTGTTTTGTTGGGGGCGCGATGCTTTACCGCAGCATCCTGTACCAGCTTGTTGAGCGCCGCGGTAGGAATGCGCATCCGGCGTTCGGTGTAAATGCGCTGTGCCAGCGGGATTACTTTCTGCACACGCTGTTTGGTCAGCGCGGAGATGAAGAGCAGGGGTGCGTAATCAATAAACTTCAGATCGGCGCGCAGCTTGGTGGTGAAGTCGTGCATGGTGTGGCTGTCCTTCTCCACCAGATCCCATTTGTTGACGATGAGCATCAGCCCTTTCCACTCGTCCAGAGCGTAGCTTGCTACGTGGGCATCCTGTGCGGTCAGGCCCTGCGCGGCATCAATCACCAGGGCTACCACATCGCTGCGCTGTACTGCCCGCAGGGCGCGCATTACGCTGTATTTTTCCACGCCTTGCTCCACACGGCCGCGGCGGCGAATGCCGGCTGTATCAATCAGCACCACCGGTTGGCCTTCCCAGGTAACGGTCATGTCAATGGCGTCGCGCGTGGTGCCAGGAATATCGCTGACAATTACCCGTTCCTGGCCCAGCAACGCGTTCAGTAACGACGATTTGCCTACGTTGGGTCGCCCAATGATGGCGATTTTCAGCAGATCTGGCTCTTCCTCGTCTTCGGCGCGTGGAAAGCTGCGCACGATCTCGTCGAGCAGGTCGCCGGTGCCCAGGCCATGCAATGCGGAGATGGTAATGGGATCGCCCAGGCCCAATTCGTAGAATTCTACGGCGGCCATGCTGCGGCTGAGGTTATCCGCCTTGTTGGCGGCCATGATCACCGGCTTGCGGCTGCGGCGCAGAACATCGGCCACGTCTTGATCGCCAGCGGTGATGCCTTCTTTGGCATCCACCAGGAAAACCACTACATCGGCCTCGTCAATAGCGACTTGGGCCTGCTCGCGAATCTCGCGGCGAAAATCGGCTGATCCGATGCTGAGCGGCTCGGCTCCGCGGCGTGCACCTGCGGCTGAGTGATCGCCTTGCACCGGCTCGATGCCACCGGTGTCAATCACCGTGAAGGGTGCGCCACTCCACTCCCCTTCGCCGTACAATCGGTCACGCGTGGTGCCGGGTAAATCCTCAACGATGGCGATGCGCTCGCCGGTGATGCGGTTGAACAAGGTGGACTTCCCTACATTGGGACGCCCTACCAGAGCTACAATAGGTTTGGACATGGTTTTTGGTAAGTTTGGTAAACTGGTAGATTGGTACGCCGAAGGCGGGTAGATTAGAATGCAGATGGTGATTCGTGTAGTGTTTTGCTTCGTTTAAGCAAAAATAGAAGTTTTTGTAACGCATAGTCTTTTTGACTACACGAAATTATTATCTTTTGAGGTTGATTACAAAACAAGCCTTGTTATGGCTTCGTCAGCAAAGAGCCTGCTGTATACTGATTACTGGTTACTGCTTACTCGGTTCCCCATCTCGCCGATGCCGCTGATGCGTACCGTCACACGGTCGCCTGCCTGCAACGGCCCTACGCCAGAGGGTGTGCCGGTCATTACCACATCACCGGGGTTCAGCGTCATCACCGCACTGATGACACGCAGCAGATGCGGCACGCCGAACACCATCAACTCAGTAGAAGCGCTTTGTCGCAGCACGCCGTTGACGCGGCATTGCACCTGCTGATCACTCCAGTCCAGGTCGGTTTCGATCCATGGCCCCAACGGGCAGAAAGTATCGAAGCCTTTGGCGCGGCTCCACTGGCCATCGCGCCGTTGCAGATCGCGTGCAGTGACATCGTTGCCGCAGGTGTAGCCCAGCACAGCTTGCAACGCCGTTTCTTCGCTGGCATGGCGCAGCAAGCTGCCAATTACCACCACCAGCTCACCTTCGTGCTCCACACGGCTGCTGAGCGGTGTTAGCTCAATCGCCTCGTCAGGGCCGATCACTGCACTGGACGGTTTCAGGAAGATCAGCGGTTCGGCGGGCACATCCACGCCATGTTCGGCAGCATGTTCCACGTAGTTGCGCCCAATGCAAACGATTTTGCTGGGTGTGCAAGGAGCCAGCAGGCGCACAGCAGACCACGCCACCGGCGCACCGGCCTGTTGCATCAGCAGATCCAGGGGCTGCGCAAAGGGCGAGTCAGGCCACGGCAAAAAGTATTCCTCTAATGCCTGACCATAGGCTATGCTGCCATCGGCCAGCGCAACACGGGCAATACGCATCAGGAAAGCCTCACATCGTTGATAAGCAGTTGATAAGTGCAGCCCAGCACCTCGGCTGCGCGGCGCATCATCACCATACGTGACAAAAAGATCTCAAAGTAGTTCATCACACTGGCGTGGTTAGTATCAATCACCAGCCGCAAAGTGATAAGGTGAGCCGCAGCGTCTACCTCGACGCGTGACAGAGTGGCCGCATAGTTCACCTGGTCGTGAATGTCGAATTGTGCCGGGTCGGGGTTTTGCACGCGGCTGCGATGTACATCGGCCTTATCGGCCAGCACCACCGCAGCAGCCACCGCCGAGACAGGCACGCCACGTTCTTCTTCGTGATTGCCGATAGCTCCCGCCACCAGTGCCGCGTCTGCCGGAGCCATGCCAAGTCGGCGCAACGCCTGCAAAGCGATCACCGCTCCGGACAGCGCATGAGCCTCGCGATGTACCAGGTTGCCGATGTCATGCAAAAAGCCAGCTACGCGAGCCAATTCTGTCTCTGTTTCGCTGTAGTCAAGCTGCGCCAAAATGTCAGCGGCTACGCGCGCCACCACTCCGGCATGGCGACGGCCGTGTTCAGTGTAGCCCAGCGCGGCCAATTGCGCGTTGGCCGCATCCACATAGGCCATCAATTCGGCGTCCTGGGTAATGTCGTGTAAGGTAATCATGCGTCAGATAGTCCAGTGCAACACGGTTTCGGCAGCTTGCGGCGGCGACCCGTCATCTTTGATAGCCCACAGCAGATCGTAGTCCATCTGCCAGGGGGTAATTTTAACGGCCATAGCACCCGCGCCATACAGGCGTTCGGCCAGCCGAGCGCTGGGCATCACGCGGCCCGGCATAAAAACCGCACTGCCACCAATACGATTGGTGAGCACCAGCAGACCACCGGGCTTCAGCACCCGCAGCAGCTCATGCAGTACCTGCGTCTGGTCAGGCATAAACTCCAACGCCTCCAGACAGGCGACCACCACAAACTGATCGGCGGCAAAAGGCAACGGCGGCACGGCAATTTGTTGCAACACCACATGGCCGTAACCGGCGGCACTCAGCTTTTGCCGGGCTTGAGCCAACATCCCGGCCGAGGCATCAAGCGCGGTGATGGTGCAAGGCTGATGGAAAGCAGCAAGCACAGCCAGCGCAAAGCGGCCTGTGCCACATGCCACGTCCAACAACGCTGGCGCATCGGCTTGATCGCCGCCGGTTGACTGGTGAAACTCCAAAAAGCGCGTCACCGGCTCACCCACGAAACGAACTTCGTCGGCCACCGTGTACTGTTTAATGGCATCGTAGCGACCAGCAAAGCGATTGTAAAGCGCTGTCACTGTGCGCTGCCCCAGATAAGCGCCCTCGGTCAACACAAGCAACCAGTACAGTACCGCTGCGACAACTAAACCTGCTACAGCAACAGCCACCCAGCCGCTCATCGGTATAGCCCAAGGCCGACACCCAGCGCAGCCGTGAGCACCAGCGCAATCAGCCAGGGATAGGCGTTGCTGATGCGCCGCGGGTGCTGATACGCCAGCATCCACAGCGGTGTGCCGGCCAGCAAAGCCACCAACGCGGCCCAAATCAACTGTTGCAATGCCAGCAGGGCAAACAAAATCAACGCCAGCCCCGCGCCGGCCAGAAGCAGCAGCGCTGCGGGCCATTTCGTTGTTTCAGCCTTCACCAGCACGGCGCGCGCCAGCAGAGTTGCCCCAGCGCCCACGGCAGCCACATAAAGGCTTTGCGGTTCGGCAGGCCACGGGCCGCTCAACGCCACGCCGAGCATAAAGGGCAAGGTTACCTGCACCAGCACTTCCAGCCAACCGGCCAGAGCGCGCAGCCCTGCCTGATGCAGCAAGATGCCC
Source organism: uncultured Caldilineales bacterium (assembly GCA_937907455.1). Classification (GTDB taxonomy): domain Bacteria; phylum Chloroflexota; class Anaerolineae; order JAAEKA01; family JAAEKA01; genus JAAEKA01. The sequence continues at coordinate 20,550 of CALESQ010000086.1, forward strand.
AACATCACCGCAGCCAGCGCAGCCAGGGTAAGCGGCACAGCACCGTGGCCGATGACCGCAGCCAGCAGCACGGCCAACAGCGCCAACGGCAGTCCCGCGCGCAGCAGCGCAGCCGAGCTGCCCGGCTCTGGCCAGCCCAACAGGCGTGCCGCCGGACTGCCGGGCTGCACATAGGGCAGCAACGGACGTCGGCGCGCCTGCTGCAAGGGCCAGCCGTCCAGGGCGGTAAGATTCGACCAGAGCGCTCCCCACACAACTTCGCTGAGAAAGAACGCCAGCAGCACGGCTAACCACTGCCCGCGCAGGGCGGGCCAGGCTGCACCGGATGCCAGCAGACCGGCCAACAACGACCAAGCGCCGCCCAGCCGCCAGGGTGAGCCGGCCAGCCACAAGCGTAGTGCGATATAAGAACTCGCCTCGGTTGAAGGCGCTGAGGAGGCAACAGGTTCGGTCACAACGAGCGATTATACCGATTTAATAGACAATTGACAATTGCCCCGATCAGGCTTTTTTCCGGGCAGCGGGTTTGGGCGCAGCGGTTGGTTTGGCAGCGGGCTTGGCCGCAGGTTTAGCCGCGGGCTTGGCCGCGCTGGGTTTTGCCGCAGGTTTAGCCGCGGGCTTGGCCGCGCTGGATTTAGCCGCGGCTGGCTTAACGGCGGGCTTGGGGGGCACGGTCACCTCGTCCAGCGCAAAGCCTTTGCTTACCGGCTGACTTTTCGTCGTGGCAGCAGGAGGCATAGCTTTGGCCGTTTTCGCTGTCTTTGCCGTCTTATCTGTCTGCGGGCCGGGCTGCTCAGCCCAACCGGCCAAGGGCAGTTGCGCGGCCGGAGCAACAGCAGGCAGCGGAGCGCTCCCCTCTTCTGCTGCATCCGCGGCACGCAGGGGTATGGCCGCCGCCGCGGCAGTGCGCGCCCGCCCTGCGCCGCGACGACCGCGCACGGTGGGCAATTGCAGCAATGCAGCCACCGTATCACCCTGTGCAGGTTGAATGATCAGCTTGCCCTGGGCACTGCGTTTGCCACCTGGGATTTCGCTGTAATCGAGCTTGCGCAGCACACCCTTGCGGCTGGCGCTGAAAAATTCATCGCTGGCATCGGCGATCACGGCATCTATCACCGCGCCACTTTTCTGCCCCAGACGCATAGCCCCCACACCAGAGCCGTAGCGTCCCTGAACGGGAAATTCATCCAGCGGCGTAGACTTGAAGAAGCCAGCGGTGGTAGCCAGCACCAGGTCAGCCCCGGCACGGGTGAGGCCCAGGGCCACCACCTCATCGCCGCTGCTCAGCTTTACGCCCCATACGCCGGCTGCGGGCAGCCCCATGGCGCGCACGTCGCTCTCGACGAAGCGGATCGCCTGAGCCAGCTTGCTCACCAGCACGATTTCGCTGCTGCCCTCGCTGAAGGCGGCCCCCACCAGCTCATCATCGTCGTCAATGTTCATGGCAGTCACCACACCCACGGCGCTGCGCACCTCGTCCACGGCTACGCGTTTCACGCGCCCCTGCCGCGTAGCCAGCACCAGGTATTGTTCGGGGTCGGCATCGGCCTCGGCGCGGGCCAGCAACAGCAGCCCAGCCAACCGATCATTGCGCGCGAACACGCCTAAATCTGTCGGATGAATGGCTGTGCCGTCGGGCAGGCGATGCACCGGCAGCCGGGCCATGCGACCATCCGCAGCGAAGAGCAGGATTTCGTCGTGAGTACGGCCCGCCGCCATGCGCAGCGGAGCCAGATCATCTACCTTGCTTGGCAGCTTGCCGCGCCGCCGGTCTACCATGCTTTCGCGCAACATCTGGCCGTTGGGAGCCAATGCCACCAGTACCGGCTCATCAGCCAGCATATCCTGCACGGTCAGGCTGGCGCGTGAGGCTCCCAACTCCACGATTTGCGTGCGCCGGGCGTCGCTGTACTGCTGTTTCAGCGCCAGCAACTCGTCCTTGATGACACCCAGCACCTTGTGGGGGTGCGCCAGCAAATCTTCCAGATAAGCAATACGCTGGCATAATTCGTCATATTCTTCCTGCAACTTCTTGCGTTCCAGCGCGGCCAGCCGTTTGAGCGGCATATCTAAAATGGCCTGCGCCTGAATTTCTGTGAATTTGAAGTTTTTGACCAGGTTGGCGCGGGCAGTTTCAGTGGTTTGCGAGCGGCGAATGGTCTGGATCACCTCGTCGAGAATGTCCAGGGCACGCAGCAGGCCCTCCACGATATGGGCGCGCTCGCGGGCACGGCGCAAATCGTACTCGCTGCGCCGCCGGATGATCTCGCGGCGATGCTCGATGTAGTGTTGCAGAGCGCGGCGCAGGCTGAGCATGCGCGGTTCACCGTCTACCAGTGCCAGCATAGTCATGCCGAAGGTTTGCTGCATCGGCGTGTACTTGTAAAGATCGGCCAGCACGGAGCGGGCATCGCCGGTGCGCGACACCTCGATGACGATGCGCATGCCCGTGCGATCCGATTCGTCGCGCAGATCGCTGATGCCTTCCAGCTTGCCATCGCGCGCCAGCTCAGCGATGCGTTCCAGCAGGTTGGTCTTGTTCACCTGATAGGGCAACTCGGTGACGACGATGCGCGAGCGGCTGCGGCTCATCTCCTCGATGTGGGCGCGGGCCTGTACACGAAAATGGCCGCGGCCCGAGGCATAGGCAGGGGCAATCACATCTTCGTCGTTGTTGTAGCGATAGACAATGCCGCCGGTGGGAAAATCTGGCCCCTTGATGAAGCGCATCAGCTCTTCGACAGTAACTTCTTCGATCTGGCGGTAGCGTTCCAGCAGATACACCAGGGCATCACACACCTCGCCCAGGTTGTGAGGCGGGATGTTGGTGGTCATGCCGACCGCAATGCCGCTGGCCCCATTGACAATAAGATTGGGCAGCGCCGCCGGTAGCACGCTGGGTTCTTGCAGGCTGTCATCGAAGTTGGCAGTCCAATTCACCGTATCCTTGTCAATATCGTTGAGCACTTCCTGCGCAATGGCTGACAGCCGCGCTTCGGTATAGCGCATGGCCGCGGGGCTGTCGCCATCTACTGAACCAAAGTTACCCTGTCCGTCTACCAGGGTGTAGCGCAAGCTAAAATCCTGTGCCATGCGCGCCATAGCGTCATAAACGGCGCTGTCGCCGTGAGGATGGTACTTGCCCAACACCTCGCCCACAATGCGCGCCGATTTCTTGTAGGGCTTGGCGTGGTGCAGGCCCATGTCGTGCATGGCATAGAGGATGCGGCGATGCACCGGCTTCAGGCCGTCGCGCACATCAGGCAGGGCGCGCGCCACAATTACGCTCATGGCGTAGTCGAGATAGGCGACCTGCATCTCGCGCTGGATATCAACCGTTTTGATCTTGCTTGTATCAGCCAATGGGATATACCTCAGGAGAATGGGACGAACGCAGCGAGCGCAAAAAAGCGGCGCTGTGTTCGGGCAAGGCAGTGTTGATGTACATGCCACTGCCTAGCTCAAAGCCCGCGGTCTGGGTCACTCGCGGGATCAGGGAAACGTACCAGTGCAGATGATCGGCGCACCAGGCTTTTACCGGGGCTGAACGCAGCACCACGTTGTAATCGGGGTCGTTCAGACCCCCATGCAATCGCCCCAGCAGATCGCAGAGCAGGGCGGCCAGACGGCGCAGCGAAACCGGTGACACCATCAAAAAGCTGGACTGATGCTCGCGCGACAGGATCCAGATGTGAAAAGGTGACAGCGCGGCATAAGGCAAAAAAGCCACGTAGTCCTCGTTTTCGGCGATCACCCGGCCGCCATCCTGCAATTCATGTTGCAACATGACGCAGTAAACACAGGCCCCGGTGTCATCGAAATAACGCCGCGCTTCTTCATCGCGGGCACGAACATCGTAGGGAACCATAGGCAGGCCGATGATCTGGCTATGCGGGTGCAGCAGCGAAGTGCCGGCGCGCGGCCCGTGGTTCTTGAAGTAAATCACATGCTCGATGCGCTCGTCCGTAGCCATCACCATGCCGCGCGCCTGAAAGGCATCAAACACCAGCGCCATTTCCTCCGTCCCAAGTTGAGCGGGCGAAACGTTGTGCTGCGGGGTTTCTACCACGACCTCGTGATAGCCAACGCCGCTGATGGAGCGGTAAACGCCGTCGAAATGACGCAGACGCTCGCCGTGCTGGTCTAGTGCCGGAAAACGGTTCTTGACTACGCGAACCTTCCACGGTGCAGGAAGAGCTGGAATGCGCAACAGCTCCATGCCGTCGCCTTCCTCGTTGCCGACGCAAAAAGGACAATGCGGGTCATGCGCGGGCAACGCGGCTACCACGGAGCTGTGCGACCAATCGGCGAATTCCTCAGGACGGCGTGCCCGTTCGGTGGCGATAATCACCCATTGCTTGGTAGCCATATTCTGACGCAGCTCGGCCATAGAAACACCTCACAGCAAACGCAAGGCATTAGCCGCAGCGCCATAGATGATCAGCATCTGCGCCACGGTGTAGCTTGTCCAGATCACATCGCCAATCGAAGGAAAGTAGGTGCGCCGCATCAGCTCGTTGCCCAGGATCAGGTCAGACAGCATGAACAGCGCCGCGCCTGCGGCCAGCGGGCCAAACCCGGTGGTTTGAAAAGCCAACGCAAAGGCGTTGCCAGCCATCAATGCCAGAAGCAGCGAGTAGAGCAGTGTGCCGATATTCAACACAGCACCGCGCGCGGGGGTGCGCACCAACGTCAGCCAAAGAACCAGCCCCAGCAGCAGGCACAGCAGCAGGCTCCACAGCCATACCGGGCCCGATCCCAGACCGATCACCTGGGCAATCTGACGGAAGGCCAGGATATAGGCAATGTGTCCGGCGCCGAAAGCCAAAATGCCGAAGATGACATTGCGCGGCTTGGGCACAAGCAGACCCGCCATGAACAAATCGCCCAGCAACCCGCACGCCATACCCAGGGTAAGCCACACGCCCATTGTAGCCAGAGGCGTACCTGCTGTACCGCCACGCTGCCACAGGCCGGCAGCCAACAGCAGCAGCATTGACAGAGTCATGCGCAACGGCAACGGCAGTCGGTTGCGGCGATCTGGCCCTGGCTTGCCAAACAGCAGTCCGGCCAGCAGCAGCACGATCCATGCGGCCAACAGGCCGAGCAACAAGGCTTTATACGGGGATGGGACAAGAAAATTGATCATAGTGAAAGCACAAAGGGTTTCGATACGCTGAAATTAGCTCACTTCATGCGAGTTGGCGCACCACAACCCGTACCTTCAACCCGCGGAGAGGCGCTCCGCCGATTGAAAGCAGTCAATTCTAATCTGCCTACTTCCTACTTCTTACAGGTTACTGGTTACTGCTTCGATCGCGAACAGATGATAGCCGTAGCCGGGCAGATCCACGTATAGGCCCGCGCCCAGCATGTCATCACCACGGCGCAAATAGCTGTTGTCGTTAAGCAGATCATTCAGCCGCCAGGTGTGGCCGGCCAGCGCAACCCACGGCACGGGTAACAGCGCCTGCGCCGGCTCAGGTGACAGATTCACTACCACCAAACGGCGCTCATTGCCCAAGCCCCAGGCAAAGGCCACCACCTGACGATACGAGGTATTGCCCGGCCACTCAGCCGTGGGCGGCAGCACCTGCCAATCGCCGTGGTGCATCACCGGCGCGCGCAGGGCATCCAACAAACGGCGATAGAGCTGCTCCAGCGTGCTATCATCCTGTTCCAGCGGACGACGGCCCAACTGCACCGGCAATTTTATCCGCCTGCCCACAAGCTGGCCTTCGTGAAACAGGCGCAGCCCAGGCGTGGTGTAAGCCAGCACTGCGGCGGCCATGCTGCGTGCTATGCCGAAAGCTGCCACGGCACGGCGCTCGTCGTGGTTCTCGATAAAACGGGCCATGTGGCGCTGATACCCCGTATCCGCTGCCAGATGAAGCTGTACCTCAATGGCATCGCCCTGCACCAGCCGGTCATAAAGCCGCTTGTCGTAAGTGTAATCGAAGCCAAGCTGCTGTAGCTCCCATTCCAGATCCCAATACACCTCGGCCAACAACAGAAAATCGGGATAAGCGGCGCGTACATCGGTGATGGCAGCGGGCCAAAATTCAGTGCGCGGCGGCACAAACTCACCACCCCAGGTGCGCAAAAAGATATCGCGGTTAACCAGCATCGCCATGTCGCAGCGCGCCCCATCGCAGCGTTCTGCCACAGCCAGCAGCGCGTCAGTCATGGCACGACGGCTGGCAGGCAGGCGATAATCCACCTGCACCGTGTCACTCCAGCCATCGAAATAGGGATCGCGGCCATGCGCAAACACCCGCCATTGACCATTCGCCACATGATCGAAGTAATTGGCAGGCTGCCGCGCCAGACTATCTGCATCACCCTGCAGCAAACGCTCTGGATGCTCGCCCAGCCAGGCATGATCGCGCGCCAGATGATTGGGCACAAAATCCAGGATAAGACGCAGCCCCAACGCGGCCATGCGGCTGCGCAGCACCGCCAGCGCGGCATCGCCACCCAGCGCAGCATCCACCGTGTAATCGAAAATGCAATAAGGCGAGCCAACCACATCAGTGGCGCCAAAATCGGGCAGGGCGCGGGCATATTCCTGCTGCAAGCCGGGGTGAGCCACGGCCACAGCGCGGCCGGCGGGACTGCGCTGCCAAACGCCCATCAGCCACAAAGCATCAAAGCCATAACCGGCCAGACGTTCCAACTCGGCCTGGGGTATCTCAGCCAGGGTGAGCGGCGCGCCAGCCTGAGCGCGCAGCTCATGCAGCCAGGTCCAGGCATTGATTTCGTAGATTGCAGGGTTTTGGGGCCAGGTTGCCATCATAACACTTTACTCCTGAGGGCTACATGGGTGCGAATTGCCGTTACGCCGGTTCTGTTGCCAGCGCATACACTATGTCGTCATCATCCAGGCTATCACGCTGCCAGGCGGGACGGTCGTCGTCCTCCTGCAGCGAGCGGCGCAGTTCGATCACCTGATCGCGCAAGGCAGCGGCTTCCTCGAAGCGCAAGTCCTCGGCCGCGCGGTGCATTTCCTTTTCCAGCTCACGCACCATGCGCAGGCGTTCAGCGCGCGGCAATGAAACCAGCCGCGGCGCACGACGCTCGCCGCTGTCATCGCCCGTATCGTAGCTTGCCGGCTCTTCGGCCACAGCCAATTGCAGGCGTTGGGTCAGATCGCGCACGCTTTTGATAATGCTCTGCGGCACAATGCCGCGCTCGCTGTTGTAAAGCTCCTGCTTTTCGCGACGGCGGTTGGTTTCGCCAATAGCCGCCTTCATGCTATCGGTCATCTTGTCGCCGTAGAGAATGGCTTTGCCCTCGACATGCCGCGCGGCTCGGCCAATGGTTTGAATCAGCGACGAAGCCGAACGCAGGAAGCCTTCCTTGTCTGCATCCAACACAGCCACCAAACTCACCTCCGGCAAATCCAGCCCTTCGCGCAGCAGGTTAATGCCCACCACAACATCGTACACGCCCAACCGCAGATCGCGCAAAATTTCGACCCGCTCTAACGTGTGGATTTCGCTGTGCAGATAGTGTACTTTGATGCCCAACTCAGCCAGGTAATCGGACAAATCCTCGGCCATGCGCTTGGTGAGGGTAGTCACCAGCACGCGCTGGCCCTTGCGCAGCCGAGCGCGAATCTCCTTTACCAGGTCGTCTACTTGCCCTTTGATCGGACGTACCTCAACCACGGGGTCCAGCAGACCAGTGGGACGAATCACCTGATCCACAACCTGCTGCGAGACTTCGCGCTCATATGGCGCTGGCGTGGCGGTGGTGTATACTACCTGCTGCACCATGGCCTCAAACTCTTCAAAACGCAGTGGGCGGTTATCCATAGCCGAAGGCAAACGGAAGCCGAAATCCACCAGCACCTGCTTGCGCTGGCGATCGCCGTTGTACATGCCGCGAATCTGCGGCACGGTGATGTGGCTTTCGTCAATGATACATAGCCAATCTGCCGGGAAATAATCCAGCAGGGTCCACGGCTGTGAGCCGGGCGCACGGCGCGCCAGCGGGCGGCTATAGTTTTCGATGCCGGAGCAATGCCCCACCTCGCGCAGCATCTCCAAATCATAACGAGTGCGTTGTTCGATGCGCTGCGCCTCCAGGTACTTTTCGTTCTGCTTAAACCAGGCCACGCGCGCCTCCATCTCCGCTTCGATGTCGGCAATAGCGTCGTTGAGCTTGGCCGCCGGAGTGACGAAATGCTTGGCCGGAAAGATATTTACCTGTGCATGCTGGGCGAGGATCTCGCCGGTGAGGGTATCAATCTCGTGGATGCGTTCGATCTCATCGCCCCACAGTTCCACCCGATAGGCAGTTTCGCCGTAGGCCGGCTGCACCTCCAGCGTATCACCGCGCACGCGAAAGCGGCCACGCTGCAATACTTGATCGTTGCGCTCGTAATAAATATCCACCAGGCGGCGCAGCACCTGGTTACGGCGAATCTGCTCACCGGCGCGTAAATGCACCACTTCCTGACCGTAATCCTGCGGGCTGCCCAAGCCATAGATGGCAGACACCGATGCCACAATCACCACGTCACGACGGCTAAACAGCGAGGCAGTAGCCGCCAGGCGCAGCCGATCTATCTCGTCGTTGATGCTGGAGTCCTTCTCGATGAAGGTGTCGGTGCGCGGGATATAAGCTTCCGGCTGATAGTAGTCATAGTAGCTGACAAAATACTCAACGGCATTATGCGGGAAGAACTCGCGGAACTCGGCATAAAGCTGCGCAGCCAACGTCTTGTTGTGCGCCAGAATCAGCGTGGGACGCTGCACCTGCTCGATCAGCTTGGCCATGACAAAAGTTTTGCCGGTGCCGGTGGCTCCTAACAGCGTTTGATGCTTGAAGCCTTGCTGCAAGCCGGCAGTGAGGCGTTCAATGGCCTGCGGTTGGTCTCCCATCGGTTGAAAGTCAGAAAAAACGGTGAGTTTGGACACAATACTCCTCTTGATCAAGTCAGCAAGAACATTAGTTCGCACTGACTATTATATCCGCATCGGGCACTTTTGTCTAACACAGGGCCTGTTTGACGCCGTTCACAGCCCCAAGTATACTACAGCCCTGATGAAACACCGAAGACCAGCTTTTACCTTGCTAGCCTTTGCCCTGCGTTTGCTGCTGCTGGCTGCCTTGCTGCTGCCATCCGCCGCCGCGCCGCTGCACGCACAAACTGCACCGGCTAATGTGCAGGCTATTTTCAACGCCATGACCGCCGCCGACCGCGTGGGTCAACTGTTTGTAGTAACCTTTAACGGCAGTGATGCAGCAGCCGATAGCGCCATAGCTGGCCTGATCCGCGATTTTCGCATCGGCGGTGTGCTACTTAGCGCAGCCAACAACAACTTCCGCAACACCACGCCCGACGGCGCGCTCGCGGACACTCCGCAGCAGGTGGCACGGCTGACTAACCAACTTCAGGCGTTGGCCTTTGACGGCTCCCTGCCCTTCGAGGTATCACTGGCACCGCAGCCCGAAGACTTACAAGCACTGGATACCCCCCCAGAACGCGGCGTTACCCTGCCGCTGTTGATAGGTGTCAGTCAAGACGGCAACGGCTACCCTGGCACAAGCCTGCGCAGTGGTTTTTCCCCCTTGCCCGGCAACATGGCGTTGGGTGCAGGCTGGAGTGTGAGCGACGCGGCCGCAATCGGCTATGTCACCGGCAGCGAGTTGGCCGATGTAGGCGTAAATCTCCTGCTCGGCCCTGCGCTGGATGTGCTGGATAATCCCCGCCCCGATCCTGCCACTACGTTGGGGGTGCGTTCGTTCGGTGGCAACGCCTATTGGGTCGGACGGCTGGGCCGCGCTTTTATCGGCGGCGTGCATGAAGGCTCAGCTAAACGCGTAGCCACCATCGCCAAGCATTTTCCCGGCCAGGGCAGCAGTGACCGGGCACCGGAAAACGAAGTAGCTACCATTCAAAAGCCCGCGGCTACGTTGGCCGAGGTGGAGATAGCACCATTTGCTGCGGCAGCTCGCCCCGGCACCCTGCAAGATCTGCTGCCAGGCAGCGATCCGCCCCGCCGCGCCTCTACTGTGACCGATGGCCTGCAAAGCACGCACATCCGCTATGCCGGACTGCAAGGCAACAGCGAAAATGCCCCACCCATCAGCCTGGCTCCGCAACTCACGCAAGAGCTACTGGACAGCCCTGCTTTCAGCGATTGGCACACCACCCGCGCCGGCGTAGTGATGAGCGATGAGCTAGGCGCGCCGGCAGTGCGTCGCTACTATGATCCCACCTTGCAAAGCTTTCCGCATCGCCGCGTGGCGCAAGATGCCTTGCTGGCCGGCAACGATCTGCTGCTGCTGGCCCGCTGGAGCCTGGATGACAGCGAAGCAACGGCTATCGTCAATATCAAGGATACAATCACCTTTTTCCAAAGCAAGTACACCAGTGATGCCGATTTTCGTCGTCGCGTAGATGCCGCCGTGCTGCGCATTCTCACGCTTAAAGTGCGGCTATACCCAGAACTGGATCTGTACAGCGTGCTGGTGGATGGCGAAAAGCTAGCCACGCGTGATTTGCGTGAAGATGTCGGCGCGCAGGCCGCGCGCGATGCGGTGACCCTGCTGGCCCCCAGCAACATCGAGCTGGCCCAGCGTCTACCTACCGGGCCTGGCCCCGATGATTTTATCCTGTTCATCAGCGATGCACGGCAGGTGCGTGAATGCCTCAGCGACGATTGCCCGCCTTTTCCGCTGATCGCGCCTACAGCGTTGCAGGATATAGTTTTTCGACTATACGAACCCAGTGGCCGCGTAGCCCCTGAGCGAATGGCAAGTCTGACGCTGGCCCAGCTTGCCGCCTGGCTCAATCCACCTGAGCCTGCGGCAGACGGCACCCCCGTGGCAGCGGTGCAGCCAGAGCAGGCGGCGCCCTCTATTGCTGAACCGGATATTGCTGCCCTGATAGCCGAAGCTGACTGGATTGTGTTTGCCATTCTGGACAACTCGCCGCAGGCGGCTGGTGTTGCCGTGATGCGGCAGTTCCTCAGCGAAAAACCGGTGAGTCGCGAGCAAAAGCGCCTGGTGGCTATTGCCTATGACGCGCCTTATTTTCTCGACGCCACCGATATCGCCAAGCTCACTGCCTATTTTGCTGTATACGGGCACACCCAGCCGCTGTTAGAAGCCTCGATGCGGGTGCTATTTCGTGAGTGGAGCCCCACAGGCGCATCACCGGTAGATATCAGCGCGCTAAACTACGCCTTATCAGAGCGACTCCAGCCTAACCCCAGGCAGTTTATCCCCATGAGCCTGCCCGATGTGCGCGTGCAGATGGGCAGCAACACTTTTACGGCCAAAGTGGGCGACACGCTGCGGGTGCTGGCCGGACCGATCCTTGACAACAATGGCCGCATTGTACCGGATAACACCGCAGCCAGCTTCAAGCTGAAGCAACGCACCGACCAGTTCGAGTTGCCATTGGGTGAAACCCGCACGCTGGATGGCTTTGCCGAGTCGTCAGTAGTGCTGGAGCGGGCAGGTGATTACGAAGTACAGGTACAAAGCGGCCAGGCCAGCGGTTCGCTCAGCCTGTTGCTTAACATCCTCGACTCGGCTCAGGGCGAGGCCCAGGTGGCGGTAGCAACAGCCACTCCCAGCCCTGTACCCACTGAAACACCTGCGCCCACGCCGGCGCCTACCGAAATACCCGCCCCCACGCCGGTGACGGAAGGCGACCCTTCAGCCGGTGATGATAGCAACGCGGGGTCGCGACGTGTGAATGCCGTCACCTTTGCGCTGGCGCTGGCCGCGGTAGCGCTGGTCGTGCTGGGCGTGCTGCGGGCGCTGCGTTCACGCCTGACAACGCGGGCTGATGGACTGCGCCTGAGCTTGTGGATGGCAAGCGGCGGCGCGTTGGCTTATCTGCTGTATGGATTGGGTTGGTTCCCCGCGGCGAATTGGCTGCACAGCACCCTGCATAGCGGAGGTGCGGCATTGGCTGCGCTGGTTGGTAGCTTGCTGCCGGTGCTTGCTTTGCGTAGCAAGGAGTAACGCGTCAGATCAGGCTGATCACCAGTGCGGCCAGAGTGAGCACACCGGCCAACACAGCCAACACGCGCTGCTGCTGCCAGGCGCTCTGCCACGACTCATGCTGACTGTGAAGCATTGGTTCTGACAATGCCCGGCGCGGCGCAAGCAAGGCAGCACGCAAAGCATCCACATCCGCCGGGCGGTCATCGGGGTGCATAGCCATGGCCGCCTGTACCGCCCGTTCGCTGCGCGGCGACACCTGCGGATTGATCTGGCGCAATGGAGCCAGCATGCCCGGCTTCAGGAAACGCTGCTTGGCATCGGGCGGCGGCATGCCGCTCAGCAGGTGATACAACGTAGCTCCCAGTGCGTAGATATCGGAACGGGCATCGGTGTGGCCGGTGTCACCGCCGTACTGCTCCAACGGTGTATATTGCAGCGTGCCTCGGCCCTGCACCACCGTCACCGTGCGGCTTTCGTCGGCGGCCAGCACTTTCACCAAGCCAAAATCCACCAGTTTGATGGCCTCGCGCGGTGTGAGTTTGATATTCGAAGGCTTGATATCGCGGTGCAGCACCGGCGGCTCCTGACCATGCAGATAGGCCAGCACATCACACAACTGATCAGCCCAGCCCAAAACCTGTGCTTCCTCCAAAAACTGGCCCTGGCGTCGAGCCTCGTCCAGCAGTTGCTTCAGGTCACGGCCCGGCACGAAGTCCATAACTAGCACTTCACGGCCATCTTCGGTAAAATAATCGGACACTTTGGGCAGGCTTGGATGGTCGAGGCGAGCCAACACTGAGGCTTCGCGGTAGAACTGCTCCTGCATCTGAGCCGGATCGTCAAAGGGTGCGCCCGAGCCGGGCAAAATCTCTTTCACCGCGCACAAACGCCCAGCCAGGCGCAGGTCTTCTGCCTTGTAGACTGCACCCATGCCGCCTTGTCCGATCAGCTCGATGATTTTATAGCGTTCGCGCAGCACCACGCCGGGTGAAAATGGTAAGGGCATAGTTGCATTATGGCCCACCTGCCGCGTGCTGTCAAACAACGAGGTTATTCCTATGGCGCAAGCTGAAACTGCCATGCTTATTCTGCAAGCCAGCGGCAACGAACCGGGGCAGCGCTGGCCGCTGCGCCGCGAGCGCACTGTGATCGGGCGCGATCCAGAGTGTGACGTGGTGCTGGCCGACCGGTTGGTTTCGCGTCACCATGCCCAAATCATCTGGCAGCCACATCAGGGCCGTGAGGGCTATGTGGTAGAAGACCTGCATAGCAAAAACGGCACCTTTGTCAACGGGCAAGAGCTGACCGCGCCGGTGTTGCTGGAAGATGGCGACGAAATGCAGATTGCGCTGCGCTTCAAGCTGGCTTTTGTAGATGCGGGTGAAACCGCACCGCTGTTGTTTGACCTACCTGCCACGGTGGAACGGCTGCGCCTTACCGAAGACACGCGTCAAGTATACATCAAAGAGAAGGTAATTGATCCGCCCCTCTCCCCGGCACAATACCGCCTGCTGGCGCGGCTGATCGCTTCGCAAGGCAGTGTGGTGGATCGTGAAGAAGTGGTGCGTCAGGTCTGGCCAGAGGCGCTGGAAGAGGGCGTAAGCGAGCAGGCGGTAGACGCCCTGGTGCGCCGCCTGCGCGAGCGTCTGGCCGAGATCGACTCGACGCATCAGTACATCGTCACTGTGCGCGGCCATGGCTTCCGTTTTGAGAATGCCCCCGCCTGGCCCGGCAAACACCCCTCCGACGCAAGGCTGTAATCGCTTTGCCTGCCCGCAAGGAAACCGCTATGCCGGCACAATCTGACGACTCTGGGCCGCCGCTCAGCCTGTACCTGCACATCCCCTTTTGTCAACGCAAGTGTCCCTACTGCGACTTCAACACCTACGCGGGACTGGAACGCCTGTTTGAGCCGTTTACGCGCGCCCTGGTGCAGGAGATTGAAGCTGCGGGCCGGGCCTGGGAACATCCGCCGGTGCATACGGTGTTCATCGGCGGGGGCACTCCCACCGCGCTGCCCATTCCCCTGCTGGCCGATGCGCTGGCTGCCTGCCGCAGCGCCTTCAACGTGCTGCCCGATGCCGAAATCAGCAGCGAGGCCAATCCGGGCACAGTGGACGTGAAGCGCTTTGCTGCATTGCGCGCCCTGGGGGTGAATCGCCTTAGCATGGGGGTGCAGAGCTTCGACCCGGCAGAACTGACCTTTCTGGGCCGCATCCATTCAGCAGAAGAGGCGATAGCAGCGGTGGTGGCGGCACGTAGCGCCGGCTTTGCCAATCTCAACCTTGATTTCATCTACGGCTTGCCCGGACAGCAGGCCGACACCTGGCGCGCCACGCTGCAACAGGCGTTGGCGCTGGCGCCGGAACATCTGTCACTGTACAGCCTCAGCGTAGAGGAAGGCACGCCTTTTGGTGATTGGGCCGCGTCAGGACGACTGAGCTACCCCGATCCTGACCTGGCTGCCGACCTGTATGAGCTGGCCGATGAGTTGCTGGCTGCTGCTGGATATGTGCAGTACGAAATCAGCAATTGGGCACGCTCCGCTCAGCCGCCAGGCCCTGCAGAAAACCCCACCAATGCCTGCCGGCACAACCTCACCTATTGGCGCAATGCCCCCTACCTCGGTTTCGGCCCCGGGGCACATTCTTTTGCCGCCGGACAGCGTTGGGCTGCGGTGCGCAGTGTGCCGGAGTATATCCGCCGCGTGCAGGCAGGTGAGCCTGTCACTGATTTCAACGAAACGATTGATGCAACGCTGGCAATGGGAGAAACCATGATACTGGGTCTTCGTTTGCTACGCGAAGGCATCCCCCTGGAACGATTTGCTACCAAGCACGGCCTTACCCTGTGGCAGGCTTTTGAGGCGGAAGTGGATGAATTGGCGCGGCTCGGCCTGCTGGAACGCCTGCCGGATCGGGTACGGCTCACGCGGCGAGCGCGGCTTGTGGGTAACCAGGTATTTGCCCGCTTTTTACCTGATGCCTGACCTCTAGCACATCATTACGAGGGAGAAATTAGCCGGTGAATGCGGCTGGCGTTCACCGGCTGCCGGCTGCGGTTTAGCGGTCACGACGCAGCAGGGTTTCAGCCAGCTCCAGCAAGGCGAGGCCAGCGGGATTATCCGCCACGACCACGCCGCTGCGTTGCAACGCGGCCAGGGCAGCGCTGTGGGCAGCTTCAGTCTGGGCGCGGGCATACGCCTGCGAACCCGCCTCCTCCAGCAGTGCCAGGACTGCGGGCACATCGGCAGATGTTATCGGCTGGGCATAGCGGGCGCGCATGGCGGTTGCCACTGCGGGGTGATGCAGGGCATGGGCCACAGGCAGCGATTTTTTGCGCGTAAGGATGTCGCTGGCAGCCGACTTGCCGGTAACTTCCTCGTCGCCCCAAATGCCGAGAATATCGTCTTGAATCTGGAAGGCCACACCCAGATTATAGCCAAACTCGGTTAAATGGCTACGCGCAGTTGCATCCGTCCCGCTCAACAATGCGCCCATCTCTACGCTGGCGCTAAGCAAAGCCGCTGTTTTGCCGCCGATCATTGCCAAATACTCGTCCACGCTGACATCCAGGCGTTGTTCAAAAGACATATCAAGATACTGACCCTCGGTCAGGCGCAGGCAGGCGCGATCAAACACGGCATAGGCGGCCAGTTGCACGCTGGCGGGCAAGGTGTCCGGTAAACGCTGCAAGGCCAGCCTTGCCAGGGTAAACAAGGCATCACCGGCATTGATGGCCTGAGGTACACCCCACAGCGCCCACACCGTGGCGCGGTGATGGCGCAGCGGACTGTCGTCCTCCACATCGTCGTGAATCAGCGAAAAGTTGTGTACCAATTCCAGTGCGGCCGCAGCAGGCAGTGCTGCGGCCGGATCGCCGTGCAAGGCTTCGCAGGCGAGCAGGCACACCAGCGGGCGGATGCGTTTGCCAGTACTGATATTCACCGGGGCAAAGGCTTGGTCCAGCCAGCCCATATGGTAGCGCAACATGCCATAGTGCCCGGCATAGAGCATGGTCTCGTCGCCAATTGCCCGGCGCATCTCAGCGTTGATCAAAGGAAGATAGCGGGAGAAGAAGGAAGAAAGCATGGGTTAGTAGGTGGGTGTGTCGGAGGTGGGTAGGCAGGTACACAGGTATACAAGTAGACAGGTACACAGGTATACAAGTAGACACGTAGACAGGTACACAGGGTACACAAGTACGTCGGACGCGGGTGTGGCGAAGGCAAGTGCAGCTTCGGTGGACAGATTGGTATACTGTTTACTTCTTACTGTTTACTTCTTACTGTTTACTTCTTACTTCTTACTTCTTACTGTTTACTGTTTGCTGTTTACTGGTCACTGGTTACTCGTTACTATTCACTCTTCATCAGCACGCCGGGCGCGCGCAGGGCAGCGAGATTGCCCGCGCCGGCACAGAACATGGCGATGCGCAGCTCGTCCAGCAGCAGATCCACGGCCTCGATCACGGCGTCGGCAGAAAGGACAGCAGCGCGCAGGAAGGGAGCAGCCAACCCGGCGGCATCGGCCCCCAGCGCTACGCACTTAGCCACATCAATGCCACTGCGAATGCCACCGCTGGCAACAAGCGCCAGCTCCGGCGCAGTCTCGGCCACAGCAAGCAAACTCTCAGCGGTGGGAATGCCCCAATCGGCAAAGGCACGCGCCAGATGGCGCAAGCGTGCATCCGGAGCGCGGTGATATTCCACCTCGCTCCAGCTAGTGCCGCCAGCGCCAGCTACATCAATGGCGGCCACGCCAACAGCCGCCAGTTGCCGCGCCAGCGTACCGCTGATGCCCCAACCTACCTCCTTCACCACCACCGGCACATCAACAACCCGGCAGACCTGCTCAATCCTGCCCAGCAAGCCGCTCCAATTCCAGTCGCCGTCGGCTTGCAGCACTTCCTGCAGGGGGTTGAGATGCAGAATCAGCGCATCGGCTCCAATCATAGCCACCGCGGCCCGGCAGGCTTGGGCATCATAGCCTTTGTTGAGCTGGACAGCACCGAGATTCGCCAGCAGCAAAATATCGGGGGCATAGCGCCGCACCTGAAACGAGCGGGCTGTAGACTCCAACTCCAGCCCGGTGCGCTGAGAACCAACGCCCATGGCAATGCCACGCGCCTGAGCAGCCCGCGCCAGATTGCAGTTGATCAACTCAGCCTGTTCAGTGCCACCAGTCATCGAGGAGATGAGCAAGGGAGCCTGCAAGACCTTGCCCAACAGCGGGCTGCGCAGGTCCACTGCGGCTAAATCCAGCTCCGGCAGGGCCTGATGCACAAAGCGATAGTGCTCCAGGCCGGTGGTAAGACGAGGAAACTGCACCTGCTCTTCCAGATTAATGCGAATGTGATCGGCTTTACGTGCTTTATGATCCAAAAGAAAGCTCCCGTAACTTCATTGGGCTTCAGGTGTTGTGTGTATGAAAGGCATCGTGCGCCATCTTACCCGCACCGTGCCTGCTTGTCAAAAGCGAGAATTGACAGCAGCCCTGAGGGCTGCTAGAATGAACTCAGTTACGTTTTACTCTCATTTCGGAAGGAAGGCAAGGCTACAATGGACTCTGTTTTTGAAAAAGTACGCGCTATCATCGTGGATCAACTGGGCGTAGAAGAAGACGACGTCACGATGGATGCGAGTTTTCGCAACGACCTGGATGCCGACTCGCTGGACCTGGTTGAGTTGATTATGGCCTTCGAGGAAGAATTCGGCGGCGAAATCTCTGACGAAGAAGCACAGACGATCACCACCGTCGGTGAGGCGGTTAACTTCCTGGCCGCGCACGGCGCTTCCTGACGCTCACAATCCTGCCGGTACGTCCGGCCATCCCTTTTCTATTCGACAGCAGGAGCGGGCGTCGCGATGACGCCCGCTTGCTGTGTTTGGCAGACAAAACGCTATGGAAGCAATCAGTGCGATTGTGCTGGCAGGCGGCGCCAGCCGACGCATGGGCCAAAACAAGGCGCTGTTAGCCATCAGCGAGCAGGAAACTCTGATACAGCGCGTCGTTGCCAACCTGCAAACGCTCAGCGACGACATCGTGCTGGTGAGCAACTCGCCGGAGCTATACGCTGATCTGCCGGTGCGCCACGCGACTGACCAATTTGCGGGCGCCGGGCCGCTGGCGGGCTTACACGCTGGATTGCTGACGGTGCAACGGCGCTGGGCGCTGCTGGTGGGCTGCGACATGCCGCTGGTAGACGCCCGCCTGGTGCGCTACATGGCGCTGCTCACGGCGGGTATGGATGTAGTGGCGCCGCGCCAAAGTGATGCCGTGGAGCCGCTGCACGCGCTCTATGCCACCAACTGCCTGCCGGCAATCGAGGCCAGCCTGCAAGCAGGAGAGCGCCGGATGATCAGCTTTTTACCACGGGTGCGTGTGCGCTATGTCGAGCCGCATGAGCTGGACATCTTTGACCCCGCACGGCGCAGTTTCGCTAACGCCAACACCCCGGAAGATTGGGCGAAGCTGCAAAAACTTGTCGCAAGCAACGAATAGTGCGAGTTGGACATGCGCAGGTACGAGATGGCACAATGCCGAAAACCCCGTACCCACTCCGCAGCAGATCAACACGCGCCACAAGCTGGCAACCATGTCAACGTTTTTTAGCCATGTCTATACTCTGGTGCGGCAAATTCCGCCGGGTCAGGTGGCCAGCTACGGCCAAATCGCTGCCTTGTTAGGGCATCCGCGCGCGGCCCGCACGGTGGGCTGGGCATTGGCAGCGTTGCGCGAGCAGCACCAACCCGATGTGCCCTGGCAACGCGTAATCAACTCGCAGGGCCGCGTCAGCATCCGCAACCTGGAACACGCACCGGAAGAACAGCTTTTGCTTCTGCAAGCCGAAGGCGTAGAATTCGATAGCAACGGCAAGGTAGATTGGCAACGCTTTGGCTGGTACGGCCTGAGCGCGCTGGAACTGGCTGCCTTGCTTGATCCCCCTATTTTGGAGTAACTATGTCACGAGAAATTACCGTCGCCCTGGTGCAAATGATCCCCACTTTGGGCGAAACCGAGGCAAACCTGCGCAAAATGGCCGACTTTGTCGAACGTATCTGCCAGGAACAGCCGGTAGATTTGATCGTTTTCCCCGAGCTGGCCACCACCGGTTATGAATGTGGTCCGCGCTTCACCGAGCTGGCCGAATATGTGCCCGGCCACAGCGTCAACTTCCTGTCCAAGCGAGCCAAAGACTACAACGTGCATATCGCCTTTGGCATGGTGCTGAAAGAACGCGTCGAAAGCATTCTCTACAACGCCGCAGTGCTGATCGGCCCGGAGGGTGAGCTGGTAGGCAGCTACCGCAAGGTGCATCTAAAGGGCGAAGAAAAGCTGGCTTTCCGCAACGGTTATCGCTTCCAGGTGTGGGATGTAGAGTTTCGCGAAGGTCCTGGCCGTCTTGGCCTGCTGGTGGGCTGGGATTTGGCCTTCCCCGAAGCAGTACGCAGCCTGACCCTGGACGGTGCCGAGGTGGTAGCGGTATGCGGTAACTGGGAAGTAGATGAAGACGCCCACTGGCGCGCCTACAACGTAGCCCGCGCCTGCGAAAACGGCACGTTCATCGCCGCGGCCAACCGCGCCGGCCAAGAACCCAGCTATGCCTTCGCCGGTGACTCGATGATTGTCGGCCCGAACGCCGAGCTGTACACCAACCTGGAAGAGCCGGTAGAAGGCTATGCCATCGCCACGATTGACCTGGACGATGTACGCCGCACGCGTGAAGCCACGCAAATTTTGCAATGCCGTCAACCGATCACCTATCGCAGCGTCGTCAAGAAATACTAGCCGCGCTGCTCAATGCCCGACAGGTGTCGCCGGTGCTGCTGACGGCCGGACAGCCAGGGCGCGAGGACTTTGCGGCCCTGCACGCCGCGGGTTATGAGGTGGTGATCAACCTGGCGCTGCCCACTTCGCCGGGCGCTCTGCCCGATGAGGCCGACCTGGCGGCAGCACACGACCTGCACTACATCGCCCTGCCGGTAGTGTGGGAGGCCCCTACCCCGGATGATCTGGCGCGCTTTTTTGCCGCTATGCAGGCCAGTGCCGGACGCTCGGTGCTGGTACACTGCGCGCTGAACTATCGCGCCTCGGTGTTTGTCTATCTCTACCGTGTGTTGGAACTGGGCCACAGCCATCCAGCCGCCCGCGCGCTGCTGGATACAGTCTGGCAGCCCGATGCTGTCTGGACAGCGTTTATTGCACAGGCTTTAACCCATGCTTGATTATCCACGCTGGCTGCCGGGCTGTCATCACGACGGCTCGGCAGCTTTTGTATCCTCCCAGTACCCACAGTTGGGTGAAACCATCACCTTGCGTCTGCGCACACCGGCAGATGCCCCCCTGCGCCGCGTGGCTGTGCGCACCCTGCCCGACGGCGAGCAAGCCTTTCACTTGATGCAGGCGGAGACGCCCGACGGGGCAGTACGCTGGTGGCGCGCCGAATTGCCCGTTAGCCAGCCGCTGCTGCACTATCGCTTTGCCCTGGAAGCAGCAGACGGCGTGTGGTGGCTGCATGCAGGCGGCGTGAGCGCGGCCGATCCGCTGGACGCGACCGATTTCAGGATTGTAGCCGATTATCACGCGCCCCACTGGCTACATGAAGCTGTTTTTTACCAGATCTTCCCCGACCGCTTTGCCAACGGCGATCCTGACAACGATCCGCACCCTGCCGACTATGACTATGCCGGCCATCAGCCTCACACCTATGCCTGGGGCAGCCCGCCGCCCGCCGATGCCTTTTTCCCGCTGGTTTTCTACGGCGGTGATCTGCAAGGCATTGCTGATCATCTGGATTATGTCGAGTATTTAGGGGTGAATGCGCTTTATCTGACGCCGGTTTTCAGTGCGCCCTCGAACCACAAATACGACGTGGCCGACTACGAGGCTGTGGACCGCCATTTCGGCGGTGATGCGGCGCTGGCTGCGCTGCGCGCAGCGCTCACCCGCCGCGGGATGCGCTACGTGCTGGACATTGTACCCAACCACTGTGGGGTAAACCATCGGTGGTTCCAGACAGCCCGCAGCGATGCGACATCAGCCGAGGCAGCTTTTTTCACCTTTCAGCGCCACCCCGATCGCTACGAATCGTGGCTGGGGGTCGCCAGCCTGCCCAAGCTCAACTTCAACAGCAGCGAGCTGCGCCGCAGGCTATACGAAAACGCCGATGCCGTGTTCCGCCGCTGGCTGCGCGCGCCCTTTGGCGCAGATGGCTGGCGGGTAGATGTGGCGAACATGCTGGGACGGCAAGGAGCCAGCCAGTTGGGGCAGGCTGTGGCGCACGGCATACGGGCCGCAGTAAAGCAAACAGAGCCTGACGCCTATCTGCTGGGCGAAAACTTTTTCGATGCCAGCACACAGCTTCAGGGCGATCAATTTGATGGCATGATGAACTACAGCGGCTTTACGCGGCCACTGCGCCACTGGCTGCAAGGCTATCATCAGGGTGCATGGGGCATGAAAGAACCGCTGGTTTCTCCCGTGCCGTTCAGCAGCGCCGCACTGGTTGAATCTTGGCGCAGCCGCCTGGCTGCCATTCCCTGGGTGATTGCCCTGCAGCAGTTTAACTTGCTGGACAGCCACGATACCGAGCGCATTTTGACCCAGGTGAAGGGCAATGCTGCCTTGCAACAACTGGCAGCGGCGGTGTTACTCACCTTTCCCGGCGTGCCCTGCATCTATTATGGCGACGAGATCGGACTGGCTGACAGCGCCGGGCTGGGGTCGCGCGGCTGTATGGAGTGGGACGAAAGCCGCTGGAACCGCCAAACGCTGACGGTTTATCGCCGTTTGATCGCCCTGCGCCGCCAATCGCACGCCTTGCAGCAAGGCAGCTTCGAGATCGTGGCGGTGGAGGCCGACAGCGTGGCCTTTCTGCGCCGTGCCGGTGACGAACTAGTGCTGGTGGTGGCACACCGCGGCGAAACAGCTCGCCCTGCCAAAGAGCTGGCACTGGCGCGCTACGGCATCGCTGATGGCGTGGTGTTCGAGGAACTGTTCAGCGGACAACAAGCGCAAACGCAAAAAGGCTCCCTGCTGCTGCCGCAACAGCCTCAGGGAGCCACGGTATGGCGCAGCTAAGCGCCAGTCCTGCCGGGCGGCTGGGTAGCCGCAGTTAAGAGAACAGCAGCAACAGAGCCTGTGCCAACAAAATCTTGCTCATGGTAGCAATGGGGAACATCAGCGCGTAGCCAACATGCGGCAGCTCGTCGCCCGATTGATCGGCGGCAAAGCCCAACGCGCCCGGTTGGGTATGGATACCCGACAACATGCCGGTAAGCAAGCCAAACGGAATTTTAAACACCTTGTAACCCACCAGCAGGGTAAGAAAAGACACGGTGCAGGTAAGCACGGCCCCGGCAATGAACAATTGCACACCGCCGCCCTGGCTGAGCGTTTGCACAAAGGTGTACCCGGAGCGCAAGCCGATGCTGGCGAGCAGCATGATCAAGCCAAGCTGGCGCACGGTAAGGTTGGCGCTGTAGGGCATGGTCCACACCACGGGGCCGGTGCGGCGCAGCGCGCCCAGAATAATGCCCAGCACCAGCGGGCCGCCAGCGTTGCCCAGCGAGAAGCTGCCACCCCCGGCAAGAGGAACTTTCACCTGACCCAGCAGCAGCCCCAGCACCAGGCCAACGCCCAGCGACAGCAAGTCAATCTCGCTCAAAGCCTTGTAGGAATCGCCAAACTGGCGGGAGATTTCGCCCATGTGCCGGCGCGGGGCCACCACGCGCACACGGTCTCCCAAATCCAACACCATGTTGCTATCGGCCAGCAGGTCCACATCACCGCGACGCACGCGGGTGATGATTGCACCATAGCGTGCAGGCAGTTGCAGATCAGCAATGCGCTTACCCGCCAATGCCGGTTTGGAAAGGAAAATGCGGCGAAAATCGTAATGGCTGCGATCCAGCTCCAGATGTTCATCGGTCTGGTGTCCCAGCACTCTGATCACACCCTGCACATCCTGCGGGTCACCGATCACACTAACCAGATCACCGACCTGCAAGGTGGTGTCACCAGACACCAAGCTTTCGTCCTGGCCGTGCAGCAGGCGGCTGAAGACCACATGCCAGGCGTTGCGTTCCACCAGATCGCGAATAGGGGCTGTAGTGGCATCACCGCGGGTAACGCGCACCGTGACGTTGTTGATTTCCTGTTCCACGACGTAGGCGCTGCCGCGCAGCTTCTGCGCTTCGGCATGATAGTCAATTTTCCAAACGCGCTGCAACACGTAAGCCACCACGATCACACCCAGCACGCCGATGGGATAGGCTACGGAATAACCTACGGTAGGATCGGCGCCAACTTGCCGTCCTGTCTCAGCCATGTTGGAAGAGGTCTCGATCAATGCAGCCAGGGCTGGCGTGTTGGTGAGGCTGCCGGCATAGAGACCGGCGGTCACAGTAGCATCAAGGTGCAGAACGATCTGAGCAGCAGCAGCAATCAGCGCGCCGATCAACAGCACAGTGGCTGCCGCTGCATTGTTGCGCAGTCCCTGGCGGCTCAACGAGGCCACAAAGCCAGGACCGCTAGCCAGCCCAACGGTGTAGACAAACAGCACCAGGCCCAATTCAAAAATCGCTGTGGGGAGTTTCCACTCAGGATCCAGCGCGCCTACAGCCAGCCCGACAAACAGCACCGCGGCAACGCCCAGGCTGGCCCCCTTGATTTTGATGCGGCCAAGCACATAGCCAACTGCTGACACGACAAATAGCAACAGCAGCGGGCTTTCTCGCAAGAATTCCATAAAAGGCTCCTTGTTATAAAACGACCTGCCAGACAAAAGCAGCCTGTGCATAATAGCACTAATTGCAGCGTAAAGAAAATATCCAAGCTGCGGTTTGTCAATGGGGTGTATCCCAAGTTTGGGGCGCTGGCTGACAGAACAGGAGGGAAAAGGATGAG
>CALESQ010000087.1 GCA_937907455.1 uncultured Caldilineales bacterium
ACACCTTGCCCTGCATCTCATTGAAAAAGGCTTGCGAACCCCGCCCTTCCCACCCAGTCTTCAGCGTTTCCATGCTCTTCTGCACTTTCTGTGTCATCTGCTGAACCTGCTGGCTCTGCGTCGAAAACCGGTTCGCCACCTGTGACAACTGCTCATAGTCCGCTCGAATCTCTTCTGCTGCCATTGGATTACCTCCTGTGAATTTCTTCGCATCTCACACAGCAGCCATACACTGCCTGTCTGCTGCCTCTTCTTCCTGAGTCTATCACACCTCCACGGAAAAATCTTGAATTTTTTCTGAATTTTTCCTGAATTTTTCGTGAACGCGCTCCGTGGGGCGAAATGGTTCAGACCAATCAAAATGACTTGATCATCTTGATCATAGCACCTGTGCGGGGGTCCCATAGGCGAATAGTTTCTCCCTTGCCTGCCGAAGTTAATAGGTGCCCATCAGTACTGAAAGCTACCGCGTAAACAGGTGTACTACTACCGCTCATGGTCTGCTGCACCTGCCCGCTGAATATATCCCATAACAATACTTGGCCGCTCTGATCGCCTGTTGCTATGGTTTTGCCATCGGGACTGTAGACCATACTATATATCCACTGCCCAACGTTCAGGGTCTGATTTAGTGCACCAGTGGTAACATCCCAGACACGTACAATGCCCTCCTTACCGCCGGTTGCAAGCCAACGGCCATCAAGACTGAAGACAAGAGCATAAATCGAGTCTGCATCCGTGTTGAGACGCAGAATTTCTTTACCAGTCTGGCTGTCCCACAGTACCACTGGCTGCTCCAAACCGGCTGTAGCAAGTTGAGTACCGTCCGGACTGAAGGCCACAGCAGTCACCAGGTCGGAAAAACGCGGCAAGGCGAGCACCTGTTTGCCTGTTTTACTGCTCCAGAGGAACACCTGCTTATCATGCCCAGCAGATGCAATCCATGCGCCATCAGGAGACACCGTCAACGCAATGATACCGCTGCCGCCCTCTGCTGCCGTGCCTTGAGCCGGTTGATGCCCGCTTAGCACAGCCATTGGCTGCTTGCTGCCCATTTGCCAGATGCGTACCGCATTATCTCGATCACCCGAGATAGGACGATCATTAGCAATATCCCATACCAATACCTTGCTGTCAGCGGGCAGCGTATAGACCCTCTCGCCAGTAGCAACACGCCAAATGCCAATACCATCCGGCGCATTAGCCGCCAGTAAATCACCGTTCGGGCTGAATGCTATACTATTGATCTCGCCCTGGTTGGCGGGATCAATAGCTACTGAACCGCTGGTGATCGAAGTGGGAGTAGCTAGCTGGCCGCTACAGGCAAACAAAGTGCTGTGGAGTAGCAACAAAGAAAGCATAAGACAAGTGCCTCGAAAAAATGTTTTTATACGCATCAAGAGCTCCTAATATTAGATTGCCTCATTTAAAATCTGGGGAAATCTTGCATTAAACGGAAGTGTAATATCAAACCATATCTCTGTGCCGTCTTCACAGGTATGTTTATCAAAGATTTGATCATTTGTTCGGACTAGCATCTGATTTCTAGAACTTTTACCAAGATAGCGCAAAATATCATATTCGTCACTGATCTGAGTAATTTCATAAGGATGAAGTTCGCTACCATCACCGGTTGTTAGTAAACCGTTCATAACTGCTTGAGCCAGGGATATTTCTCGTTGCACTTCTTCGATAGTACCAATTTTTTGGTAGGCATAGGCCAATAGACTATGCAAACCGAAACTAAGCATATTGCCGGGAAGAAACTTTTGTAATGCTGTTGCCCCTTCTTGAAATCGTTCTTGTATAAAAAACGAGTCAGCAACCGCTTCATAGTTTGCATAGGGAGAAAAATTTTCGCATTGAAGAACCTGAAGACGTAACTCTAAGAAATTTAAGAGAGTCTGGTTCTGCAAAAATTTCACTAAACTATCAGTAAGGGTCATGTTAACCTCCAAAGATATCAAGTTTACCAGGAGAGAATTTTATTCTGATTAGACAGGAGTAATGACAGGTGGTTTAGCCGAGGGTGTAGATTTCGGAAGCGGTGTTGGAGTATTTACTGATTTAGGCAAATACTTTTCTAACTGTTCCAACGTCATTTGCAACACAGTTATATCTCCATAGTCCCTGGCATCCTTCTCAATAGGCTGATTTAAATAATCATTCATTTGCTTTACTGAATCAGGATTACCTGGATCATATTGATTTGGTGGTAAATGGTAATTTTCAAAATTATTATCCCATATTACTGCCTGTTCCTGTGAAATGCCGTTCTGTGGCCAGGTAGGTTTTTCTGACAAACCAATTTTTTGTAGTATTTCCTCCCAAAAGCCTGGTGTTGCTAGCTCACCCAAGTGTTGTTGAACAGCGTGGCGCGCTTCATGTGCTAGAGTATTAATCGCCGCATCGGGGTTATTTAGATCGTCTATATCAATTCGTATTTTCGAACCATCCCAGTAGCCTAAATTATTCAATCCAGGTGGATCATTTAGTTGTTCTACGGAGACAGGTAGTTCTTTCATCCCATGTTGAACAGCAATATCGTTAGCAATATTTTGTAATATCTGCATTTTTTCCGTATTGCTCAAATTTGCCCAGCGTTCAACTATTTCAGGCGATATGCCTTGTGTAGCGGTACTGCTAGTTTGGGCAACAGTCGTTGTGTTAGCAAAACCACCATCTTCATTCAGAGCTTCTCGAGAATGAAAGGGCGAGGACGCCTCTTCTTCAGCCTGCTTGACCGTTTGCGATATTTGTTGCGTCACACGCGCCGCTTCCTGCAACGCCTGCTGCAACCGATTGACGCCCGGCAATACCTTGCCCTGCATCTCGTTGAAAAACGCTTGCGAACCACGCCCTTCCCACCCAGTCTTCAGCGTCTCCATGCTCTTCTGCACTTTCTGTGTCATCTGCTGAACCTGCTGGCTCTGGGTCGAAAACCGGTTCGCAACCTGCGACAACTGCTCATAGTCCGCTCGGATCTCTTCTGCTGCCATTGGATTACCTCCTGAACGTCTTGGCTCTTGACAGTCCGCAAGCTCCTGCCTGCTCGCTGCCCTGTTATCCTTAATCTACCACACCTCGCCAGAAAAATCTTGAATTTTTCCTGAAGATTTTCTGAATTTTTCGTGAACGCGGGCCGTGGACGGGCAGTATCATCAAGACAACAGGCCATTTATGGCACTTCATCGGGCTGGCTACAAGCCCCGCGATAGATGATACCTTCCTTGTCAGAATTAAACACCGGCGCTGCCATCGCTCGCCTCCTGATGCGGCAATGCTACACCTACTGCTCTTGCCATGTACACAGGCGCAGGATCAAGTCATGCCTCGCCGTGACACTCTGTACAAATGGGGCCATCCAGGAAAAATGTCACTACATCTTCCTCCGCGCTGCGGCTGGAACTGGTGCGAAGACTGATGCGAGTAGTCAAAAATGCGTTCACGACCTGTTGGAGGTCGGCGTTCATTGTTGCGCGTGCAGCGCCGCCATCCCATGTCAAATACCCGCGTGATAACAGGGAATGGCTGGCTGCCGTCATGCGGCCGGCCATGTTGTCTTCCGTCAATTGGCCTGTAATGGCTGTCAAATAGCCCGCTGCAGTTTCTGCCCCGCCTGCATGGCCCAACGCAAAAGCCATTTCCTCAATCGAGAGTGCGAATTCCATCGTCTTCAACTCCTTTGATGTGGCGGCGAATGTAGTCACGGGCAAGTCGGAAGTCTTTGGCGCTTGCCAAGGTCAGTACAAGGATGACATCAGTATTATACCAACCGCGCCGCTTAAGCCGTTGTTCCACAACAGCATAACGTTGTGGATCTACCATATCAAGTTGTATGCGCTGTAAAGGCAACAGTTTTCTAGTGTCTTCTGTGAGCCACATTCTTTTTATGTCCGTAAAAGGAATAAAGAGGTTGTGGTGATGATCTGTAATGCCATGTACATTGAGTGTTAGAATAGGCCATTTGATAGAACGCCGTTTAATAATATACATTCCATAGGAAACAAAAAGAGATGCTCCCAATAGAATTCCGAGCATTGCCGCAATAAAGACAAGCGTATCATATCCCGGAACATTTATTTTTGATTGCGGAGTTGGCAATAGGATAGTTATAATGCCAACAATAATAATGCAAGCACTAATAGCAAGCCCTTGAAACATTTTCCATAGACTGACACGAACAACTAGGTTTTTTTCTGGATCAGATACGGTCATGGGAATACCTCGATAATCCGTATACACCGCTACGGCTGGTAAAGCCCAATAAGAACATCGTCCTTAGAGCATATTATCTTTGTTCATAGTCGATACTACTGGTTGTGCAATCTGCTCATCGACGAAAACGATCATATCATCGCGCCAATGACCGGCCATGTTGTCTTCCGTCAATTGGCCTGTAATGGCTGTCAAATACCGCTGCAGTTTCTGCCCCGCCTGCATGGCCCAACGCAAAAGCCATTTCCTCAACCGAGAGTGCGAATCCCATCGTCTTCAACTCCTTTGATGTGGCGGCGAATGTAGTCACGGGCAAGTCGGAAGTCTTTGGCTGTCGCCGCGGTAAAATCAAGAGCGACATCGGCCTTTTGCCACCCTCGCTGTTTGATCCAGCGCTCCACATCCGCGTATCGTCCTGCATCAGTCATATCGAGTTGGATGCGTTGGATGGGCAATAGCCTTTGCCTGCCTTGCGTGATCCACATTTTCTTGATGTCGGTGAAAGGAATGAACAGATCGTGACGGTGATCGGTGATCCCATCTGCATTCATTGTGACAACAGTCCACCTGATAGAGCGACGTTTGATCATGTTAAACACAAACGCCAACAGTCCAAAACCACCAAATAGAATCGAAACTATGCCCATCAATGCTGCAAATTCATCATACTTGAGTTTAGACTAACGGCCAACGGCTCGGCAGGGCCGAGTTGGCGAACTTG
>CALESQ010000088.1 GCA_937907455.1 uncultured Caldilineales bacterium
CGTCATGGCCCTGCCCTTACCTGCTCAACTGCCAAAATCGTGAACTACTGAATTTGTCAGACAGCGATAAGAATGCTACACTGCACCTCATTGCAGGCTTGTGCCGAATAAGGCTTACTGATTGGCACTCAGATCAGGCTGTTTTTCCCCTTCTGTTCGCCACGTAGCCTGCCTGCCAGATTTCCCCCTTGGTATTTGTTTTGTATTGGCGCTGCTTGCCAATGCCCCCATTGCGCTCAGGAGGTGTGCTGCTTCGTCGTTTGTCTTTATCCCACCCTTGCTTTACACCGATGTAATCGCGCTCTGTTCACACATTCCATTCAAGGAGGAATCGAATGTCTATTTTAACTGCCGAAATCATCGGCACGATGTTGCTTATTCTGTTGGGCGATGGTGTGGTTGCCAATGTATTGTTAGGTAAAACCAAAGGTAACAACAGCGGTTGGATCGTCATCACTACGGCATGGGCTTTTGCCGTGTTTGTAGGCGCTTATGCTGCTGTGGCGATGGGTAGTGACGCACACCTAAACCCCGCGGTCACCATTGGCCTGTTTGTTGCCGGCAAGACTCCCGCTTCTGAAGTGCCGATGTATTTGATCGGTGAATTTGTGGGCGCATTCCTGGGAGCTGTGCTGGTGTGGTTGCATTATTTCCCCCATTGGGCCGAGACCAAAGACCCCGGCCTGAAGCTGGCCGTTTTCTCCACCGGCCCGGCCATTCGTAGTACCCTGTGGAACCTCGTTTCTGAAATTATCGGCACCTTTGTGTTGATGTTCGCCATCTTCGCCATCCCGGCGCAGTGGGGTTTGCCCGGCCCGTTCACCGTAGCTCTGGCGGTGTTGGTGATCGGTCTGGCTCTCGGCGGCACCACGGGCTATGCTATCAACCCGGCCCGTGACCTCGGCCCCCGCATCGCCCATGCCATTCTGCCGATCCCCGGCAAGGGCAGCAGCGATTGGGGCTATGCCTGGATCCCCGTAGTTGGCCCCATCATCGGCGCAGTCATCGCCGCCTTGTTGGCCGGCGCAGTGCTCTAACTCATATTAATTCCTGACAGCCCTGGCTTCGGATCAAACCGAGCCAGGGCTGTTGCTTCAGGAGAGTTCGCATGAAGAAGCTAATCAACAATCCCGCCAATGTTGTGAAAGAAGCGTTGAAGGGTGTGGCACTGGTCCATGGTGACCAAGTGGCTGTGCACTTTGATCCTGACTTTATCGCCCGTGTTGAGTCGCCTATTCCGGGCAAGGTTGCTATTGTTTCCGGCGGTGGCAGCGGCCACGAGCCTATGCATGGCGGTTTTGTCGGCTATGGCATGTTGGATGCAGCTTGCCCCGGTGCTGTGTTCACCTCACCCACGCCCGACCACAGATGCTGGCAGCCACCAAAGCCGTGGATGGCGGCGCCGGCGTGCTGCACATTGTCAAAAACTACACTGGCGACATTTTGAACTTTGAAATGGCTGCCGAGCTGGCGATGGCTGAAGGCATCGAGATAGAAAGTGTGGTGATTGATGACGATGTGGCCGTGCAGGATAGCCTGTATACCGCAGGACGTCGCGGCGTAGGCACCACCGTGCTGGCCGAGAAGATCTGCGGCGCGGCTGCTGAAGCCGGTAAAAGCCTGAAAGAAGTGGCCGACCTGTGTCGCAAGGTCAACGGCTGGGGCCGCAGCATGGGCATGGCGCTCACTTCCTGCACCGTGCCGCACGCTGGTCAGCCTACTTTCGATCTGCCGGAAGACCAGATGGAAATCGGTATCGGCATCCACGGTGAGCCGGGCCGCGTGCGCATGGCGCTGAAGGGCGCGGATGAGATCACCGAAATGCTGGCGATGCCCATCATCAAAGATCTGCCCTTTGCAGCGGGCGACAAGGTCATTGTGATGGTCAACGGCATGGGCGGTACACCGCTGATTGAGCTGTACATTGTCTATAGCAAGCTGGCGGAAATCTGCGCTGCCCACGGCATCGAGATCGCCCGTTCGCTGGTGGGCAACTACATCACCTCGCTGGAGATGGCCGGTTGCTCCATTACTTTGCTCAAAGCCGATGACGAAATTCTCGGCTATTGGGATGCACCTGTCAAAACCCCCGGCCTGCGCTGGGGCATGTAGAGAAGTAGACAGGTAGACAGGTAGACAGGTAGACAGGGAGAGGTTGTTCTTGTCTGCTGGCTATATCCATGTATACACGTATCCGTGTGTACTTGTATACTTGTCTCCGTGTGTACTTGTATACTTGTCTCCATGTGTACTTGGATAGTTCCCTGAATGAGGCCCAGCGTGGTAACACGAGACGACATCTTCGCTTGGTTACGCTGTTTCCGGCAAACCATCGGCGATAACAAAGAGTACCTCACCCGGCTCGATTCGGCCATTGGCGATGCCGACCACGGGGCCAACATGGATCGCGGCTTTGGCGCAGTGGTGGACAAACTACCTTCGCTGGCCGATAAGGACCTGGGCGCTATTTTGAAAGCAGTTGGCATGACGCTGATCTCGACGGTTGGCGGTGCCGGTGGCCCGCTGTACGGCACTTGGTTTATGCGTGCCGGTGTGGCGCTGGATGGCAAACAGGAAGCTTCGGCGCAGGATTTGTTGGCAGCTTTCGAGGCCGGATTGGCCGGTGTGCAGCAGCGCGGCAAGGCCACTACCGGCGAAAAAACCATGTTGGATGCCCTGGCTCCAGCTTGCCAGGCTCTGCAGGGCGCGTTGGCTCAAGGCGAAAGCGCAGCGGCGGCTTTGCAAATGGCGGCGGAGGCCGCCGAACAGGGCGCTGCCGCCACTATTCCAATGTTGGCTACCAAAGGCCGCGCCAGTTACCTGGGTGAGCGCAGCATCGGCCACCAGGACCCGGCGCAACGTCGTCATCTTTCCTGTTGCGTTGCGCGGCGCAAACACTCGCCAATGCCTGAATCAACTGCCGAAATCGCAAAGCTTGCTTTGCCGCATAGATTGTCAGAACGTTCTGACACCTCGAACAAAGGAGTTCCCCCATGGGTAAGTATGTAGGTGCTGTTGACCAGGGTACTACCAGTACCCGCTTTATGATTTTCGACCACAGCGGTGGTGTTGTGGGCATCCATCAGATGGAGCACGAGCAGATCTATCCCCAGGCTGGTTGGGTGGAGCACGATGCGCTGGAGATCATCGCCCGCACCAATGACGTGATGGCTGGCGCCTTGAAGAAGGCCGGCCTGTCCGCCGATGATCTGGCCGCGGTGGGCGTCACCAACCAGCGTGAAACTACGGTGGTGTGGAACAAGAACACCGGCAAGCCCTATTTCAATGCCATCGTTTGGCAAGACACGCGCACCGACAAGATTTGCAACGAGCTGGCCCGTGACGGCGGTCAGGATCGCTTCCGCTCTCAGGTAGGCTTGCCTCTCGCTACCTACTTCTCTGGTCCCAAAATCAGATGGATCCTCGACAATGTAGAGGGCGTACGCGCCGCAGCCGAGCGCGGCGATGCTCTCTTCGGCAACATGGATACGTGGGTGATCTGGAACATCACCGGCGGCAAGGATGGCGGCGCGCACGTCACCGATGTGTCTAACGCCAGCCGCACCATGCTGATGAACCTGAAAACCCTGGACTGGGACGACGAAATTCTGGGCATTATGGGCATTCCCAAGCAAATGCTGCCGGAAATTCGCCCCTCCAGCGATCCCAAGGTCTATGGCTACTGGCACGGTGTGCCGGTTTGTGGCGACCTGGGCGACCAACAGGCGGCGCTTGTCGGCCAAACCTGCTATGCCCCCGGCGAAGCTAAGAACACCTACGGCACCGGCTGCTTCATGCTGATCAACACCGGCACCGAAATTGTTCCCAGCAATAGCGGCCTGCTCACCACGCTGGGCTACAAGCTGGGTGACAATCCGGCAGTCTATGCGCTGGAAGGCTCTATCGCCATCACTGGTGCGCTGGTGCAGTGGCTGCGCGACAATCTGGACTTCTTTGATTTCTCAAAGCATGTGGAAGACTATGCCAAGCAGGTGGAGGACAGTGGCGGCATTTACTTTGTGCCTGCTTTCTCCGGCCTGTTCGCTCCCTACTGGCAGTCTGATGCACGCGGCGCTATCGTGGGCCTTACCCGCTACATCAACAAGAACCACATCGCCCGTGCCGCGTTGGAAGCCACTGCCTATCAGACCCGCGAAGTGCTGGATGCCATGGAGAAGGACTCTGGCGTGAAGCTGACGGCGCTGAAGGTGGACGGTGGCATGGTCTACAACGACATCTTGATGCAGTTCCAGTCAGACATTCTGGGCGTGCCGGTGGTGCGTCCGGTGGTGGCCGAGACCACCGCGCTGGGCGCGGCCTATGCCGCGGGCCTGGCCGTGGGCTACTGGAGCAACCTGGAAGACCTGCGCAAGAACTGGCAGATTGATAAGACCTACAAACCCGATATGGATGAGGCGACCCGCGCCAAGCTGTACAAGGGCTGGCTGAAGGCCGTCCAGCGCTCCATGCACTGGGTTGAGGAATAAAACACGACAGGTTAGCTTTTTGGCCGGACACCGGTGATGTCGGGCGTGTGAGCGTTCGCTTTCGCCCGCGCCGCCGGTTGTCCGGCCTGCTTTTTTGGCCGATGCCTGCGCGTTTTGCCGAAGGAGGCAACGCATGAAACGCATTGAGACCGAAATTCTGGTAATTGGCGGGGGCGCCACCGGTACCGGAGTTGCCTGGGATGCGGCCCTGCGCGGCTTCAAGGTGGTGTTGATCGAGCGCCGCGACCTGACTCATGGCACCACAGGGCGCTATCACGGTTTGCTGCACAGCGGCGGGCGCTATGTGGTGAAAGACCCGCAAAGCGCGGTAGAGTGCATTCATGAAAACAGAATTCTGCGCAAAACCCACGCCCATTGTATCGAAGACACGGGCGGATTTTTTGTTGTCACCCCCGAAGACGAAGGTCCTTATCCCGATAAATTTGTTGAAGGCTGCGCGGCCACCGGTGTACCCTGCCATGAGATCAGCATTGCCGCTGCATTGCGCCGCGAGCCGCTGCTCAACCCGCGCATCAGCCGCGTGTTCGAGGTTCCTGACGGCTCATCCGACAGCTTTTTGGCGACACACGCCACCGCACAGGCTGCACGTCAGGCTGGCGCGCAGTTGCTTATCTACCACGAACTGTACAGTCTGATTATCGAAGGTGCAGCGGAGAACGGCACGCAACGCGTGTTGGGGGCGCGTGTCCACGATGCCGCCAAAGGGCACGATGTGGAAATTCGCGCTGCATTGACCATCAACGCCACCGGCGCCTGGGCCGGACAGGTGACCGCTATGGCAGGCATTCGCATTAGCGTGATCCCCGGCAAGGGCACCATGGTAGCCATGAACCATCGCGCCCTGAACACGGTGGTAAACCGCTGCAAAATGCCTGCAGACGGCGACATTATCGTGCCGGTGCATACCGTGGCGGTGATCGGCACCACCGATGAGCGCGTAGCCGACCCCGAAAACCTGCGCATTGAGCCGTGGGAGGTCAACTTGATGCTGGAGGAGGGCGACAAGATGGTGCCGGGTCTCAGCCGGGCGCGCGTGGTGCGCGCCTGGGCCGGGGTGCGTCCGCTCTATCAGGAAGACTACGCCGGAGCAAGCCGTGACGCCACGCGCAAATTTGCTTTGCTGGACCACCGTGAGCGTCACAACGTGGCCGGCTTTATCACCATCACTGGCGGTAAATGGACTACCTTCCGCCTGATGGCCGAAAAAACGGTGGATATGGCCGCCGAACACCTGGGGACGCGCCGCCCCTGCACCACCGCCTCAACGTCGGTGCCCGGCACGCAGCAGGGAGCTTACTGGCTGGGCCATCGCTTGCACGAAATTGAAGAAAATGCCCTGCAGGGCGAGCTGATCTGCGAATGCGAGCTGGTGACGCGCGCTATGCTGGAAAACGCAGCACGCCAGAACCCCACCATCACCCTGGATGATCTGCGCCGCGATGTGCGCCTGGGGATGGGGCCATGTCAGGGCGGTTTTTGCACCTATCGCGCCGTGGGCATTGTGCACGCCCTGGGTCAGGCGGGCGTGTGGCAAGGCGATGCCGGGCATCAAACCCACGCCGCAGAAGAGTGGGATGTAGCCATGATGCAATCACCGGCGCATAATGTGGCAGAGAGCAGCCCGCAGCAGGGAACGGCAGACAGGGCAGAGACCTGCACGCCGCGGCTTTTTAACCCCAATTTGCTGTTACGCGACTTTTTACAGGAACGCTGGAAGGGCGTGCTGCCGATTTTGTGGGGCAGGCAACTTAAACAGGAACGGCTGGATGAGCTGATCTATCTGGCGGTGCTAAACGCTGACCACCTGCCGGACGCGGCGCTGACCAGCCCGCTTTCCGAGTTCTATCGCTTCGACACTACGCCCAACGACAAAGAGGTGCGCGCATGAACACCAACACGTCTCGCGGCGAAGCCGATCTGCTGGTGATCGGCGCTGGATTGAGCGGTTTGATGGCCGCATGGCAGGCGGCACGCGCTGGTCTGCGTGTGCATGTGATTGCTAAAGGTGCGCCGTCGCTGCACTGGACGGCCGGCACGGTGGATGTGCTGGGCTACATGGCTGCGGCTTCTGCTACAGCGGTTGCCGATCCAATGAACGCCTTGAGTGCCTTACCCGGCTATCACCCCTACAGCTTGCTGGGCGCGGCACAGGTGCGCGCTGCGCTGGCTGATTTTCTGGCGCTGACCGAAGCCGCGGGCCTGCCCTATGTACAAGGTGACGGCAACTGGCTGCTGCCCAGCGCGGTTGGCGCATTGCGTCCTACCTGGCTGACGCCACAGGCACAGGCCGCGGGTGATGCGCGCCGCACCGCGCCGATGCTGATTGTAGGGTTCAGCGGTTTGCGCGATTTCTATCCGCACCTGATTGCGGAAAATCTGGGCAAGCAGGGTGTGCCAGCCCGTGCTGCCATGCTGCCGCTGGAGCTTATCAGCACGGCGCGCGACCGCAATGCCATCCATTTGGCCCATGCACTGGATGAGCCGCAACGTCATCAGGCGCTTGGTCGGGCGCTCAGGCAACTGGTGCAACCCGGTGAGCGCATTGGCCTGCCGGCTTTGCTGGGTTTGGAGGATCACGGCGCGACCTGGGCTGCCCTGCAAAGCGCCGCCGGCGCGGCGCTGTTCGAGATCCCTATGCTGCCGCCCAGTGTGCCCGGCACGCGGCTGTTTCAGGCCATTCGCCGTAGCCTGCGCGACCTGGGCGTGCGTGTGGATATGGGGATCGAGGCGATTCGCAGCCACACCGCGGCAGGCCGCATCGAATGGGTTGAGACGGCCACCAGCGCCCGCCCTATGCGCCTGAGCGCAGCCTGTTATCTGCTGGCAAGCGGCGGTGTTTTGGGCGGTGGCTTCGATAGCGACCATACCGGCCGTATGCGCGAGGTGGTTTTCGATCTGCCGCTCACTGTTCCGCAGCGGCGTTCGCATTGGTTCCGCGCCGAGTTTATGCACCCAGCCGGACAGCCGGTGTTTCAGGGAGGTGTGGCAGTAACCGCAGCCATGCAGCCCTGCCATCCCGATGATCCGGCGCAACCGCTTTATGCTAATTTGTGGGCTGCGGGCGGGGTGCTGGCCGGTGCTGATCCTATTCAGGAACGCAGTTTGGAGGGCATTGCCCTGACCAGCGGCTGGGCGGTTGCCCAGGCTCTGGCGCGACGGTAGCAGGAGCACGCTATGTCATCTTTTACTACATCCTGGCAATCGGCCGGACCATCGCTTGATGAGTGCATCAAATGCAATATCTGCACGGTGTATTGTCCGGTGGCAGCAGTGACCGATAAATTTCACGGCCCGAAGTATTCTGGCCCGCAGGCGCAGCGTTTTCGCGAAAATGGGCAGCCGCAGTCGCCTGATCATTCGGTGGATTATTGTTCCGGCTGCCGCGTGTGCAATGAAGTGTGCCCTACCGGCGTGCGCATCGCTGAGATCAACACGCGGGCGCGTGCCGCGCTGGCTGCTCAGCAGGGCATTCCGCTGCGTAACCGCCTGCTTGGGCGCAGCGATTTGTTGGGCAAGATGGGCATGATCGCGCCTGGCCTGGCTAACTTTGCCATGAACAATGGCTTGGTGCGCGCTGTGGCCGAGGGAGTGATGGGCATCTCCAAAGGCGCGCAGATGCCGCGCTGGAGTACGCAGGGCACCTTTGCCGCATGGCTGAAGCGTAGCGCGGCCAGACGGCTAAAATCTGCCGATAAGGTGGTGTATTTCCACGGCTGTTCTACCATGTACTATGAACCCTATGTGGGCCAGGCAGCGGTGGCGGTGTTTGAACATAACGGCTTTGAGGTGCTTGTGCCGGAGCAGGGTTGTTGCGGGCTGCCGTTGCTGAATAATGCCGAATTTGCCGCAGCCGAGGGGTATCACGAACGCAATTTAGATTATCTGACACCCTATGCGCAGCAGGGCTATCCGATCATCGGCACCAGCACCAGTTGTACGCTGACGTTGAAGGAAGAAGCGCCGGATATGCTGGATATTCACACACCGGCCGCGCACGATCTGGCGCTGGCGGTGTGGGATATGTTTGAGTGGTTGCGCGATCTGTACCAGGCGGGGCAGTTGCGTACAGATTTTAACGCATTGCCGTTGGTGCTGCCCTATCATCCGCCCTGTCAGTATCGTGCTCATCATCTCGGCTCGCCGGTGATGGATATTTTGACCCTGATTCCGCAGCTTGATGTGCGCGAAAGCGCGGCGCGTTGCTGCGGTGGCGCGGGAACCTACGTCTATAAAAAAGAGAAATATCAGATTGCCATGGACGTGGGGCAAGAGTTGTTCGACTTCGTCGCAGAGCAGGGGGCAGATGTGACGGTGACGGCCTGCACCTCGGAGACCTGTCGCTGGCACATTGAATCGGCCACGCATATCCCCTGCCGCCATCCCATCGAGGTACTGGCCGCGGCGTACGGCCTGTATGACCTGCACGCGCGCCGTCTGCTCAAAGAATAAACAAAGAGGTTTAGACTATGAACACGGACTATCCTGATCTCAGGTATCTGGAGCTGCTGGCGCGGCAATATCCCAGCATCCAGGCCGCTTCCACCGAGATTATCAATCTGCGGGCTATTTTGCATCTGCCCAAAGGCACTGAACATTTTCTGTCAGACATTCACGGCGAACACGAGCCATTTCTCCATGTACTGCGGAATGGTTCGGGCACGGTGTCACGGCGCATTGACGAGTTGTTTCAAGGCTCGCTGATGGAGCGCGAACGCCGCGAGCTGATTACGCTGGTGTACTATCCGGAAATGGTGCTAACGCGCCTCCTCAGCCAGATGGAGCCGGACAGCGTGGATGACTGGTACAGCGTGATTCTGTTTCGCATGGTGCAGGTGTGCCGCGTGATGTCGTCGAAGTACACCCGTTCCAAGGTGCGCAAAGCACTGCCCAAAGCGTTTGCCTATATTCTGGAAGAGCTGCTGCACGAACAGGAAGGCACGGAAAACAAGCACGAATACTACCAGTCCATCATTGAAACGATTATTTCCACTGGGCGGGCGCGTCCCTTTATTGTGGCTATGGCCGAGCTGATCCAACGGTTGGCGGTGGACCATCTGCATCTTATCGGTGATGTGTACGACCGCGGCCCCGGCGCGCATATCATCATGGATGCGTTGATGGCTTATCATTCGGTGGATTTTCAGTGGGGCAACCATGATGTGGTGTGGATGGGCGCGGCCAGTGGCAGCCCGGCCTGCATTGCCAGCGTGATCCGCATCTGCCTGCGCTACGGCAACATGGAGACTCTGCAAGAGGGCTATGGCATCAGCCTGCTGCCGCTGGCTACGCTGGCTATGCAGGTTTATGGTGATGATCCCTGTGCGCAGTTCAAGATCAAGGCATCACCGGGTGAGGACTACACGGCGCAGGAATTGCAGTTGATGGCGCGCATGCACAAGGCGATTTCGATCATTCAGTTTAAACTGGAAGGGCATATCATCCAGCGACGACCGGAATACGAGATGGAAGACCGCCTGCTGCTGCATAAGATTGACCATGACGCGGGCACGGTAGAGGTGGATGGGCAGGTGTATGCACTGAACGATCGCCTTTTTCCTACCATTGACCCGGCTAATCCTTATGCCCTGACGCCGGACGAACAGAGTGTGATGCAGCGCTTGACCTATAATTTCCAGGATAATCACAAGCTACAAGAGCATGTCCATTTTCTCTATGCAGTGGGCAGCATGTATCTGGTGTACAACGGTAATTTGCTCTTGCACGGCTGTGTGCCGATGAAGCCCGATGGTGAGTTTGAACCGTTTATCCTCAACGGCTTTCCCTACGCCGGGCGTGCTTTGCTGGATCGGATTGATCCTTTGGTGCGGCAGGCGTATTATGCCGAGGAAGCCCAAAACAAGCTTGAAGGCCAGGATATGATGTGGTATTTGTGGACGGGGGCGCGTTCGCCGCTGTTTGGCAAGCATAAAATGGCTACTTTCGAGCGCTACTTTATAGATGACAAAACCACGCACGAGGAAAAGCGCAACCCCTATTACGACCTGCGCGATCAGGTGGAAACTGCGCGCCGTGTGTTGGTTGAATTCGGCCTTGATCCAGATAAATCGCACATCATCAACGGCCATGTACCGGTGAAGGTGCGTAAAGGCGAAAAGCCGGTGAAGGCAGATGGCCGCCTGCTGGTGATTGATGGCGGCTTCTCCAAAGCTTATCAGGGGCAAACTGGCATTGCCGGCTATACGCTGATCTTCAACTCCTACGGCTTGCTGCTGGCTTCGCATCAGCCCTTCGAGTCAGTGGAAAAGATCATCAGCAGCGAGCGTGAGCCGCACAGCCGCACCGAAATTCTTGAAACCAACAACCAACGTATCCGCGTGCGTGACACCGATTTGGGCCGCAACATCCAACGCCAGATTGACGAACTAAACGCATTGCTTGAGGCGTATCGCAATGGGTTGATTAAGGAAAAGTAACCCGTAACCCGTAACTCGTAACTCGTAACTCGTAACTCAGAATTGACTCTCTTGGATCCAGGTTGCATTTTTCTCTGCATTACGTAATACGCAATACGTGTACTCGTTACATGATCCCCGTAGCCAGGAATAATTCATGGTAGGACTTGTCCTCGTTTCGCACAGCGCCGAACTGGCCGCAGCGGTGAAGGCGCTGGCTGAACAGCAAACGCAAGGCCATGCGGCTATTGCCGCAGTAGGCGGAACCGGTGACCCTGCCTATCCCTTTGGCACCGATGCCCTGGCGATCCTTGCTGCTATCGAAAGCGTCTACGACGACGCCGGCGTGCTGGTGCTGATGGATTTGGGCAGCGCGCTGATGAGCGCTGAAACCGCACTGGAGTTGATGGATCCGGCACAGGCTGCCCGCGTGCGCCTGTGCCCCGCGCCGTTTGTGGAAGGAGCCATGGCTGCTGCTGTGCAGGCTTCCATCGGTAGGCCGCTGGAGGCCGTGGCTGCTGAGGCGGTGGAGGCCCTGCATCCCAAGCAAACCAGCCTGGCCGCAGATACATCCCCAGCACCACAGCCGGAAATTGCCCCCACATCCGTACAGGAGATCATCGCCACAGCGACCATCATCAACCCGGCTGGGCTGCACTTCGGCCCCGCAGTGCAATGCGTGCAACTGGCTGCGCGTTTTAGCGCTGTTATCGCCCTGCGCAACCTGACCAACCGGGCCGTGGCCGATGGCAAACGCTTCAACCAGGTAATGGCGTTGGGCGCAGAGCAGGGCCATTCGGTGGAGATCAGCGCCACAGGCGCGGATGCTGCTGTAGCCGCGCCCGCGCTGGCTGCCTTGCTTGCCAGCGGCTTTGGCGAAACCACCAGCTTGCAGGTCGCGCCGACCACAGAGACTGCTCCCGCAACCCCAAGCGGTCACGGTCGCGTCGTGCTGTCGGGCATTGCCGCCTCATCGGGCGTAGCCGCGGGCGTAGCCGTGTTGCTGCATGGCGATGCAGCCCCCTCCCCACGCTACGCGTGTGCCGATTCTGAGGCCGAATGGCAGCGTTACCTGGCTGTGACCGCCGAGGTGCAGCAAGCGCTACTAAGCCTGGCCGAGCGGCTGGGCCGTGAGCTGGGCGAAGCGCAAAGCCGCATTTTCCAGGCACACGCTTTGCTGCTTGATGACGATGATTTGCGCGCGCGGGTGCAGGCATTGATTGCCCAGCAGCATCTCAATGCTGAGGCCGCATTGAACGATGTGTTCGAGGCCGAGGCGCAGCGTCTGGCGGCTATGCCATCTCCGCGCTTTCAGGAGCGCGCCACCGACCTGCGTGACCTGGCTGCCCGGCTATTGCGCGCCCTGCACCCGGAAAGCGCTGCATCCACTGCTCCCGTGCTGCCCCAAAATGCCATTGTGGTGGCCGACGATCTCACACCCTCACAAACTGCCGGGCTGGATCGTGAACGGGTAGCGGGTTTTGTCACCGCGTTGGGTGGAGCCACCTCGCACAGTGCTATTCTGGCGCGCAGCATGGGCATTCCCGCTGTGGTCGGTGCGGGAATTGAGGCGTTGACGCAAATCACTGCGGATATGCCCTTGGCCGTAGACGGCACGCGCGGCGTGTTGATTCTTGATCCCGACACCGCTACCGTGACGGCATTTCAGGCGCAGCGTCAGGCCGATGGTGCTGCACGGCAGGTGGCACAGGCGGCCGCGCAGGGTTTGGCGCACAGCGCCGACGGCGCACGCGTGAAAGTGATGGCTAATCTCGCCACCGCGGCTGAGGTCGCGGCGGCGCTTCGGGCTGGCGCCGAGGGCGTGGGGCTGTTGCGCACTGAATTTCTCTTTCAGCAACGCAGTGAACCACCTACCGAGGACGAGCAAACTGCCATGTACACCCAGGTGGTACAAGCCATGCAGGGCCGCCCGGTGATCATCCGCACCCTGGACATTGGCGGCGACAAACCCGCACCCTATTTGCAGCTCCCCGCAGAGAGCAACCCCTTTTTGGGTTGGCGGGCTGTGCGCATTTCGTTGGCTATGCCCGATTTCTTCAAAGTGCAACTGCGCGCCATCCTGCGCGCCGCCGCACATGGCCCGGTGCAGGTGATGTTTCCCATGATCGCCACCGTGGATGAGGTAGTGCAGGCTCGCCGCCTGCTGCGTGAAGCCGCTGTTGATCTGGCCCAGCACGGCTTTGCCCCCGTTGCTGAACTGCCCACGGGCATCATGGTCGAGGTGCCCAGCGCCGCCGTGCTGGCCGATCAACTGGCCCCGCTGGTGGATTTTTTCAGCATCGGCAGCAACGATCT
Organism: uncultured Caldilineales bacterium; assembly: GCA_937907455.1. GTDB lineage: Bacteria > Chloroflexota > Anaerolineae > JAAEKA01 > JAAEKA01 > JAAEKA01. The sequence goes on from CALESQ010000088.1 coordinate 13,238, forward strand.
GACACAATACACCTTTGCCGCGGATCGTGGCAATGCGCGTGTAGCCGGCATCGGTGATGCGCTGCATCCCGCAGTGCTGCGTCAGGTAGGGCAGATCATTACCGCAGCCCATGCCGAGGGCAAATGGGTGGGGCTGTGCGGTGAATTGGCAGGCCGCCCAGAGGCCATTCCCCTGCTGTTGGGGTTGGGGCTGGATGAATTCAGCATGGCTCCAACCGCCATCCCCGCGGCCAAAACCCTGTTGGCACAATGGTCGCTAGCCGCAGCGCGCACGCTGGCTCAACAAGCGCTATCTCTGCCCAGCGCCCAGGCAGTTGCAGACCTGGTGCGCTCGGCTAGGCCAGCCTGAACACCGCGCCTGCGGCGTTTGGATCAAAGTCTACGGGCCAGCGTGTATACTCGTTGTACTGCGCACCTGCCAACCGCGCGTGGCTCAGATCGGCATCAGCCAGGTTGGCGGCATAAAGCACCGCATGGCGCAGGTCAGCGTGGGTCAGCCATGCCCCGCGCAGGTTGGCGTTGAACAGGTTGCTGCGGCGCAGATCGGCCCCATGCAGCGCAGCCAGCGCCAGGTCAGCATGGCTCAAGTCGGTATCAGCCAGGCCGGCCCTGCGCAGATTGCTGCTGCCCAGGTTGCAGCCACTCAGGTCGGCATCGCGAAAATCTACTTCGGCCAGATCTGCCGCGTAGAAGCCGAGCGCGCTGAGATCATGGCGGGCCAGCGAAGGCGTTTCGCCGCGGGCGCGGGCTGTGTGAATGAGTTGACGAACGTTGTCTTCGTTGAGAAATGGCAGCATGATATAACCTCCGTGGCCGCGGCAACGCCGCGGCGTTGGCTGAATTGTACACCGGAAAGGCAGTCACTGGCAAGCCGCCCGCGGCTTTCAGTATCGGGGTAATTCGGGTATAATATTATCGTTTGGGTCTGTAAAAAAAACGACCAGCTTTCATACAAGGAGACATCACATGGATATTCAAGCATGGTTCATGGCTAATTGGCAGCCTTTGGCGATCGGTGCAGTGGCTGGGTTGCTGCTGGGCTGGCTCTTCTTCTACCTTCCTGCCGGTGGGCGCGCTCGCCGCTATGCCGCCGAGGCCAGCAGCCTCAACAGTCAGTTGACCGAGGCTAACCGCGCGTTGCAGGAAACTCGTCGTCAATATGATGACGTGCAAACCGACTACACCGCGCAAAACGTGCGCTTGAACGCGCTGCAGGGCCAGGTGATTGACTGGCAGGCTGACCAGGAACGGTTGGTGGAAAGCCAGCGGGAATTGGTCGCTCTGCAAGCACAAGTTGGTAACCTGCGCAGCAACAACAGCGATCTCGAAACCAAGCTACACCAGGTGCGCGGTGAGGTGGCCGGTGAGCTGGCGATCCTTTCCGCTACCCTGCTGCGCTTGAAAGAAGACGCATTGAGCGAAGCGCAGGGGCAAATCACCACTTTGCAAGCCGAGTTGGAGGCTGCAAAAGCCGGCTGAGGAGGCCATAGCATGGAGATACAGCCCCACCCTGATAAAAACGAAGCTCTGGCTGCTCTGCCGCCGGTTGCCGACATTGTCACCTCGACATGGCCGGTTGATCCGTATGAAATGCGCATCAGCCTGAGTTTTTTGGCGCGTGCCGGGGCACAGCTGGCCGAGGCGTTACAGCAGCGCAACGCTCAATATGACGCGTTGCAGCAACAGTTCAAGGCATTGCCTGCTCTTTCGGCCGTGGCGCGCCCGCTCAACGGCAACGGTATCAGCCATCTCCCAGCCGCCGAGCATGACGCCTGGCTGGCTGAGTTGGCCGTACGCGACGAACGGATCTTGGAGCTGGAAAGCCAGATAGATCAACTGCAAGCAGAGATCGAAGCTGCCGCCACGTTGGACGTGCAGGCAGTAGCCGACCGCCAGAACGCAGCACAGGCCGCGGGTTGGCAGGCCGAGCGCGATGCCGCTGCTCTGACGCAGCATCGTCTTGAAGCAGATCTGCATACGGGCCACGATGAATTGGAGCAGGTCGAGCAACGTTTGCTGGTCCTGCGCGCTGATCTGCTCAGCGCGGCCCCCGGCGAGCAGCAGGCAGACCTGTTGGCTCAGTGGCAGACGGCTGACGCCATCAGCGCCGTGCAGCAGCGCCGCGCCGCCCGGTTGGACGCACTGGCCGCCTCGGTGGCGGCTTTGGCAGGCCATAGCAGTCTGCAAACCCAGCAGCATGAGGAAGAGGCTGAGCGCATAGCCGCTTTGCAGCAGGAAATCGCGGCCGCCGAGGCCGAGCGACTGGCGCTGCAAGCCGACCTGAGCGAACGTGAACAGTCGTTGGAAGATGTGCAAACCCAACTGGAAGATCTGCAGCTGGAGTTGAACAGTTTTCAGCGCCAGGTAGAGCAGCTCAAACAGCAGATTGCCATGATGCAGGGCGAGTTGAACGAGGCGCTGGAGGCTCGCCGCAATGCCGAGGTACAGTTCGAGGCATTGAACTATGAAGTAGATGGGCTGACCACCCAGGTAAATGGGCTTGGTGCGCAAGTAGATGATTTGCAGGCCGAATTACAGACTTCGGTGAGCGAACGTGCTAGCATGGAACAATCGTTGCTCCAGCGTGAACAAGAGATTGCTGAACTACGCAGCAGCACGCTGCAAGCACCGGTGCAGGCTGTTCGGGCACGCCCCGTTCTGGTCACGCTGGATGAGCCGGAGGCGCTGGCCGCTACGTTGGCGCGTCTGCCCCAGCCTAAACAGTATGCAGCCGCAAGCGCCGTCGCAGAGGCGGTCTCGCCGCTGCTTTCGCCGTGCGTACAAGCCCTGACCGACGTTAAGGGCATTGGCTCGGTGTATCAGCAGCGTCTGTACAATGCCGGTGTTGGCACCTATTGGGAATTGGCTACGCTGCCTGAAGCAGAGTTTTCAGCTATCCTGCAAATCCCCGATTTGCAGGTCACGCGCATGAACATCCCCGAAACAAGCGCCAACGCGCGGGCTTGGGCTGAGCGCAGCAACACCGTTGGCCTGCTGTGGGATGGTGATCATGTAGACGATTTCGAGACACTTGAAGGTATCGGCCGTACTTTCGAGAAACGCCTGTACGAGGCCGGTATCACCACCTATGCCCAACTGGCCGCCTGCACGCCGGAGTATCTGGCCGAGATCGTCAATGCTCCCGCCATTTTGGGCGTATCCTATGCAGGCTGGATCGAACAGGCTCGCCGCAAGCTTTGATCGGTTGTGTGTTACCTGTTGCGCACAGGGCTAAACTGCTTGATCATGTAATACATTTTGATAATGAAGGAGATATTTGATGGCTTTTACTTTACCGGCACTTTCCTATGGGTTTGATGCGCTGGAGCCGTATATTGACGCGCGCACCATGCAGATCCACCACGACAAGCACCATGCGGCTTACGTTAACAATGCCAACGCCGCGTTGGAAAAGCACGCCGAGCTGCAAGGCAAGAGCGTGTGGGCGCTGATCGCCGATCTCGGCAGTATTCCTGAGGCCAGCCGCGGCGCACTGCGCAACAACGGCGGCGGCCATGCCAATCACAGTTTGTTTTGGCAGTTAATGGCTGCCAACGCGGGCGGCGAACCCACTGGCAAGCTGGCCGATGCCATCAGCGCGGCATTTGGTTCGTTTGAAGAGTTCAAAGCTGAATTTGCCAAAGCGGCAGTAGGCCGTTTCGGCTCCGGCTGGGCCTGGCTGGTGTTAAAGGCAGACGGCAAGCTGGCCGTGGTTAGCACACCCAACCAGGACAACCCGATCAGCGATGGTCAGATGCCGCTGCTGGGTGTGGATGTGTGGGAACATGCTTATTACCTGAAGTACCAGAACCTGCGTGCCGACTACGTCAAGGCGTGGTGGAGCACGGTGGATTGGGATGGCGTGGCCTCGGTTTACAAAGCGGCACTCAAAGCAGATGGCGGTGATTTTGTGGCTGTCTGCGAGGCACAGTTCGGCAAGGGCTAACTCCCAAATCGGCTATGACTGCAAGCCGCGCCCAACCTTGGGCGCGGCTTTTTGATTCGGGTGCGCAGGGCAAGTTTGTCTTGTATGGCCTGACAGACCGGCCAGCGACGCGCCCCTTTCCTTTACGCATTCAGCATGTTATAATTCGTACCTGATGGACACTGTGCAAGAACTCTATCCCGTGCCTCAGCCAGCCGTGGCGTTGCGGGGCCTGTATCTGGCCCACGACATTCGCCAGTTGCCGCGCGGGCCTGAGGGGGCGTTTGTCTATGCTAACTTTGTTGTTAGCCTGGATGGGCGCATTGCTGTGCCGCGCGGTGATGACAGCGGCGAGATGCAGGTGCCCGCGGCCATTGCTAATGACCGCGACTGGCGCTTGTTTCAGGAATTGGCTGTGCAGGCCGATGTACTCCTCAGCAGCGGACGTTATCTGCGCGATTACGCCGCGGGCAAGGCACAGGAGATACTCCAGGTGTATCGCGATCCTCGCTTTGCCGACCTGGCACAGTGGCGGCAGCAGCGCGGGTTGTCGCGACAACCCGCGCTTGCTGTGTTAAGCCATGAGCTGGACTTCCCCCTGCCGCCCGCGTTGATGATGGATGGCCGTCGTGTGCTGGTGATTACACCGCGCCGCGCCGCTGTCCAACGGGTAGCGGAACTGCGCGCCGCCGGGGTGGAGGTGGTGGTGACCGACGATGAGCAGGCTCTGAGCGGTGCAGCGGTGGTGAACGCGCTGATCGCCCGCGGCCTGCCGGTGATCTACTCAGCCGCCGGGCCGAAAGTGCTGCATTTGCTGCTGGCTGCACGTTGTCTTCAGCGGCTTTATCTCACCCTGGCAGGACGCGTGTTGGGCGGTGAGCCGTATGCCGGGGTGGTGCAAGGCCCGCTGCTGATGCCTCCGCCGGCTATGATCCTGCACAGCGCTTGCTACGACCCTCACGCGCTGGAGGGGGCAGCACAGTTGTTGTTGTGTTATGCGTGTGGATAAAGGAGGATAAACGATGCGATTTTCTTGGCTGGTGCTTTTACTGCTGGTGGTGCTGCTGGTTGGCCCGGTGACGCCATCTGCACAGGCGACAACACCGTTTGCACAAGCCGGCCCTTATGTGGTGCAGCCCGGTGACACGGTGAACGGCCTTTTGCTGCGTTTCTGCATGAGCTGGCAGGAGCTGTACGCGCTTAATCCGCATATACTTACTCCTAACCCTGCGGTATTGCGTTGGGGAACGACGCTACAGGTGGTGAATCGCTGTGCAGGCTCCGCGTCCCCCTCGCCGTTGCCTGGCGGTGGCTGTGTTGCGGCTTGCTTGCAAAGCTGCCCGCAAGGGCCGATGCTGCACGCAATGGGTGCGCTGAATGGCTCGGTGTATACTGTGGCCGTGGGTGATACGCTCTATTCGATTGCCCGCCGCTTCTGTACCACGGTGGATGCGCTGGCACACAGCAACGGCATTACCAATCCGCGGCACATAGCCGTGGGTCAATGTCTCGCTGTGCCGGTGAATACTATCGCCCCCAAACCAACGCCGACACCGGGTGGGCCAACGCTTGCTGCCACGCCCACGCCTGCGCCTCTTACACCAACCGCCACACCGACAGCGGTTGCGGCTACGTTCACCCCCACGCCTACACCAGTTGCAGTGAGTACCTCAATTATGATTGATATTCCGGCAGCTAATGCGCTGTTGGGGCGTTCGGTGATTGTCACCGGTCGCGCAGTAGGTGTTCAATCTGGCTGGATTGTGGTGCAGGCTGTTGATAGCAGCGGTACGCAGGCGCTGGGACAAAGTTTTGCGCCGGTGGTAGGTGGTGCATGGGCCACGGTGCTGGTTGTGACCGCCCCCGCAGGTAGCACCGGCTCGATCTTTGCTTACTGGAATCAGAACACCACCGTCTCGGCGCGCCTGCCGGTGCGGTATGGGGGGTAAAAGAGTACACAAGTACACAGGGACGGAGTAGACGAGTCCTTAGTGAAACTATACTTCTCCACTATCCCCTTGTGTACTTGTTTACCTGTCTACCCGCCTCTGACGTACCTGTCTGTCTCTCTATTTCCTTACTCTTTCCATCAACACATTCGCCATGGCGCGGCGGTAGTCTGCGCTGCCTTGCCAATCGTCGCGTAGCGTTTGCCCATCTATAAGGATGTCCAGACTATCACCGGCGTTTAGCAGCAGGGGAACAGCACAGACGCCACCGATGGCAATTACGTGGCGATTGCCGTCATGTACAGCCGCGGCCGCGACAATTGGCTCATCGGTAGGGGTACGCGCTATGCGCGCCAGTGCGCCATGTGCGGCTTGGGTGGGCCAGGGCAGGCTGATGCGGGTGATCAGGCCGCCCGCGGGTAATTCGGCCAGTTGCAACAACGAAATAGAGTGCGTAGCGGTGGCATCTGCTACCTCGACTTTGGCCCCAAGGGCCAGCAGCAGCAGCAGCAATTCGTTGGCACTGTCTGCGCCCAGCAATGTGCCGGCCAGGGTAGCTGTGTTGCGCTGGTTGAGCGGAGCTGCGCTGTGTGCAGCCTGAACGAGCAAACCATCGGCCAGCAAGGCGCGGCAAGCCTCATCATCTGCCAGTTGGCTGAGGGTGAGGGTGGCGCCGAGATGCAGCCAGCCATGCCCTGGCTCACCGTCTAACTCCACCGCGCCCAGACCCAGATCGGCCAGATCTACCACGGCATCCACCGACTCGGTCAGGGGGTTGGGCACAGCCACATCGGTACGCAGACGAGGAACCAGCCAACCACCTCCGGCCAGCGGTACCGTGTGCCGTCCGGGGCGATTGAGCAATGCAACAGCTTCCTGCAAAGTGGTGGGACGCAGATATTCAAGTGAGGACATGGGGAGAGTCTCCGTTGAGGGAAGAGTGAGGAATGAGAATTGAGAATGGAGAGGTGAGAATTGAAAGGTGAGAATGGAGAATAGCTTATTTGCGGCCATATCGAAACCGCTCAGGTGGCACGGTCAAACCTTGTAGCTCTGAACTGGTTACTGTTTACTATTTTCGCCGGTTGAAGGTGGCCGTGTGCGGCGGTAGTGAAGCCGTGCAGCAGGCAAACGAGAAGCGAAGCCCAGAAGCAAGAGATCATCCTTGCCGCCAAAGGCCTCAAATCCGAGTTACGAATTACTCGTTACCCAACGCATCCTCCAGCGTGAGCAGACGCGGATCACGATAAAGCTTGTTGATTTGACCGGCGAACACCAGCGAACCGGTCATCACCTGCCGCGTGGGGCCATCCAGCACCACTTCGCTGTTTCCTAGCAAAATCACGCGGTCAGCGCATTGTGCGGCCAGCTCTACATCGTGTGTAGCCAGCAGCACCGCGCCGCCCGTCTGTTTGTGACGCTGGACAATGGCCGCTAATGCGGCTTTTTGGGCGTAATCCAGGCCACGTGTCGGCTCATCCAGCAGCAGCAGGGGAGGTTCGGCCACCAGGATGGCAGCCAGAGCTGCACGCTGACGCTGGCCGCTGCTGAGGTCACGCGGATAGCGTTCGGCCTCGGCAGCCAGGCCCAGCTCAGCCAGCAAGGCCAGGTCGGCCGCGGGATCGGCGGGTAGGCCGTGACCCTGCCGCGTGAAAGCCAGCTCCTCTAACACGGTGTCACGAAAGAGTAGCGCGCCTGGGTTTTGCGGCACATAGCCGACGATGCGTACAATTTCAGACAGGGTGGCGCGGCGGGTGTCGAGTACGGGCTGGCCGCTGCGGTTGAGTTGCACACTGCCGTGCGTCGGCTTGAGCAGCCCGGCAGCCAGTTGTAGCAGGGTAGATTTGCCAGAGCCGTTGCGCCCCATCAGTGCCACACTTTCGCCGCTGCGCACTTTCAGGGTGATGTCGTGCAGGGCGGCGTGTTCGCCGTAGTGGTAGGCGGCACGGCTGAACTCCAACAGCGGCGGCTGGGACGATGATGCAGCAGGGGGCGTGGGGTTGCCGGCCAGGGCGGCCTGCTCGGCTGTGGCGCTGCGTTCGGCAGCCAGAGCGCGTTGCGCCGGGGGTAAAAAGCGCCGGGCCTGTTTCACGGTGAGCGGCAAAGGCTGCCAGCCGCGCGCCTTGGCCAGCGTCACCAACGGCGGGTTGAGCGTGGCTGCGGCCATGGCCTGCTGAGGGGCGGTCAGCAACGGCGCAGTCTCACCACCTGGCAGCAACAGCACGCGATCTACAAACTGCACTACGCGCTCCAGGCGATGCTCGGCTAGAATCACCGTCAGTCCCATATCTTCATTGAGGCGACGGATGGCCGTGAGCACCTCTTCGGCGGATTGCGGATCAAGCTGCGAAGTCGGTTCGTCCAACACCAGCACGTCGGGGTTCAGGGTGAGCACGGCAGCAATCGCCACGCGCTGCTTTTCGCCGCCGGAGAGGGTACTCAGGCGGCGGTGGCGCAGGTGAGCGATGGTAAGCTGGTCCAGCACTTCTTCGATGCGCTTGCGCATCAGTGCCGGGGGCAGGGCCTGGTGTTCCATGCCGAAAGCCAGTTCGTCTTCCACATGGTCGGTGACGAACTGGGTTTCCGGGTCCTGAAACACCATGCCCACGGTGTGCGCCATATCCTGTGGCCCCAACGCCACAGGATCACGGTCGGCGACGCGCAGCTCGCCGCTCAGCTCGCCGCCATAGAAATGCGGCACCAGGCCGTTGAGACTGCGCAGGAAGGTGGATTTGCCTGCTCCAGAGGGGCCAATCACCAGCACCAACTCGCCTTCTTCGATGTGCAGGGAAAGTTGGTGCAGGGCGGGCGGGCCGCCCTGCGGATAGTGGTAGGTGACGTGGCGAAGGGTGATCATGCAATGACCGGCATCTGGATTGAAAGCCTGCCGTCTGGCTAGCTGCTGGCCGCCACGGCGCGGGGCAACTCCACGGCGATTGGCGCTTCGGGACGGCGCTCGAAGTCCAAACGTTGCTGATTAGTGTTGTCCTCGTCGGCAACTACCGTCACCAGCACGGTATCGCCGCGCTGGAACTCGCCGCGCAGCAGGCGCTTGCTCATGGGCGATTCCACAAAGCGCTGCAACGTTCGGCGCATAGGCCGTGCGCCGAACTGCGGATCGTAGCCTTTGTCTACCAGCCAATCGCGGGCCGCGTCACTTAGCTCGATGACGATGCCGTATTCGTTCAACCGTCCGCTGATGTCTGCCATCTGCAGATTCACGATCAGGCGGATATCATCCTTGTTGAGCGTGTGGAAGATGATGATTTCGTCAATGCGATTGAGGAACTCGGGTCGGAAGGCCTCCTTCAGGCCGTGCTCGATCTGCCGATGCAGCTTGCGGTCTTCGGCATCCAGGGCATCGTCGTCGCCGGTGCGGAAGCCCAGCGCGCCGCCCTGTTTGGCATAGGCCGTGCCGATGTTGCTGGTCATGATGATCACGCAGTTGCGGAAGTCCACTACATGGCCCTGACCGTCGGTGAGGCGGCCATCTTCCATGATCTGCAACAGGGTATTCCACACTTCGGGGTGCGCTTTTTCGATCTCGTCGAAGAGAATCACGCGGTAGGGACGGCGGCGTACTGCCTCGCTGAGCTGGCCGCCTTCTTCATAGCCTACGTAGCCGGGAGGAGCGCCCAGCAGGCGGCTGGCGGTGTGACGCTCGCGGTATTCGCTCATGTCAATGCGCACCAGCGCTTCTTCGTCGTCGAAAAGGAATTCTGCCAGGGCTTTGGCCAGCTCGGTCTTGCCCACGCCGCTGGTTCCCAGGAACAGGAAAGAGCCGATGGGCCGCCGCGGGTCTTTCAGACCAGAGCGGGAACGGCGCAGGGCGTCGGCCAGCACGGCTATGGCCTCGGTTTGACCGATGACGCGCTTGCCCAGCTCTTCTTCCATGCGTAGCAATTTCTGCGCTTCCTCTTCCAGCAGATTGGTGACCGGGATGCCCGTCCAGGCGGCCACCACCTGGGCAATATCCTCGGCGCTCACCACTTCGTCCAGCCCTTTTTCGTTGCGCCACACCGTACGCGCGTCTTCGTAGTCCTGTTGCAGTTTGATGCGGTCAACCTTGAAGCTGGCGGCATGTTCATAGTCACGCGCGGCCCAGGCAGCTTCTTCGTCAGCAGCAAGGCGATTGACCCGCTCGCGCAGCGCTTTCAGATCATCCGGCATGGTGTAAAGGGCCACGCGCAGCTTGGCTGCTGCCTCATCCAGCAGATCAATGGCTTTGTCGGGCAGCTTGCGACCAGTGACGTAGCGTTGCGAGAGATGTGCGGCTTCGATGAGTGCCTGATCATCAATCGTCACTTTGTGATGCGCCTCGTAGCGGTCGCGGATGCCGCGCAGAATGGCGATAGTATCCTCGACAGTAGGTTCATCTACGTAGATGGGGGCGAAGCGGCGCTCCAGTGCGGCGTCTTTTTCGATGTATTTGTGGTATTCGTCGAGTGTGGTGGCTCCGACGCAGCGCAGCTCACCGCGCGCCAGCGCGGGCTTGAGCATGTTGCTGGCATCCAGCGCTCCCGCGGCTGCACCTGCGCCAACCACGGTGTGCAACTCGTCAATAAAGAGTACGATTTCGCCTTCCGAGCGCTGGATTTCGTCCAGTGTCGCCTTGAGGCGTTCTTCGAATTCGCCGCGGAAGCGGGTGCCGGCGATCATGGCTCCTAAATCCAGGGCGATAACGCGCTTGCCCATCAGCGGTTCCGGCACGTCGTCGGCAGCTACTTTCTGAGCCAGGCCCTCGACGATGGCAGTTTTGCCTACACCGGCTTCGCCGATCAGCACCGGGTTGTTCTTGGTGCGACGGCTGAGGACCTGGATCACCCGCAGGATTTCGGCATCGCGGCCGATCACGGGGTCGAGTTTACCTTCGCGCGCCAGTTGCGTCAAATCGCGGCTGAAGCGCTCTAACATGCGGTATTTGCTTTCCGCACCGGGTTCGGTGACACGCTGTCCGCCGCGCAACTGCTCAACAGTCTGCAAGACACGCTCGCGGGTGACCCCCTGCTCCTTGAGCAGGTTGGCAGTGGGGGTGTTGCGTTCAGTGGCAATAGCCAGCAACAGATGCTCGGTTGAGATATATTCGTCTTTGAGCTTAGCTGCTTCTTCGTTGGCCAGATCAATCACCCGCTTGAGCCGTGGGGTGATGAACACCTGTGCCACCTGACCGCCGGGCATGGCGGCTGTGCCGGATTTCGGGCTGCCTTGCAGGTATTCTTCCAGCTTGGCGCGCACCACCTGTACCGAGGCGTTCAGCTTTTCCAGGATTTGCGCGGCGCTGCCTTCGGGCTGTTCCAGCATAGCCAAAAACAGGTGTTCGGTATCCACCTGGGTGTGTTGATAGCGTTGCAGTATTTCGTAGGCGCGCATGGCTGCATCCTGAGCGCGCTCGGTAAATCGGTCAAATCGCATCATGAGAAGAAGGGTCCTTTATACGCTTCGACATTCTGTATTGCATCCAGGGTTTTAACCCGTAATGCGTAACCCGTAACCCAGAATAAGACATTCATGGCTACGCAGATGACAAGCTTTTAGTTACGAATTACGAGGTACGTGTCAATTCTGCCAGCTCTTGTACCAGCTCACGCTGACGTTCGCTGAGATGCCGGGGCAGGCGTACCTGCATCTTGACCAGCAAATTGCCGCGTTGGGTTGAGTCGCGCAGGTGAGGCATGCCCTGCCCGCGCAGACGAAAGGTTTGGCCCGGCTGTGTGCCTGCCGGAATGCTGAGCGTAGCTTTGCCGGTGAGGGTAGTTACCTGCACTTCGCCGCCCAGTAGTGCGGTGTAAAGGTCTGTGCCGGCTTCGGTTTGCAGATCGTCCCCTTTACGTTCGAATGCGGGGTGAGGTAGCACTTCGACCACCAGGAACAGATCGCCTGCCGGGCCACTGCCCGCGCCCGGATAACCCTCACCGGCCACGCGCACTTTCGAGCCGGTGCGTATGCCTGCGGGGATCTTGACCTCGATGCGGCGGCTATCAATAGAAAAGGCGCGCTGTGTGCCGCTGAAGGCTTCCTCCAGCGTGATCTGGATGGGTTGTTCCAGATCAGAGCCGCGCTGCGCACGCGGTTGAGCGGCTGTGCTACGGCCAAAGGGCGAGCCGGTGGTACCTGCGTTGCCCATGCCGCCAAAAATGCTTTGGAAAAAGTCGGAAAAGCCACCCTGACCGCCCTGACCGAACAGATCGTTCAGATCACCGTATTGCACATCCACGCGCGGGCCGCCTGCGCCACCGGCGGCCCACTGGCTCCAGTCGAAGCCAGAGGGGTCGCGCCCTGTCGTTTGATAGGCGTTCCAGTTTGCGCCCAGACGGTCGTATTTTTGGCGTTTGTCCGTATCGCCCAGCACCTCGTAGGCTTCGTTGATTTCTTTGAAACGGGCTTCGGCCTGCTTGTTGTCTGGGTTGACATCGGGATGATATTGGCGCGCCAAGGCGCGGTAGGCTTTCTTGATCTCTTTTTCGTCGGCGCTTTTGGTAACGCCCAGAATCTTGTAGTAATCTTTGTAGTCCATGTTATCTGCTCAGTTTACTCAGCATGCCCGATGATCCGGTAACGTGATTCTAGCATTGGAGACGGGCATTGTCAATGAAAAGTGCCCTTACTGGCCGGATTCTAGCTTAACTCTAACAGGCGCTCCCAAATTTTTGTTTGACGAAAGCGCTAGGCGACTTTATAATGGCTGGACTTAAGCCCGCCACAGACACCATACCTATACATACGGCTTGACACCAGCACAACGGCTACCCCGACACCCCTCACCTTTCACCCTGTCACCCCTGCGAGACTTCATGCGTGCTTTACTGGTATCCAACCCCACAGCCGGCTGGTCGCGTGTGCAGCGCCAATTGCCCGAAGCGCTGATGACCCTGCGCGCCGCTGGTTGGCGCGTGGAGTGGGAACGAACTCAGGCCGCAGGTTCGATGGAAACGCTGGCCGAGCAGGCCGCCGCGGCAGGCTACGAGGCCTTTATCGCCTGCGGCGGTGATGGCAGTATCAACCAGGCTATCAATGGCCTGTTGCGTGGCCGACAGCAGGGCAGCAGCCCGCCTGCGCTGGGGATTTTGCCCGCAGGCACGGCCAACGTGCTGGCGCGCACGCTGGGCTTGCCTGCACCGCTCCCCGGCCCCGTGCTAGAGCCAACCCTGCCCGCGGCGGCGCGGCTGCTGGCCGGGGCCGTGGTGCATCCGGTTGACGTAGGCGAGGCGCAATCTGCCGCGGGCCGTCGCATCTTCCTCTGCTGGGCCGGTATTGGGCTGGATGCTGCCGTGGCTGCGGATGTGATGGCTCAACCTGCACTCAAGCGCCGCCTGGGGCCGCTTTCTTTTGCCGCTAACTTGCTGATACGGTTGCCTGACCTCTGGCATGCTCCGCGCTATACCCTGGATGTGGACGGAGCCAGGTGGCAGGGACGGGGCATCGTGGCGGTGGTGAGCAATATCCCTCGCTATGCGGTAGTGTTGGATATGGCACCGCAGGCCGCGTTGGACGATGGCTTGCTGGACGTAGCCTTTTTTCACAACGTCACCCTGTGGAATGCCGGAGCCACACTCGCCCGCCTGCTGCTGCATCGTCACCCCTCTGATCCCAACGCGCATTACGCTCAGGCGCGCCGTATCGAGATAGTCACTGCACGGCCCGAACCGGTTCATCTGGATGCAGAGCCGTTCGGTCAGACGCCGTTGACCATCAGTGTGTTGCCCGCGGCGTTGCCTCTGTTGCTGCCGCGCACCACGGCTGGGCGGCGTTTGCTTGTTGGCCGCGGCGGCAGCGCATTCACCACATCTTAGGGCAGGCTGATGAAGCGATAGCCGGTCAGCACCTGTTGCCCTTCGACAGAAAGAACCAGATCTATAAAAGCCTGTGCCAGCTCGGCGTTTTGGCTGTCAGCCACCGGCGCAATGGGATAGGTGGCAATAGTGTTGAGCGCATCGGGGATCTCCAGGCTGCCCACGTTGTCTGCTGCAGCGCCCGCGAGATCGGTGAGGTAAACAATGCCTGCATCGGCCTCGCCCAACGCTACCTTGGAAACTACCGCTTTGACGTTGGTTTCATAGGAAACGACATTCCTTAGCACAGCTTCCTTGAACTGCACAGCAAAGTCGGGGTCGGCTCCCGCCTTATCCAGGAAATCCAGTGAATACTGGCCTACCGGCACAGACTGATCAGCCAGATCAAGCTTGAGGCCGGCTTTGGCCAGGTCTTGCAGCGTGGCCAACCTGCCCGGGTTGTCGTTGGGGAAGATAACCACCAGGCGGTTTCTGGCAAACACACGTGAGGCGCTGGCGTTTACCCGTCCCGCTGTCACAGCGGCCTCCATCTGTTTTTGGCTGGCACTGGCAAACACATCTGCCTGGGCACCCTGGGCAAGCTGTTGAGCCAACTCCTGCGAACCGGCAAAGCTAAATACAACCGTTACCCCGGGGTTTGCTGCCTCAAAGCTATTCCCCAGGTCAGTGTAAGGCGCAGTGAGTGATGCGGCGGCCAGTACAGTGAGCGTGCGCGCCTGGGCCGGGGCTGCGGCAGGTGTAACTTGCCGTGTACACGCTGTGCTTGTCACCACGGCAAGCACCAACAAAAGCAACGCAGCTTTCCAGTGTGGCATGAGTTTCTCCTGTCCTGAAAATCGTTCGGCTGTGCTCCATTGCCGTGCCCGTGCATTTTCATCTGCGGTTGTACGCCCAGCGCATGGATGGCAATTTGGCGTTCAGAAGGCCGTGACGGGCCTGCGTGCTGCCAGCCGGTAGGTTCCCAACCAGCAGTCTGCTCCTTAAGCGTTCTCTCAGGCATCTTGTTTCAGGCGGCTATAGAGCGCGCCCTTGATCACCAGCAGGGTGAGAAAAGAAAACGCAATCAGGATCACGGCCAGCGTCAGGGCAATGCGCTGATCAATCTCGAAACCCACATAGATAGCCAGAGGCATGGTTTGCGTGCGTCCGGGGAAGTTACCCGCAAAGATGATGGTGGCGCCAAATTCGCCCAAAGCGCGCGCCCAAGTCATCACACTGCCGCTTAACAGTGCTGCCCACGACAACGGCAGTGTGATGCGGCGAAAAACCTGCACGCGCCCGGCGCCATCGAGCGCGGCCGCCTGCTTCAGCTCCGGGTCAATGGCCGCAAAGCCCAGCGCAGCCGCCTTGACGTAGAACGATGAGGCTACAAAGGTCTGCGCCATGACCACCGCAGCCGTGGTAAAAGGCAAGGTGATGCCAAACTGCTCCAGCCACGGGCCAAAGAGGCCGCGTCGGCCAAAGGCCATCAGCAGCGCTACCCCGGCCACAGCGGGCGGCAGCACCGTGGGCAGGTCAATCAGGGTATCCAGCAGGCGATGAAAGCGAAAACGTGGTTGCGCCAACAGATACGCCACCGGCGTACCCAGTACCCAGGTGACCGCTGTGGTGATCAGCGAAGTCAGCAGGCTCAAATTTACAGCGTTGATCACCTGGGTATGGCGCAGGTTTGCCAGCAGATCGGCCGGAGAGATACGCAGCAGCATAGCCACAATGGGCAACGCAAGCAGCAGCAGCAGCGGCACAGCCAGCAGATGCCAGGACGACCTCCATAGCCTGGCTTGCCAGGCAACAGGGGAAGGGCTGGGGGCTTTCTTCGTCATACCGGGTTTGCATCCGGCAGCAAGCGGCTTTGGCAATCGTCCAACCAGCGTAGCACCGTTTGCAACTGTTCCACGCGCATCGCCAGGCTGATGCGATTGTACACCTGCCCGGGGGGCAGCTCGGCGCACAGCGTTTCCAGGCGCACGATGTGGCGCTGGGCCTCGTGGCGCTGTTGAGCAAAGGCCGGTGCGATCTTTTCTGGAAAATACAGCCCCATGAAATACAGCCGGGTGACAAATTCCATGCGAATGGCACGCGTGCTGCCACCGCTGTCTGCGTGCAGCCAATTCAGAAAACGCTGCTGCCCCTGCGGCGTCATGTGCAGCAATTGCCGCGTCGGCAGTTTTTCTTGCATCACTGCTTCAGACGACACATCACCGCGCGCTTCCAGCCGCCGTAAAATAGCATACGTCTGGCTTTGGCTCAAGTGCCATACCTGGCCCAGATCACCCGTCACCGTGCGGTGCAGATCATACCCATAGCCGGCGCGGCGATACAGCAAGCCCAGCAGGGCCATTTCCGGCGACAAAGCGCCTACGTGTCGTGATGAAGAGGGCATCAATTACCTGCTGACTGAGTGAGTAGTACTGACCCGGTGAGTATATAATAGATCGTCTGATCGGCCAAAACGGAATAAGACGCGGGCGATTTCCTGAATCACCGTTTCGTGGTAGAATAACCGACCATGAACACCCCCATCGGCGTCGGTCAACTGGTCGGCCAGATCAAGGATTTGTTGGAGCAAAGCGCGCGGCTGCACGATGTGCTGCTGCAAGGCGAGATCAGCAACTTCGTCCGTGCCACATCGGGGCACTGCTACTTCACCCTGAAAGATGAGCGGGGCAAGCTAGACTGCGTGCTGTGGCGGCGCGATGCGTTGCTGTTACCGCGGCTGCCACAAAATGGCCAGCAGGTGATTTTGCACGGCTATGTCTCGCTTTATGAGCCGCAGGGCAAGCTGCAATTCTATGCCGATTGGGTGCAGGAGGCAGGGATAGGGCGGTTGTACGAACAGTTCGAGCGCCTGAAAGCGCAATTGGCTGCCGAGGGCTTGTTCGATCCCGCCACCAAGCGCCCGTTGCCGCCCTGGCCGCAGCGCATTGGGGTGATCACTTCGCCGCGGGCTGCGGCCCTGCGTGATGTGCTGCGCACTCTGGCAGCCCGTTTTCCTGCGGTCGAGGTGCTGCTGGCTCCCGCCGCGGTGCAGGGTGCAGAGGCTCCTCCGCAGATTGTGGCCGCCATTGAACTGCTCAATGCCTGGCATCTGGGTGTGGAGCCGTTGGCGCTGATTGTGCTGGCGCGCGGGGGCGGCTCCATCGAAGAGCTGTGGGCTTTCAACGATGAGCGTGTGGCGCGTGCGGTGGCAGCCAGCGTCTTGCCGGTAATCAGCGGCGTAGGGCACGAAACCGATTTTACCCTGGCTGATTTTGCCGCGGATGTGCGCGCTCCCACTCCCACCGGCGCGGCTACCCTGGCTACACCCGACCGCAGCGAGTTGTTGGCTCAGTTGGCGGTGCAGCGGCAGCGCCTGGGGTTGGCGGTGCAGGGGCAACTGGTTGCCGAACGCCGCCGTCTGGAGCATAGCCGCCGTCTGCTGGGGCGCTTGTCTCCGCGTGCCCGTATTGCCGCGCAGCGCCAGCAAACCGATGATCTGGCTGCGCTGATGCAGCGGCAGATGGGCTATACACTGCGCCTGCGTCGTGCTCGCTTGAACGGTTTGTACGCGCGTTTGGCTAACCTGGACCCGCGAGCCGTGCTGCAACGCGGTTATGCCATTGTCTACCGCGCCGCCGATGGTCGTCTTGTCACCGCGGCGCAGCAGGTTGCCGTCGGGGATCGCCTGCGCATTGTCCTGGCCGAGGGTGAGCTTCAGGCCGTGGCGAGTGCCCCCTCCCCGCTTCCTCCCGCCTAAAGGCTTAGGTTGCACGTTTTATGGATCAACTAACTTTCGAACAAGCCTACACCGAACTGGAACAGATCACCCGGCAGCTTGAAGCGGGTGACCTGCCGCTGGATGCTGCCTTGCATCTGTTCGAGCAGGGCACCCGTCTGGCTGCGCACTGCGAGCAGATGCTTAGCGCCGCCGAGCTGCGCGTGCGGCAAATTGTGCCGGACGCGGCTGGCGGCTATGAAGCGGCTGATTTCAGCGACTGGCAACAGGAAGCGAGGTAGCGCATGGCTGTTGAACAACATCGCTATCGGCGGCGCAGCGAAATTCTCAGCACGCGTGAAGGACTGGCGGCGGGACTGCTGGGCAGCTTGGTGCTGATCGGGGTAGCCGGGCTGATTTTCGCGGCACGCGGCCAAAGTGCCTGGCTGCCGCTGGACGCGGCTGCGGATTTCTGGCTGCGCGGCCCGTTGTCGCCCGCTGCACTGTGGCTAGGTTTGGCGGTGGTGTTGTTCACCGGCGGGCTGCTGGGCATGTTGTATGCCAGCGCACAGGAGCGGCTGGATCTGCCTTCGCTGCTGCTTGTAGCTGTCTATTACGGCTTTGTTACCTGGATGGGCGCTACTGTGCTGGTGTTGTCGTGGCTTAGCCCGGCCACGCGGGCAATCTGGCAAAGCTGGCCGGTGCTGGCGGGTCACCTGGCTTATGGCCTCACCCTGGGGCTGTGGGCGGCGCGACGGCTGATGCAAACGTCAAAAACTTAACCATAGTTTAACCGAAACTTCACCGAACATTGTATTGACAAGCACTTCTGTGAAGTGCTATACTGCGGCTGTCTGAACTTAACCTTTTGGTTTATCGCACATCAAGCAGGAGAAGCAGCAATGTCTCTAACAAAGGCCAGAGACGTCGAAGTTCTGGAAGGCGAATGGGAATGCATGGACTGCGGGTACATCGAAGAAGGCGCGTCGAATCGCCGCCCCAAGCGCTGTCCCGAATGCAATGCCCCCGGATCGGTGTTCGAATTCTTCGAGTACGAGGAAGAGGACTGGTCAGATGACGACGATTCGGAAGAATACGACGACTATGACGACGACTTCGATGATGACTACGACTACGACGATGATGATGAATAAACGCGCGTAGTCACCGCATCAGCCAGAGCGCAAGCCCATTTGGGGGAGTTGATACCTGGCATTCAGCAAGAGCGCGTCCCTGGGAACGCGCTCTTTTTGTTGCTGTATTGATTTGAAGATCGCTCGGGCCGGTCTCCCGACCGTGCCCGTCCGGAGCGGCAGAGGAAACAGCAATTCCGCTTGGGTCGGTCTCCCGACCGTGCCCGTCCGGGCGGCAGAGGAAACAGCAATTTCGCTTGGGCCGGTCTCCCGACCGTGCCCGTCCGGGCGGCAGAGGAAACAGCAATCCCGCTCGGGTCGGTCTCCCGACCGTGCCCGTCCG
>CALESQ010000089.1 GCA_937907455.1 uncultured Caldilineales bacterium
CTTCTGGAAACTTCAGCTAACGCCTTTCAGGCCAAATCGTGAACTACTGAGTTTAGTATTTTGTCACTGATGCTACGACCCTTTCCGTCAGGTTTCGATACGGGCAGGGTTCTGTCCGGGCAGCTTTGTTGGTTTGAGGCGCAGGATCAGGACAATCCCGCCTGTCCCCTGGGGCAACCAGCGTTTGCCTGATGGTTTGAAGTGTGCTGATTTAGCCCGCGCCACACATGTTCTGGCGTTAGTGGAATTTCGTCGAACCACACGCCGGTGGCGTTTTGCACTGCGGCCACAATCGCCGCCGCGGTGGGAATGAGCGGCATTTCGCCCATACCGCGCGCCCCCAGCGGGCCTTGCGGGTCGGCAATCTCCAGCACCACCGGCTTCACCTCGGCCACATCCACCACCGTGGGGATGAGATAGGTGCTGAGTTGGTCGGTGAGCACACGTCCCGCCCGCTGCACGAAGTGTTCCTGCGTGGTCCAGCCGACCGATTGCGCCACACCGCCCTCGATCTGGCCTTCGACTTGCTGCGGGTTGATGGCCTTACCGACATCGTTCACCGAAATGATGCGCAGCACACGCACATGGCCGGTATCGGGGTCTACCTCAACCTCGGCGGTCTGCGCGCAGTAGCCGTAGGTGATGTTGGGATCGCTGGCCCCGGTGTCGTGGTCGTAGGCAGTGGTGGCGCGCGGCACGTATTCGAAATGGGCAATAGCGGGCCGTTCTTCATCATGCCACTTCTGCAGCGCCAGCTCAGCCGCGCCTTTTACTGAATTGCCGGCCATGAAGGTCATGCGGCTGGCTGACACGCTGCCGCTGTTGGCGGTTTCTGCAGTGTCCTGTACAATCAGTTTGATGCGTTCCATATCCAGCCCCAGCGTTTCGGCGGCAACCTGGGCGATCACCGTGTGCGTGCCCTGCCCCACCTCGGCGGCGGCGTGGCGCACCACGGCCCGCTCGATCTCGCCATTGCCGTACAGCTCTACGCTGGCGTGACACACATCACGAAAGCCCAGGCTGAAGCCGACGTTTTTAAAGCAGCAGGCCATGCCTGTGCCGCGCAGTCGCCGGGGGGCGGTTGCATCGAGAGAGGTGCGAAAATGGGTGGCAGATCCGTCAGAGATTGGCGCGTTGTCTGCCATTTCCTGCTCCAGCCTGCGCAGCACCGGCTCAATCGTCACCCCTTGCGGCACCACGCTGGCCGTGGCCTGAATTGAACCTTCCTGCCAGCAGTTGCGCAGGCGCAGCGTTAGTGGGTCCATGTCCAGCGCCTCGGCCAGCTTGTTCATTTGCATTTCAGCAATGAAGTGCCCCTGCGGGCCACCGAAGCCACGAAACGCGCCGCCGGGCACGTTGTTGGTGTACACGGTGCGGCCATCTACCGATTGGTTGGGGCATTGATATGGCCCCAGCGAGGCCATCAGCGCATTGCCCAGCACTTTGGTGGAGGTGTAGGCGTAGGCCCCGGCATCGAAGCTGAAATCAATCTGTTGAACCACCAGCCGGCCTTCGCGCGTGGCGCCCCAGCGAGCGTGTGCCACCATCGGGTGACGCTTGTGGTGGCCGATGATCGATTCGCGGCGGCTCCAGATGGTTTTGATGCTGCGCCCGGCCAGCAGGCCGCGCTGATGTAGCCGCCAGGCCGCCAGCGCCAGCGTTATCTGCACCGACATATCTTCGCGGCCACCGAACGCGCCGCCGATGGCGGGATAGCGCACCACCACCTGCTCGTGCGGTAAGCCCAGGGCATCGGCGATCTGTTGGCGGTCTTTGTGCGCCCATTGGCCGGCTACCTCTATCACCACGCGGCCTTGCTCGTCTATGTAGCTGACGCCGGCTTCGGGCTGGAGATAGGCATGTTCCTGCGCACCGGTGTGATAGGTATGTTCTACCACCACATCGGCCGCGGCAAAGCCTGCGGCCATGTCGCCGCGGCGGATGTGGTATTCCAACAATACGTTGTTGCCGTGATAGGCATGCACCAGCGGGCTATCAGCCTGGCGTGCGCTTTCGATGTCGGTGACCACCGGCAAATCCTGCCACTCTATGCGGATCAGGGAGAGCGCAGCCGCGGCCTGCGCCTCGCTTTCGGCTATCACCACGGCTATCTGATCACCAACGAAGCGCACAATGTCGGCATCGGGCATGCCGGCAGGCGCACCCGGGCCGCACAGCACTGGTTGATCAGGCACGTTCAGGCCGTAGATGTTGTTGGGTACATCGGCTGCGGTGAAAACGCCCACCACACCCGGTGCCGCCTGGGCCAACGTGGTGTCAATGCTGAGCACGCGGGCGTGGGGCCGTTCGGCAAAGCGTGTTTTCATCCACAGCAGTCCGGCGTAGTCAATATCGCCGGGGTATAACGCCGCACCCGTGACTTTGTCGCGGGCATCTATACGGGAAAGTGAGCTACCAACAGCACGCATGGGGGAACCTCGGAAAGAGATACAAGTAGAAAAGAAAACAAGTAACCGAGGAGGCAAGAAACAAGGAGTTGATTAAGGAAACCGGCAAAGCACTTAGTATGGAAGGAAAACTTACAAGAAATAGTGCGGTTGCCTATGGGTTTCTCTGTCTACTCGGTGCTTGTTTCCTTGCCTGCTTTGGCAATGGCTGCTACTACCTTGGCATAGCCGGTGCAGCGGCACAAGTTGCCGGCCAGGGCTTGCTGGATGTCGCCCTGGGTGGGATGGGGTTGCTCTTGCAGCAGCATGGCGCCAGACATCAGCAGGCCGGGGGTGCAATAGCCACATTGCACCGCGCCTTCGTCTATAAAGGCTTGCTGGATGGGGTGCAACCGGTCATCCTGGGCCAGTCCTTCAACCGTCACCACATCGCAGCCCGCGGCACGCTCGGCAGGAACCAGGCACGCCATCACGGCCTTGCCATCCAGCCACACGGTACATGCGCCGCATTCGCCCTCTGCGCAGCCTTCTTTGACGCCGGTGATGTGACCATCTTCACGCAGGGCGCGCAGCAGGGTTTTGCCGGCTGCCTCAGACAGCATAATCTCGCGTCCGTTAAGACGTAAAGCGATCAGGGCGCTGTGCTCTACCGCAGGCAGGGCAGCGGCCACTGATTGCGGTATGGTGGGCGCTTGCAGCAAGATGGGGGTGTCCGGCCAGGCTGCGCGCTCGTTGCCGTTGCTGATCTGGCGCAGGGCACGCTGCACCAATACTTCAACCATGGCGCGGCGGTAGTCGGCGCTGGCGCGCACGTCATCAATGGGCCGGGCTGCCTCTAAGGCCAATCGGCCTGCGCTGCGGATGGTGGCCTCGTTCAGTGTCTGGCCGATCAGGCTGGTTTCGGCAGCTTCGGCGCGCACGATGGTGGGCGCGACCGATCCAAGGGTGATGCGGGCGCGGCGGACAGTAGCACCGTCAAAATCGAGTACCACGGCCAGGCTGATCAGCGAAATGGCCTGGGTGCGGCGCAGACCCAGCTTGATGTACAGGCCGCGCGCGCTATCAGGCAGGGCGCGCAGATGCACCGCGCTGACCATCTCATCGGGTTGCAGGGCAGTACGACGCACGCCTAGAAAGAAATCGGCAAAGGGTAGCCGCCGCGCGCCGCGCGCGGCGCTGCTGAGCGTTACGGCTCCATCCAGCGCCCATAGCGGGGCAATGGTGTCGTTGGCTGGGCTGGCAGTGACGAGGTTGCCGGCTACTGTGGCGCGGTTGCGGATCTGTGGCGCGCCCACTTCCCAGCAGGCCTGAACCAGCGGAAATGCGTGCGTTACCAACAGCCGCGAAGCCACTACGTCGTTGTGCGTCACCAGCGGGCCGAGGGTGATCTCGTCACCGGCCTGCTCGATGCGGTTTAGCGCCGGTATGCGGGTGATGTCAACCAGAATGTGTTGGCTGCGCACGCCGCGTTCTAACTCGATTAAAAGATCGGTGCCGCCAGCGATGACGCGTGCCTGCTCGCGGTGTTGCTCAAGTAAGGCCAGCGCTTCAGCCAGCGTAGCGGGTTGATAGTAAGTGTGCCACATCGTTGTGTCTTTTCGGTGGGGAAGGGGGAATTGGGAAGGGAGAATTGAGAAGGGAGAAGGGACAGGGAATTTGCTTCTGCGGGGGCAGGGATGTCTAATACGAGTTACGAGTTACGAGTTACGAGTTACGAGTTACGAGTTACGAGTTACGAG
>CALESQ010000090.1 GCA_937907455.1 uncultured Caldilineales bacterium
TTCAAAGATCTGTGGACCTCCGTGTAAAACTCGCCCCCATCCAGGGATGCACCCGATAAATTTCACAACTTGACATTTCACTACGTACCCAATATAATGCTGAGAGTTTGAGGAGATTCTCAAGCGCTGACGTTGTTCTATGAGAGCAACACCTTACCCTAATCTTGGTTCCACTTCAGGAGGAGAACCACATGTTTCGACAAAGAATGTCCCTTGTATTGGCCCTGTTAGTTGTAGCTTCAATGCTGCTTGCAGCCTGTGGTGGCGCTGCACAGCCCACCGCCGCTCCGGTTGTCGAGCCGACCGCTGCCCCTGTCGAGCCGACCGCTGCCCCCGTAGAACCAACTGCAACCCCTGAACCGGTTGCCACGGAAGTGGTCACCCCCACTGCCGCGATTGATACCACCATGACCGTCACCGAGACGTTGAAGGCCTGTGACGAAGGCGCTGCGACCCTCAGTGTGTGGGCGGACGATCAGCGCTCGGCTGTGCTGGCTGACATCAAGCAGCAGGTGATTGACGAGACTGGCGTGTGCCTGAGCATCGAAGAAGTTGGCTTCGGCGACATCCGCTCCAAGGTCAGCCTGGCCGCCCCCGCAGGCGAAGGCCCCGACATCTTCGTCGGTGCGCACGACTGGTTGGGTGAACTGGTAGCCAATGGCGTCCCCGCCGAGATGGACCTGGGCGACAAGGCCGCTGATTTCGATCCCGTTTCCCTGGAAGCCTTCTCCTACGAAGGTAAACTGCTGGGCCTGCCCTATGCAGTTGAAAACGTTGCTTTCGTCTGCAACACTGACCTGGTTCCGACTGCTCCTGCTACCTACGAAGAGCTGATGACCATGGCCAAGGAAATGCAGGATGCCGGCACCGTGAAGCAGTTCTTTGCCCTGATGGCTGGCGATCCCTACCACCAGGAACCGATCAACACGGCTTTCGGCGGCTACATCTTCAAGCTGACCGACACCGGCTATGATGCCTGTGACGTAGGCCTGGACAGCGAAGGCTCGGTGGCTTACCTCGACTTCATTGACACCATGGTGAAGGACGGGATGCTGAGCGCCGATGTGGACTGGGAAACCGCCCACGTGCTGTTCGAAACCGGCGATGCGGCTTGTATGATCACCGGCCCCTGGGCACTGGATCGCTTCAAGACCAACAACATCAACTACAGCATCAACAAGCTGCCCGGCGAAGGTTCCCCGTTCGTGGGCGTGCAGGGCTTCATGATCAACGCCTTCAGCGACGACAAGGTGCTGGCCCAGACCTTCCTGACCGACTACATCGCCACCAACGAAGTAATGGAAGCGCTGTACAAGGCTGGCGGTCGGCCTCCGGCGTACGTGCCCGCTCAGGCTGCCATGGATGACGACGCCAAGGCGTTTGCTGCCGTAGCCACCACCGGCCACCCGATGCCCGCCATCCCGGCGATGTCAGCGGTGTGGGGTTCATGGGGCGATGCTATCGTCACCGTCTTCCAGCAGTCGGCTGCTCCGGCCGATGCAGCCGCCACGGCTGCCGGTCAGGTACGCGAAGCCGCTGCCTGCGAATAACCTCTGGTAATCCAGCAGATTGACTAGCAACAGGCCCAGTGATCCTCGGCAAACCCGGGCCACTGGGCCTGTTCTTTTATCGCCCTGCTTTTCCGGGTGAAATCGCATCCTACTCCACCTTCGGGAGGTACCTATGGCTGCCACAACAGCCGGAAAAGGAGGCGGGACCAAATCCCCCTTCTTTTCCCAGAACGATAGTGTGCCGGGTGTTTTGTTCAAGATCCTTGCCATTGGCGCTGTAGTCGGTTTATTAACCTACATCGGCTGGCAGCTTATTCTGGATGGATCTTATCCCTTTGCCGCAGCGTTCCTTATTGCAGCGCTGCTGACTACGCTGGTTTTCGTCCGGCAAAGCACCGTGCCTCTGCGCTGGATCATGCCAGGCTTGATCTTTTTGATCCTGTTTCAGCTTTACCCCGTTTTCTTCACCGTTTACACCGCCTTCACAAACTATTCCACCGGGCGCAATGTCGCAAAACCGGCGGCAATTGCCGCCATCGAGCGCCTGACTTATGTACCTGAAGGCGCACCCACCTGGCGCTGGACCCCTCTGAAAGCTGAAGATGAAACCTCGGCTATCTGGATCACCAACGCCACGTCGGGCGAAGCCTTTCTGGCTGCCCCAAATACCGAGTGGATTCCTGCTGCCGAGCTGACCAACGCCCAGGTAGATGACAAAGGCGCGCTGACAGCCCTGCCAGGCTACGAGGTGTTGCCTAACAACCAGCGTTTCCTCTTCGTTTCCGACAATCAAGGGATCACTTTCGGTACGGAAGAAGCCGGGGTGCAGGTAACTAACTCCAACGATGCCAAGGAAACCCGTCAGCAATATGTCTATGATGCTGCGCAGGATGCCCTTGTTGACCAACAATCCGGCACTGTTTATGTCAATAAGGACGGTCTGTTTACAGCATCTGACGGCAAAACGCTGGCACCGGGCTTCCCGGTAACGGTAGGAGCAGCAAACTTCACCAAGATCCTCACCAACAAGGCCATCCGCGGGCCGTTCCTGGTTATCTTCGGCTGGACATTCATCTGGGCCTTTTTCAGCGTACTGGAAACCTTTGTTCTGGGGTTGATTCTGGCATTGACCATGAACAGCCCGAACATTCCCTTCCAACGCATTTTGCGCGTGTTGCTGATTGTACCCTATGCCATTCCACCCTTTATCACCGTCAAGGTATGGGTTGGCCTGTTGAATCCGGTGCTGGGCATTATCGGCAGCCAATGGAACCCTGGCTGGTTCACCGATCCTTTCTGGGCCAAGGTTGGCATTTTGCTGGTGAACATGTGGCTGGGCTATCCCTACATGTTCCTGATCACCACCGGCGCGCTGCAAAGTATTCCTTCGGATATCTACGAAGCGGCCAAGGTGGACGGTGCCAGCGCCTTTTATCAGTTCCGTCGGTTGACGCTGCCGCTGCTGCTGGTGTCCATTGGCCCGCTGCTGATCGGTTCGTTTGCCTTCAATTTCAACAACTTCGCCATCATTGACCTGTACAATGCCGGCGGCCCGCCCATTCCGGGCGCAGGAACCCCTGCAGGCTACACCGACATTCTAATCAGCTACACCTACCGCATCGCCTTTGGCGGTGCGCGCGGCAACGACTATGGGTTGGCGGCAGCGATCTCGATCATCATCTTCTTCATCGTAGGTGCGATCACAATCTTCAACTTCCGCTATACCGGTCAACTGGAGGAGGTATCCGAGAATGTCTAGCGCTTCCAGCTCCAAGTCTTCCAATATGACTATGGCCAACCGGCGACGTCTGGATACCGCTTTGCGGCTGCTGGTGGCTTTAATCTTTATTGCCTATGCGTTGTTCCCAATTATCTATGTGATCGGAACATCACTCAACCCCAGCGGCAGTTTACAGACTTCGCAGATCGTGCCGCCCAATCCCACACTCGACAATTACCGTAAACTGCTGACCAGCGAAACTAATCCATTCCTGAAATGGATGGCTAACTCGCTGTTCGTGTCCACGGTGACAGCCTTGCTGACGGTGGCCTTGTGTGCACTGTCCGCTTACTCTTTCTCCCGCTTCCGCTTCAAGATCCGCAAACGCATGTTGCAGGGCTTGCTGCTGTCGCAGGTGTTTCCCAATGTGCTGGCCATTGTGGCCGTGTTCCTGATCCTGCAGCAGCTTGGCAGCCACTTCCCAATGTTCGGTCTGAACACGCTGGGCGGCCTGATCCTCATCTATCTGGGCGGCGCGATTGGCTTCAACACCTGGCTGATGAAGGGCTTCTTCGACACCGTGCCGCGCGACCTGGACGAATCAGCGATGCTGGACGGCGCGTCGGCCTGGCAGACGTTTACCACCATCATCCTGCCGTTGGTACGCCCGGTGCTGGCGGTGATCTTCATGCTGAGCTTCATTGGCACCTATGGCGACTACCTGCTGGCGCGCGTGTTGCTCTCGAACACGCAGAAATACACCGTAGCTGTGGGTTTGAGCCTGTTCATCGGCCAGCAGTTTGGCCAGCGCTGGGGCGAATTCGCTGCCGGCGCGGTGATGGCTGCCATCCCCACCATGATCCTGTTCTACATCTCCCAAAGCCAACTGCAAGGCGGTTTGACCTCGGGCGCTGTCAAGGGCTAAACGTTTCGCTTTAAGCCATTCAAGAGGCTGCCTGCTGCTGCGGGCAGCCTCTTGTTATTTCAGGCCAGGTCAGCTTTTGAAACCTGCATCAGGCAGCAGGCTGCTTGAGCGTCTCCAGATGCGCTTCCAGCCCCTCGCGCAGCGTATGTAGTTGGGCGAAGAAATCAGGCTGAAGCTGGCGGCTGGGGTCAGCGAAAGGCCCGGCAAAACGGCTGGCAACATCGGCACGGTGCGCTGCCGCGGCCAGCGCATACAGAGCCGCCCCTTTTGCCGTCAGATGCAGCCAATACGAGCGATGATCGCGTGGATTGAGCTGACGACTGACTAATTCGTCTGTTTCCATGCCGCGTATAATGCGCGTGACATTGGCCCGGTCCGTCAGCATTAAATCGCTCAACCGCATAAACGAAATCCCCGGCTCAGCATGCAGGTGCTGAAGAACGTGAAAACGCGGCAATGACAGACCGTGCCGGGCCAACACAAAGCGGTCGTTTTCGTTGACCACCAAAAAGAGATTGATCAGGATGTCGTACAGCGTTTCAGGTGGTGTCGGATGACTCATGTGCAAAAGCCTTTCACTCCGGGCAGGGTAAAGTAGTCCCAAGTAGCTTATCATGAATTTGTTGCTATGTCAACAAATATATTTGACAACGCACTAACCCTGTGATATAGCTGATGTATCAACGATCAATATCGGCCAGCTTTGTTTCACCACCCAAGAGCCTTCCGTTATGATTACAATCCCCATTTCCGACGGCAGCGGCGTGCTTCAACGCCACACTCACTTTCGCTTTCCCGCGGGTTTCGAACGCACGGTTGATGTGTGGTTGCCACCCAACTCAGCCGCTATGGGCCGTCGCTATCCCGTGCTGTATATGCACGACGGCCAAAACCTGTTTGATCCTGCACTGGCTTACACCGGGGTAGACTGGGGTTTAGGTGAAGCCGTGCAGCGGCTGATGGCCGATGGCTTCACCGGGGCCATCGTGGTAGGCATTTGGAACAGCGGCAACGAGCGTTGGCTGGATTATTTTCCGCAAAAGCTGCTGCACCTGCCGCAGGCTCATGGCATCGTGGCGCGCTATGGCCGCCCATACACCGATCAGATACGCGCCGATAGCTATCTGGGCTTTCTGGTTAACGTAATCAAGCCGTTCATTGACGCCACGTACCCCACGCTGCCAGACCGCGCCCACACTGCGGTGATGGGCTCCAGCATGGGCGGCTTGATCTCGCTGTATGCTTTGGAGCAATATCCGCACGTCTTTGGTGCAGCCGGCTGTCTCTCTACCCACTGGCCCGCAGGCGAAAACGCTCTGGTTGACCTGCTGGCCGCCGACCTGCCTGCGCCCGGTGCGCATCGGCTCTATTTCGACTACGGCACAGAAACGCTGGATGCCCTGTACGAGCCATTCCAACTGCGCATGGACGATCATCTGGCCGCGGCCGGCTACACGCGTGATCAGGACTGGATGACGCTGAAATTCGACGGCGCAGAACACAACGAAGCCTCCTGGCGCGCCCGTGTGGACATTCCGCTGCTGTTTTTGCTGAATTGACCCACACCAAGCCCCTGCGGAGCTTCCGGCAGTGCCGCAGGCACTTCGTATCTTCAGCCGGAACAATTCTATTGTCCGAGGCGCGGCCAGCGCATCGAATTCGCCGGAAGCCGCAGGCAGCGAATCGAATTCGCCGTCTGAACACACAAAGCCCCTGCGGGGCTTCCGCCAGCCGCCACCAGCGAATCGAATTCGCCGTCTGAACACACAAAGCCCCTGCGGGGCTTCCGCCAGCCGCCACCAGCGAATCGAATTCGCCGTCTGAACACACAAAGCCCCTGCGGGGCTTCCGGCAGTGCCGCAGGCACTTCGTATCTTCAGCCGGAGCAATTCATTGTCCGGGGCGCGGCCAGCGCATCGAATTCGCCGTCTGAACACACAAAGCCCCTGCGGGGCTTCCGGAAGTGCCGCAGCCAGCGAATCGAATTCGCCGTCTGAACACACAAAGCCCCTGCGGGGCTTCCGGAAGTGCCGCAGGCACTTCGTATCTTCAGCCGGAACAATTCCATTGTCCGGGGCGCGGCTCAGCCGGAACAATTCATTGTCCGGGGCGCGGCCAGCGCATCGAATTCGCCGCCAGTGCCGCAGCCAGCGAATCGAATTCGCCGTCTGAACACACAAAGCCCCTGCGGGGCTTCCGGAAGTGCCGCAGGCACTTCGTATCTTCAGCCGGAACAATTCATTGTCCGGGGCGCGGCCAGCGCACCGAATTCACCGCCAGTGCCGCAGGCACTTCGTATCTTCAGCCGGAACAATTCTATTGTCCGGGGCGCGGCCAGCGCACCGAATTCGCCGCCAGTGCCGCAGGCACTTCGTATCTTCAGCCGGAACAATTCTATTGTCCGGGGCGCGGCCAGCGCACCGAATTCGCCGCCAGTGCCGCAGGCACTTCGTATCTTCAGCCGGAGCAATTCATTGTCCGGGGCGCGGCCAGCGCATCGAATTCGCCGTCAGTGCCGCAGCCAGCGAATCGAATTCGCCGTCTGAACACACAAAGCCCCTGCGGGGCTTCCGGAAGTGCCGCAGGTACTTCGTATCCTCAGCCGGAACAATTCCATTGTCCGGTGCGCGGCTCAGCCGGAACAATTCTATTGTCCGGGGCGCGGCCAGCGCATCGAATTCGCCGTCTGAACACACAAAGCCCCTGCGGGGCTTCCGGAAGTGCCGCAGGCACTTCGTATCTTCAGCCGGAGCAATTCTATTGTCCGGGGCGCGGCTCAGCCGGAGCAATTCCATTGTCCGGTGCCCAGCCAGCGAATCGAATTCGCCGTCTGAACACACAAAGCCCCTGCGGGGCTTCCGCCAGTGCCGCAGGCACTTCGTATCTTCAGCCGGAACAATTCTATTGTCCGGTCCACACCAGCCCCACAATTCTATTATCCGGCAATCTCAACGAACAAAATTATGAACGACACCCCATCCGTCATGCAGGACTTCGTCTTTGGCGCACTCGAAACCGACGCCAACACCCTCGCCGCCGAGCGGGCGCGTTGGTGCGGTATCCGTCATCACAACGCCATCGCCCCGCTGGACCCCCTGCCCGGACAACCCGTCACCCTCACCGTTAGCGTAGGGCGCGATGTGCTGGCAAGGCGTATCACCGCCTACATCACCACCGATGGCAGCATCCCGGCGGGTCGCCACGGCATAGCCATCAACGGCGTTGCCGTGCCTTTGCAGCGCGTACGCACCGAATTCAAGCCCATCTACTGGGATTACGCAGAACTATGGCAGGGCGAAGTACCTGGTCAGCGTGAGCAAACCCATGTGCGCTACATAATCGAAAGTGACGCCGGTCTCTGGGCCAACGAATTGCGTATTGATGGAACCAGCGAAGCCATGACCGTCTACGGCTACCACGTAGACCGCTTCACTACCCCAGCCTGGGCGCATGAAGCCATCATTTACCAGGTGATGGTAGATCGCTTCGCACCGGCCCCGGCCCGCTGGCTCGAACCAAGCGAATTGGAAGACTTCACCGGAGGCACCCTGCGCGGCGTGATTGCGGCGTTAGACTACATCGCCGCGCTGGGCGTGACCGCAATCTGGCTCACGCCGATCTTCGCGATGGGCAGCTATCACGGCTACGACACAACCGACTACTACCAGATCGAACCGCGCTTTGGCAGCAAGGCCGATCTGGCCGAGCTGGTGCAGGCAGCCCACGCCCGCGGTCTGCGGGTAATCCTCGATTTCGTCGCCAACCACAGCAGCGATCACTTCCCCCTGTTCCAACAAGCCCTGGCCGACCCCGCCAGCCCACAGCGTGCCCTCTACAGCTTTGGACCGCAATACCAGTTCGGCTACCGCTGCTTTTTCAGCGCAGCCACCATGCCGCAATTCAACCACGATCACCCCGAAGCCCGCGCCTATCTGCTGGGAGCCGCGCGCTATTGGTTGCAGGAATTCCAGGTAGACGGCTACCGGCTGGACTATGCGGCCGGGCCTAGCCATGATTTCTGGAGCGCCTTCGGTGCCGCCTGCAAGCAGGCAAAACCAGATTGCTGGCTGTTTGGCGAGGTCACGCAGGGCAGTGATGCCCTCCGCACCTACACAGGCAGGCTGGATGGTTGCCTCGACTTCGGTTTTGTGCGACAGGTGCGCTTGTTATGCGCCACCCCTGCCGCACTGCTGCCCATCAGCCACTTTGCCGCGGCGATGCAGCGCACCCAGCATTTCTTCCCTGCCCAATTCACCCGCCCGACCTTCATCGAAAACCACGACATGAACCGCTTTTTATGGGCTGTCGGCCACGATTTGCAGCGCCTGCGTTTGGCTGCAGGGCTGTTGTTCGCCTTTGGCGGATCGCCCATATGGTATTATGGCAGCGAAGTTGGGCTGGGCCAGCCGCGAGCCAAGGGGCATTACCGTGAAGAGGCGCGTCACCCTATGCTGTGGGATGAGCGACAAGATCGCGCCCTGCTGGCTGATTTTCAGCAGCTTGTAGCCTTTCGCCGCCACCATCTGGCTCTGGTCTACGGCGAAATCATCACCCACGAAATAGATGACGAGCGCGGCCTCTGGCTGGCAGAGCGCCGTCACGGCGACGACCGCGTGTTGGTAGCTGTCAACGTCGGAGCAGATCAACAACGCCTCATCCTACCCGCGGGCAACTGGCGCGACATCGCTGAAACCCCGGTAGGTGATTCTGTAGAGCTGCCCCCACACCACATCATTTTGCTGACCACAACCTAACCCATGAAAACACAATACTACACCGCAGCCACCCTGGACGGCTTCATCGCCACCGAAGACGACTCGCTGGACTGGCTCTTCACCCTGGACACCGGCGGGGCCACCAGCTACCCCGCCTTCATCGCTGAAGTTGGCGCGCTGGTCATGGGTGCCGCCACCTACGAATGGCTGCTTCGTCACCCCGACGCCGTAACCGCCGAAACCGGCTCGGCGTGGCCCTATCATCAACCTACCTGGGTGTTCACCCACCGCCCCCTTGGCCGCCCGGCAGGGGCCGATGTGCGCTTTGCCAGCGGCGATGTGCGTCACGTACACGCAGCCATGCGAGCCGCAGCCAGCGCACAAAACATCTGGATTGTCGGCGGTGGTGATCTGGCCGGGCAGTTCTACGATGCCGGCCTGCTTGACGAGATCATCGTACAGGTAGCGGCAGTTACCTTGGGCCGCGGCAAACCGCTGCTGCCACGCCGCATCATCACACCGCCGCTGCAGCTTCTTTCAATACAGCAGTTCGGTACAGGCTTTGCCGAGTTGCGCTATCGTGTCGCTATATCTTGACAAAATATCAAGTATCCTTTACAATTCGATCGTTGGTTGTTTGCCGGTGGCGTTCCTCACCCTGTGTGCATCATGTCAAAGACTACCCGTTACTTTGTAGAACTCGCCGTTATCTTTGTGTTGTACGGTATTCTGCTCACCCTGTCCATTCGCTGGTTGAGCGTACACGCCGACAGCCCGTGGCGCGTCCCCGTGGCGCTGATCCCCATGCTGCCTTCGCTGCTGATCGTGGTGGCAGTCATGCGCTACCTGCGCCGCGTAGATGAATTACAGCGCCAAATCCAGCTCGAGGCGCTGGGCTTCGCCTTTGCCGGCACTGCCCTTATCACCTTCGGCTACGGCTTTTTGGAAGGAGTGGGCTTTCCGCGGCTATCTGCCTTTATCGTATGGCCGGTGATGGCTGCACTCTGGATAATCGGTGGTATGATCTCGCGCTGGAGGTACCGGTGAACAACACCCTGCGCGTGCTGCGCGCCGAGCGCCGCTGGTCACAATCTGATTTGGCTGCACGGCTGGATGTATCACGCCAGACCATCAACGCCATCGAAACCGGCAAATACGACCCCAGCCTTCCCCTGGCTTTCAAAATAAGCGCGGTATTCGGACAAGCCATCGAACAGATTTTCCAGCCGAATTCCCCACAAGCAGATGACTCGCCGCTTCATTCACAGTAACAAACCGTGTGAGTCCATGAAAGGATACCCCTATGGTCGCAGTTGAACTTTCCCACATTGCCAAGGCCTTTGGCGCGGTGCAGGCCGTCTCTGACGTTTCCTTCACCGTCAACCAGGGCGAAATTTTTGGCTTGCTTGGCCCCAACGGCTCCGGCAAAACCACCAGTATCCGCGTGATGCTGGATATCTTCAAAGGTGACGCGGGCAAGGTTAGCGTATTGGGTGGGCCTATGAACGAAGCCAAAAAGAACCGCATCGGCTACATGCCCGAAGAGCGCGGCCTGTATCAGGACATGCGCCTGGAAGAATGCCTGATTTACCTTACCACGCTCAAAGGGATCAGCAAAGCCGAGGCACAGCGACGCTTGCAACCCTATCTCGAACGCTTCGATCTGGCCGAACACAAAACCAAAAAGATCAAAGAATTAAGCAAAGGCATGCAGCAAAAGGCGCAGATTATCAGCACCGTGCTCCACCAGCCAGAATTGCTTCTGGTAGATGAGCCATTCAGCGGCCTTGACCCCGTCAACAGCCAATTGGCGCGGCAGCTCTTCCTCGATTTGCAAAAACAAGGCGTGACTATCCTCATGTCTACCCACCAGATGCATCAGGTAGAGGAGATGTGCCACCGCATTGTGCTCATTCATCGCGGGCGCAACGTGCTCTATGGCAACCTGACCGACATCCGCCGCGAGCATTCCGGCCACGCTGTGCGCGTTCGTCTGACCGGCGAGTTGCCGCCTCTGGCCGGTGTGCTCAACCGCAGCGAAGAAAACGGCTCTTGGCAGCTGCTGTTAGATGAGCGCACTACCCCGCAGGACATCCTGCATCAGCTTGTCGGCAGCGGCGCTGCGGTAGAACAATTTGAAATTGCCCTGCCCAGCCTGGATGAAATCTTCATCCGCGTAGTCGGCAAAGAATAAAGGGGTTACCCATGTCCAAGCTCTGGCTCGTTGCCCGACAACAGTTTCGGCACACCGTTTACAAGCGCAGCTTTGTGCTGGGTATCCTGGCGTTGCCCTTCTTTTTACTCTTCACCGTCGGCATCGGCGTGCTGGCTGAACGCGCTCAGCGTGAGACGACCACCCTGGGCTTCGTTGATCCCGGCAACTTCCTGGCCGAAACCCCACCCGACAGCGACACCCTGCGCCTGCAACGCTTTGCCGATGCCACGGCGGCGCGCGCAGCGCTCGATGCCGAAGCCATTGATCTCTATTTCGTCCTGCCTGCCGACTATCCGCAAAACCGGCAAACTGAGCTGGTGTTCACCGGCCAGCCGGACAGCAGCGCCGTGCAGGTCTTCACCGAGGCCGTGCGCAGCAACCTGCTAGCCGACCAAACGGCCGAGGTGCGGGCGCGCATCCTTGATGGCCCGGCCATCACCGTACACGCACTGGCGCGCGGGCGCTCGCTGCCGCTGGATTTCCCCGGCCTGGGCGTGTTTTTGCCCATGCTGGCCGCCATGCTCTTCGCTTTCTGGGCAATGACCATCACCAGCACGCTGATGGAAGCCCTGGTGACCGAAAAACAAAACCGCACCATCGAGGTGATCGTCTCGTCCATGTCGCCCGGCCAGATGATGGGCGGCAAAATCATCGGTGTCTTCGGCATGTCACTGCTGCTGCTGTTCAGTTGGGTCGCCATGCTGGCCTTGTTTGCCTGGTTTGGCAGCAGCGTACTGGGCTGGGAATGGCTGAGCGCGCTGGCGATCAATTGGCGTGACCTGGGTTTGCTGGCACTGGCTGCCTTGCCTGCCTTCCTCTGCATCACCGCGCTGATGGTGATGCTGGGCGGCATCATGGTAGATACGCAGGAAGCGCAGCAAATCAGCGGCTTCAGCTTCATTTTCCTCTTTGCCCCCATCTACCTGCTGGGGCTGCTGGCTAATGCGCCCGACAGCCCGCTGGCGCTGATCTTCAGCTTCTTCCCGCTAACCTCGGTGATGACGCTGGCAATCCGCAGCATCTTCATGGCCGTGCCCACCTGGCAGTTCCTCCTCGCCGCAGGGATTGGCCTGCTGCTGGCCGCATTGCTGATCTGGCTGGCCGGCAGGGTTTTCCGCGCCAACATGCTGCGCTACGGCCAGGGCTTGCGCCTGCGACGCAAAGGCAGCCGTGCCGCCACGGCATAAGGTGATACTATGAGTAAGATTCTTTCTATTATGCGCGCCGAAATGCGCACCACCCTGCGCCGCAAGTCGTTTGTAATCGTGGCCTTCGTGGTTCCGTTGATCATGGCTGTAGTAGCGCTGGCCTTTGGCCTGCTGCAAGGCACATCGTTTTCGCAAAATCTGAGCGGTCTCACCGGCAGCAGCGCACCTGCTGCACCGTCTGCCGAAAAAACCGGCTATGTGGATCAGGCCGGCCTCACCACCTCGACGGCGGCTGATGCCGCCTTGCTGCGTTTTGCTGACCCCGCCGCGGCCCAGGCTGCGCTGGACGCGAACG
The DNA here is from genome assembly GCA_937907455.1 of uncultured Caldilineales bacterium. Lineage (GTDB taxonomy): Bacteria > Chloroflexota > Anaerolineae > JAAEKA01 > JAAEKA01 > JAAEKA01. Next base: position 12,590 of record CALESQ010000090.1, read on the forward strand.
AAATTGCCGGCTACTACGTGGTATCAGCCACCTATGCCCAGACCGGCCAGGTAGATTATTACACGCGCGACTTCAGCGTGATCTCCGACGACCTGGACCCGGGAGCGCTGACTGCACAGTTGGATGTGGCGCTGCTGGGTGACGACCAAACGCTGGCGGCCACCTTGCAACAGCCCTTCGACTTGCAGGTGAATGCCCTGCCTGGGCGTGATGCCGCGCCGACCGTCACAGAAAAATCATGGATCAGCGAAATGCTGCCGCTGTTCGTCACCATCATCCTCTACATGGCGCTAATGATCCCCGGCAGCATCCTGATCAACGCCCTGATTGATGAAAAGAAGAACCGCGTGATGGAGCTGCTGATGACCTCTGTCACCCCGCGGCAAATGGTAATCGGCAAAATGGCTGCGCTGGGCTTGTTGGGGTTGCTGCAAACCGCTTTGTGGCTGGGCGTGCTGTGGGCAGTATCGCGCTTTGGCGGCAATGCGTTGAGCATTCCGCCCGGCAGTGCCTTGCCGCTTTCCCTGTTGGCCTGGGCGCTGGTCTACTTCCTGGGCGGCTATGCCATCTACGGCGCGCAGTTCGCCGGCATTGGCGCGCTGGCTCCCGACATCAACCAGACCAAAACCGTTACCTGGATTGTGATGATGCCCATTCTGGTGGGCTACATTTACATGACCTCGATGTTCAACGATCCCAATGCACCGGCTGCGGTGGCGCTCAGCCTGTTCCCGCTCACTTCGCCTATTGTGATGATTGGCCGCATTGCCGCGGGGGCTGCGCCATTGTGGCAGGCTGTGCTGGCCGCGGTGTTGCAGTTCGTCACCGCTTACGGCGTCATTCTGCTCACCGCCCGTCTCTTCAAGGCACAACACCTGCTCACCGGCCAGCCGCTGTCCATCAAGTCCTATTATCGCGTGCTGGTAGGAAGATAGGATAGGTTGGTGTGCTGGTAGATTGGTACGCCGCAGGCGGATAGATCGGTAAATTGGGACATTGGTAAGTCATGTTACGCAATCTGTTTCAAACCATCAGATAAACGCTGGTTACCGCAGGGGGCAGGCGGATTGTCCTTAGCTTGCGCCTCGAACCAACAAAGCTGCCTGGACAGAACCCTGCCTGCCCGTATCGAAACCAGACGGGAAGGGTCTCGATGCGGTTGTGGCGGTGATGGGGTGAGAACTCACCTCTGTTTGGCAGAAGCACCTGGTGGTTAGCGCCGCCACCGCCTGCTCCACCGGCGGCCCGCTGCGTAGCATCAGTTGGTAAAATCAGCCTCCCAGTCTCCCCGCCTTCGGCATATCACTCTACCAATTTCCCCGCCTTCGGCGTACCAATCAACCACCTCCTCAATCTGTCACGGTAATGTATGACTTTCGGTTGAAATTTAGTTCGGTGTTTGTGAATGGTTAAACGCATGAGCTTCATGGGCGAGCATAGCTTGCAGACCGGCGCCGGAATGATAGGCTCGTCCATTGACAGATCGTCGTTCTGGTAGTACGCTTGCCATACGAGGCGGTCTCCTTTCAGGTTCTTGGTTTGCACCCTATACCTTACTCGGATTCCGCCTCGCTTGCAATTTCAACCGAAATCCGTACACAACCCTGCCTGAAAGACCTTGCCAATTTCGCAAGTTGGGTTATAATAGCCGATACACCAGCCGTAGTGTGACCGGTGCGAAAGGCTTATTATGTTACCATTTGATACAATTCTTAAGACCGTTGGGTTTATCCTGATTTTTGGTATATTGGTTTTTATCCATGAACTGGGGCACTTTCTCGTGGCGCGTCGCAACGGGATTGTGACAGAAGAGTTTGGCTTTGGCTTTCCTCCGCGCGCCTTTACCCTGCATCGGGGCAAGGCGCGCTTGATCATTGGTGGGCGCAAGATCATTGCGCCTGCGGGCCTTGCCCTGCCCGAAGGCCTGACCGTTGGCAGCCGCGTGCATTATCAGGCCAATGAAGACAAGCGCGGGCGCAACTGGCTTCAAACTATTGCTTTGATCCCTGAAGATGATCCGCGTTATGCTCAGGCTCAGGAAGTCATGCTGGTGGACCCGGGGACGATCTACAGCATCAACTGGCTGCCGTTGGGCGGTTTTGTGCGGATGCGCGGCGAGGATGGCTTGGCTGGCCCCGGCAGCTTTGTCAATGCTTCCAAGCGTGGCCGCGCGGCCACGCTGCTTGCCGGTCCGGGGATGAACCTGGTGATGGCGGTTTTGGTGTTTGCCGTGGCCGCTATGCTGGGCTTGCCAATCATGATCCCCGGCGGGGAGATCAGCGAAGTGCGCCCCGCCTCTCCCGCGGCTCAGGCCGATTTGCGCGTGGGCGACCGTGTTTTTGCCATCAACGACACTGAAGTTCTGTATGCCGGTGACATCGCTGACTATGTAGCCGCCCATCCTGGCAGCATGGTGACGTTGCACCTGGAGCGCGCTGGTCAACCGTTTGAAGTAACCCTCGCCCCGCGGGTGTCGCCCCCTGCCGGCGAAGGCGCAATCGGCATTGGCATTACTCCCATGACCGAGCTGGTGCGCAGCAATCCCTTGCAGGCCCTGGTGATTGGCCTGCGCGACACTGTTGACTACATCAGGCTCACCGTGTCGGTGCCCTCGCTGCTGATCCGAGGTGCTATCACACCGGCAGACGCGCGACCGGTTGGCCCTGTTGGCATCTTTGCACTTACCGGCAGTGCTATCGAGGCTACACAAAACTCCGGCTATTGGTATCCAATTTTAAGGCTTATGGGCATTCTTAGCGCTGCCCTGGCTATTACCAATCTCTTGCCGTTGCCCGCTTTGGATGGCGGACGACTGCTTTTCATCGTCATCGAAAAGCTGCGCGGCCGCCGTGTAGATCCAAATTGGGAAGGCGCTATCCACTTTGCCGGGATGGTTGCCCTGCTGGCGTTGATGGCTTTCATTACCTACAAAGACCTCAACACCGATTTTAGCTTCCTTAGTTGGTGACTTATCATCGGCTGGGTAGGCAACATCCCGCGGGTAGTGCTCGCATCTACCTAGAGGTTAACCTATGAACTGTAAGCGCTGTGGAGAAACAATCCACGGTGGTTTGAGCATTTGTCCGCACTGTGGCGAACGCCAAACGCTTAAAAACACACTCACTTCCTGTTCGCATTGTCGCTATAAAGCACCAGCGTCTTCAAAAATATGCCCACGGTGTGGGCATACCTTGCATCGGGCGCGCTTCGCAACCAATCTTTGGGGGAGTGCCGCTTTGCTGCTTGTTGGCCTGCTGCTGCTGGGCGTGCTGCTCACCCAATGGAATGCCATTCGTTCGGGGGCACAGCGCCAGCTTGCCCGCGTGCAGGCTAGTATCGGCGATGTAGGCGGCAAGGTGCTGGACGCTGCATCGAACCTGGCTGTAGCTGAAGTGGAGGTGCCAACGCCATCTCCCACAGCCGTGGTGGTGTTGGCACAGCTTCCTGATCCTGCTACCCCAGCGGGCGTGGTGCTTGCTCCCACCACCGTAGGGGCAGCGGTAGGGGGCGGCTTGTTAAGCGCAGCATCCGATACCGCCGCCACAGCTACCATCTCGGCAGACCCCACGGCTACCCCTGAACCGCCTACGCCTACCACACTGCCCACGGCCACAGCCGAACCTACAGCCACCAACGTGCCGCCCACAGCTACAGCCACCAGCGTGCCGCCTACAGCTACGCCGCTTCCTCCCACGGCCACGCTGCCACCGCCTACCCCCACGCGGGCGCGGGCAACGGCCACACGTCTACCTACGCGTGCGGCCGCCACCGCCACTCGTCTCCCCACGCGTGTGCCAGCCACCGCCACCCCGCGAGCGACAGCAACAGCAGCATTGCCTACAGCCACTCAAGCAAGTGTGGCCTCGACCACGCGCAGCTATGTGGTGCAGTCAGGTGATAACTGGTTCAACATTGCCCGGCGCTATGGGATCAGCCAGGAGGTGCTGGCCGCCTATAACGACATGACACCGAATACCATCCTGCAGGTGGATCAGGTCTTGCAGATTCCTCCTCAGGGAACGGTCATTGAACTGCCTGCTGCCACGGCAACGCCGGTGCCGGCCACGTCTACACCCACTGTGCCTACCAACACACCCACCCCCGTGCCCACTGCCACGGTGATCGTGCGCCAGCCCGCGCCGGTGCTGCTGTCGCCTCCATCAGGGGATGGTTTCACAGCCGCCACCCAACCTGTGCTGCGTTGGGACTTTGCCGAGTTGGGTCCGAACGATTATTACTACCTGGTGTTGCGTTTCACCAAGCGTGACGGCTCTGCCGGTTACGCCGAAGAGCGCACCACTGCAGTGAGCTATGCAGTCCCGCTGTGGATCTTTGACATGGCCTTCACCCCGGATCGCCTCACCACCTGGAGCGTGCAAATTCGCCGCATGGGGGCTGATGGTCAGGAAATTGATCTTAGCCCGTTCAGCGAAAGCCGCATCTTTTACTGGCGTTAACAGATAGTTGTGTCTGTATTTCTTACGATTTGAGCATTCTGCGCCATGAAATCACCTTTGGACGTGTCAGCAGGCGGTCATCAGCACCGCCCTACCTTTGCCCAAACCCTGCAAACTTTGCTCACTCAGGAACAGGCGATTGCCTCACTGGAGGTAGCGACGCTTTCTGACCTGAACCGTGATCAGATGGATGAATTTCGCACCGTGTGGCAGCGGCAAAGCCCTGCTCGTCGGCGTGAGCTGATCAGCGCGCTGGTGGAGTACGCCGAAGACCATGTGCAGGCTAACTTTGCACCAATCTACCGCTGGCTGATTGAAGATGACGATCCTTACATCCGCGTGCAGACCATCGAAGGGTTATGGGAAGAAGAGGATGTGCGCTTGATCAGCCCGCTGATCCGCCGCCTGCAAAACGATGAGGTATTGGATGTGCGCGCGGCTGCGGCCCTGTCGCTGGGTCGCTTTTTATTGCTGGGCGAATTCGATCAAATTGATCAAACTGCGGCGCAGCGCGTGGAAAATGCCTTGCTCGATGCCTACTATCTGCCCGATCAGGATGCCTGGGTGCGCCGTCGTGTGCTAGAGGCGCTGGCTAATTCCAGCAACGAGCAACTGTCCGATATGATCCTCGACGCCTACGAGGAAGAGGAAGAACTGATGCGTATCGGCGCGCTGTTTGCCATGGGGCGCAGCGCCGACACGCGCTGGAACAACATCGTGTTGGACGAGCTGGGCGGCAGCGATAATGCCATGGTCTACGAGGCTGTACGCGCCAGCGGTGAACTGGAGATCGAAGAAGCCGTTCCCGACCTGATTCGCTTTATCAACCACGAAGATGTGGAGATTCGCGATGCTGCCGTGTGGGCGCTGGGACGCATTGGCGGGCGCGAGGCAAAGCGTGTCCTGAAGGCATGTTGCGCCAGCGAAGATGAAGACCTGAGTGAAGCAGCCGAAGATGCCCTGGCCGAGCTGGATTTTCTGGCCGGTGATGCCAAAGGCTCTGGCTTGCTTTTGCCGTCTCAAACTTAGCCTGTATGCCTGTTGCGCTGCAAATCCTTTGGCAGGTACTCGCGCCGATTTTTCTGACAGCCGGCACTGGTTTTCTGCTTTCCAGGCGTGCAGGCCTGCGCCCTGAGGGTTTGGCCAAAGCAGCTTTCTACATTTTTTCACCTTGTCTGCTCTTTGACAAATTGAGCCACACCCATCTGGCCGCTGCCGACCTGGGACGAATCACCCTGTTTGCTGCGCTTACCATCGGCGGCGCAGCCGTGCTGGGCTGGCTGGCTACCCGATGGCTGCGTCTGGACCAAGCCACCGGCGCTGCGTTGATTTTGTGCGTGATGGCAGGCAATACCGGCAATTACGGCCTGCCCGCTAATCAGTTTGCTTATGGCGCTGCCGCGCTTGATCCTGCGGTGGTTTACTACGCCATGAGTACCCTCATTCTCTCCACGGTGGGCATCTATGTGATAGCCCGCGGACGCAAAAGCGCCGCGCAGGCGCTGCGCAATGTCCTTACCGTGCCCCTGACTTATGCCGGACTGGCAGGCTTGTTGGTGTGGGCAGGCAATTTGGCTGTGCCCTTGCCGCTGGAGCGCTTTGCCGGCATCGGCAGCCAGGCGGCCATTCCGGTAATGCTGGTGATTTTGGGCGCACAGTTGGCCGAGGTGCGCATCCGCCAGGATTTCGGCCCCATCGTGGTGGCCTCGGCGGTGAAGCTGCTAAGTGGTCCGCTGCTGGGCCTGCTTTTTGCCGCTGCGCTTGGTCTTAGCGGTATCACCCGCAAGGCAGTCATTGTCGAAGCCTCGATGCCTACCGCGGTGATGGCGATTGTGCTGGCTACTCAGTACGACAACGCGCCGCGCTTCACTGCCGGTGTAGTGTTGGTATCCACCCTCGCCAGCCTGTTTACCGTCACCCTGTTGTTGGCCTGGTTGCAGTAAATATTATGAGCAAATTTCGCAAAAAAGCAGGTCGGCGCACGATGGTACTCAGTCCCGCACAGCGTCAAACCCCCGAAACCCTGCCGCCGGACGAGTTGCAGGCGCGGCGCAGCCGCGTCACGGCTCAGTCTGACAACAGCCGTGCGCACGGCTTTGATTTGCTGAATCAAGGCGCGGCCTTGCTGCTGCAGGGCGATGCCGATCAGGCCGCGCTCAAGCTGGAGCAAGCCGTCGCCCTGCTGCCCGACAACGTAGAGGCTGCCATCAACCTGGGTGGAGCCTATGTGCTGCAACGTCGCTATAACAAGGCTGAAAGCGTGCTGGAACGTGCCAGCCAGCTTGCCCCCGATAATCCGATGGTGTGGACCAACCTGGCGGCGGCGCATCTGGGCAATCTGGTGCTTTCCGGGCCGCAGCAGCAAGCCAAAGCTATTGCCGCCTATCAGCGCGTGTTGGCGCTGGATCCGACTACTGCCAACGTACACTATAATCTGGGGCTGATCTACCACGACCGCCGTGACTACGCCGCGGCGCATGCTGCCTTCCAGCAGGCACTGATCGTCAATCCTGCCGATGAGCATGCCCGTATCTGGCTGAAGCGTCTGGCTGAGATGGAGGCTGACGCACCGCCCGCCGACAGCCCGGACGGAGCGCAATAACCGCTATGGCAAGCAAAAACCCCACCGGTCTTGCCTGGATCATTCTGCTCACCAGTTTCGCCGTCTTTTGTGCGCTGCTGGTGTCGCTGCCGCTGGCCGTGCGCTGGTATGTGCTGCACAGCCAGGTGACGCAGGTGGGCGTGGTGCGGGTGACAAGCGGCACTGTGTTGCTGGCTCCCAGCAGCGACAGCGATCCGATTGCTTTGATAGATATGCGCTCCATCGAGCCGGGCACGGTGATTAAAACCGACCAGCGTTCGCAGGCAGCTTTGGTGTTTCAGGCGGTGGGCAAAAAGAGTCAGCCGGGGCCGGAAATCTCAACGGTGCAAATTTATCCTGCGGCCGAGGTGGTGCTAACGCGCGCCAGCCGGCCGCGCTTTGCTCTTAGCACCGATCCGGTGCAATTCAGCCTGGAGGTGCGCAGTGGGCGCGTGCGCGTGTATGTGGCCGGCACCGAGCCGGAAGGCCAGCGCTTCACCCTCACTACACCCCACGCCGAGATTGAGCTGGCCCCCGGCAGCTATTCGGTGGAGACTAACGTCACACAAACTCAACTGACTGTGCGTTTTGGCGAGGCCACTTTGCGTGCCCAGGGGCAACAGGTTGTGGTGGCATCAGGAACCAACAGCACGGTGCTGGCTGGTCAACCACCTACCGCGGCCGCATCGGGCGACGAAGAGTTAATCGTTAACGGCGATTTTCAGACAGCGCTTGGCCCTCCAAACTGGCTGATCACTATCTATCCGGCTGACGATGCCACAGCAGGCAGCGCCGAGGTGACCGATGTGGATGGCCGGATGGTGACGCGTTTGCGGCGCATCAATCAACCGCCCACGCATAGCGAGGTAGGGATTACCCAAGTGTTGGAGAAGGATGTGCGCGACTTCGACTATCTCAACCTGCAAATGGATGTGTTGTTGCGCTGGCAAAGCCTGCCGGGTGCAGGCGAACAAAGCTCGGAATTTCCCTTGATGCTGCGGCTGGACTACGAAGATGTGTACGGCAACCATCAATTCTGGACACACGGCTTTTACTATCAGGAAAAACCACCGCAGTGGGTGGTCACCGGCGGCGAGAAGATTCCCCAGAACACCTGGTATCCCTTCGAGAGCGGCAACCTGTTGGAGCGGCTGAAAACCGAAGGCCTGCCTCCTATGGCTACTCTCAACTACCTTAAGCTGTATGCATCGGGCCACAACTATGAAAGCCTGGTGGCCGAAATCAGCCTGGTGGCACGCTAGCCCATGCCGCCTGTGTCTGCTGACCCTGAAAACCGCCGCAGTTTGTTTGCTCACAGGGTGGTGTTTGCCTGCGCTATCCTGCTTTATTTAGCCCTGGCTTTACCGCAGTTGGGGGCGCCCGGCCTGCACTATGACGAGGCCAAAGAGGCGGGAGTGAACGCTATGCAGCTCTTGCAGGGGCAGCCGGTGCAGGTGTTTCGCGACTCTGGCGTGCGCATCGGTTCGGTGTTACTGCCACTGATGGTGCAGGACTATATCGGCGCGCTCAACGTGTATTTGGCTTTGCCGTTGTTGGCCCTCTTTGGCGTTACTGTGCCTGCACTGCGTCTGCTGGGCCTGCTTGCTGGTCTGGCAACGCTGCTGCTGACGCGGCAACTGGGCTGCGACTTGGGTCGCCGCCTGCGCGGCAGCTCTGATGCCGGTTGGAGCGGTGAGATAGCCGCTCTGTTCCTGGCGGTGTCGCCCACTTTCGTTTTTTGGAGCCGGCAGGGTATCTTTGTCACCAATGTTACCGCCACGCTGGCTGTGGCTGCGGTGTTGTTGGCGCTGCGCTGGCAGCGCAGTCGTTCGCTGCGTCTGCTGTTGTTGCTGGCTGCTGTGGCGGGGCTGGGACTGTGGAGCAAGCTGCTCTTTTTGTGGGTGTTAGGTGCGTTGAGTGGCGCGGCTGCGCTCGCCTGGCTGTTGCGTGAGCGTTCGGCGCGCGGGCTGCGTGGTCCCGTGCGTGGATGGCATCTGGCCGCGGCGTTGCTGGTTTTTGCGGTGGCGCTCAGTCCCTTGCTGCTGTTCAATCTGCAAAGTGCGGGCACACTACGTTCGGTACTTGGCAATGCCGGTCAAAGCTATTACGGCGTGCAGAACAGTGCCTTCACTATCAATTTTTTAACGCGCCTGGCTCAGCTCGGCACGCTGCTGCGCGGGGATCATCTCTGGTATTTGGGAGAAAGCACGGCTAATCGCTGGTCGCCGCTGCTGGCCGCGGGGATGCTGGTGACGGCGCTGCTGTTCGGCGCCGCGTTGCCTGCGGTGCGGCGTGTGCTGTGGCCGGCTGCGCTCTTTGTGCTGCTGCTGGTGGTGCAGTCCTCGTTCACAGTGTCTGATCTGTTCATCACCCACTTTGCGGTGATGCAACCTTTTGTGCTGCTGTTGGCCGCGCTGGCGGCAGATAGCTTGCTATGGCGCGGGGCCAGGGCGGCTCTCCCTCGGTGGCGCACCGTGCTGGTGCTGCCCGTGCTGCTGGCCCTGCTGCTGTGGATAGGCGCGGACGCGCGTAACAGCGTGCGCTATCATCGCGTGCTGGCACGCAGTGGCGGGCTGGCGTCGCATTCAGACGCGATAGAGCGGCTGGCCGGCTGGCTGGATCAGCGCGCCGTGCAGCAGCCGCTCATGCTGGATTGGGGAATCGAGGCGCAGGTGCGCTATCTCACGCTGAACCGCGTGCAACCGCTGGAGATCTTTGGTTACGCGCGGCTGGATGCGCCCGATGCTGACTTTGCCGAACGCGCCGCGCAGTTCATCCGCGATACATCGCGCCTGTATGTGGTGCGCATGCCAGAGCAAGCCGTGTTTCAGGGACGCAGTGACGCCTTGCAGCAGCTAGCAGCCGAATACGCCATGAAGCTGGTGATCCGCGACGCCATCTACGACCGCTCCGGCACGGTGATGTATGTGCTGCTGGCAACCGAGCCGGTGGGCAGCCCCTAGCAAGCGCCAATACTGAGGCGTGGAATCAACAGGCTGTGGCCAGCACTGCCAGGAACTTTCCCCGACAGCACCGCGCCACAGCCTGAAAAAAACGGGCTGGGTTTTTTAGCCTTCGCCGAACAACATGGGGTCGGGATCGTGGCCGTTGCGGCTGATAGTCCAGGTTTCGTCTGCGCTGTACAGATCGCGCAGCGTGCCTTTGCCGCGGCGTGCCTGGGCATCGGCTACCTGTTGCAACACCGTTTCTTCGTACACCGGGCGCTGCACCTGACGGAACACACCCACCGGAATCGGGAAGGCGGGGTAGGTCATGCGGCTGAGCATGTAGGCCAACATGCCGTTTTCATCATGCTCGTCGTGATGCAGCAACTCAGCCGGGCTGACATCGTCCAGCGACACCACCTCAGGCTGCATACAGCGCGACATGCGAATGCCCTTGTCGCTGTTTTTGCCGAAGATCATGGGCTTGCCGTGCTCCAGCACCACGCGGTTATCGTCCTTGATATCGCGTTCGGTGACGGGAGCCCAGGTGCCGTCGTTGAAGATCACGCAGTTTTGGAAGATCTCCACAAAGGCTACGCCGTTGTGCTCGAAGGCACGGCGGATCGTTTCGCCCATGTGCTTTTGTTCCACATCCACGGTGCGGGCTATAAAGGTAGCCTCGGCACCCAGGGCCACGCTGATAGGATTGAATGCCTGCTCGATGGAGCCAAGCGGCGATGACTTGGTTTTGGTGCCCGGCAGCGAGGTGGGCGAATACTGCCCTTTGGTCAGGCCGTAGATGCGGTTGTTGAACAAAAAGATCTTGATGTTGACGTTGCGGCGCATGGCATGCAGCAGGTGGTTGCCGCCGATAGACAGGCCGTCGCCGTCGCCGGTGATCACCGCCACGGTAAGATCGGGATTAGCCAGCTTAAGGCCGGTAGCCAATGTAGGGGCGCGGCCGTGGATGCTGTGAATGCCGAAGGTGTTCATGTAGTACGGAAAGCGGCTGGAACAGCCAATGCCAGAGATGAACACGATCTTTTCACGGGGAATACCCAGCTCAGGCATGACCTTCTGCATCTGCGAGAGAATGCCGTAGTCGCCGCAGCCGGGACACCAGCGCACCGCCTGGCTGGAAACGAAATCTTTGCGGGTAAGCTGAATAGGTTCGCTCATGGTTTTGTCCTTTTAGGCGTTGTTGCCCAGCAGCTCATCAATTCTGGCGCTGATTTCGCTGATTTTGAAGGGGCGACCGCGTACTTTGCCCATCGAGATGACCGGCAGCAGGGTTTTGGCTCGCAGCAACATCGCCAACTGGCCCAGGTTCATCTCAGGTACCAGGATTTGCTTGAAGTTGTGCATGATCTCATCCAGGTTGGCAGGGAAGGGGTTGAGGTGGCGCAGATGCACCGCCGACACGCTCGCACCGGCGCGCTGTGCCCGTTCTACAGCCTGGTGGATGGCTCCATAAGAGCTGCCCCAGCCGATCACCAGCAGATCACCGCTCGGCTCACCAAATACCTGCAAAAGCGGAATCACCTCGGCCAGGCGGGCCACTTTTTCGGCACGATCATGGATCATGCGTTCGTTGTCATCGGGCGAATAGGAAACGTTGCCCGTGCCCGGCTGCTTGGACAAGCCGCCGATGCGATGCTCCAGGCCATATTCGCCCGGCAGCGGCCACGGTCGGCCCAGCGTTTCCGGGTTGCGTCCAAAGGGCAGGAAGGGGTTGCCTTCGCCGTAGTCGGCTGCCGTAGGATGCGTGATCACAATCGGTTCCATGGTATCGGGATCGGGCAAAGCCCACGGCTCGGCGCTGTTAGCCAGATAGCCGTCGGACAGGACGAACACCGGGGTCATGGCGCGCACCGCCAGACGGAATGCCTCTACCGCGATATCGAAGCCATCGGCGGGTGATTGCGGGGCCAGCACCGGCACCGGGCTTTCGCCGTTGCGGCCAAAGAGTACTTGCAACAGGTCAGCTTGCTCCGGCTTGGTGGGCATGCCCGTGCTGGGGCCGCCGCGCTGCACATCTACAATCACCATGGGCAGCTCCAGCACCACAGCCAGGTTGATGGCCTCGCTCTTTAGTGCCAGGCCGGGGCCGCTGGTGCCGGTGGCGGCAAATGCCCCACCAAAGGCCGCGCCGATGGTGGCACCCATGGCTGCAATTTCGTCTTCAGCCTGATAGGTGCGTACATCAAAGTTGCGCAGCGGAGCCAGAAAATGGAGGATGTCGCTGGCCGGGGTGATGGGGTAAGTGCAGTAGATCAACGGCTTGTTAGCCAGGGTAGCCGCAGTTACCATGCCCAGTGCCACTGCTTCATTGCCGGTGACCTTGCGGTAATTGCCTTCGGGCAGAGCAGCCGGTTTGACCTTGTAGCGGGTCGAGAAGGCTTCAGCGGTTTCGCCCAGATAGTAACCGGCTTCCAGGGCGCGGCGGTTAGCTGTTTGCGCCGGCGGATTTTTCTTGAACTTGTCTTCGATCCATTCCAGCGTGCTGTCCAGCGGGCGGTCGTAGATCCAGAAGGTCAGTCCCAGCGCGAAGAAATTGCGCGAGCGGTCAACTTCCTTGGCTGACAGCCCCTCGACCCCTTGCACGGCGTTGCGGTTCAGGGTGGTTAGCCGCACCTTGTGAACGTGATAGCCGGCCAGCGTGCCGTCTTCCAGCGGGTTAGACAGGTAATCGGCCTTGCGCAGGTTGGCCGGGGTGAATTCGTCCTCGTCTACAATGACCGTGCCGCCGGGCAGCAAATCGCCCAGGCTGACTTTCAGCGCGGCTGGGTTCATGGCAATCAGTACATGCGGTTCATCGCCGGAGGTGAAAATATCGCGGCTGGCGATGTGAACCTGAAAGCCGCTGACGCCGGCTGTAGTGCCGACTGGCGCGCGGATTTCCGCCGGAAACTCCGGCAGTGTGCTGATGTCATTGCCAATGATGGCGGCGGTATTGGTAAACTGTGTGCCGGTGAGCTGCATACCGTCGCCGGAGTCGCCTGCAAAACGGATGACGACATCCTCGACTTCTTCGACATGAACCGGCTTGATAGATTCAGCCATACGTGGGTCTCCTTGAAACACCTGGGCGGCCGGCTAAGCACGAGACAGGCTTGAAATACAAGAATCCGGCCATGAGGCCGGTTCCTGAAACAAGCGGGCACATCATGGCCATAGTGAGATGACAGAATAGGGAGGCAGTATAGCACGCGCCAAAGGCGCTGTCAATCTGGCTAGGTCTTGTCTATCACCGGAATGGATTTTTCCCCGCGCGGCAAGACAAACGCTTCTTTGGGGGTTTCGTCCTGCATGACCAGCTCGCCGCGCAGGAACGCGCCTTCATCCAGCAGGAACGAAGCCACTTTGATCTTGCCCCAGGCGCGCCCACCTTCCAGCAATTCTACTCGTTGGGCATCAATTTCCCCGTTGTAGGCCCCGGAAATAGAGACGGTGCGGGCCTTGATGGTGGCTGCCACCTTCGCTCCGGGGCTGATAATAACGTTACCTAATGTTTCCAGTTGTCCCGCTTCCATCACGCCTTCAATGCGAATGCTGCCGTCGCAGCGCAGGTTGCCGCTGAAGGTGGCACGAGGGCCAATGCTCACATCAATCACATCAGGATCGGGTCGGCGTTCCTTGCTGAACATACTCACTCACCTTTTGTTGCAGAATAACTAACCATCACCGGTTGACTGCGCGCGGTGCTGATCACTTGTTGCTCTTCGTCGGTCAAGGCATGGCTTGACCCCCAGTTTGCCAGCGGTTTAGCGTAGATGCGTGTGCCCTCGCGCGCATGCAGGCTGTTGATGATTGCCCCGTTGCCGTGATGATCGGCCAGCGCCAGCACAAACGACTGGTCACCCCCGGTATGACTGAAGGGATTGTAACGCAGCAGGGCGATATGTTGCAGGGCATAGGTGCTGTTGCGTTCCATGTGGCGGGCGATTTCCAGCGCCTGGTTGGCCCGTTCGCGCGCTGCGCGCACGTTTTCCAGATGGCCCGCCAGCACCGTTTCCAGGTTGCCGCCGTCGGTGCCTTCGGTCAACGCCTGATAGCGTGCGGTTAGCGTTTGTAAACGGCGTTGTTGCGCCAATCCCCACAGCAGCGCCAGCAGGGCAACGCCCAAAGCAGCAAGTGCCAGGTAGGGCGCATAAAGATCAAGCCAAAGATACAACAGCAGACTCCTTGGGTAATGCGGGCTTGTAGTCTTCCAGGTCAATGCTGGCCTGCCGGGCCAGCCGCAGCAGTGGCGGTTCCACGGCATCGTGGGGGCGTTGCAGCAGCGGGCTGATTGAACGCCGTGTCCAGATGCGGTAGATGGTGTCGGCCAGCACCGGCGCAATGGATTTGATCACCAGTTTAGGGTGCTGCCTTTCCGGCGGCACCTGGATGGTGTTGGTGACTACAAGCTGCTTGATAGTGTCATTCTTGTCCAGCCGCTCCAGCGCACTGGGTAACAGCACCGGGTGGGTGATAGCCAGATAGATTTCCGGTCGCGCCCCGGCTTCAATCAACCCATCAAGCTGGGTGAGGATGCTGCCACCGGCTATGATATCATCAATGACAATGGGGATCTTGTCTTTGATGTCACCCACTACATGGGTGGTGCGCACAGTGTCGAAGCTCTCGCGGCGTTTGTGCATTAGCACCAGTGGCAGATGCAGGGTTTCGGCAAAGCGGCTAGCCACCTTGGTGCGGCCCACGTCGGGCGATACCACTACTGCATCGCGAAATTTTGGGTCACTGGCGAAGTGCGAAGCCAGCACCTCACGTGCGGAAAGCGGGTCTACCGGAATATCGAAAAATCCTTGCGTGGCTTCGGCATGGATATCCATGTAGATCAGGCGGCTGGCTCCCAGCGTTTCAATCATACGGGCGGCCACGCGCGCGCTGATTGCTTCGCGGCCAATAGCCATGCGTTCTTGCCGCCCATAAGGAAAATAGGGCACTACCAGGGTAATGCTGTGTACCGAAGCCCGGCGAAACGCATCCAGGTAGAGCAGCAGCTCCATCAGATTGTCGTTTACCGGCGCAGAACAAGGCTGGATGAAGAAGATGTCGTCGCCGCGTACCAGCTCGTTGATCTTGACGTGGATTTCGCTGTCGGCCAGATGGGTGGTGGTACAGCTACCAAGGTCCTGTTTGAGAATGGCAGCAACTTCATCGGCCAGGGGCCGATTGGCGCTGCCGCTGAACAATCGCAACGGGTATTCGGGCACGGAGCATCTCCTTGCTGGGGGAACAACGTGGGGTTTTGACTTCGTCGCCGTGGGCATTATATGTTATCATCGCAGCGTGGTCAATTTCATTTGGAGCGAAAAGTAATGTCAATCAAACTGCTTGTTGCCACCCATAACCAGGGCAAGGTACAGGAATACCGCGCCCTGCTGGCCGATCTCCCCATCGAGGTTACCTATCTGGATGCCGAGGGCATTACCTTTGATGTAGAGGAAACCGGGGTCACTTTCGAGCAAAACGCGCTATTGAAGGCGCGCGCTTATGCCGCGCATAGCGGCCTGCTGGTTTGGGCCGACGACTCTGGGCTGGAGGTAGATGCCCTGGACGGCGCGCCGGGGGTATTCTCCGCGCGCTATGGCGCACCCGCGGCGCGCAGTGATGGTGACCGCTACCGCTTGCTGCTGCAACAGCTTGCCCCGACAGCAGAAAACGAGCGTACAGCCCGCTTTCGCTGCGTGGTGGCATTGGCCTGGCCCGATGGCCGTACTGCCACCACGCAGGGCGCGTGCGAGGGGCGCATTGCTGCCGCACCGCGCGGCGAGCATGGTTTCGGCTACGATCCTGTGTTTCTGGTCGCAGATTTCGATTACAGACTGACCATGGCAGAGCTGCCGGCAGAGATTAAAAACCGCATCAGCCATCGCTCCCGCGCGGCCGCAGCCGCGCGCATGGTGTTGCAAGGGAGCTAACGCGGCTAAGGCTCAAAGGTAGGGGGCAACTCCTGTGCCGGGTGGCGAAAAGCATCCACCTGGCGGCGGGAGCGATAGCGCAGGCGTGTAGCCGAAGGGCGGCTGGCTCCCAGCCCGAATTCCACGGTAGGCGCGGGCGGCAGCAGCTCCAGCTCAAACCGTTGTAACAACTGCGCAGTGATCAGAGTCATTTCCAGGTTGGCAAAGTTCATGCCGGTGCATTTGTGCGTGCCGCCACCAAAACCGATCAGAGCAAAGCGATCTTGCTTGTCCTCGGCGCGGTCAGGGGCATAACGCAGCGGGTCGAAACGATCCGGTTCAGGGAACAGCTCAGGCAGGTTATGGGCGATGTTTTGCGCTACCTGGGCCAGCCAGCCTTGCGGGATAATGTAATCGCCCAAATCCACATCTTCTTTCACGGTGCGCATCAGCATATCTACCGATGGGTGGGTACGTTCCACCTCGCGCACGGCCCAGGCGATACGCTCCAGTTGCATGATCTGGCGCGCATCAAGCGGTGTGTCTGCCGGTGCTATCGCGGCTATCTCCTGTTGCACCTGAGCGAGATAGGCAGGGTGTTGCAGCAGCATGATGATCGTCCAAGAGGCTTGGCCCACGGTGGTTTCGTGGCCGGCAAACATCAAGCCCAGCAACAGGTTGACAATGAGTTCCTGCTCAGCCAGGCGCCCATCGGGGTAGCGCTTGTTCACCAGGTCCTGCAGGAAATCATCGTATCGTTCGGGGTGAGCGCGGCGCTCGGCAATCACCGGTTCCAGAATGGCTTGCAAGCGCGCCTTGGCGCGGTCGCGGCGGATGAATTTGGGCAGTGGCAGGCTGGGCGGCAGCAGCGGGTCCATCCCTTCGGCCATCACACTGTACAGATCCCAGAAATCGCGGCCCAGTTGTTGATGTACGTCTTCGCCCAGAAAGCAGGTGCCGGCCACATCCTGAATCAGCCGCGTCAGCCCTTGCACCAACTCAATTTCACCGCTGTCGCCCAGGCCATCCAGCCAGCGCCCGATCACCGTTTGCATCACATTGCCGTAGTGCAGCATTTTTTCGCGGCGGAAGGCCTCCAGCACCACGGCGCGGTGATCCAAATAAACGTCATGCGGGGCCAAAAAAAGCACATCCCCAAACATGGCGCGCAAAAAGCGATATGGCTCCTGAATACCCAGCGCCTTATCGGTCTCCATAAAGAAGATGCGCTGATATTCCGGGCCGATCACCACGGCTACGTTCTGGTTGAACAGCTTCAACGCAAACAGCTTGCCGTGTTCCTGATAGCCGCGCTGAAACAGACCGGTGCGGTCGCTGCGGAACTCCAGAGCGTGACCCAGCAGAGGCAATGCCCCTGAAACAAGCGGGGGAATGGGTTTTGTCATAATAGTTTCCTTTCATTTTGAGGTGGGGTGGCTTATAATCCGGCCATGAACACCATGTTGCGGCTTTTTATTGCCATTGAGCTGGATGCCACCATTCGCCAGGCGTTGGCCCGCACGCAGGCGGCTGTGCAGGCAGAGCTGCCCGCGCAGGCCGTGCGTTGGGTGCCGCCTGCTAACAGCCATTTGACACTGAAATTTCTTGGTGATACACCTGCGCAGCAGGTTGAGCCTGTGGCCGCAGCGTTGCAGACTGCGGCGGCGGGTTTTGCACCGTTTGAGCTGGCAGTGAGCGGCTTTGGCTGCTTTCCTCACGTCCGCAGCCCGCGCGTGATGTGGGTAGGCGTTGAGCCGTTGCCGCGGTCATTGCTCGGCTTGCAGCGCGCCCTGGATTTGCAGCTCAGTCGCCTGGGCTTTGCCCGTGAGGAGCGCGCTTTTGCGCCGCATCTTACCATTGGCCGCGTGCAGGAAAACCTTGCTCCTGGCCGCAGACAGGCGTTAGCCGATGCGTTGGCTGGTGTCGCTGTGGGCGCACTGGGCACCATGCCGGTACATGAAGCCACGTTGTTTCGCAGCGAGTTCACCGCCCGCGGCATGGTTTACGCGGCGCTGGCTCAGGCCCGTTTGACTGGCTGAACCCGACCTCAAGCCAGCCGCTGCCAAGTGTATTTAAGTCATGTTACGCAGTCTGTTTCAAACCATCAGGCAAATGTTGGTTACCGCAGGGGGCAGGCGGATTGTCCTTAGCTTGCGCCTCGAACCAGCACAGTTGCCTGCACAGAACCCTGCGTGCCTGTATCGAAACCAGCCGGGAAGGGCCTCGGTACGGTTGTGGCGGTGATCGGGTGCGAACTCAGCTTTGTCTCACAGGAGCGCCTGGTGATCAGCGCCGCCACCACCTACTCGACCGGCGGTACGCTGCGTAACATCAGTGATTTAACAAAAAACCGCCACCACCGAAGTTCGGCGCGGCGGTTTTTATGCGGTTAGTGACCGGACGGCTGCATGGAGAAGCGTTCCCGGCCGGTGACTGCGGGATCATTCCCGATTTGCGACCGAGCCATTGCGGAAGTTGTTTCTGGGCCTGTATTTATTCAGCAACGGCTTCCATGCGCTGCTCGATCTGGCGCAAGATGGTCTTGCGGTTCAGGTGAGCGGCCTCAAACTGCTGCACGGCCTGCAATTGCTCCTGGGTCAGCTCATCCAGTTGGGCAACTACGTCCTTGACGTTCATGGTCTTGTAGTCCATGATGGGCAGGGCTGCCAGCTCTTGTTGCACCAATTGTGCGTCCAGCTTGCGAGCGATGCGGTCCAACTCGCTGTCGATGCGCTTGATGTCGTCCATGTTGGGGATATGCAACATTGCCAGCATCGCCTGCACCTGCTGCTCAAGCTGCTCTTCGGCCACATGCAACTGCTCCATGCCGCGGCGGCTCCACTGCTTCCACAGGGTAACGACACGGTTCAGGGCCGGGTTTTCGATTTCCTGGCCGCGCTCGACCAGTTTGTCGAACAGGTTTTCGCCGCGTTCCATCAGGCCCTCGGCCTCTTCGCGGGTGGTGTTGAAAGCGCCGCGGCTGGCATCCAGCATACGCTGAGGCATAACCATTACGCTGTGGGTGGTGTCTTCAACAAAATCGGTCATTCGCTTGGGGAAAGTAATTTCTGGCATGGGATAGCTCCTTTATGTTTTGCGCCGAATAAACGGCTATATCACAAACAGATTGATCATGACGCAGTGCGTCATAGGGATTATAACACACCCTCCCTGCGCTTGTCAAGCCCCTGTTTTTGGGGTAGTGTGCGACTTTCGGTTGAATTACAAGAGCCGGACAATAAATGGTTGCGGTTCAGAGAACGAAGCGCTCTCAGGCGCTCTCCGAAAGCCCCGGCAGGGGCTTCGTGGCTTGAGACACCGAATTCAATTCGGTGGCAACACATTTCAACCGAAATCCATACACAACCGTTTTTGGTTTTGGGATGTGCAATTTTAGCCCGAAGTCACGCCCCGGCTTGTCAGATATCGCTCAACATGGCTTCCAACGACTGCACAGGATAGCCAAAATGCTCCCAGTCAGCCACCACACGGTATTCGCTCTGCTGGCGCAGGCCGTGCAGATTGGCACTGCCTACCGGTAAACGCAGCCCCGGCAGGCTTTCCAGCACACGCACGGCCCACAACACTGGCGACAGCGGCACAGGCAGCAACAGGGCGCGATGCCCGTCATGTTGTTGGATCGCCTCGATCAGGCGGCGTAACGCCACCGGTTCCGGCTGCACCAGGTTCCAGGCGCGGCCGCGCAACCCTGCCCCGCCGCGGTTGATGGCATCACGCAGCGCGTTACATACTGTCTCGATGCTGACCAGATACAGCGGCTGTTGCCCGCCATCCACCAGCGGGGTGAGCGGCCCGCGTGTGGCCGAGCGCCGAATGCGCGCGAACATGCCGCCATTGCCCACCACTACGCCCAGACGCAATACCACTTCATCGGCGGCTACAAAGCGCTGTTCCAGCGTCCACTTGGCGCGGCCATAGGGCGATAGCGCCTCCGGTTGCGCCGACAGCGTGCCGAGCAGCACTTGCAGGGGCGCGCCCGCGGCGCGGCCTTCCTCCAGCCAACGCGTGGTGCCCTCAACGTTCAAGGCATAGGCAGCGGCGCCTGCGGCCAGTGCGGTGTGTACCACCGCGTCTACTCGCTCCTCGGCCAGCAGGGGCAACAGGCTTTCGCCCAGCGACACACAGGCCACACGCTGATAGCCAGGCAGGGCGGCGACTGGTGTGCGAGTTGTGCCCACCACGCGCCAGCCCTCGGCCTGCAATTTCAGAGCCAGATGGCGAGCAATAAAGCCACCTGCGCCGGTGACAAGCACCGTGGTCATTGCACAGCCCCCGCGGCTATACGCATGGCGTTGGCCATCATCCCCAGCGACATGTTTTTGGCGGAAAGGCTGGAGAAGCTTGCCGAGTCGGCCACGAACACGCGCTCCGACCCGTGCAGACGTCCATCGGGCCTGCACTGGTAGGCGTGGGGGTGGCTGCGCATGGGTAAAGTGCCGGCATAGTGAATGGCGTGACCGGTGACGGGCTGCTGGATCAGCGCGGGGTGTGTCCACAGCCCCAGGCTGCGCAAGGCTCCCAACAGCGGTTGCAAGCGGCTTAGGTCTGGCGCGAAGGACGCACCTTCGATGCGCAGACGACTGTCGGCCAGCAGCCCCAGGCGCGCCGGTGGCTGCACTTGCGCTGGGAAATAGAGTTGCAGCATGAGCATGGCGGGCAGCATTTCACGCAGCAACGCCAGATTGCTACGTCCGGCCAGCGGAAAGCGGCCAAAGAATTCGGCGCGCAGCGGCGCGGTCAGCTCGATCAAGCTGCCTTGCAGCAGGGTTTGCCAGGCCGCAGCCTGCCATACCAGGTTAAGCTGTACCAGGCCGAAGCTGTGCGTATCCAGTCTTCGCCCCAGCGAGGCAGGCAGTATCAGCGGGATCTGCAGGATGGGGTTCTCCAGCAGCGGCAGGCGGGTGAGGGTGTCGCCGGCGCTTTGCAGTGCCAGCCGTGCGCTGTTGATGGCACCGGCAGCCAGCAGCACGCGCCGCGCCGAGAATTGCGCCTCGCGTCCACCATCCAGCCGACGCGCGGTCACGGTGACGTGGTCGGCGTGTTCCTGCCAACGCAGCGCCAGCATATCGCCGTAATAGTTCAGTTGGCCCGCGGCGTTCAGTTTGCGCAGCATCTGCGCTGGGGTGAACACGTAGGGTTGCGCCTGCCAGAACTCCAGATTGCTGTAATCGCAGGCCGGACGGCCATCGTGGGCGCGGCTGAGTACGCCGGTGCGCGGCCGTCCCAGGGCGATGCCGCGGCGGCGCAGGCTGGTGCGGTGGTGCTGATAGGCTTGCCATACCTGCTGGGCGTTGTGCGAAAGTGTCAAGGGTGGTTGCAGGCCTGCGGGATTACCAAAGAACTCGGCGAGATCATCCTCTGCGCCGTTGATGCCAATTTCTGCGGTGAGTTTGTCGAAATATGGCTCCAGCTCGGTCAGGGTTAGGGGAAAATCATGCAGATCTGCGGCGATCCAGCGATAGAGGCCAGCGCCCCAGGCATTGCCCAGACCCCCCAGCGCAAAGCTCTGAATTGCGGCAAAATTCTGTTGGCTGAGCGGCCCCAGCACCTCGGCGTCGCGGGTGACGTAGGCCATGTGCGGCGCTTGCAGTTTGGCAATAGCCGGTTCGGCGCTCACCAGATGCGCCAGACCGCGGTAATCTGCGCCGATGTGCAGATCGAAACTATCATGGTGGCGGCGAAAGTCGTAGAGATTGCCCTCGACGCGCGGGGTGGGGTTGTCGTCTACTGCGCCGGCGTCCAGCATCAGCGGGCGAATGCCGCGCTGGGCCAGCTCGAAGGCCGCGGCGGCTGCCGCCGCGCCCGCGCCGATGATCAGCACATCATGCATAGCGGCCTCTGCGCAGCAAAGCCAGGCCGTACAGCCCCAGCGCTGCGGAGCGTAACACGGCCCACACGGTTGCTGCCACGCCACGCGGCCAGGAAGAACGCGTGTTGAGGTAGACCGATTGATTTTCCGGCAAGGTTTCGGCCAGGGCGACCAGTGCGGCCAGCTTGCGGGTGAGCAGCGGCAGGCGACTTGTCAGGCGGGCGGCAAATTCCAGCGCCTCCAGATCAGCGCCACTTGTCAGGACACGTTGATAAGCGGCCAGATCGGCCGCGCTGCTGCCTGCCTCAAGCTGTGCGCTCAGCGGGCCAAAGCGCTGCACGATGATGGCAGGGGCGGCATGGCCGAAGAGCGCGCGGTACAGGATGTCGGCTTCGTGGTGGGAAGACATGGGTTTGAGGGGGTGGTCCGCTTTACGGGGCGCTGCCTGCGCCCGACAGCGCGGCAGCCGCGCGCAGGTGCGCGGCAAGGGCGGCGACGGCAGGCACGGGGTCGGGCTGGCTTTGTTCTGCCAGTTTGACCAGTGCGCTGCCTACGATGACACCATCGGCCATCTGCGCCACCTGGGCGGCCTGCTGTGCAGTGCTGATGCCGAACCCGACGGCCAGGCTGAGCGGCTCGGCGGGCGACTGGCGCTGCACCTCGCGGCGCACGCGGGCCACAAAATCGCTCAATGTGGCCGATAGTTCGCGCCGCGCGCCGGTGATGCCGGTGACGCTCACCAGGTAGATGAAGCCGCGGCTGCGGGCTACGCCCAGGGTGATACGTTCGTCGGTGCTGGTGGGGGCCAGCAGGGCGATTACAGCCAGGTTGTGCGCCGCGCAGGCCTGCAACAACAGCGCTGCCTCTGGCTCATCCGGCGGCAGATCGGGCACTACCAGGCCATCGGCACCGGCTGCGGCTGCATCGGCGACGAAGCGCTCCAGCCCATAGGCCAACAGCGGGTTGATGTAGCCCATCAGGCAGAAGGGCACGGTGGGGATGGCTGCGCGCAGGGCGCGCACCTCGTCCAGACAGCGCGCCACCGTCATGCCGTTATCCAATGCGCGTTGGGCTGCGGCTTGAATCACCGGGCCGTCAGCCAGCGGGTCAGAAAAGGGCAAACCCAACTCGAAAAGATCGGCTCCGGCAGCAGCCAGGGCACAGACCAGCGCCACTGACTGCTGCGGATCGGGGTGGCCCAGCATTTGGTAAGGCATGAAGGCGGCGCGGCCTTCGGCCCTGGCCTGGGCGAAGGCCGCGTGGATTGAAGCAACACCTCGGGAAGTCACAGCAAGTACCTGTCCTTAACGAATGCGATGGGGCCAAACAGCTTTGACGGGGCGGGCGCTATTTGTTCTGCACCTTGGCCCATTCATCCTTTAGCGCCACGGTGCGGTTGAACACCGGATGCCCCGTGGTTGAGTCAGGATCCACGCAGAAGTAGGCCAGACGCTCGAACTGATAGCGCGTGCCGGGGGGGGCATCTGCTACGCTTGGCTCAACAAAGCAGATACGCGTTTCCAGCGAGTTGGGGTTAAGGTTGTCCATCCAACTGCCATCTTCTGCCACATCGTCGGGGTTTTCGCTGAGGAAGAGACGGTTGTAAAGCCGTGCCTCGGCCTGAAGCGCGTGGGCAGCTGACACCCAATGAATGGTGCTTTTGACCTTGCGGCCATCGGGGGCGTTGCCGCCGCGCGTGGCGGGATCATAGCGGCACAGCACCTCCACCACGTTGCCGGCCGCGTCCTTGACCACATCCACACACTGGATGAAGTAGCCGTAGCGCAGGCGTACCTCGCGCCCTGGACTGAGCCGGAAGTACTTGGGTGGCGGGGTCTCGCGGAAGTCGTCGCGCTCGATCCACAGGGTGCGGCTGAAAGGAACCTGTCGCGTGCCGGCCTCAGCATCTTCGGGGTTGTTGATTGCCTCCAGCCACTCGGTTTGATCTTCGGGATAGTTGATCAGCGTTACCTTGAGCGGGTCCAGCACTCCCATCACGCGCAGGGCATGGGCATTCAAGTCCTGGCGGATCGAGTATTCCAGCAGGGCAATGTCTACCACGCTGTTGTTTTTGGCTACGCCGATGCGCTCGGTGAAATCGCGCAGGGCCGCGGGGGTCACACCGCGGCGGCGCATACCGCTCAACGTGGGCATGCGCGGATCGTTCCAGCCGTTGACAAAGCCTTCGGTGACCAGCTTCAGAAGCCGGCGCTTGCTCATCAATGTGTAGGTGAGGTTGAGGCGGGCAAATTCGATCTGCTGCGGCGCGTGGATGCCCAGCGCCCGAATGAACCAGTCGTACAACGGGCGGTGATCTTCGAACTCCAGCGTGCAGATGGAATGGGTAATGCCTTCGATGCTGTCTGATTGGCCGTGCGCCCAATCATAGGTGGGGTAGATGCACCAGGTGCTGCCGGTGCGCGGGTGTTCGGCGTGCAGAATGCGGTACATCACTGGGTCGCGCAGGTTGAGATTGGGCGAGGCCATATCAATGCGGGCGCGCAGGGTGCGGGTGCCATCGGAGAACTCGCCCGCCTTCATGCGCGCAAACAGATCGAGGTTTTCCTCTACACTGCGCTCGCGGTATGGGCTGGGGCGGCCCGGCTCGGTGAGGGTGCCGCGGTATTCGCGCATTTCGTCTGCGCTCAGGTCGCAGACATACGCCTGGCCTTGCTCGATCAACTGCACCGCCCAATCGTACAACTGCTGGAAATAGTCTGACGCGTAGAAAAGGCGATTTTCCCAGTTCGCGCCCAGCCAACGCACATCCTCGATGATGGCATCAATGTATTCCTGCTCTTCTTTGGTGGGGTTGGTGTCGTCGAAGCGCAGGTTGAACAGCCCGCCGTAGCGCTGGGCCATGCCGTAGTTGAGCATGATGGCCTTGGAGTGGCCGATGTGCAGGTAGCCGTTCGGCTCCGGTGGAAAACGGGTATGCACGCGCCCGCCAAAGCGCCCGGCGGCGTTGTGACTA
Organism: uncultured Caldilineales bacterium; assembly: GCA_937907455.1. Taxonomy (GTDB): domain Bacteria; phylum Chloroflexota; class Anaerolineae; order JAAEKA01; family JAAEKA01; genus JAAEKA01. Next base: position 37,283 of record CALESQ010000090.1, read on the forward strand.
TCCACGATGTCTGTGATGAAGTTGGATTGGGGGGTGAGTTCTGTGTTTTCCATAAAACCTGGCCTTGCAGATCAAAGCGAGCTTTGAGATTCCGATCAAAGCAAGTTTTGAGATTCCATTGTGATGGGATCAAAGCGAGCTTTGAGATTTCGCGGTGCTGTTTGAGACGGGGTGCATTTTAGCATAGGACAGCGCTTGTGTACACATTTTGCCTGACCTTTCATCTGGCCTATAATGACGACATGCTGTTACGCAAATTGGCCGGCATTGTGCTTCTGGCAGGAATGATTGTGTTGCTGGCGGGCTGCGCCCAGGCGGTGATCACGCGGCCCACGCCGCGCAGCGTGGCTACGCGCACCCCCACGGCCACGGCTGCGCCACCCGCCTTGGTCGTTCCACCTACACCGGACAACTATACGCCACCGCCTACGGCAACGCCCACGGTCACGCCGGAGCCGATTATCCACATCATTCAGTCGGGTGAAAACCTGTGGACGATTGCCGCGCTGTACGATGTGGAACACGATCTGCTGCGCGATGTCAACGGTATTGAAAACGAACGCACGTTGCAAGTGGGTCAACGTCTGTTGATTCCGGTGGCGGGCTGGGGCGGCCCCGCGGAGCCTACGCCCACGGCTACTGCCACGCCGTACCCAGCCGAGGTAGAAAACGTGTTTTTCTACCCCAGCCCACTGGGCGAATTGGCTGTTCTGGGTGAGGTACTCAATACCAGCGGTGTGGATCTGGAACGCATCGCGGTGCAGGTAGGGTTGTTTGACGCTGCAGATCGTCCGCTGTCCAGCCAAAGCAATCTCATCGAACTGGATATGTTGGCCCCAGGCGGACGCTCGCCATTTGTGGTGCGTTTTGCCGAAGCTCCGGCGCAGATCGCTTCGTATCAGGCCAGGGTAGTGGCGGCGGCACCGGCCTATACAGGCACACACAGCCGTAGCCTCAGCGCGGAAAACACCGCTCTGGAGCAGCAGGCCGGGTTGATGATTGTATCGGGCACGGTGTACAACCGCGGCGAGACCGAGGCTCTCGATGTGATCGTGGTAGTTACGCTGTACGATGCGTTGGGGCGGGTGGTAGGTACACGCTCGACTCTCAGCCAGCCCGCCACGATTGCTGCGGGCAGCGATGCTGCGTTTCGCATTGAGCTGGTACCTGGCGGCCCGGTGGCTGATTTCAGCGTGCAGGTGCAAGGGCGCATTCAGCCGTAATAGTCGCACTGTTCAATCAGACGCGCTGGCGGGTGTCGCCGCGCGCCAAGCAAGTATTCAGGAATAACGCTATGAAACCTGTCAGATTGCCCTGGCGCATGGGCTTTTTACACTATCTGGCAAAGTTTTGTCTGGCTTTGCTTACTTCGATGACGGTGTGGGGCGCAGAAAATATTCCAGCCAGCGGTGCCACGTTGATGGTGATAAACCATTTGCATTGGCTGGATCCCATCATTGGCGTAGCGGTGATTCGGCGGCCCGCAGTGATGCTGACTGCGGAGAAGTGGGAACGCGCCTTTTTCATCGGCCATGTGATGCGCTGGTCGCAGCGGGCTATCTTCGTGCAGCGCGGCGAGCCGGATCGCCGTGCCCTAAAACGCGCGTTGGAGGTGTTGCAGCGCGACGAAATGCTGGGCATATCACCGGAAGGCACGCGCAGCCGCACCGGCGGCTTGCAGCAGGCCCATGATGGCCCCGCTTATCTGGTGACGCGCAGCGGCGCCACGGTGGTGCCTGTGGTGGTTTATGGCCAGGAAAAGGCCGAGCAGCACTGGCGCAGGTTGCGCCGCCCGCGGGTGATGGTGGTGATCGGTGAACCGTTCCGCTTCCCTGATCTCCCAGCCCATGTGCGCAGTCGTGAACTGCGACCTTATAGCGATGAAATCATGCGCCACCTGGCGCAACTGCTCCGTGAAGGCTATCGCGGGGTGTATCCCCTTCAATCCCCAGCAGCGCCCTCTACGGCTAGCGAGGCGTAGGCCAGTCGCCCCCACTCAGCCAGGGTGAGGGTTTCGGCGCGACGTTGCCCCTCGACAGCGGCGGCGGTCAGCAGGGCATCCACCGCAGGCTGGGGTAGGGCCAGCCCGCTGCGCAGTGAGTTGCGCAGTTGCTTGCGTCGCTGGCTGAAGCCGGCACGCACTACGCGGAAAAAGGTTTCGTCGTCGGGAGCGGCAACCGGCGGCGCGGGCCAGGGGCGCAGCCGCAGAATCGCCGAATCAACTTTGGGCGGCGGGTAAAAGGCACCTGCGGGGATGCGCGCCACGATTTCAGGGCGGCTGTAGAACTGCACGCTGACGGCCAGTAAGCTCATCTCTGGTGGTTGGGCGATGATGCGTTGTGCTACCTCGCGCTGGATGGTGAGCACCAGCAGGCTGGGGCGCACGGCCGCGGTGAGTAGGTGACGAATGGCCGCAGAGGTGATGTAGTAGGGCAGATTGGCAACTACCTTGAACGATGACGGCGCAGCGGGCAGGGCAGCCACAAGCTGGGCAGGATCGAGTTGCAGGATGTCGCCTTGTACCACAGCAATATTGCTGTAAGGGCGCAACGTTTCAGCCAGCAATGGCAGCAGGCGTTGATCCAGCTCTACGGCTATTACTTGTCCGGCCGCTTCGGCCAGGTGAGCGGTAAGCGTGCCTGCGCCTGGGCCAACTTCGATCACCGTATCAGCGCGCGTTAGCTCGGCGGCCTCGACAATGCGCCGCAGATGGACTGCATCGGCCAGGAAATTCTGCCCCAGGCTTTTCTTCAGGTGAAGGTCATGGCGCTGCAAGAGCGCGCTCAGGCCGACGGGGGCGTCAGTCATGCTTAAACCACGGGATAAATTCGCCGGTTTGTGTTTTTACGCTCATTATGTTATAGTTCGTCTCAAATTCCAAGAAGTATACGTTGCATCATACGGAGGATTTATGGCAGACATGGTATCTTTTGCGAAGGCTCAGCTTGATCAATCGGGCCTGGCGCAGGAAATCGGTAAGGCGTTGCGCGCTACGGTGTTTTCCAGCGGCATGAATATTGCCCCGCGCCGGGTGCAGGTGATTGCTGACCAGATGACCGAGCGCTTTTTTGCCTTTCGCAACGATGGCAACGAACAGGCTGCGTTGGACTATGGGCAAACACTGGCTGACGAGGGGCTGGGTGTCCCGTCGGTGTTGGTAATGACTGAACAAATTCGCCAGGCGGCGTATGCAGCCGCCGGCAGCGAGGCCGCTTTGCTGAAAGCTGCGGCCGGGTTCTGCAATCGCGTGATCGAAGGCTTTATCAGGCAACACGAAAGCGGGTTGTTGCAGCAACAGGAACGTGCGCACCGCGCTTATCTGGCTGCGCTGGATAGCGGTTCGGTCTTTCCGCGCCGCGCCGAGCCGTTGGCTTGAAATAACCCGACAACGCGGAGGCTCCTCAGGACCTGAGGGCGGTGGTTGGAAACCGACCGGCTCAAAGCACGAAGGCCTTTCAGGGCCTGGGAGCGGTGGTTGAGGCCGTTTTGCCCTTTTAGCTAGATGGTTGTAACCTCTGATTTCGGTTGGGCTAATCTTCGTCCAGGCTGAGCACCGACATAAAGGCTTCCTGGGGGATCTCCACGCTACCCACCATCTTCATGCGCTTCTTGCCTTTTTTCTGTTTTTCCAGCAATTTGCGCTTGCGGGTAATGTCACCGCCGTAGCACTTGGCCAGCACGTCCTTGCGCATGGCCTGCACGTTGGCGCGGCTGATCACCTTGTTGCCTACTGCAGCCTGAATGGGCACAATGAACATCTGGCGCGGGATCACTTCCTTCATCTTGGTCACCAGACGTTGGCCCTTGCGATAGGCATCCTGGCGATGGACGATGATGCTGAGGGCATCCACCGGTTGTTCGTTGACCAGTACATCCAGCTTCACCATGTCCGCGGGGCGATAGGCATCGAAATGATAGTCGAGGCTGGCGTAGCCGCGTGTGCGCGCTTTTAGCTCGTTGTAAAACTCGGTGAGAATTTCGGTGAGGGGCATTTTGTAGGTGAGCAGCACGCGGCGTTGGTCCAGGTAATCCTGCGCCACAAACTCACCGCGGCGGGTGGTCACCATATCCATCACCGCGCCGATGTACTCGGTGGGGGTAAACACCTCGATACGCACCCAGGGTTCGCGAATTTCTTCGATATAGGTCGGTTCCGGCAGCTCGGCAGGGCTATCTACCACGATTTCGCTGCCGTCGGTTTGGGTCACTTCGTATTCCACGCTGGGCGCGGTGAAGATCATATCCAGATCGTATTCTCGTTCCAGTCGTTCCTGAATGATCTCCATGTGGAACAGACCCAGGAAACCGCAACGGAAGCCGAAGCCGAGTGCCTGACTGGTTTCCGGCTGGTACACCAACGACGCATCGTTCAGTTGCAGCTTTTCCAGCGCATCGCGCAGCAAGCCATAGTCTTCGGCTTCGCTGGGATAAAGACCGGCAAACACCATCGGCTTCATAGGTTGATAGCCGGGCAGAGGGCGGTCGGCTGGCTCTTCTTGCCAGGTGATGGTATCGCCCACGGCCAGATCGCGCACGGTTTTCAGGCCGGTGGCTACGTAACCCACTTCGCCTGCTTCCAGCCGACCGGTGGGAGTCATACGCGGGGCGAACACGCCGATTTCCAGCGGCTCCAGCCGCGCACCGGTGGACATGAGACGCAGCGGCCGTGTGCCGTCCATCACGCCATCCACCACACGCAGGTAGGCGATCACCCCTTTGTAAGAATCGTAGTGGCTGTCAAAGATCAAAGCACGCAGCGGCTGACCGCGCTGGCCGCGCGGGGGCGGCACATGCTTCACCACGGCTTCCAGCACATCGCGGATGTTGGTGCCGTCTTTGGCTGAGACACGGGCAATATCCTCGGCGGGCGTGCCGATCAAATCCTCCAACTCCTGGGCTACGTCATCCGGTTGGGCGGCGATCAGGTCAATTTTGTTGACTACCGGGATGATCTCCAGGTCGGCCCCCATCGCCAGGTAGAGGTTGGCGAGGGTTTGTGCTTCCACACCCTGTGTAGCATCCACTACCAGTACAGCGCCTTCGCAGGCTTGCAGGGCGCGGCTGACCTCGTAGGAAAAGTCCACATGGCCGGGGGTATCAATCAGGTTGATTTCATAGGCTTGGCCGTTGTCGGCGGTATAGGTCATACGCACCGCCGAAGCCTTGATGGTGACCCCTTTTTCGCGCTCCAGGTCCATAGAGTCGAGTACCTGGTCTTTCATTTCGCGCGCCGAAATGGTGTCGGTGACCTGCAACAGACGGTCGGCCAACGTGCTTTTGCCGTGGTCAATATGGGCGATGATGCAGAAGTTACGGATGTGGTCTAGCTCCATACGCTGTGACTCTTCCTGAGACAAAATCGGCTGCCGCAGTCGGGCAGCCGGTCTATTATACCGCAGGCAGAGATGATCAACGAATAGCGAGGTACGGCATTGCTTAAACAGCGGCCCGTAGTGACTACTGCGGGCCGCTGCCACATTGCCAAGCGCGCTCGCGCCCCACTCTCTCACTTCCTCATTCTTCTCACTTCTTCCTAAACACAATGGCCTCGCCGTCCACATCGGCCAGCACAGTATCGCCTTCGGCAAAGTCGCCGCGCAGCAGCGCCAGCGCCAACCGATCCTGCACAAGCTGCTGAATAGCCCGTTTCAGCGGCCGTGCCCCGTACAGCGGATCGTAGCCGCGTTCGGCCAGCAGCGCCACCGCGGCCTCGCTCAGCAGCAGCGTGATCTTGCGGCCAGCCAGCAGGTGATACAGCCGGTTAAGCTGAATGTGCACGATCTCAGCCAGATGCTCACGCCCCAGCGGGTGGAAGATGACGATCTCGTCAATGCGGTTGAGGAATTCCGGGCGGAAAGTGGCCCGCAGTGCCTCCAGCGCATAGCGCCGTGCCTCTTCTTCTGACCGGATGCTGGTTGCCTGCATCCGGTCGCTGCCCACATTGCTGGTCATAATCACCACAGTGTTCTTAAAATCCACCGTGCGGCCATGACCATCGGTCAGGCGGCCATCATCCAACACCTGCAACAGCGTGTTGAATACTTCAGGGTGTGCTTTTTCGATCTCGTCGAACAGCACCACGGCGTAGGGCTTGCGCCGCACGGCCTCGGTGAGCTGGCCGCCTTCGTCGTAGCCGACATAGCCGGGCGGTGCGCCCACCAGGCGGCTGACGGTGTGGCGTTCCTGATATTCGCTCATGTCAATGCGGATCAGAGCTTGCTCGTCGTCAAACAGGAATTCAGCCAAAGCGCGGGCCAACTCGGTTTTGCCCACACCGGTCGGGCCGAGGAAGATGAAGCTGCCGATGGGCCGGTTGGGGTCTTGCAGGCCAGCGCGGGCACGGCGCACGGCATTGGCTACCGCCTGGATAGCTTCGTCCTGACCCACCACGCGGCGGTGCAGGTTGCTTTCCATCTGCAGCAGCTTTTGCACCTCGCCTTCCATCAGCTTGCTGACGGGGATGCCGGTCCAGCGGGCTACGATCCCGGCGATGTCCTCGGCGTCCACTTCTTCCTTCAGCAACATGCCGCGGCCCTGCATCCCGGCCAGTTGTTGCTGAAGCTGTGCCAGCTCGCTTTCCTGACTGCGCAGTTGACCGTATTGCAGTTCGCTGGCTTTTTGCCAGTTTTGTTGACGTTGGGCCTGCTCCACTTGGAAGCGGGTGCGTTCGATCTCTTCTTTTAGTTGTGCGTTGCGCTGAATCACCTGACGTTCGCTGTCCAGGCGAGCTTCCAGCGCATTACGTTGCTCGGCCAGATCGGCCAGCTCGCGCTCGACGATCTCCAGCCGCTCTTTGCTGGCCTTGTCGCGCTCGCGTTTGAGCGCCTCACGCTCGATCTCGACCTGCATCACCTTGCGCTTGATCTCATCCAGCTCTGCCGGGTCGCTGGTGATCTCCATGCGCAGGCGGCTGGCGGCTTCATCTACCAGGTCAATTGCCTTGTCGGGCAAAAAGCGGTCAGAGATATAGCGGTGCGATAGCACGGCTGCGGCAATCACTGCGGCATCGGTGATGCGCACGTTGTGATGCACCTCGTAGCGCTCTTTAAGGCCGCGCAGGATGCTGATAGTGTCCTCGACGGTTGGTTCATCTACCAGCACCGGTTGGAAGCGGCGTTCCAGAGCGGCGTCCTTTTCGATATATTTGCGGTATTCATCGAGCGTGGTAGCGCCGATGGTGTGCAACTCGCCGCGGGCCAGCAGTGGTTTGAGCATGTTGCCGGCATCCAGTGCGCCTTCGGCTGCGCCTGCGCCTACCACGGTGTGCAGTTCATCAATGAACAGGATAACCAGGCCGTTGCTTTCGGTCACTTCCTTCAGCACCGCCTTGAGGCGTTCCTCGAATTCGCCGCGGAATTTGGCGCCAGCCACCAGGCTGCCCATGTCCAGGGTGACAATACGTTTGTCCTTCAGGCCTTCGGGCACGTCGCCACGCACGATGCGCAGTGCCAGCCCTTCGGCAATGGCGGTTTTGCCTACGCCCGGTTCACCGATCAGTACTGGGTTGTTTTTGGTGCGACGGCTGAGGATCTGGATCACGCGGCGAATTTCCTCGTCGCGACCGATCACGGGGTCCAGTTTGCCTCTGCGGGCCAGCTCGGTCAGGTCGCGGCCATATTTGGCCAGCGCCTGGTAGGTGCTTTCTGGATTTTGGTTGGTGACGCGTTGATTGCCGCGAATGCCCTGCAGGGCTTGCAGCATGGCGTCTTTGCTCAGACCGGCCGCGGCCAGCCGTCTGGCCGCACCGTTACCCTCTTTGCCGGACAGCGCCAGCAGCAAATGCTCGGTGCTGACGTATTCATCGCGCATGGCCTCGGCCTGGGCCTGAGCGGCTTGGAATACGCGCTGCAAGGCCGCGCTGATGCCTGTCTGGGTGGCGCTGCCGTAGACTTTGGGCCGCTGATTCAGCTCGGCCTTTACCTGGGCTGCCAGTTGCGCGGGGTTAGCGCCCAGTCCTTGCACAATCTGCGGGGCCACGCCATCAGCCTGTTGCAGCAGGGCCAGCAGCAGATGTTCTGGTTCAATTTGCGCCTGATTCAAGGCTTCGGTCAAGGTTTGCGCTTCCAGGACAGCATCCTGGGCGCGCTGTGTCAGTTTATCCAGTCGCATGGTTATTCTCTCTTTCTCTTGAATGCTTGTAGCCACTTCATACTATCAGCCATTCATCAGAATTAAGCTAGAGAAGCGTTAGTGTTATGTTAGAAATTATACCTTAAGCGACCGGCATGGACTGAAATTCAGGCTCGTATCGTTGCTAATCGGCCTTTTACTTGACATTATGGCAAGCCTCGCTACAATGAACGCTACTGTTTCCATAACATAACGCCCTGCCTCTTTATTGAAGGGATTTCCACTATTATGCAAAAGCAAGTTGAAGACTATTTGGATTATCTTGCCACCGAAAAAGGGTCTTCTGACAATACGTTGGCCGCTTATCGCAACGATCTGGTCCAGTTTAGTCAATACATCATTGAACAGGGCCATTATTTGCTGTGGAGCCAGGTGGATCAAAACGCCATTATCACCTATATTTTGCACATGAAAGAGCTGGAATATGCTTCTTCCACCGTGGCCCGCAAAATTGCTGCAATTAAGTCCTTTTTTCACTACCTGCACGCCGAAAACACCATTGCCGGTGATCCCACGGTTGAGCTGGAAACTCCCAGAGTTAAAAAACACCTGCCCAAGGCGATCTCAGAAGAGGATATTGAACGCTTGCTGGCCGAGCCGGGCAAATCAGCTTCACCCAAGGGACTGCGCGACAGCGCTCTGCTGGAACTGATGTACGCTACCGGCATGCGCGTGAGCGAAATGGTGTCGTTGAACGTGCAGGATGCCGACTTGGAAGCGGGTACCATCTACTGCACCGGTAAAGGCGACCGTGAACGTGTGGTGCCGATCTATGATCATGCCGTACAGATGTTAGACGAGTATTTGGCTCACGGACGCCCGGCGCTGCTGCACGGCAAAAAGGAAGATGGGCTGTTTTTGAACCATCGCGGCGAACGGCTGACCCGCCAGGGGCTGTGGCTGATTATCAAGCAATACGTGGATGCGGTGGGCATCGAAAGCGAAGTGACCCCGCACACGCTGCGTCATTCCTTTGCTACTCACCTGCTGCACGGTGGGGCCAAGCTGCGCGATGTGCAAAAGCTGCTGGGCCATGCCAACATCTCCACCACCCAGGTTTACACGCAGGTCACGCGCGATCATCTGCGTGAAGCCTACAACGAAGCACATCCGAGGGCCTGACCGTTATGGAAGCAATTCCCACGCACGAACATTTTAACGAAGCGCTGGCCGTTATCCGCCAGGCAACCCCTTTGCAGCCGCGCATTGCGATTGTGCTTGGCTCTGGCCTGAGCGCCGTAGCCGACGCAGTGAGCAACGCCGTGCATCTGCCTTTTGCAGCTATTCCGCATTTTCCTGTGTCCAGCATCGAGGGGCATCAGGGTCGGCTGGTGCTGGGTGAGCTGGAAGGCAAGCCGGTGGCGGTGATGCAGGGGCGCACGCATTTCTATGAAGGCTATTCGCCGCAGCAGGTAACGTTGCCGGTGCGGGTACTGCGCCTGCTGGGCGTGGAAACGCTGATCCTCACCAACGCAGCGGGCGGTTTAAACAAAAACTTCCACACCGGCGACTTGATGCTGATTGTAGATCACATCAGCCTGGCAGCGATGGCGGGATCCAACCCGCTGCGCGGCCCGAACGATGCTTCGTTTGGCCCGCGTTTTCTCGACATGAACGGGGCTTATGATCGCAAGCTGCGCGAGCTGACTATCCGTGTGGCCGCCGAACAGCACATTCCCCTGCAACGCGGCGTCTACGTGGGGTTGGCTGGCCCTACCTACGAAACTCCGGCAGAAATCCGCTTCTTGCGGCTGATCGGCGGTGATGCGGTGGGCATGTCTACCACCTCGGAGACGGTGGCAGCACGGCATAGCGGCATGCAGGTGTTGGGCATTTCCGGCATCAGCAATATCGTGATTGACGAGCTGGATAGCGACACCAGCGTGAACCATGAAGAGGTGCTGGAGGCAGGTGCGCTGATCACGCCGCGCATGACTGCGCTGCTGCGCGGAGTTTTGGCCGCGTTGTAAACATCTGTAACCCCGACAGCGTGTTATTCGTATTACCAGTTGAGTTCATCATCTTTTGCGATGCCCGTATAGCACGGGCATTCGTTTCGTCTTGAGGCATTTTTTGCATGGCCGTTTTGGTCAGTTTGATCAGCAATAACGCAACCTGGATCTACGCGGCGTGTCTGGCGGCAGCGCTTTTTCTGCTGCGCACGGCGTTGCTGGCGCGCCGCGAGCGGCAGCAAGCAGCTTTTAGCCTGGAGCGCGAGGCCGCGCTCAACCGCACTCACAGCACATTGCGCTGGGCGCTGCTGCTGTTGGCCGTATTGGCTGTTACCTATTTCGTGGCTAACCGTCTGCCAGCCAGGATTCGTCCGGCTGTGGTCGAGGCTGAACCTACGGCCACACCGGTGTTTCTGATTGACACACCGACGCCCACCGCCGAGCCAACCAGCCAACCGACTGTGCCGCTGGAGCAGCCCACCGAAACCCCAACCCCGCGCCCGCGGGCAACGCCGCGCCCGGTGGAAACGGATACGCCCACCCCGCGCCCTACCACGCCCCCTGCGCCCGTAGTGGTTGCGCCTTCCTGCCCGGATGCGCGGGCGATTATTCTGGAGCCTGGCATAGGGCAACGCCTGTCTGGTCCTGTCACGGTGATCGGTTCGGCGCAGACAGAAAACTTTCAGTACTACAAGCTGGAGTTCAAAGCGGCCGGTTCAGCAGGAGACTTCAACTTCTACCTGCGCCGCGATGCCGCCGTTACCAACGGCCCGCTGGGTACCATCAACCTGGCCGGGCTGCCTGCGGGCGACTATCTTTTGCGCCTGGTTACGGTGGATGTAACCGGCAATTTTGGTCAATGCACTGTTCAAATCAGCTTCAGCGGCTAACGACAAGGAGATACGCGCGTGATCGAGAAGAAAAACAATACCTTATGGTGGATTATTGGCGGACTGGTGGTTTTGTTGTGTTGTTGCCTGCTGTTCATGGTGGCAGTGGGCGGTGTATTGTTCGGTGTGATCACCAATGCTGCCACTACCTATGAAGCAGGGCCGTTCACGGACATGGACGATACCTTCGGCTTCCCTGATATGTTCGAGGCGACCCCCGATGCAATGGATGATTTCCCCACAGCGACGCCACAAGGCTCGGCCACGCGTGAGCCGGGTGCTTCGCTGCCGCCGGCGCAGGCCAGCAGCTTCCTTACCGAAGAACAGTTGAAAACGGTGATTGTGCCGGGGCGCGATCTGCGCGTGCTGGCCGAGGGGTTGCGCGGTGTCGGGACAATCTCTGAAGTGGTGCGCAGTGAACCGCGCGCTTACAAGCTGGGTGACAGCGATACCTTCTGGGTAAGCAACGAAGACAGCGGCTCGCATCAGCAGATCAAAGCCAAGCTGGTGTACGTGAACGATGTGCTTTACATCTGGGTGGAAGAAGGGGTGCGCTACGATCTGAACGACATCAAGGCGTCGGCAGACAAGTTCGCCAAAGAAACCTACCCAACCAACCGTGAGTATTTCGGCAGCGAATGGAGTCCTGGTGTAGACAGCGACCCGCGCCTGCATATCCTGCATTCAGTCAAGCTGGGCAGCGGCATTGCAGGCTATTTCAGCGGCGCCGACGAGGTGAGCAACAAGGCTCAGCCTTATTCCAACGAGCGCGAGATGTTTTCAATCAACATTGATAACACCGAGCCAAACAGCGATTTCTACGATGGCGTGCTGGCCCACGAATTCCAGCACATGATCCATTGGTATCAGGACAAGAACGAAGCCACCTGGGTGAACGAAGGGCTAAGCGAGTTGGCGATGGAGATCAACAACTACGACACCGGCGGCTCGGAATGGATGTTCACCCAGCTCCCCGATACGCAACTCAATGCCTGGAGCGATGATCCCAACGGTCGCACTGAACACTACGGCGCTTCTTATCTGATGATGAGCTACTTTGCCGAACGCTTCGGCCACGCCATGATGCAGGCGGTGGTGGCCGATGACGCCAACGGCATTGACGGCTTTAACAATGTGTTGGCTGCCGAAAACACCGGCCTGACGTTTGATGATGTTTTTGCCGATTGGGTAGTGGCTAACCTGTTGGATGACCCTGAACTGGCCGACGGCCAATATGGCTATCAGGGGCTGGATTTGGGTGAGGTGGAACGCGATCTGGTGCTGCGCCGCTTCCCTGCTCAGATCGAAAGCGATGTCAGCCAGTACGCCACTGACTATATTGAGCTGAAAGGCAACGGCACGGTCACGGTAGATTTCCGCGGGGCGATCACCTCGAAACTGGCTGCCAACAAGCCCTACAGCGGCCAATCGGCTTGGTGGGCTAACCGCGAGGATGACTCGGACGCGCGTCTGACCCGCAGCTTCGACCTGAGCGGCGTCAACTCGGCCACCCTGAGTTTTATGACCTGGTACGACATTGAAGATGACTGGGATTATGCCTATGTGATGGCCTCAAGCGATGGCGGAAAAACCTGGAAGCCACTGCAAACCGAGGCCAGCGTGGATACCAATCCCAACGGCAACAGCTTTGGTTGGGCCTTGACGGGCTGCTCCGGTGATCCAACCAGCACAGAAGCCGGTGATACCTGCAACGCCAAATGGGTAGAGCAGACTGTTTCGCTGGATGAGTTCACCGGCAACGCCGCTGTGCTGATCCGCTTCCAGTATATCACCGATGACGCGGTCAACTACCCCGGCTTCTTTGTAGACGATGTCAGTATTCCTGAAATCAACTTCAGCGATGACATGGAAAGCGTTGAGAGCGGTTGGCAGAGCGAGGGCTGGATTTTATCCGACAACATCCTGCGCCAGCGCTGGCTGTTGCAGGTGATCGAGCTGGAAGACGGCAAAGAGCCAGTGATTACCCGTGTGTCGGTGGATGAAAAGGGCCTGGCCCAGCTAACCATCAATGGCCTGGGCAGTGACAAGAGCGCCATTCTGGCTATCAGTGGTTTGGCGCCGGTGACTACGGAAAAGGCGCTGTACGAGTTTTCGGTTACCGCGCAGTAGCAAGCGAAGATGGTTTGTATAAAACAGGCTCAGCCAAAAAGCTGAGCCTGTTTTTTGTTGAATTAAACCAGGGCTACAAGATGGGTCTGGCACACCAGCCAGATTAGAAATGGCTGGCTGGCTTTTTGCTCTGGCCCGCTTCTTTGCCCTGCTTCCCTGTCTTTCCCCTTTGCCGAGCCAGCACTGCACCAACCCTGGCTGTTTCAGCTCAGCCATGCAGGTTACTCCAACTCGTGTATGGCTATGCTGCCGGTGCCCAGCTTCAAAACCAGCTTTTGTTGCAACTCTGCGGTAAATACCACCCGGTCGTTGGGAAAATCAAGCCGAACTGCCGAGCTGTTTTTGCGGATGACGATGCAGAAGCGGTCTTGCCCCGCGGTTTTGCGCAGTTGTTCGACCACCCAACTTAGCAGCGTCTTGTCGCGCTCGACATCAGGGGTGCGTTGCACGGTGATGACGATCTGGCGCGCGGGCGCAGGGGGCGGCGGCGCGGGCGGTGCTTGCTGCCGCGCGGGCGCAGCAGGTGCGGTGGCGGCAGGCACAGGCATCACCCCGCCGGAGGGCGCTTCACGCAGCCAATCTGGCTCTTCCAGGGTGAACAGGTTTTCACCAGCGGCTTCTGCGCCCTGCCACACTTCACTATAGCTGAAATCGGCAGATTCGGCCAGCCGTTGCTGCGACGGGGCGGCCGGGAGATAATGATAGGCCGCGCTTGGGCTGCCGTTGCTGAAGCTGGGGCTTTGGCGCAGCGCGGCGTATGGGTCTTCGTCGTTAGCCGCGCTGTTGATTGTTACATAGGTTTGCACCGCATCGCACAGCACGTTCACCGATTCACCGCGTTTTTCGGCTTTGCCGCGCACCAGCACAATGCGATCCTGCACCCACAGATCTTTGCTTTCTTCCCAGGTACGGGGGAACACCACCACATCACATTGGCCCTGCAAGTCCTCCAGGGTGACAAAGGCCATGCGGTCACCTTTTTTGGTGGTGATTTGGTTAGTGCGCACAATGCTGCCGGCCAGCACCACCGATTTGCCGACCTGCTCGTCGCTTAATTCACCGCAGGTGCAGGTGATGATACCCGTCAGGTCCACCGCCATCTGCTGCAAGGGATGCGACGACACGTAGACGCCCAGCAGCTCCTTTTCCATTTCCAGCCGTTGCCGCGGGTTAAGCGGTTCGACCCGCGGCAGGGCCAGCGCCGAGGACACGGCACGAGTGGCGTTCTCGGTGCTGCCCCCCAGCAGATCAAACAGGCTCATCTGCCCGGCTTCTTCGGCGGCAAAGCGCGCTCGGCTCATGCCTACCATCTGATCCATCGCCTCAAGCAACTGGCCGCGCTCGCCGAAGGCATCCAGCGAACCGACTTTGATCAGACATTCCAACGCTTTCTTGCCCACCTTGCGCAGGTCAACGTCTTCGCATAGCGCTTCCAGTGTGGAGAAACCATCCGTTGGGCGGCCGGCCAGCACCGCCTCTACTGGACCTTCGCCCACGTTCTTGATGGCGGCCAGACCATAGCGGATTGCCGCGCCCGGCGGTACTGGAAAGGCATAGGCCATATGCAGATCGCGCCCGGTGACTGGCGAGGCGTTGCGGCCCTGTTCTACCGTGAAGTTAAAGCTGCTGGCGTTGATGTCCGGCGGCAGCACCTCGATGCCCATGCGCCGCGCTTCGGTGATGTAGTAGGCTACTTTCTCCGGGTTGTCACGCTCGACGTAGAGCAGCGCGGCCATATATTCCAGCGGATAGTGCGCCTTCAAATAGGCTGTCTGCACGGTAATCACCGCGTAGTCGGCTGCGTGGCTGCGGTTGAAGCCATAGCGGGCAAAGCCCAGCAGCGCGTCCCAGATTGCGTCCGCTTCTTTCTGGGTCAGGCCGGACTTGGCCGCCGCACCCTTGACGAACACCTCGCGCTGCTGCAACAGCGTCTTTTCGGACTTCTTGCTGATCGCCCGGCGCACATTGTCCGCTTCGCCGCCCGTGTATCCGGCGATATCCGTCAACAACTGCATCACCTGTTCCTGGTAAACACAGTTATGCACAATGACATTATCGGCCACAAAGCTATGAATACCGTCAACCGTGAGATCATAGACATGCTCATCGCCGACAAGCTGAATATCAACGATCTCGGTCCACAGGACATGCAGCCTTTGTTCGCTCAGTGGCAAGGGCAAAGATTGAGCTGGCATAGCTGCTACACGCGCAGGTACGCGCTCCCGCGTACGTTTCATGCCTGTAAAAAATTGTCGGTCAATGCCATGTACTGTCATCAATGAACGATATGAGCCGTTCCAGACCTGATCAACCTCTTGTATGAAGCCAGCGCGAGCGATAGTTGGCGCGCTTTTGCCTGTGCATATTACCTGTTTCTTAACGCTGATCATAAATGGCTGCACCAGCGCAGCAAAGCGCTCAGTATCATAAACTGTTACTTGATAGCTGGTGCGTTCAGTTACGATTGCATTTACCCCAGATACATTGTGATAATGTGCTTGATGAATGACAGAGTTAATACCAAGTCGCAAGAGTAGCGTTTGGATATCGAGTGCCAAGCGCCGCGAGATGGTCTTATAATGACAAAGTTTGCGCCCCATGTAGCCATCGCCGTCCCACAAAGAAGCCAGGAAGAAAGCTATATCTTCGGCACTCAATTGAAAAACGAATTCTGGTACAAATTTCTCATGGCTGCGCATACCCCCGCTCGCGCTTCCTGCTTCGTGTTTCAACCCTAAGTTACGTAACCATGCCAACAAACTATTCGGCGCGTGATATGCACCTGCTTTATCATTGGCTTTTGCCGCGCCTATACGCGTCACACCTCGTACCTGCTGCGTGAAGGTGGGTTTCACGCCTTCAAATGCAGCCAAACAACCTACGTATTCATCCAGCATTTGTGGATCTTTAGAAACAAAATCCGCCATGGTGCCGCTTGATAAACTGCCATCGGCTAACAAGTACCCTAACACGCGTAGACGCCTGCGATCAATATAGGGACCATTTTGCTGCGGGCCGAACAAGGCGGGCGGTGTTGCAATATAATCACCGGCGTGCAGCTCTGCTAAGGGCCGCCATCCCTGTTCGGTTAACAGGCGATGATCGGCCGTCACTTTTACCTGCGCGCCATTGCGCAGTGTGACGCGATAAACTGGCTTGATACCGCTGTCAATCCAGTGCGTTACCTTGCCGGTAGCTGGCCGCCAATTTTCATCCACGCCCTGAACCACGATGTCCGGTACATTCTTTAACTCGTCTAAACGATAACGTTTGCCCGTCGCCGCATCCTGAATGATCGCGTCGCCGCTGACACACACACCGTAGGTCTCGCTCAGGATCGGCTCCAGCGTGGGATGCACGTACTGCGCCTGCTTTTTGCCGTGCATCACCGCCACGTACTCGGGAATAAAATCCATCGGGCCGGGGCGATACAGACTGATGGCAGCCACAATATGGTTGAACTCGCGCGGGTGCATCTCGGTGAGCATTCGGCGCAGGCCCGCGCCTTCCACCTGGAACACCCCCGACACCTCGCCGCTGCTCAGCAAGGTGTAGCTGGCCGGATCGTCCAGCGGGATGTTGTCCAGGGTAAACTCCAGGCCGTGACGCTGCTGGATCAGCTTGGTGGCCTCGCGCATCACGGACAGCGTTGCCAGCCCCAGAAAGTCCACCTTCAACAGGCCGATGCTTTCGCAGATGGGGAATTCGAACTGGGTTACAGAATCGGTGATCACAGCCTTCTGCGGACGCATCACCGGCAAATACTCGGTGAGCGGCTGATCGGTAACGATCACCGCGGCTGCGTGCGTGCTGGCGTGGCGCGCCACTCCCTCCAGCGCGCTGGCTGTGTCCAGCAGCTCGCGCACTTTCAGGTCGGTGGCGTACTCCTCGATCAACTCCGGCACTGCCAGTTCCGGCTTCTTTTCGTCCTTGCCCAGGCATTGCTCAATTGTCACCGGCTTGCCCGGAATAGCCGGGATCAGCTTGGCGATGCGGTCCACCTGCTCCAGCGGCATTTCCTGGGCGCGGGCCACATCGCGCACCGCGGCGCGCGCCTTCATGCGCCCAAAGCTGACGATCTGCGCCACATGCTCCTTGCCGTACTTGTCAATCGTATAGCGGATCATCTCTTCGCGCTGATCGTCGGGGAAATCCAGATCGAAGTCGGGCATGCTGACGCGGCTGGGGTTGAGGAACCGCTCAAAGATCAAGCCGTTCGCCAGCGGGTCAATGCCGGTGATGCCGGTAACATAGGCCACGATTGAGCCAGCGCCGGAGCCGCGCACGTTGTACCAAATGCCGCGGCTGCGCGCATAGCGGCAGAGATCGCCCACGATCAGGAAATACACGTCGAAGCCCATCTGGTGAATAATCGTCAGCTCGTGTTCCATGCGCTGCTGCACCGCGGGATCATCGGCGCGCGCGCCGTAGCGCTGCTGCAAGCCGGCCAGCGTCAGTTCACGCAGATAGCTTTGATAGGTATGTCCATCCGGAATGGGGGTATCGGGCAGGTGGAAGCTCTTGTCCTCCAGGTTCACTTGGCACATCTCGGCAATGCGCACGGTGTTGGTGAAGGCGCTCTCCGGCAGATCGGCCAGCGGGCGGAAGAGATCGCGCATCTCCGCGCCGCTTTTCAGGTAATAGCTGCCGTCCGACATGCGCATACGATCAGTCTGGCTGATCTGCGCGCTGGTCTGCACGCACAGCAGCACATCGTGATACCTTGCGTCCTCCGGTTCGACGTAGTGCACGTCGTTGGTGACCACCAGCCCGACATCGTGCCGCTGCGACCAGTTCAGCAGGGTTTTGTTCACCTCGCGCAGTGTCGGAATATCGTGTTCTTGCAGCTCGATGTAGAAACGATCTTTGCCGAACACATCCAGATACCACTGCATCCGCTCCAGCGCCAGCTTTTCCTGCGGACGCGCGCCCTTTTCACCATTCAAGAGGCTGGGCACTTCAGCCGCCAGGCAGCCGGTGGTGCAGATCAAGCCCTCGCTGTGCGCGGCCAGAAAGTCGGCGTCAATGCGCGGGCGATAGTAATATCCCTCGGTTTGGGCGGTGGAGGCAATCTTCAGCAGGTTTTTGTAGCCGGTTTGGCTTTGTGCCAACAACAGCAGGTGATGACGATCTTTGTCCTGCACGGCATCGCGGCCCTGCATGGGCCGGCCCCAGCGCGTTAAATACGCCTCCACCCCTACCACGGGATGGATGTCCGCGGCTTTGGCGGCGCGGAAGAAGGGGATCACGCCGTGCATCGTGCCGTGATCGGTGAGCGCCAGCGCGGTCTGGCCCAGCCGCTGGGCGCGCTGCACCAGCTTTTCGATCTTGCCCAGGCCGTCGAGCAAGGAAAATTCGGAATGGACGTGGAGATGAACGAAATCGTTGGCCATGGCTGTCAATTAAACGTGTCGGAGGCACAGCCAGCACAGCTACCTGCTAAATCACTGCCAGGAGTGCGCCGCTGCCCGTGTCTTGTGCGTATGTTGGGATACGCCGGCATTATAGCACGGTCAGCAGCCGTCTGCCAGTTGCCTTTTCCTCATTCGCCGCGCGGCCCGCGCGTTTAAGGTTGCTGCAAAATTCGGTGATTGCGCGGTTGCAAAGCGGGAGAGGGAATTCGGAAATGCCTCGCGGTTTGCATGGCAACTATTTGCTTTGCAAGACAACCACACCTGTGCAAGGCGTTGAATCAGGCGATGGAGAGCGATTCTGACCTGAACCTGCCGGCTTATGAGTTGCTGTTGGCGCTGGAGGAAGCGGGCGAGGATGGCCTGCGCATGACCGGGCTGGCTGTCAATTTTATTGAGTTATTGCCGATTATTGGCAGATTTTATCCTCATAGTCTGTTTTGTTAATATATCCTTTAGACCCCTCTTGTGAAATTACTTTTCCAGGAATGCCGACAACAACTGAGTTATCGGGGATGTCTTTTGTGACAACACAATTTGCACCTATGGCAACATCGTTTCCGATTCTTACTGCACCAATAATTTTTGCTCCCGGTCCAATATAAACATTGTCGCCTATTATTGGATATCCTTTATTTCTTCCCCGGTTGGCTTGTCCTATGGTTACCCCCGGGGAAATATTACAGTTTTTCCCTATTTCACTATAGGGATTAACTACAATGTTGCCGAAATGTCCTATATAGAAACCACTTCCGATTTTGGTTCTTGGCGGTATGGATATGCCAAACTTATATCTGTATCGCCGTAAAAAAAACTTCGCAAATGGGCGAACAAAATGCTTTAAAAATCTGTTGCTCTTAGTATATACGCAAGTGCGTAGCCAAAAATTATACTTAAATGCTTCTCCCCAAAATAAATGCCTAACAAGATGTGTAATAGTTAGAGAACCTGTTATGCGGTAGAGATCAGAATATACCAGGAATTTGTATTCTTTATAGTTCATGTTTTTATAATCTTTTCTATAAGCGCCAAATAGTGTATGTTACCCGTGTTTGGGCGGCGTGTGGATTTGTTCTATGAGCAGGACGCAAAGCGGCTCGAAGCCAGAAAAATGCTCGACTGCCTGAAAGGTGGATCGCACGCCTTCCGGGCAGTCCCCAGCGTAAGGTGCATCCGGGAACAGCCGCGGACTTATTTTTCACACGAGAACCCTTGTGAGCGTTACGCAAGGCAGTATACTTGTAAACGGCAAGCACGCAAGCCGTACAAATCTGTCCGTGGTTGGGTCTGGCTCCAAAACACGAAATTTCCGGGGGAAAGGTGTTGAAAAACAGAACCTTGAAGACAAAAAACCGTGCGGGGCAAGCGTTGCGCATGGCAGCGCAATCAGTCAAACAAGCCAACACCCCCTTTGGCGCCATGTACCGTCGGCTGTGAGCCAGATTGGGACCCGCTCAGGCGACCGTAGCCACCGCCCATGCCATTGCCCGCGTGGCCTATCGAATGCTGAAATACAAAGTCGAGTACGCTCCGATCAGCGTGGCAGACTATGAAAAGCAATACCAGGCCCAGCAACTGGTATATTTGCAACGAAAGGCTAAAAAATTGGGCTATCAACTCACCCCTGCCTGAGTGGTTTATTCGCAGTCTACAGGACGTCTTCGCACAGAGGACGTCCGCTTTGCGTTGCCCGGCTTGCGGAGAAAAACGAACCCTTCGCTGATTGTCGCCTGCCCGCGGCGCTTTTTCCCCGCTGCCGACGCCTTTCCCCGCTCAACCACACTACTGGGAATCCCTCTCATCAATGGGATTTCTGAGAACACGGTGTTGGGCGGCTTTGGATTGTAATGGTAACTATCTCATTTCAAGCACTCGTTCATTGACGCTGGAGAATTACCTTTGAAGTCTCAAAATCAATAGGTGCTGAAGAATGTTCATGTAAGATTTTCCATATACCTTCTCTGTTTTTCAATACCCATGTAAATCGATTCTGCATAGCACGTAACGCTTCTCCTTCGGCAGATATTCCTTTGAAGGTTACGAATGCGTGAACAATTGCGATACTATGTTCTGTGATGACTTCGGTGCTGTTTAGTTCAACAACTACTCGCTCATTACCCAGTGAACCAAACCAATCTATCACCATTCTGCGCCATGCTTCAACGCCTTTATAAGACCATTCGCCCCACATATCAAAGACTGTTACATCTTGGTCGTAGAGCAAGACGAATGTGTCAACATCCTTTGCGTTCACTGCGGTTTTATAGGCTTCTAATACCTGCAAAATTACTTTTTCATGATCGTTCATCGCAAATCTCCTTTTGAATATTGATAGGCTTAGATGGATATTATTGCATGGAGATTTTAGCACAAACGTTCCGCTTTTTACAAATACTATTCTAGCGACACTGGCAATAAGCTGCCCAACGGTCGGGTTCAGGCGCGTAGCGGAGCAACGTCGCCTGCAACCCGTTGTTAGCCTGCGTTCTCTTGAGAAGGGCTAGATTCTTGCATAATAAGGTATGCGCTTTGGTTCGGCGTTTTTATCGCCTGTTACAATCTTCCTGAGAATATCAGGTAGTTGAGGCAAGTCTTCAGCCATAACAAGAACTATCTGGCGCTCTTGAGCCCACTTTTCACAATACGCTAAATCTTTCTCCGTTTTACTGCTTTTAGGTACACTATTGACCATCAGAGCAGAGCACATCCCTTTTCCTAATTGCTCCATCTTGGAGTGTAACTCTTCAAACCAAGTTCGCTTGATGCTGTCTTCCGTTTTGCAAGAGGCGATAATCATTTGCCCACCCAAGATACCTGCAAAATCTATCTCGCCTTTGCCAGACGTATCTTCTACTCCCCATCCACATTCATCCAGCAAAGATGCACCTTGAGCCGTACTTAATTGAAAAGCGATTTGATAAACATAGAATTCTAGCCAGTCACCAGTGAGTAAGAATTTGGCATCTTCGTCACTGTTAACAGTCCATCTTGTCTCGGTATCAGTTCGTTGTACGTCGCTTACAATCTGCAACGGTTCTATTTTTTGCAGAATAGAAAACTCGTCGTCGTTCAGACGTTTGTTGTATCTTATGGTGCGTTTCCCCTTACCCCTGTCGTTACTCCTGAGAGTGCAGAGCAAACGGTGAGAAATCGGCAAATACTGGACAAGCAACGAAACCAACTTTTGAAACCTTGTGTCTACTTGTTCTGTTTTTGATGTCACATTCCAACCATAACTGGCGAAATAATCCTTCAACCCAATTCTTACAGGCTCTACATTGTTGGTATCTCGGAAAACCCAAACAAGCCCTTCTCTGGATAGGTAGCACATATCAACGTCTCTAACTTGCGCCCGTAAATTCTTGACAACATCATACGCGCCAAAGCCCATAGTCTTTGGCTCCGACGCTGACACAACAATAATCTTATCGCTTTGGTGTTGATTAGCAATCGCTTCACATTGCTGAATCGTTTCTGTCAAGATATACGGCTTTACAGAGCGAGGTTGAGACGGTCTCAAGCGGTTGGGCAAAGCATTAACCAATTTTTCGTAATTTCCGCCTGTTCCAAGCGAGTCTTCCGAAACGACAACATACAGATAATCAGGCTTTAGGTGCAATGTCGCTAACATATTTGGCACTGGGCGACCACCTAATAGCGAAACCATCACTTTTGCCATTGATACTCCTTAAAGCCTGTGTATAGGGCAAAGCTGCCCAACGACTCGCGTTACCTGCGTGGCGGGTGAACCGAGGCCGACCGGTCTTGGGCACCCGATTAGCCACGTCAGCTGCATGCGTTCGTTAGGCGCGCGCTAGACATCACCACGCCATCAAAATGAACAGCGCTATTCATTCTCATGGTTTCGGCTTCAAAGTCATAGTCTTAATCAATTCGAACTGGTCGAGCTCAATCGGGAATTCGCCAGCATAGGCGAACATTTCGATACAGTCGACTATGCCCTGCTCTCCCCACAGAAGCACTCCAGCGTCATGCGGGATTGCCGACGATCGTATTTGAGGACCTTCAATTGGCCAACCCCCATACCCCAATCCGTCCGCCTGTACTGGCCCTGCCGATTCTTGGACGTGGAGTTCTACGTACCAGCCCACTTCAGTCCACTTGCGCTCAATCACACGAGCGCCGCGCAACTGACCAGACAGAGCCTCATCTCTATAGAACAAGATGAACCAGTTGATAACGGCAGATTCTAGCTCGGTGAAGGCTTTCGTTTCCATCTCCACTCTCAATTCATACCCTAGACCAATTGGCGCCTTAGCGGGAGAACCATTGTACGCACGGCGTGGGAGCGCCTAACGGTTTGCGTTATGCCCCGCAGGGGTACGCTGGGGCGGGGACGGCGAAGCCGTCCAACCAGAAAAAGGCTTTGCGGACTTAACGCAGCACACCCTGTCGGTGCAGCGCTCCATCTCAACGCTATTACACAGTTTTGTAGTAGTGGTGGTCGGGAGTTGCTGTTTTTCGCCCCTTTCCAGGCACTTACTTCTCAATTTGCCTTGCGCCCTTGACTTCCCACATCATCTGTGCACGCTTTGTTAGCCCACGTTTTGTTTTACCAATACCTTGTTGTGATATTCAATAGATTCGTTTCCGATTCGATGACTTGGATGTAAGCGCAAAATATCGAGACTTAATAGAATTGCGCCATAGTCACATTTTACATGGCAATTGGGGCAAAGAACAAGAATGTTTTCAGCGACATCTAGTCCGTTGTGATTGTTGCCAAGAGGTTTTATGTGGTGTGCTTCAGAATAACTTTTCCCATCAAGAAGAGTGATTCGAGTTTCGCAAATTTGGCATGTGTCTCTGTGTAAAGCCTTAAGAGTACGTGCGAGTTGAGTATCTCTTAAGATTCTATAAGTTTCTAATTTCGTTCTTTGTGGCGGAAGAATATTTTCTTCTGGAAACTCAAAGTCGTTTGCCTTCGGGGATGTGAGTTGAGTAGAACGCAACCCCCAAATGCCACCGCCAATCCCTTCCGCACTAAAAAAAACATCTTTCTTATTTTTGTAACGTATTGAGTCGCTTGAGAAATCTTCGATGATTGCTCGAACATTTGCTTGCCAATATTCAGATAATCTTCCAGCGCGAATTTGCTCAATCTCTTTGTAAATATCTTGAAGAGATGCAACTCCGCCTAATCTCTCTAGAGCATTTGTAAGGTCTTCAAGCCATGTTGTCATTTTTTATCTCTTTGCAAGGAAGTGGGCTAACGGTTTGCGTTATGCCCCGCAGGGGTACGCTGGGGCGGGGACGGCGAAGCCGTCCAGTCAGAAAAGGTTTTGCGGGCTTAGCGCTCCAAAATCATTATACAACGTTTCGACAAGTTCGACGCGACGCCCTGGTCAACGCTATTACACAGCTTTGTAATAGTGGTGGTCGGGAGTTGCTGTTTTTTCGCCCCCCGCCAGGCACTTACTACTCAATTTGCCTTGCGCCCTTGACTTCCCACATCATCTGTGCACGCTTTGTTAGCCTGCGTTATTCTTGCAGAAGCCATTTGGTTACCAAAGTTATATCATCCGAATCTAATTTTGTGCATTGAATACCTTTATCAATGCATCGTAAACAAAGTTATTGCGTGAAGTCCAGCAAGCTAAATGCTCTCGTCGGTGTCACTCCGAACGCAGTGAGGAGTCCTCCATGCGTTCGTGAGAAGATTCCTCGGCCCTGACGGGCCTCGGAATGACAGGCTACCAGCAATTCCGCAATAGGCGAATACTTAATTTACGATGTAATCAATTTGTTGCACATAAATACCTGCGAATTTTGGAAAAGACGCCCATGCAGGTGGGGCATTTGACGGCTCTTGTGATTTTGTTTCATACAAAAAGTCGCCCGCTATAAAAGTTATTGTCGCAATATTTTTACTTTTGGCAAATTCAAGTGCGCCTGATTGAAAACCACATGTAGCAAAAATCATTGCTTTTTGAGCGCTTGTGTCTTGAAGTTTCGCCCATAACGTCATTACATGGTCTCTTTCAACTGGTCTACTATATCTTTTGCATTCAATCAAAACGGTAAAACTTGCGCCCTTGAATGCTGTGAATTTTGCGATAGCGTCAAACTCATATTCGCCACCTGCGCCAGAAAGATGCACTAAATTATTTACGGTAAATTGCTCTAAAGACTCATGCGCCGAAGCAAGCCAGTTTGCAACTTGTTTCTCATACTCTTGTGGAGTTACATCCACTGGGCTTGCTGGATTCCACGGGGAACTAGGATTGAATTTACTCATATGATAATTTTTAGCGAAGCAGCCTAACGGCTGGCGTTACTGGCAAGTGCGGGATGTGGCGGGAAAAAGCCAAAGCGCCGAATCCGCCGTTGGGGCAGAATCCCCAAAAGTGAGGGCAAAGCCCGCACTTGTCCAGTGCACGCGGTGTTGGCCTGCTTTTGACCTTAAAAAAACGCTTTGTTTTTAACGGGCAACGCTTTCGCGGGTTGCAATGTACTCAATAGCCGCCTGAGTAATAAACCCTGAACGACTTTCGCCATGCTCATTAGCATATTTATCCATCAGATTTAGCACGCGCTCAGGCAAAGTAATATTTACCCTGCGTGTTTTACCCGATAGTTTTGTAACATCAACAGTAACAAAAGCCCAAACTCCCCCAGCATAATTGGGGTTACTTTGATGAAATTCAACCGTTTTAGGCGAGGGAATAGGCTCGCCATCTACCAATAAACCTTCCAAATGGCATTCAATCGCTTCAACGACTTCTTGTAATGCTTCATCAAGCGTATCACCTGCGCTGAAGCAACCGGGCAAATCAGGCACGGTAACGCCATAATCGCTTTCAGGGTCTTTATGAACGACAACAGGGTAACGCATAGTTTCTCACTTTTTCTCTGACCAATTCCAACCGGCTTGACGATAAATACTTCTCAATGTTCCAATAGGTAAATCTTTCTTTGGATGCGGAATAGTCACGCGCCCAGGCTTATCAGGATGTTTGTATTGGTGGTGGCTGCCCCGAATATGGGCAAGTATCCATCCATCATCCTTGAGCCTGGCTATGATTTCGCGGCTGTTCATATATCAATTATACACACCATACACACGAAGTCAATATCCTATTTTGCGCAAGGGGCAGGCCAACTAGTAATTATGCGGAATACATTCCGCATATCAGCGGGACGGCTATTCCGCTTTTTGCCCCCTGTCGGGGTATTATGCGGAATACAGTCCGCATAATACCCCGTAGCGGGGTGATATGCGGATTAAAAAATCGGAAAAAATGCGGAATGGACCGCCACCATCCTGCCGCTGTCATTTCGGAACACGCCCAGTATAAAGCAGCTTCCCCCTGTAGTCAAGTGTCCTGGCCACGCGCCCAGGGCTTCTCAAAAGTCAGATTGGTGACATGATGAGGGCGAGGGCTTTGGCAGG
>CALESQ010000091.1 GCA_937907455.1 uncultured Caldilineales bacterium
CAATGGGCGGTCTGTGCAAATCGCAGACCGCCTGTTTCGTAGTCTAAACTCTAGTCATTAGATTGGGATGCAATCGCCGGTGTCATTGCGGCTGTTGCGGCCATCGTTTTGCACTTTCTCCATATCATTGATGAAGAAGTATTGATTACGCTGACGGTAGTGCTCATTGCGCTACTCTTCATCCGCGACCTGCGACGAGAACATGTTGTCGAGCAAATGCACAAGGGTATCGAAAGGAACGAAACTGCGCTTGGAGTCATCCAAACCAGCCTTGTGCCGCCAGACGCTGTCCTCATTGGGCCGTCGCATCTTCGCACAGCAAGCCAACAATTCACTTCAAATGCCAAAGGTGCAATGACTTGGTTTCATGTCTGTTTGTCAATGTTCAAGCCGCAATCCCTTTTCGACACATTGCTGAGACCGGCTATTGAGAATCCGCATGTCACTTCCATTCAGTTTGTTTTGGACGAAAGCCAGAAGAAATTATGGGAAGCCGAAGTGATGCCCAAAATCAATCTGTGTCGGGGAAGAGAAAAGGTGAACCTGCCTCAATGGAAAACCATACACGAATCAGTTTCCATCATCGTTTCCGAAGTGGGCGCAAGCGGAAAAACAGAATGCCTGTTGAGTTTTTGGGGTGAGCCGTTCATGGCCCGGACAGCCGAGAGAAACGTGCCAAGATATATCTTCCACATTCAGGGCCATTCAGAACTCGTTACGCGCCTTGTTGAACTGGAACGAAACTATCGGTTTGTCGACCAAACCAGCAAATAAATCCCCACACTGAAAGGAGTTTGTTTCATGTTATCCATTTCACTTCACGAGAATGCGGTCTTTCACGACAAAGACCCATATGCTGAACCGCTTTTCGTTGATAAGGATGGTCGCATCTTGCGATTTGCGCTCAACCCCGGTCAGTCAGTACGAGAACACATGGCCCCTCATTCGCCTGTGTATATCGTAGTTCTCAAAGGAATCGGGTTGTTTTCGGGTGGCGATAATCGGGAACAACGCTTTGGGCCTGGTACTCTGTTAGTTTTGAGCGCGGGCGAGACGCACTCAATTCGGGCAGAAGGTGAAGAGTTGGTTTTCTTGGCATTTCTACACGGCGCACCCGGAGCCCAGTAGCCCAAGAAGGTTCGCGCCCAACACCGCGTCCAGCCGACCCGCTTCGCTACGCTCGCGGGCGGCTGACGCCCACGTTAGCCCGCTCCGCGCAAAATTTTGGGACTTGAAATAGCATGAATATCATGCTATCATAGCGGCATGATAAAGTCGTTCAAAGATACGGGAACAGAAGATATTTTCAACGGCGAAAACACCAAATCGGCGAGAAAAATCTGCCCGTCTTCTATCTGGAAAGTCGCTAGCCGAAAATTAGACCAGTTAGATTCTGTCACTGCCTTACAAGAATTGAGAATTCCCCCAAACAATAAACTTGAAGCATTATCGGGTGACAGAAAAGGTCAACATAGTATCCGTATCAACGACCAATATCGTATTTGTTTTGTGTGGACTAATTTAGGTCCCGACCAAGTTGAAATCGTAGATTACCACTAGCCAGAAAAGCAGGAGTTAATAATATGGTTCGCGTTCCTACCAACCGCATACCTACTCATCCTGGCGAAATGCTTTTGGAAGAGTTTTTAGACCCTATGGGAATCAGCCAGAGAGATTTGGCAGATAATATTCACGTTCCTTATCAGCGTATCAATGAAATTGTGAATGGGCGCAGGGGTATCACACCAAGCACTGCTTTGCGTTTGGCAAAGTTCTTTGATATGTCGCCTGATTTTTGGATGAATTTACAGTTACGCTGGGATTTATACTTTGCTCAACAAGATGAAAACAAAGTATTAAATTCAATCCATCCTTATTCGGTGTCAGTGTAAATCAAAGGTGAGTCTTCCAAATCAAAAGCGGGCTAACAAAGCGTGCACAGATGATGTGGGAAGTCAAGGGCGCAAGGCAAATTGAGAAGTAAGTGCCTGGAAGGGGGCGAAAAAACAGCAACTCCCGACCACCACTACTACAAAGCTGTGTAATAGCGTTGACCAGGGCGTCGCGTCGAACTTGTCGAAACGTTGTATAATGATTTTGGAGCGCTAAGCCCGCAAAACCTTTTTAGGTCTCCTAACCGGAGTTACTTATCCTGCGACACGCTTTCGTCAGGACAAGTTTGAGACGTTGCTCCCTTTGACAAGCTCAGGGCAGCGCCTTTCTATTAAGGTTGATGGAGGCAATGGGATCGGTTTCTTCGAGCCCCAGGGGATGCTGGTCAGTTCTCGGCCCAGACCCAGCGCATCGAGGCGGATCCGCGCAAACTGGGCTGCCGTCTGTCCCGCACGTTGCTCTTTGCCAACTTCATAAGCAAACCGCAGTAATTTCTGTGCGACCACTGCAGGTTCGGCGTATTTATCGGTCTTGCCTTGCAACACATACCAAACGGCGACCAATAACTTGCGTGCGATGGCCACAATGGCTTTGTTGCGCCCCAAACGTGGTTCCAGACGAGCCAATTCGGCTTTCCAATGCGGGTGGTGGTTGGCGGCCACATGAGCGGCTTCGACCATGGCTACTCGCAGGTCGCGCCTGCCAGATTTGGTGATTCGCCCGGTGCGGGTGGTCAGGCCACTGTCATGCACCCTGGCACCCAAACCCGCGTATCCTACCAGGTGTTGGGCGTCTTCGAAACGGGTGATGTCGCCGATCGCCGCCCAGACTGTAACCGCTGTCACGACGCCGAACCCGGCTAGTTGCAGCAGTCGTCCGAGCGGTTCCTGCTCCGCTACCAGCCCGGCCATGATTTCGGTCTGGCGCGCCTGTTGTTTTTCGGCGAACTCCAACGTTTCCAGGTTGCTTTGCAGGTTGAGTTTTTCGAGCGGCCCAAGTTCCAGCAACTGCCACCACGCCCGCTGGCTCTCCCCGAAGGGATTTCCCGCCGGTGGGAGTAGGTGATGACGCTGGATGACGGCATGTAAGCGGTTTTTGGCCTGGGTCGCCAGGCGCGTCATCTTTTGGCGTTGCGCCACCAGTCCGCGCAATTCACGGATTTCCTGGGGCGGTACCCAGATTCCAACCAGCAAGCCCTTGGCCAACAAGCGCGCCAAGATCGATGCCGCAATCTTGTCGTTCATCACTTGCGACCGGGTGATCAAGGCCACATGCGGCGGGTGGACGACTGTGACCGAACCGGCATGTTCGACCAGTTCGTCATAGACCTGCCAGGTGTTGGTCGTCATCTCCAGCACCACTGCGTCCTGTTTCGTCAGGGTCTTTTTCATCCAACGCTCTAAATGGATTAGTTCCACCCGCCGGGCTGGGAGGACGACGTTCAAGTCATCATCCACGCCCAGGGCAATCAGATAATGCTTGTGAACATCCAGTCCGATATACCGCCTTGCACTGAGATTTTTCAGTGTTCCAAATTCGGTCATAGAGGTATACTCCTGTGGATTGCACTGGCATATCGTTACCAGTCGAAGGTCGGGCACGTTTCTTTTTTGGGCCGCTGAATCACACACAGATGCGGGCTTGTTCCACCCTTGTGGAACTTCCCAGTTAAGCGGATTCGAACGGGACAGTCAAACACCCGAGCGGGCTAGCTCCCTTTCTGACTGGAACTTCCCATGCACTCTGCCGACTGGACCCTCACGCAGCGTTCCCGGATACGCGTTCCCGTTCACCGAACAAATGGAGCATATCCGAAAACGTGCCCGACCGCAACCCCGTCGAGTTGCTACTTCATGCTACACACAGATGATGTGGGAAGTCAAGGGCGCAAGCTGGCAGGATCATTTGACAATGGTTTCTGAATATTTGCCTGTGACGGAACAGGCAGCTCAGACGACTTTACGTGAATTGCAGGAACAATTGACTCGCTTATCAATCAGCGAAAGCAGTTATGGATTAATTCATTTTGATTTTGAATTGGATAACATCGTGTGGAATGGAGATGAAGTGGGGATCATTGATTTTGATGATAGTGCCTATTATTGGTTTGTTGCTGATATTGCTTTTGCGCTGCGTGACCTGTTTGAAGATAGCGCAGAAAAAGTTGATCTGCGAAACGAATCTTTTCAAAACTTTTTGGCTGGTTATCGTCTGATGAAGGATATGGCTCAAGAAGATTTGGAACTTATCCCTATATTTTTAAGATTACATAATCTGATAACCTTTGCAAAACTATATCGAACGCTTGGAACGAATGACGCACAGGATGAGCCGATTTGGTTAGAGGCGTTGCGCAAAAAACTGTCTCTAAAAATGCAATTCTATCGGGATGAGTTTTCGCGTACAATTCGATGAATAAAGACATTACCCAATAAAATATCTTAAGAGACTGTTGAAGA
Organism: uncultured Caldilineales bacterium; assembly: GCA_937907455.1. Taxonomy (GTDB): domain Bacteria; phylum Chloroflexota; class Anaerolineae; order JAAEKA01; family JAAEKA01; genus JAAEKA01. The sequence goes on from CALESQ010000091.1 coordinate 4,353, forward strand.
AGCCTGGGAGCGGTGTTTAGAAACCTACCGAATGACAACACGAGGGCATCTCAGGGCCTATTTCCGTAGCGCCTGAGGACGTTTCGCCTATCAGTCAGACAAATTCTTCATTGTCTGGCCTTTCCCCAGCGCCTGAGAATTTTTAAAACCGTTTTTAAGAAACGGCGATTGGCTATTGAGCTAGCAAGCACGTCGCTCCTCCGCGCGCGGTGAGATGTGATAGCGCTTGCCAGCCTGGCCCTATCTGAAGTATACTCACTTCGTCGCAGCGTCCTCGTTTGTTTTGATGAAGTAGTCAAAGGCTCTTTCTCCAGTTTGCTTCTCAGCAAGATCCGTGAGCTTGAAGAAAGAAAGAACCGCAAAGTCCGCGGCGAGGGCAGCCCAAGGCCTGACCATGCGCTGCAACCGGACGCCTTACACGGAAATTTTAAAAACAGCCGCGATAACCTGTAAAATCCATAATTGAAGAGATTAACCGTGAACAAAGAACAAATCTTCATTGAACCTGATGAATTACTCGCTCGGCTTGGCAACAGTACCTTGCGCATCTACGATGCCACTATTCTGTTCTTCAGAACCGAAACCGATCCGGCTACCGCCTATGATAAGTACCTCCAGGGTCATATCCCCGGCGCCGCCTTCTTCGATCATCAACGCTTTTCAGACGCCCACAGCACCTATGACTATATGCTCCTGCCTCAAGCTGAGCTGGCAGCTCAAATCGGCCAACTGGGCATTTCGCAGGATACCGGGGTAGTCCTCTATGCCGCGGGGATGCTGCCTGCTGCAACCCGCGCCTGGTGGATTCTGCGCTATGCAGGGCATAACGACGTCCGCATTCTCAACGGAGGACTTTCTGCCTGGACAAGCGCAGGCGGAAAATTGGAGACTGCATCTTGCGAGTATGAACCCACCCACTTTGAGGCGCAATTCAGGCCAGATATGTTTGCAGACAAGGAAGAAGTGCTGAAAGCGTTAAACGATGACGCTGTCTGCATCGAGTACGCGCTGCCCGTGGAGATGTATGGCGGTGCATATATCCCGGGTTCATTGGTCAACCCCGCGATGGACTTGATGCCAGGAATGGATGCCGTTGTTTCTTATGATGACGCCTGCACTCGTGTGCAACAAGGCGCGCGCTTCAAGCGGGTGATCACCTATTGCGGCGGTGGAATTGCTGCAACCTTGAATGCCGTGTTGCATCTCATGGCCGGTCACGAAAATGTTGCCGTGTATGACGGTTCCCTGATAGAATGGATGGGCGAAGGGTTGCCAGTGGCTACGAACCCAGGATAATCACCTTATGCGCCAGTCACCCTATCCCCTTGTTGCTGTTGATGATGCCTTGGCTCTGGTGTTGCAGCACATCGTGCCGTTGCCTGCTCACACTGTGCCCTTGAGCGCCGCGTTCGGGCGCGTGCTGGCAACGGACATAGTCGCCTCCGCGCCGCAGCCCCCCTTCCCTGCTGCCACCGTAGATGGCTTCGCTCTGTGCGCCGCTGACGGCCAACACCCGCGCCATCTGATTGGCGAGCAGATGGCCGGTTATCTGGCAGGGTTAACCCTGCAACGCGGCCAAGCCGTGCGCATCACCACCGGCGCGCCTGTGCCCGCAGGGGCAGATGCCGTGGTCATGGCAGAGCAGGCCAATGAGGCCGCAGGCGCAGTCACTCCGCACCCTACAGCCCACTTGGTTGCGGGCGTCAACATTCGCCCCATTGGCTTCGATGTTCAGGCTGGGCAAAGTCTCCTCGCCGCGGGTTGCATCCTCGGCCCTGCTGAGATCGGCTTGCTGGCTTCGCTGGGGCTGCAAGCCATCGCCGTGCATCGTCGTCCCGTGGTGGCTGTGTTCTCCACCGGCGATGAGCTGGTTCCAGCCGATGCCGCCTTACAGCCGGGGCAAATCTACGACAGCAACCGCGCCGCATTACTGGCCGCTGCTGCCGTCGCCGGGGCCGAGCCGCTCGACCTGGGCATTGCACCCGATCAGCGGGTCGCCCTGCAACAGCACCTGGCCCGCGGCCAGGCTGCCGCAGATCTGATCGTGGCCTCAGGCGGTGTCAGTATGGGCGAGTTGGATTTGCTGAAGCCGCTGCTGGCCGAGCTGGGCACCCTTCACCTGGGCCGTGTGCGCATCAAGCCCGGCAAACCTCTCGCCTTTGCCACCCTGCCCCGTGTTCACTCCGCTGTAAACGTGCCGGTGTTTGCCCTGCCGGGCAATCCTGTTTCTGCCCTGGTGACATTCACCCTCTTCGTGCGTCCGGCAATTCGCCGCCTGGCCGGTCACACGCGGCTGAGCTTGCCGCAGCTCCATGCCGAGCTGAGCCATGCCTTACCGCTCGATCCGCAGCGGCCTGAATATCACCGCGTGCATCTACGTCGTGAGGGTGCTCACTTCTTCGCCACCTCCACCGGCATGCAAGCCTCCAGCCGCTTGCTCTCCACCGCAGGCGCCGATGGCTTGCTGCTGTTAGAGCAAGGTCAGGGCACGTTGCCTGCCGGAACGGTGCGGCCCGTGCTGCTGCTCAACGACACCTGGCTGAGCGACTAAGCTCACCCGCTCGGGCTGGCCCCTGCGGAATGCTTCTCAATCTTCTGACCGAGTCATTCATATTCCCCAAAGCGATACCCTCATGGCAAATCTATCTCACTTGGACGAATCGGGCCGCGCCCACATGGTGGATGTCAGTGCCAAGGCCGAGACCCTGCGTCTGGCTGTGGCTCAGGCTGAGATACACATGGCTGCGGCCACCTTGCAGGCGATCATCGCCGGTGACTTGCCCAAAGGTGACGTGCTGGGCACGGCGCGGCTGGCCGGCATCATGGCCGCCAAGCGCACCGCCGAGTTGATCCCCCTCTGCCATCCTTTGCTGCTGAGCCACGTGGCCGTGCAGGCAGAGCCGGATGCAGCGCAGAGCTGCGTGCGCATCACCGCTACCGTGCGTTGTCAGGGCCAGACCGGCGCAGAAATGGAGGCACTCACCGCTGCCTCAGTAGCCGCTCTTACCGTATACGACATGGCTAAAGCTCTGCAAAAAGACATGGTCATCACCGACATTCGTCTGCTGCAAAAACGCGGTGGCAAAAGTGATTTCGGCGATCATTGAGAATTGACAATTGAGAGTTGAGAATTGAGAATCACCTATTCCTTCGTTTCGCACCCTAACCGTTTATCAATTCTCTAATTACCATTACCCATTGCTTCTCCTTCCGCCTATGCTCACTCTTCGCATTCGCCTTTTTGCTTCCCTGCGTCAGGCCGTCGGCCACGCCGGCTTGACGCGCACCCTGCCCAACGGCGCTACCGTGGCTGATTTGGTGCAGCAGCTTGCTGCCGAGTTTCCGCAGTTGCCGCAGGCTGCCGGCGCGCTCTACACCGCCGTAAACCGTGTCTATGCTGACCCGACCACCCCCTTACATGATGGCGATGAAGTGGCGCTTTTTCCGCCTGTCAGCGGTGGTGATTCTGCGCCCGCATTGTTTGAAATTACTACCGCACCCCTTTCGCTGGATGATGCGGCGCAGCGCGTGGCTGGCGTTAGCCGTGGTGCCGTCGCCGCTTTTTCTGGCTTGGTGCGTGGCGAAACCGACCGCAACAGCCCGTATGCCGCGGTTCCGGCGACCCCGCACGGTGACCCTGCCCGCTATCTTCATACTGATTATTTGGAGTACGAAGCCTATATTGAGATGGCTGAAGCCGTGCTGGCGCAGATCGGCATGGAGGTGCAGGCTCGCTGGCCGCAGATCGAGGCAGTGAGCATCGTGCATCGTATTGGCCGCGTTGAGGTGGGTGAACCCAGCGTAGTCATTGCTGTAGCCGCTGCCCATCGTCGTGGCGTATTCGAGGCCTGTAGCTACGCCATCGAGCGGCTCAAGGCTATTGCACCCATCTGGAAAAAAGAAGTAAGCGCTGATGGTGAGTGGTGGGTAGAAGGTCCGTATCACGCTAACTTAACATGACCATTGCTTTCCGGTTCCTTCTCCCTCACCCCCGGCCCCTCTCCCCACGGGAGAGGGGAGCGAGAACCGATCCTTTCTCTTCCTTCCGGTTCCCTCTTCCTTTGGGAGAGGGGGTAGTGTGCGACTTTCGGTTGAATTACAAGAGCCGGACAATAAATGGTTGCGGTTCAGAGAACGAAGCGCTCTCAGGCGCTCTCCGAAAGCCCCGGCAGGGGCTTCGTGGCTTGAGACACCGAATTCGCTTGGGTGGCAACACATTTCAACCGAAATCCATACACAACCAGAGAGGGCTAGGGTGAGGGCAAGCTGAGGGCCTAACTCGCTTTTGCCTCTCCCTCTCCCTATGGTATAATCTTCCGGTTAGCAGTTGCAGCACCTTGACAACAGGAATAACAAGCTGGAGAGTCGTCGCTGGCTGCGCCTAGCGCGGTCAGAGGAACTTCCCGACTCCCGTCCCGCACCCGCGGGAAGGTTGCCTCACGAAACAGCAAGTGAGGGCGTTGCACCATTATCGTGCAACGACTACAACCGCAACAGAAAGCAAACCCGGCACAGCCGCCTTGCGTGGCCTGTCAGGGCTGAAACGGTAGGGTAAGAGCCTACCAGCGGCGGCAGTAATGGCGTCGGCTGGGCGAGCGTGCAACTGGGAGCAAGGCGAGTGGGCCGGGCCTTTCGGGGTTCGGTCTCGTCGCAGCAGGAACGGCGCAGCCAGATCACACCTGGTCAGCCAGGACCGGCCTCAGAGCTGCCGGCTTGTCCGCAGCTCCGAGAGACAGATGACGGCATCAACAGAATCGGGGGTACATCCAGCTTGTTTTCAAGCCGACGTGGCGGAATTGGCAGACGCCCCAGACTTAGGATCTGGTGACCGCAAGGTCGTGGGAGTTCAAATCTCCCCGTCGGCACTGCGTATGATGAATAATACACTTGCTCGCTGGGGTCAGGCTCCTGACTGGCTGTCGCTCGCAGAGGCGGCGCAGCTGATGGGACCTGACTATGACGTTGACCGCATTGCCGCACTGGTTGCCAGCGCGACTGTTGTCGCGCAATGTGATCGAGTCGGAAAAATCAGCTTGGCGCGTCACCAAGAATCTATCTGGACGCAGCAGGTGGAGACGCGCAAAAGACGTACTCGCGTGTAACTGAATAAAAAACGACCTGGTACAGTGTTGGAGCACTGTACCAGGTCTAACCGTAGCAGCCGAGGGTACCGGCGCTTTAGCTGGATGAATTATACACAATTCGTGCAGCTAAAGCAACACGCGCAGCCCCCGGTTCGCCGGGGGCTGCTTTTTATTTGGCACGAGGTGCGAGATGCAAAATATACTGAATATGCCAGTTCAGGTGGATGTTTTGGAGGTTGATATACTGGGAACAGTGCCGGTGGTGGAGTGCAGGATGTTCGATGGACGCCAGACATGCGCGCCGGTATTGTTGTATTTGGCAGGTGTGAACGATGGCCGCCCGACTGACTATGCCGATTGTGCTTCTTATCGCGCCGGCCAGTGTGGACGCGGTGGTCACAACGTGACGTGCGCATTTTTGGAACCGGACACCGCTCCTGTCTGGGCGAAGGCGGCAACGTGGCGGCTGTTGCTATTGCCCGATGGCACAACAGCGGCCACACTGGCCAGCACCGCGCCTGATATAGCGCGAGACCTGGGGGCGAAAATTTTCGGCGCAGAGGTGGTCGTACCATGAACCTCTACGGCGCACGATATGACTCTCATATCCTACACCAGATCGTCAGCCTCGAACTGCGCGCCCACAACGTGAACGCCGCCGTCACACTCCCGCGCGACCTGCCGCAGATCTGGTCGCTTCTGGCGCGGGGCGCATTCGGTACAACGCCGCAGCAGGTGCGACGTCTGGCTGACAGCCTCGCGGAAAAAACAGGGGTCGAGGCCGCCAGCATTCACCAGACCGCTCAGGGCCTGGTGATCGTGCTGGCAAAACCCATCGCTCTGCGGCGTGCGCTCACGCCCGACTTCCTGCTGCGCAGCGTCGTTGCCGCACAACGCACACTCTCACCCCTGGCCGTGCCGGTCGGTTTGAGCATTTTGGGTGAGCCAGTTCTGCTTGATCTGGCTGACCCCAGCAGCCCGCACGCGGCGATTCTGGGGGCAACCGGCAGCGGTAAATCGGAGCTGGGCCGTTGGCTGATGTGGTGGCTGGCGCTGCGCAACGGACCAGCCGTGCGGCTGGTGACCTACAGTCCCAAGCGCGACCATGACGAGCTGCATGGTCTGGCTGCGCTGGCTCACCCACCGCTACGCTCGATCAGCGAGGCACGGCGTCTGCTGGCCTGGTTAATCAACGAGCTCGACCGTCGTATGCAGAGCGGCGAAAGCAACCCGCCAATCGTCGCGCTATTTGATGAAGTGCCGCTGCTCATCAAATACGCGCCAGAGGCCGACGCAATGCTGGATAGCATCGCCGCAGCCGGTCGTGGCGTTGGCATCCATCTGGTGCTCACATCGCAGCAGGCGACCAAAGACAAGGCCAGCGCGGCAATGGACAACATGCCAGCCCGCCTGGTGGGTCGGGTCGCCAGTGGCACGTTGGCATATGTAACCAGCGGCAAAAGCGGCACAGAGGCTGACAAGCTCCTGGGTCGCGGCGACTTCTACCTGGTGCGCCACAACGCGGTGCGCATCCAGGCACCGCTGCTGCAGGCAGACGATTGGCGACGCCTGACCTACGGAGACCAAGCAGAACTGGATATGCCCGTCGCGATAGAGATTGAGCCACGCCGTGGCGGCTCCGGCTGGAACGCTGCGGACGTAGACGAAGCCGCCGTACGCGCCGCATTCGCCGCTGGCGCAGGCGTGCGCGAGGTCATGGCCGAGTACAGCATCGGCTACAGTCGCGCCAAGCGACTACAAGATTAAGGAGGCAAAACATGGCACGCATAGGTGCAGGCTTAGCATTGATCTGTATCATTCTCGCGGTCGTGCTGTTCGGCGTGCTGAGCCAGATGCTCAGCACAGTGGGCGAAGCGCGGGTCTACCACGACCTCAGCGCGTGGATACTCATGGTCACAGTGCTGGTCGGACTAGCAGTGCTGGCGCGCGTCGTGCTGACCGGCATCGCCAAGGTCACCGTCAGCCGCCACGCTCACAAGGCGCAGCCGGTGCAGCGCGAAACCGTCATCAGGGAACGCGTACTCGACGGTCGCATCTCCCACGCGCCGCAACTCATAAACGTCGAGCGACCGGCAAATTTTGGCAGCCTCTTCCCTGACATGGCTCGCGCAGCCATGCAGAGCATTGCCCCCGGGCAGACCGAAGGGCTGCAGACCTACGATGTGACCGAATCGAGCGACGTCTGGGCGGGTTTGTCGGAGCTATTTTCGGACTGATTTATGGTTATAGTGTTGTTGTTGCTGCTGTTGGACGCTTTCAAATCGTGCACAAAAGGAGCGCAGCAGCAGCAACAACAACAAGGAGGAAAAAAATGGGTCAAATGGTGTGGTACAAACAGGACATCGAAAATATCCTGCGCGGCGTTGAGCGCTCCGTAGTACTGACCGTGCAGCAGGTCAGCGCAGACGATCAGACCACCCTCGCGTACATCGCTGGAGTTCAGGCCGCACTCAGTGCAACCGCTGAGATTTTTGGCATCCCTCTCGCGCTCGGCGGCAGTAACTCAGTGCTACCGCCAGCAGTCACTGGCGGACAACGTTACAGGAGATGATCGCCGCAGATGTCAGGAAATTGTAAGTGTCTACAATATCGATTGTAGGTTTTGCTAATGACCTGCTGCGATAAGGGATTATTATCGTAACAAAAGGGGATGGTTTTTTGCGCAGTACTTGAAAACGCATCTTGAGTGTGATAGACTGTGAGTGTTGATTGTGAAATTTACGTTCTGACGAGGTGTGAGATGGATAAGGGTGTTATGTTGGTGATCGCTGTGCTGTGCGTGGTGATAGTTGGGATCATCGGGGGAATGTACCTGCGTAGATCGCTGCCAGCGAGTGTGTGGATGGAGGTTCAAGCGGCGGCGCAGGCCATCCTTAATGCATTGCAAACTGTGGTGCACGAGGACGATGTGCGGGCACTGGCGGGTTATATCTACGACGAGACGGTACTGCACAGCATTATCAGCCGACAGCAGTTCCAAGGATTTGTCTGGGACGTGGTACGCCAAATTATCAGCAGCGAGGCAGTGGCAATTCGGGGAGCGGGCAGTTTCGAAATACCTGTGTCGCCAGATGCAGCAACCCGCAGCTTTTCGTATAGCCAACATCACTAAACCCTGAAACGCAGCTAGCCGTGAGGGTCAAGTTCCGAATGTTCCGCTGGAGTCTATATGAACGCGCTTTTGAGTGAGCTGCGTGGGCATCCACGCAACTATAACCGACATAGTGAGGATCAGATTAAGCGGTTGATGGAAAGCCTGAAACGCTTTGGTCAGCCTAAGGAGATCGTGATCTGGGCGGTGGAGGCGGACGCGCCGCGACTGATCATCGCGGGGCATGGCCTGGTGGAGGCAGGGCTACGGTTGGGATGGGAGAGCCTGCGGGCAAGCGACATGACGGGCGTGTGGAGCGAAACGGAGGCATTGGCGTTTTTGGCAGCTGACAATGAGCTGGCGCGATTGGCGGACCCCGACGAGGCTGCGTTGGCCCAGCTTGCAGCAGAGCTGAATAATGTGGATGAAGAGCTGGCTGCGCTGGCCGCAGGTACGAGTGGTCGCTTGCGTGATCTTTTGGCAGCGGCGGCCCATCGCGAGCAAGGCGACGACCCAGGAGCGGAGATGGATCGGGCCGAGGAACTGCGCGAGAAGTGGCGGGTTGAAGGTGGCCAACTTTGGCGACTGGGCGATCACCGGCTGATTTGCGGCGACTGTACCGATCCTGTAGTTGTAGATCGGGTGCTTGCTGGCGAACGTGCACAACTCGCAGTGACCTCTCCGCCTTATGGGGTTGGGAAGGCATACGAAAAGAAGGGTATTGAGACTTGGTTCGACACAGTACGTCCGTGTATTCGTATTCTTTGTGAACGCACGGCTGTGGTGGTTTGGCAGATCGGTGATCTGTATGCTACTGGCGGTCAGTTTATCGAACCAACAATGGCTTATTCAGTGACTATGTTCGGGGAGTGTGGTTTTCGCGTGTTATGGTTGCGCATTTGGGAGAAACAGGGCTTGAATTTCGGCGTTAGTCCGTACCATCTCGTGAGCAATAAACCGGTGCAACAGTATGAGCATGTATTGGCTGTCGGAGTGGATGAGGGTGCCATCGAACTAAACGAATACGAATGGATCGTTGGCCTGGCCGGGCCGACGCATCGCTTTGTGCGCCGGTTGACCCGTCAGGAGCGACGCGAGTGGGGGTATGCTGGTGTGTGGAAAATCAACACGGTGCCAGTTAATGACGACCATCCTGCGATGTTCCCGCTTGAACTGCCAGAACGATGCATCAAGATGCACAGCAATCCTGGAGATCTGGTGTTGGAGCCGTTTTCGGGTTCCGGCACGACGTTGATTGCCTGTGAGCGGCTGGGCCGTTATTGTCGTGCGGTCGAGCTGTCTCCTGCTTATGTGGCTGTGGCCTTAGAGCGTTGGGCGGTGATGACTGGACAAATGCCGGAGGTAATGGTGTGAGCAACGTATTAATTTGTGAGCTGCGTGGGCATCCACGCAACTATAACCGACATAGTGAGGATCAGATCAAGCGGTTGATGGAAAGCCTGAAACGCTTTGGTCAGCCTAAGGAGATCGTGATCTGGGCGGTGGAGGCGGACGCGCCGCGACTGATCATCGCGGGGCATGGCCTGGTGGAGGCAGGGCTACGGTTGGGATGGGAGAGCCTGCGGGCAAGCGACATGACGGGCGTGTGGAGCGAAACGGAGGCATTGGCGTTTTTGGCAGCTGACAATGAGCTGGCGCGATTGGCGGACCCCGACGAGGCTGCGTTGGCCCAGCTTGCAGCAGAGCTGAATAATGTGGATGAAGAGCTGGCTGCGCTGGCCGCAGGTACGAAGGAATGGTTGTATGAACTTGTGGCACTTATGGGCAGCGTCGAGCAGGGCGAAGATGCTGGATCACAGGTGGATCGGGCCGAGGAGCTGCGGGCGAAGTGGGCGGTGGAAGTGGGGCAACTTTGGCGGCTGGGCGATCACCGGCTGATCTGCGGCGACTGTACCGATCCTGGAGTTGTGTCGCGTCTGATGGCCGGTGAGGTCGCCGACATTATGGTTACTGATCCACCCTATGGTGTACAGTATAGTCCTGAGTGGCGTGTTGCAGCGGGCTTGGGCCATTCTGAGCGTATGGGTAAGGTCGAAAACGATGATCGCGCCTCTTGGGCGATGGCATTTCGCCTTTTTCAAGGCAATGTTACCTATGTGTGGCATGCAGGTCTGTTGGGGGCAACGGTGGAGCGGGCATTAGCAACGTGCGGTTTTGAGCTACGCTCGCAAATCATCTGGGTGAAGAACCGATTTGCGTTATCCCGTGGCCAGTATCACTGGCGTCACGAAACCTGCTTCTATGCGGTCCGTCGCGGCAGAAGCCCGGGCTGGGCAGGCGGACGCAAGCAGCAAACGGTATGGGCTGAGGTTGTAGATGGTTGGCAGCCACAGGCTGATTTGTTTGCTGCGCGGGTGGATGCTGACACGCTGGTTGCGTTTGATTCTCATACCACTACGGTATGGGAGATTGCTGCTGGCGGTCAGGATAGCAAGACTATTCACTCAACCCAGAAGCCGTTAGAATGTTTTGAGCGGCCATTGCTTCATCATATGCCAGTGACTGGTATTGTATATGAGCCGTTTTGCGGTTCTGGTACAGCAATTATTGCATGTGAACGGCTTGGTCGTCGGTGTCGGGCTGTCGAACTTTCGCCGGGGTATGTCGCTGCGGCGCTGGAGCGCTGGGCGATATTCACCGGTCAAACGCCTGTGCTGGAGACGAGCGATGGATGGATTGAACCTGACACTGCTGAAATCAATGTTGCCACGGCTGTACGAGCGGGAGAAGACCGGTGATGAAAAGGCACGCCGGGATTTGGTACGGGTGATCGAATTGATAGAACGGATTGAGGCGAAAGCTGCAGGGGTATCCAAAGACAGCGCATTCCCCGCGTCGCCGGCGACACCTGGCCAGGCGGCCAGCATCGCTGCCTTTGAGCGGCTGCGCAAGGGGGAGCAGGTGCTGGAGGCGGTGTGGTGGCAGGATTATTGCGCGCTGCGCGCCGAGGGCTGGGATTGGCGCAAGGCGGTGTACATGGCCTGGGCCAGCGCGCCAGCGCGGGATCGCTGGCCTGCTACGCAGGATGAGTTGGCGACACAGTGTTTGGGATTGACCTCGGACCGCACGATCCGCAAATGGCGCGCACAAAACCCCGAGATTGAGGAGCGGATTGTCAAACTGCAGGCGGAGCCGCTGATGCGCCACCGGCGCGATGTGCTCGATGCGCTGGTGACTGTGGCCAGCACAGCAGACCCCAGATGCCACGCTGACCGGCGGATGTACCTTGAGATAATAGGGGATTATCGCGCCAGCGCGAACATGAACGTGAGCATGACGCCGATTAGCATCATCGAGCTGGCGGATGACGAGGAGGCGGACGATGGCGCGTGACCTGGTGGAGATTGCGCCTGGTGGGCGGATGCGGCTGCACCCGCACGCCGGGCAACGACAGGCATGGCGCAGCGACAGGCGGTTTGTTTGCGTGCTGGCGGGCACGCAGGGAGGCAAAACGAGTTTCGGTCCGCATTGGCTGTACCGCGAAATTCAGCGGCGCGGGCCAGGCGACTACATGGTGGTGACGCCCACATTCCCGCTTTTAGAGATGAAAGCGCTGCCGGAATTCAAGCGGTTGTTTCAGGACTGGCTGCAATTGGGCACGTATGTCAGCAATCCGGTGCGCAAATTTACGTTCAGCAGTTTTGGCGGCTCGCGCACATTTGGCGCGAGCCGCGAGCCGCATCCGTTGACGCAGGTGTTTTTCGGCTACGCGGCGGACCCTGAGAGCCTGGAGAGTGCCACGGCCAAGGCGGCCTGGCTGGACGAGGCTGGCCAGAAAAAGTTCAAGCTGGGTTCGTGGCAGGCGATTTTGCGGCGGTTGAGCCTGGCACAGGGCCGGGTGCTGATCACCACCACGCCGTATAACCTGGGATGGCTGAAAACGGAAATTTGGGACGCCTGGCGGCGGGGCGATCCGGACATTGATGTGGTGCGGTTTGAGAGCGTGCTCAATCCACAATTTCCGCGCGCGGAATTCGAGCGGGCGCGCCGCACGTTGCCCGGCTGGAAATTTGATCTGTTTTACCGCGCGCTGTTCACGCGCCCGGCGGGACTGATCTACGATAGTTTCGATGAGGCGCAGCACCTGGTGCCGCGCTTTACGCTGCCGCCGCGCTGGCCGCGCTATCTGGGCCTGGATTTCGGTGGGGTGAACACCGCGGGAATGTTCTACGCGCAAAATCCGGACACGGGCGACGTGTATGCCTACCGCGAGTACCTGGCCGGCGGACGCACGGCCGAGGAGCACGCCAGGCATTTGCTGGCCGGTGAGGCGGGTGTGCCGCAGTGCGTGGGTGGCAGCAAATCGGAGGGCCAGTGGCGACGCGAGTTCCAGCGGGGTGGCTTGCCGGTGCGCGCGCCAGCGATCGGCGATGTGGAGGTGGGCATTGACCGCGTCTATGCATTTCACCGCGGCCAGCCGGCTCAGCTCTATGTATTTGACGATCTGGCGCAATATCTGGAGCAAAAACGCACGTACAGCCGTGAGCTGGATCAATTTGACCAGCCGACGGAGACGATTGAGGATAAGGAGACCTATCATCTCCTCGATGCTGAGCGATATATTCTTGGTTGGCTGGCGGACAGGGCCACGGTGCAGCAGGGCGCGTTGGGCGCGTTGACGGACTATGCAGGTGTGACAGTGTGAGGATAACGATGGCAAGTGTAAGGAGCAGAGTTATGGCAGCAGTGCACGCATTTCGCAATCCGCCTGCGGGCGGTGATGGCTTTGGCGACGGGCGTAAGCGTCGCTATCAATGGTTTTGGCGGTTGTATTGGAACACGGCCTACGACGACCTGACCGCGTACGCGGCTAATTATGGGCAGGGGGCTGCGCGGTTGTATCGCTATACGCGTGGGGTGCGCAACCCTGTGGGGCGATATGTGGATTTTTACATTGCCAATGTGTGGGGTGGACCGCTGGACTTGGCCGCAGGCGACGGCAAAACTATGCCCAGCGCGTTGCCGATCTTCGCGAACAACGCCGCGCTGCCCGCGGCGATTGCCAAAATCTGGCAATGGAGCAACTGGGCTGCGCGGCGCGATATTGTGCCGTTGCACAGCACGACCTTGGGCGATGCGTTTGTGGTGGTGACTGATCGCCCGGCCAGCCGGCGTTGTTATTTGCGTGTGCGTTGGCCCGGCGAGGTGGCAGACGTGGACTGGGACGATTTTGGCCATATCAAACGGCTGGTGGTGGAGTATAGCACCCGCGATGAGCGTGGAACGGGCTACACCTACCGCGAGGTGACCGAGCACCCGCGCGTGTGGGGCGGTGAGTGGACGCGTGTGCAGACGTTTCGCGATGGCAAATTGTTTGCATACCCGGAAAATACCAACGCGAACGGGGTGGCGGTAGCCAGTTGGACGGTGCCCTACACGTTTGTGCCCGCGGTGCATATCCCCTGGCGCGATGTGGGCCAGGGGTGGGGGGCGGTGGGCTATGGCAAAACACAGGGCAAAATTGATGCGGCCAATGCGCTGGCCAGCCAGATCGCCGATCAGGTGGGCAAGGCGGTGAACACGCCGCTGGTTGCATATGGCATCCAGGCAGGCGATGTGCAGGTGCAGCAGAGCGAGGACGGTGTGCCGGTGCTGTACGTAAATCGGCCACCGTCTGAGGCGCGGATTGAGCCGATGATCGGCGATTTGAACCTGGAGCATGGACTGGCGGTGCTGCAGGGACAGCTCGATGAGATCAAAGCTGACCTGAGCGAGTTGCGCATGGAGGAGGCGTTGCGACAGGGGATGAGTGGCGAGGCGCTGGGACGTGCGTACAGCGATGTGTACGCACGCATTCAGAGCGTGCGGGCGGTGCATGATGCGGCGCTGGTGCGTGCGCAGCAAATGGCAATTGCCATTGCGGGCGCGGGGCGCTACGATGCTGCATTCGCGGGGTTCGGTATGGATAGTTTCGGGCGCGGGGCGCTGGATCATGCGATCGGTAACCGGCCGGTGTTGCCACGGACGAATGCGGAGCAGATGAGCGAGGAGCGTGACCGCTGGACGATAATCAGGGACGCTGTGACGGCGGGCGTGCCGCTGGCAACGGCGCTGCGTGAGCTGGGCGGCTGGAGCAAGGCGCAGATCCGTGCGTTGCTGCGCGAGGTGGAGCAGGAGCGCACGCGTCAGGCAGATTTGAGCCAGATGATGCTGGATGCGGCGCGGCGGCGCTTTGATGCAGGCGATGGTGGGGCGGCGGATGAGACTGACGACGAGGACGCAGGCGATGAGCCAGGCGATTGATCCTGAGATTATCCGCGTGATGCGGCGATTCCGGCGTGCGTTGGATGTGCGCGAGGCCGCCACGATGCGGGAGATGGCGGCGGCCTGGGTGCGCATGGAGAGCGGGCTGGGCGAGGTGTTGGCCGCACTGAGCGATGAGATCGCGAGCCGCCAGGCCGCGGGGCAGACGGTGACGGCTGACCTGGTGCGGCTGTCCCGGCGTTACCTCGATTTGCAGCAACAGGCCCAGGCGCAGATCGGCTTGTATGCGGATTGGGCTGCGGTGCGCATCGGTGCGGAGCAGCGCTGGATGGCATGGGCTGGGATTGAGCACGCAGCGGCGCTGGCGCGCATCGGGGTGGCGGGTGGTTTCGACGTGTTGCCAGTGGAGGCGTTGGAGGCAATGGTGGGATATGTGGCTGATGGCTCACCGCTGCGCGCGTATTTTGCGCGGCTGTATCCGGCGGCGACGCAGGGTATTATGGATGCGCTGGTGACGGCGATTGCGCGCGGACTGGGGCCGCGGCAAACGGCGGCGACATTGCGCGATGGTCTGGGTGTGGCTGCACGCACGGCGATCAACAGCGCGCGCACGGAACCGCTGCGGGTGTACCGCGAGGCCAGCTTGCAGCAATATCGCGCAGGGGGCACGGTGGATGGCTATCTGCGGGTGGCGGCGAAAAGCCAACGCACCTGCATGGCGTGTCTGGCTAAAGATGGGGTGTGGGTCCCGCTGACGACGGCGTTTGAGGAGCACAACCAGGGGCGTTGTCGGCCTGTACCGGCGCGCCAGGGAGCGACGCTGCCAGGCACGAACGGGCTGGACTGGTTTCGCGGTCAGCCTGAGCAGGTGCAGCGGCTGATGTTGGGCAAGGGGCGCTTTGCGGCCTGGCAGGCGGGCAAATTCGACCTGAGCGACATCGCCAAACTGCATCAGGATGACGTATGGGGCAACGCATGGCAGGAGCGTAGCCTGCGGGAGCTGGTGGCGCATGAGCAATGACCCTCGCGATAATGGGGAGTTATCGCCAGAGGCGGCTGCGGCAACGTTTTGCGCGCAAAACACGGCTACGCTGTATTGCCGTCGTTGCGGCGCAACCCTGGGCACGACCTCGGCGCTGACGCTGACGCTGGGGGGCGTGGTGATCAATCAGCGCGTGCAGTTGAGCTGTATGGTGTGCGGCGCGGTGCGCACGTGGCGACCGCTGTTGCCGCCGTTGACATGACGTTTTTTGTGTGTTATCATTAAAACGATCGCTGATCGGTACCCTGCGCTTTCCAGACAGGAGACAGGCTGCCGACCGCATCGGGAGATGAGCGCCCGACAACTCTGCACAGGGTTGTCGGGCGCTTTCTTTTGTTCGGCAGTACCCACGGGTCGCACCCGCAACAGCGAGGAGATGGGCAATGGATCGAATGCGTAAGAACAACTACGGTATGCGGATTGTGCGGATGGCTGACAATGGCGCAAGCAGCAGTGGTGGCAGCGGCAACGCCGCCTCCGCTGCGACGGAGGAAGGTCAACCGCAGCGCAGCTCGGACGCGCCGCCGGCGAGCTGGGATGAGATTTTTCAGCACGAGCGGTTCAAGCAATTGCTCGATCGGGCGAAAAGGGCTGAAGGTGAGCTGGCGAAGGTGACCAAAACCCAGGCGGACGCGGAAGAGGCTAAACTGCGTGAGCAGCAGCGCTTCGAAGAGTTGTACAAAAATTCAGAGCGGCGCGCGGCTGATTTGGAGTTGAAGCTGGCTGAGGCCGCAGAGCGTTTCGACAACGAGCGCAAACGTCAGGCGGTGGAGGCTGCAGCCCGGGCACATGAACCGAAATTCCGCGCGGATGCGCTGGGGGATCTGCCGCTGTTCGTTGACCTGGCTACGCTGACGATCGGTGAGGATGGCAAGATCAGCGGTGCGGAGGCTGTGATTAAGGCGTTGGCCAAGGAGCGTCCGTATATGCTGGATACGCAGCGCACTGACCCCGGATCGCCGGCGGGGAAAAAACCGGCGGGCGCGGCGCACTCTGTGGCGTCGGGCAAACCGTTGACATTGTAATTGTAGGAGGTTTGAGATGGGTAATTTGGCTGTAACTGCCACGCAGGTGGCGGTGGTGTTCCCGGAAAAGGCAGAAATCTGGCCAGCGGTGGCGGGTGTAGCTGTCGAGGCGGGCAACGTGGTGTATCAGATTGCGGCCAGCGGTCGCATGGGGTTGGCTGATGAGGACGACGGCGCTGAGACCAGCCTGGTGTGGGGTGTTGCGCTGAAACGGGCGGGGCCGGGGCAGGGTTTGGATGTGCTGCGCCGCGGCCATGTGTTCGGGTTTGACCTGAGTGGGCTGGATGCCGGGGCGGCGGTGAGCCTGAGCGCGACGCCGGGCGCGCTGCTGGACACGGGCGCAACGACGAACATTGTGGGCCGCGTGGTGCGTTTGACCGATGCGGCGGGCACCAAGGTTTTGTATGTGGATTGTTCGCTGGGCGCGGTGAGCTAGCCAGCGTGGGCTGAGTTTGAGTGTAAGGAGCAGGACGATGAGTGCAATTTATGGGGCTTTGGGCCTTAATGACGGCGACCGGGTGTTTCTGAGTACGCTGGGCCAGCAGGTGGTGTACGACGCGGTCAACCAGGTGTATGCGGATTTTGCGGACAACGTGGCCACGGCGCAGGGTGTGTTTGTGGAGCGCACTACGCCGCAGTATTCGATCAAATACAAGCTGCCTGGTGGCGGACGGATGCAGCGCAAAGGCTCGCAGAGCCAGGCTGGCGCGGTGCGGGCGGCGGGTGAGTGGAGCGTGGCGCTGCCGCTGGAGGAATTCGGCGATGCGGTGGCAGCGGATCGGGTTACGTATGCGTACATGACTACGCAGGACCTGGACCGCCACGTGCAATCTGTGCAGTTGCGTTATCTGAACACGGTGCGCCACGAGATGCTGCGGGCGCTGCTGAACAACACGGCGCGGCCATTTGTGGACGATATCCACGGCGATCTGACGATCCAGCCGCTGGCCAACGGCGATAGCGTGGTCTATCCGCCGACGCTGGGCAGCGAAACGGAGATGGGTGACACGCACTATCTGGTGAGTGGCTATGCGCCCGGCGCGATCAGCAACAGCAACGATCCGTATGCAACTATGCGCGACGAGTTGGAGGAGCATTTCGGTGCGCCGACGGGTGGCAGCAATATCGTCTGTTTCATCAACCCGGCGCAACGGGCGCTGACCGGCGCGCTGAACGATTTCAGCGAGGTGCCACAGCGGTTTGTGCAGCCCGGCGATGACACGGCGCAGGCTGTGGGCGCGTTTGCTAACCTGCCGGGCACGGTGCTGGGCTATGTGTCCGGGGTGTGGGTGGCGGAGTGGCGATATATGCCACCCAATTACATCATGGCCGTACACATGGATGCGCCGTGTCCGTTGCTGCGCCGCGAGGATCCGGTGGAAACGGGTCTGGCGGGCGGTCTGCAACTGGTGGCCGAGAGCCAGGTCTATCCGTTCACCCAGAGCCACTACAGTGCGCGTTTTGGCTACGGCGTGGGCAACCGGCTGAACGGCGTGGTGATGGAGCTGGGCACGGGCGGCAGCTATACCATCCCCACGGCGTACGTGTAGGCGGTGCAGCATGGCAACGGCGCGCAGCATTGCAATTCGGCGGGATGAGGCGCAGCAGCGGTTGATGGCCGCGGCGACGGTGTTGGCTGGGCGGTTGGGCATTGCGGTGCCAGCCGTGCCGCACCACCGCGAGCCGGAGATTTTGCGGGCGATGGAGATGGAGACGGCGGCTGAGCTGGTGGAGAGTGTGGTCAGAGTGTTGATGGAGCAAGCCCCGGCGTCGGCCGCCGTTCCCATCTCCAGAAAAAAGGCGACCTGATGGCGGTTACCTACAACTCCAGCAATCTCAGCAGCGACCTGGCACGTGTGCGGCTGGCGATTGGCGACACGACCGCGGGCGCCGGGCCACGGCCGGACGGCAGCAATTTCTCGGATGAGGAGTTGCGCGTCTTCCTGGCAGATGCGGTGGCGGCTGGGGGAACATGGCGCACGGCTGTGGTTGCGGTGCTGCGCGTGCTGGCAAATCAGTATGCGGCAGTGGCCAGGGCGACGAAAGACGCTGAAATCTCTGAGGACCTGACGGGTACGGCGGCGGCGCTGCGCGAGCAGGCGGCGGCGTACGAGCGCGGTCTGACCACGGCGGGCGCGAGCGCTCACCAGGGCTTGACGGCAGGGATGGTCAGCCTGGGGCATCTGCTGCCGGAGCTGGGACGATGAACGAGGCGATGCTGCGCCGGCTGCGGCGCGTGGCTGAGGCCAATCTGAACGAGATGGCCGTTGTTACCCGACAGGGTGAGGCGGCCAGCGATGGGATGGGCGGCTGGGGCGATGCATCGCAGGTGGCGGGCACGCTGCGCTGCCGGCGGGTGAGCACGTTGAGCCAGCCGGAGCAGCGCATCGCTGAGCGCATGGCGGTGGTGCGGCCCTGGATTGTGCACCTGCCTGCGGGCAGTGATGTGCGTGAGCAGGACACGTTGACGATTTCTGGCGATGTGCTGGAGGTGGTACACGTGGCTCGGTCGAGCTGGGAAGCGGTGCGGCGGGTGTTGTGCCGCGCGGTTGAGTAACGATAAGCGTTCATTATCACAACGGTGACACCATGCACGTAACGGTCAGGCTGCAAACAAACCGACTGGGGGAATTGGGCGACCAGTTGGCGCGGGCGTTGACGCAGGCGGTGCGCGAAACGCTGGACGAGATCGAGACGAACGTTGCGGTGGCCATGGGCGAGCCGAAGAGCGGTCGCATGTATCGCCGCGGTGAGCGCTGGCATCAGGCCAGCGCTCCGGGTGAGGCACCGGCACGCGACATGGGCGCTCTGGCGGCGAGCGTGCAGCAACGGCTGGAGGATCACGGTGAGCGCGGCGCAGAGGGTCTGGTGTATACGAATGCAGAGATCGCGCCGTATCTGGAGTATGGCACGGGCGCGACGGGCGCGGCGTGGCCATTGCCGCTGCGGCCGGACGAGGTGAGCTATACCACATCGGTGGCTGGCATGGCCCCGCGTCCGTACATGACACCGGCCGGTGAGCGCGCCCGCGCGGGATTTGAGCGACGCGCGCAGCGGGCGATGGTTGAGGCGGCCGGCGCACGGTAGGACGGTGAGCAGACCGGAGGGTTTGCGATAAGTAACTTTTTTCGGAGGTGTATGATGGCAGTTTTTAAACTCGGTGGTGTGACGATCGAGGACATAGAGGCGGTCGGCGTGCCCGCAGGGCACGTATTGACCGCTGACGGCAACGGCGGTGCGACGTGGCAGCCGGCAGCTGGGCCGCGTGTGCTGGCGGGGACGATCATGTCAAACGTCAACAGCACTCCATATCTTCACATCACAACCAACACAACCGGCATGGAGTGGGAGGTGATAGGGGCAGTTTCGGGCGCGGCGCTGGACTTAAAGGCGGTCGGCGTGAGCGAGCCATTCATCGTGAACCAGCCCTGCTTTGCGCAGGCCGTTGGCGATTATGTTTTCGAGGACATACGCGTTGCGGTGTATGGCGCGGATACTGGTTACAACTTTGCTGTTATAGACGCGGCGGGTAATCCTACTGCCTATTGGATGTTTTACTTTTTCCTCGTGCTTTAGTCATGCAAACTATACCCCTGATCATTGATGTAAGCCTTAGTATTGCCCAGGATGGTAATCTGGTCTACCGCGTGTTGGGCATTGACCGAGCGGAGGTCTCCGCATGGAGCAATGATGGTATATCAGAGAGCGACGCGCTGGTGCAGGGCCGCGCGATTTTTGCTGTGTCCGGCGGTGTGGCCGTGCCGGACGCGGGGGGATACATCGTGATCGGTGTGGATTATGGTGGCCATGGCCATGTCCAGGTGCTCGGCGAGGTGGCGGTTGATCCTGTGCCGCCACCTATGGATGCGGCCACGATTGCAGCTGAGGTTTGCGCGGGTCTGGCTTTGCCGGACGCGTGGGCCAGTGTGCTGCCGGGTGCATACGCGGGCGGTCAGGCGGGGGCGATCCTGGGACGGCTGGCTGCGCTGAACACCGCGGCGGTGACGCAGGTTGCGACCAGCGCAGCGGGACACCTCACCATCACGCGGGCGCTGACGTTTGAGGCTACGGTGTCGGGCGTGGACATCCCTGGCGATTGGGTGACGGCGATCTGGACGCTGAAGCGCGCGGCGGCGGAGGCTGACGACGCGGCGCTGCTGCGGCTGCGCACGTCCAACCCCAGCGATGACGATGTTGACGGGCTGCAATGGCTGCACGGTGCGGCGCTGCTGGAGCCGCGGCACGCGGCGGATGGTCGGATGAGCGTGCAGGCGACAGCAGGGCAAATTGGCCTGTGGCTGAGCGATGAGCTGACGGCGACGCTGGACGAGGCGGGCGGCCTGGGTTGGGATGTGAAATTTTTGGACGCGGCCGGCAACAGCCGCGGTTGCCGCGGCACGGCTGACGTGCAGCTCACGGAGACGTGGGCGACGGTGTAGCGATAATGTGGACTTATCGCGATGGAGTGATGTAGATGGCAGGCGAGATCAACCTGGCGGCGCAGTGGATTTATCAGCAACTGAGCGGTGATGCAGCGATGGTGGCGACGTTGCCGGACGGTGTGCGCGGGATCAGCCAGGACGTGGCGCCGCCAGGCACACGGTTTCCGTACGTTGTGTTTTCTTTGCTGGACGCGGGTGACACGCTCAACACCACCGGGCCGAGCCAGGAGATTATCTGGCAGCCAACGCTATGGTTGGTGAAGGGGGTGCATAAGACGGCCAGCACGGCCGGTGCGCTGGCCGCGCTGGAGCAACGGATTTTTGCGCGGTTGCACAAACAGCAGGCGACACTGACCGATGGCGCTGTGTGGAGTGCGGTGCGAGTGCGGCCGTTTCAGATGACGGAGACCGGACCTGGCGGCGAATCATATCGCCACGCGGGCGGGGTATACCGCATTCGGGTAAGCTAGCCGGCCTGCTGGTCGGCGCTCAATTATTGTTTGGAGGTTTGGATGATGGCAGGTGACAAAGTTTTACAGGTTTCGCAGATCGGTATGGAGGTGACGCCGGGCACGCAGGTGGCGGCGCAGTGGATACTCCAAAGCCTTTCGCTGGGGCTGAACCGGGAGGGTGGCGATGCGATCCCGTTTCGGCCAGAGGGGTACCGGGCTAACACGTTGACCAAGCGCGGTAACCGCGAGATGAGCAACGTGCCGGTGACGCTGGCGCCGGACTACCGGGCGCTGGTGTGGCTGCTGGACAGTTTGCTGGGCGTAGCAACGCCGCAACAGCAGGCGACTTCGGCGGCGTGGAAGCGCACGTGGACGTTCGACAGCAATGCTGTACCTGCTGCACGCAAGACGTACACGCTGGAGCGTGGCGACAACATGCTGGCGAGCTATGCGACGCATATGGCGTTTTCGGGGCTTGGCATTAGCCACAGCCGCGAGGATGTGACCGCAACTGCGACGGCCTATGCTAGCAAGCGTACGGATGGTCATACGCTGTCGCCGAGCGCGGTGGAGATCAGCGCTGTGCCGATCCAGGCGAGCCAGGGCGTGCTGAAGATTGCTCCGGCGCTGGCAAGTTTGGCGACGGCGACGGCGGAAACTCGTTTGGTGGACATGGAGTGGCACTGCAATGCAGCGCATAAGGCGCGCTTCAGTGCCAACGCCGACCCCTCTTTCAGCGAGCAGACCAACCTGGCCCCGGATCTGGGCGGCACGGTGAAGTTCTGGAAAAACGCGGCCAGCATGACGCTGGTGGCAGAGGCACGGGCGAATCTACGCAAGTGGTTGCAGTTGACCTATACCGGTCCGCTGATCGCCAGCACGTATTACCACAGTCTGAAACTGACGTTGCCGGTGGAGTTTATTCAGCCTGGCGATGAAGTGGACGAGGATGACGCGGTGGCGGTGAGCCTGGGCTACACCAATGTGCACGATGCGGGCGCAGGGTATGCGTTCCAGATTGAGCTGATCACCGACATTGACAATACCTACGCGGTGGACGTGTAGGCAGTGCGACAAGAAGAATGGAGCGGTTATGGCTAAGAGTTTTGTGATGGAGATTGCCGATCTGCAAAATGACCGGCGCGAGACGACGTTCAACTACGGTTCGCATGTTGATGCGCCGGTTGCGTACAATCCTGGTGCGTTCACCTGGAACAGCACTGAGCGCGCAGAGGCTGACCGACACGAGTTGATGGTGGAGGCGCTGGAGCAGACGAAATCTGAACGTTTCCTGGCTGTGGACGGCGATGTGGCTTATGTTGCTGACCCGAATGGACTGACGGAGTACTTGCTGAAGGCGAGCGAACAACGCAGCAGCATCGTGGATCAGCTGGCGGCGGGCCTGGTGGCGTGGCCGGTGACGCAGAAGGGAGAGGCGGTTGAGATCACCCGTGAGACCCTGGCAAGCGTGCCGTTTGCCTTCATCCTGGCGATCTATCAGGCGGTGATGGCGGACATGAGCCCGGCAAAAAACTTGTCGAATGGGCGGGCGCGGGCACGGCGACCGCGGTAAGCGCTGCGGAGGCTGCAACGCGCGAGCTGGCGAGTTTTCTGGCAACTGGCGGCCAGGGTGAGGATTGGTGGGGTGAGGGGTGGCATTGCCCCGATTTCTACCAGCCAATTCGCGGCGGGCGGTATCTTGTCGTGCCGCCGTGGGAGATGCTGGAACCCGCAGTGGCACAGAAAATCCCGCGGCATTGGTGGCTGCTATGGGCGGGTATTTGCGAGAACGCGGAGGCCCGCGCTCAGAAGCTTTTGAAAGACGGTAAGGCATAAGGAGGGGGTCGGATGACCCCCTTTGGATTGTGTTTGATTGTGTGGTGATGTGATGATCGAAGCGGCGACCCTGGGAGTTGTGGCTGGCTGGGAAGACGGCGGCGCAATCAGCGGACTGCGTGAACTGGATGCGATGGTGCAGCGCACGACAGGCACTGCATCGAGTGAAATGCAGACAATGAGCCGCGATGCAGGCCAGGCGTTGCAGACGATGGCGCGCGATGCAGGACGCAGCGGTGGTGCGGCCAGCGGACTGCGCGAGCTGGAACAAGAGGCGAAAAGCAGCGGCGGCAAGACGGCCGGGGCGATGGAGACGATGGAGAAGCGGGCGCGGGCGTCGCTGGATGGTGTGAAAAAGGCGTTGGGGGCGCTGGGGATTGCCTTTGGCGCGGCAGTGATCGTTGGCAAGATCAAGGGGTTGACGGGTGCGGCGATCGCTGCGGGCAGTGCGGCTGAGGAGATGTTGGGCAAGTATAACGTGGTGTTCGGCCAGTTTCGTGACAGGGTGACGCGCGAGCTAGGCGCGTTTGGCGAGGCGGTGGGGCGCAGCCGGGTGGAGTTGCAGCAGATGGCCAGCGGCGTGCAGGACACGTTTGTGCCGCTGGGTTTTGCGCGCGAAAGAGCGGCGGATCTGAGCGTGAGCTTGACGACGCTGGCGACGGACGTGGCGAGCTTCAACAATGCAGCGGACAGCGATGTGATGAACAACTTCACCAGCGCGTTGGTGGGGAACCATGAGGCGGTGCGACAATATGGCATTATCATCACAGAGGCGACGCTTGACCAGGAATTGATGCGCATGGGGATTGAGGGTGGGATCCGTGCGGCGGATGAGCAGGAGAAAGTGATGGCACGGTTGAACCTGATCTATGCGGGGACCACGGACGCGCAGGGCGATGCTGCGCGCACGGCGGGCAGCTGGGCTAATACGCAGCGGTCGCTGAACGCCATTTTGGCAGACACAGCAGCTACTGTTGGGGGGAATATGACGCAGGCACTGAAGCCGCTGTTGCAGGATCTGCGCGATTTGGCGCGAGAGATCGCGCCGGAGGTGGCACGACAAGCCAGAATGATCGCTGACAGTATGATTGCCATGCAGCAGGTGATGGCACAGGTGGATGTCGGCGGGACGACGCAACAATTCCGTGAGTTGATGGACGCGCTCGATATTGATTTTTGGTCTGAGGTGTTTGGGACCATCGGAAAACAGATCCAATTAACTGTTGTTAATTTTGAGGAGCTGGGATTTGCAGCGGGACTGCTCAGGGGCTATCTTGCTGATTTGGTTTCGCTGTTGCAGGGGGAGATGAGTTTCGAAGAACGCGGGCAGCGGATAGAAGAGATGATTGATACATATCGCGCTGGGTCGGCGGCGTTCCAGGAAACTTATGCGGCGATTAATGACACGGACTGGACAGATGCTATCCAGGCGCAGGCTGCACTCAATCAGCAAACTGAGGTGGCTGCGCAACGGTGGCAGGCACAGGCAGAGGCGGCGCAGACGGCGGCAACGGTGATCAGCGACGCGGTGACACCGGCAGCACAGACGATGGCAGCGGTGTGGGACGAGACATGGACGCAAATCGCACAGATCAACGAGGCGGGTGCGGCGAACAGTAGAGTGCGCGTGCTGGGTACGTTTAGCGAGCTGGCTGAGGCGTACGCGGGACATGCGCAGGCTATTGTGCAGATCGAGCAGGAGCGTGATCAATATTTGTTATATTTGGATGCGGCGTATCAATCGCAGGCGGCGGCATTGCAGGTGTCGGGAGCGCAGGCTGATTTGCAAACATTGGCGACGGCGCATCAGGCGAAATATAGCGCGGCGTTAGGCTATTACAACGGACGTATTAAACTAGAGCAGGCCGGACAGCAGGCGGTGTACGCCACGGCACGGCAGTACTATATGATCACGTTGCGCACGCTGATTACGCAGTTGCAGTCGCAGGTGCGCACGGTGGTGGCGAGTATGCGGGCGATGGCGCAGGCCACGGTGGGCGGGTACGCGTCGATGGCGGCTGCGGCGATGGCATTTAACCGGGCGCGAGCTGGTGCGCAATCTATTGCTGATCTGACGGCGGCAATTAGCGAGGTGCAGGCAGCGATGGCAGGCATTGAGGCTGCAGGCGTGGCGGCGGCTGATCAGGCGGGGAGTGCGTTCGAGGCGTGGCAGGCGAGTGTGGGCGATGTAGCCGTGGGCGTGGGCGATGTGGCTGCGGGTCTGGCTGAGATGACGCGGCCAGGAGGTGCGGGGAGCCAGGTGCGACCGCAAATTGTTGATCCGCTCCAGGAGGCGGCGAAAACAGTGCAGACGCTGGCAACGATGGTGGACAGAGCGATTGAGGCGTTTGATGCACTGGCTGCATACGGTGCCCCGGCAACGGGCTGGCGCGAGGCATTGACGGTGATGCTGGATGGTTTGGTGATGATGGTGACGAGTTGGGGCGAGGCGGTGGCTGAGCTGCACGCGGCGGGTTTGATCGAGCAGGCTACGGAGATGCAGACGGCAGCCAAATTGGTGAGCGATATGGCGAGCGCATGGACGCGCGCTATGGAGTTGATGGAGGGGATGATTACGCCAACATTGCGTGTGGGCGCGGTGGCGGCGGTGCGGCAGGGTATTGTAGCGCTGGTGCGTGAGCTGGCGGCGGCTAACGCGGCATTGGAGATTGAGCTGGGCGGCAACGAGGGCATGATGCAGTTGCAGGCTGCTGCGGAGCGCATCAGCGCGGCGCTGGCGCCGTGGCGTGCGGCAGCGGATGCGGTGACTGCGGTGGCCGGGGCGAGCGGCACGCGCATTGAGGCAGGCAGCGAGCAGTTAATCAGGATGACGGCGGGGCTGGTACGCTGGGTTGATTGGCTAGTGGATTATTTGCCCGCGGATGTGCTGCGCGGGGCCGGACTGCGCGCTGAGCAGGTGACTAAAGCGCTGGCGCCGTGGCGTGCGGCAGCGGATGCGGTGACTGCGGTGGCAGGGGCGAGCGGCACGCGCATTGAGGCAGGCAGCGAGCGGTTGATTTGGATGGCGGTGGGGCTGGTACGTTGGGTTGATTGGCTGGAGCGCTGGCTGGGCGCCGATGTGCTGGCCGAGGCTGCGGCGCGGGCTGGCGATTTGGTGCGGGCCTTGGCGCCGTGGAAAGCGGCGGCGGATGCGGTGCAGGCGCTCAATGCTGTGATTGGGGCGCGGGTGCTGACGCACGAGGATCCGGCGATGCGGCTGATGTGGCTGGTGA
>CALESQ010000092.1 GCA_937907455.1 uncultured Caldilineales bacterium
CGTGGTCGAAGGTGGCATCCTGCCAGCGCGTTGGCGTGTGACAGGCCGCGCAGTCCGTGCCGAATTCACCATCGTGGGCATCGTCCGCCGCATGGCAGCCGAGGCAATCGGTGGGTGCAGCCGCAAAATCAGGCAGAGCACGCGCCGATAAATGACATGCCGCACAAGCGGTGTCCTGATGCGTACCGACAAGCCTGAACATCAGCACACTGTGATCAAAATGCGCGGCGCCGAAGCGATCCAAGCCATCGTGACAACTGAGGCAATCAGCGCCGAACTCGCTCAGGTGTGCAGTCATAAACGCGGCATCATCCTGCTGATGGCAGCTTTCGCAGCTTGCCACGGCCGCACGGGCATCTGCCACGCTTTCACCATGACACGCCTTGCAGGCCAGAGAATTGCCATCAGCCATCGCCGTATGCGCGGCCAGCGAAAAGCCAGTCGCCTCGTGTGGAAAATCCACCAGCGTAGCCACAGTAAGGTGCGCGGTCGCGCCCTGATGCTCCGTGTGACAGCCGCGACAAGCCATATCCGTCTGTTGTGTCTGCGACACTCCGTGCAGCGTATCCGGCATCTGCAAATCTGCGGCAATGGCAGTGTGGCAATCCAGGCAGCGCTGCGTCATCGGGATGCGGCTCCACGGCGCAGTGTGACAGAGCAGGCAATCGCCGCCGCTGTCTGCATGAGAAGCAATGCCGCCCAGGCGCACCGTGCCGACCTGGGCATTCAAGTCGCCGGGGCTAAACATACGCCCCCCGCGCAGCGCCAGCAACGCAGCAATCACCACCACAGTGAGCAGCGCAGCCAGCAAACCGGCGCCGGTAAGACAGCCTAAAGGACGAGGTTTCATGGCTTAATGCAGCAGGGTGGCAAAGTAAATAGCAGCCACGATGTGGACAAAAGCCGCGGTGAACAGCGCCATGCCCAACGGAATATGCACAGTGTGCCAGATACCCAGCAACCGCCGCGCCGCGGCCAGCGATTGCGCCTGGCGCTGCAACGCATCACGGCGGGCAGCCAGCTCCTCCAACTGTTGCAACGAAGGCTGCACCGCGCCGCCCGCCTGCAACAAATGCCGTCGCCGTTGCCGTTGCTGCAACGCAATCCATGGTCGCGCCAACACCAGTCGCCAGCCGCTGTCAGTCGCCTGAGGTTGCGCCAACAAGGCCTGCACCGTGGCCGCTTGCCCCGCGGCAGCCTGCCGTAGCGCCTCCTCCGTGGCGTGGATTTGCTGTTGCAGCTCAGCCGCTTCAATCACCAGGCCACTGGCGTTGCGTGGCAGCGCGGTGTAGATATAGCGCCCCACAAAACCGCTCGCCACCACCACCATCGTCAGCAACAGCACCACACCGGCCAGACCGCGAAACTCCCAGGCACTATGCAGCAGCACCATGCTGGGGCCAACCAGGCCGGTGAAAATATGAAAACGCAACCACGACGCGGTGCGTCCCCAGCGCGCCAGGCGGCTGCGTTTGCGCAGCGAATACAGAGTCTCGGTAGACAGCATCAGCACAAAACCGGCCACACCCAGGCCATGCCCGAACAAGCTGCTGGCTGCGGGCACAGCTTGCAGCCGGTTCATCACCAGCAAATAGACAAAAGTAATCAGCGTGATGGCCGCCAGCGCCCACCACAGCTCACGCGCGTCATGTTTCATACATTATCAACGAGTATTTAGCCATCTGATTTGTGTGCATTGGTGCCTATCTACGGCTCAACCATACGACTCTGAGCGAATTCCGCCAGCACGTTGTACAGATTAACGCCCGGCTGCGTGAAAAGTTCCCGAATCGGCGTGATATCCGCAGCCGTGCCGATCAGATGTTGCAAGGTGCGCGACAGGCGTTGATCACCCATCAACACTGCGCCCAGCAGATGCTGTGGTCCGACTACCAAACGCAAGCGATTGACAGTTTCACCATCTTCCACCACCAGCGCATCGCCGCGGCTACGCCAAATATCGCTGTCACCGCGAGCAATGCCCTGCACATCCGCATCACGACCCGCGCCCACCGCGCCAATCACCGTGGTAGTGATACCGGCCAGACGCGTGACATTAAAAGGAACCGGTTTGAGGTAACGTGCCGCCGCGCCCGCCATATTCCGGCCGGCCACTTCACCATGAGCGCGTGCCGTATTCCACAGGGTATCCAGCGTGGCCCGTCCGCTGCGTGAATCCAACACCTGCGCCACATCTCCTGCGGCAAACACATCGGCCGCGCTGGTGCGCAACGTATCATCGGCAAGAATGCCGCGGTCAACCTGCAAGCCAGCGGCGCGCGCCAGCTCTAACCGCGGCACCACTCCGATAGCCACAGCTACCAGATCGCAGGCGATACGCTCGCCCTTTTGCAGGCGCACCGCCGCCACATGCCCCTGCCGCTCCTCAATCTGAGTAATTTCGCTGTGCGTGTGGATCTGCACGCCCGCAGCGGCCAGCCGTGCCAGCACCGTGCGCGCCTCCTCCTCATCCAGCACATTGCTCCAGTAGCGCGCCCCGCGCAGCAGATAATGAACATGGCGGCAGTATGGATGCAGCCCTTCCACAATCTCCAGAGCTGTGATACCGCCACCCACCACCACCGCACTGCGGGCACGCTTCGCCAGCTTGATCATGCGTTCGGCATCAGCCAGGCTATCCAGCTTCACCACCTCGGGCAGGTGGTTGCCGGGCAAATCCGGCTGGAGCGCAGCCGCGCCCGTGGCCAACAGCAAACGATCATACGGCAACACCGCGCCATCACTCAACAGCAGGCGATGCGCCTCTGGTTCTACTGCCGCCACGCGAGCCTGAAGCCGTTGCAGCCGCAGGCGAGCAAAATCCTGCTCGTTCCAGGGAAAAAGCGCCGCGCGCGGCAACTCGCCGGTAAGATAATAGGCCAGACCCGGGCGTGAATAGTAACCGTGAGGGTCATCGGAAATCAGCGTGATAGCTCCGGCGGCATCCAGCGAACGGATCGCCTCGGCCGCAGCGATGGCGGCTACGCCAGAGCCAACCAGCAGGTAGCGGGTAGACATAGGCACAAAACAGCGTTGTTCAGGGCAGCAACAAATCAACGCGCGCGAAATGCAGCACCCCGCGCGGGCAGCGCGCCACACATTCACCGCAAGTCAGGCAGTGGCTTTCCTGCACCGGTTCACCCAGCCAGGCATGGCGGCGCACATCAATATTTATTGGACAAAAATAGGAGCAGATACCGCACTGCACGCAGCGCCCGGCCTCCGGCGTCACCTGACCGACCACAAGCGCAGTACGGCGGTTATGATCCCGTTGCAACAAGTCTTTCAACGACATGGCGACATTATCCCATACGTACAAACATCGCGCAAGTGCCTGTTCGTAGCCAGTCATTGATCACATTCCCTGCGTATCTCAACCGCCATCATGGGGTTATAATGCTTACAACGGCCTATGCGTTCGTTGCACACCAATCCAGCAAGAAGGACAGCACCGATGTGGCGAGACCGGTGCAGCAAGAAACGAATATGAGCAGCTTTATCCCCTATCTCCCGGCTGTAATATTGGGCTACCTCATTGGCAGCCTGCCTTTCGGCTTCCTCTTCGGCAAAATGAAAGGCATTGATGTCCGCACTCTGGGCAGCGGACGTACCGGCGGCACCAACGTCTATCGCGCGCTGGGTGCGCGCCTTGGCCTGCTCACCGGCGTGCTAGATTTTGTCAAAGGGGCCGCTTCGGTGCTGTTGGCGCGTCAGCTTTTCGGCAACGAAGCAGCGGCCGCCCTGGCAGGAGCCGCCGCAGTAGCCGGGCACAACTGGTCAATTTTTCTGGGCTTCAAAGGGGGCGCGGGTGGCAGCACCGCGGCCGGGGCATTGCTGATGCTTAACCTGGTGGCAGGGGCCATCGTGGTTCCCCTCTTCGTGCTGATTTTATTTGTGGGGCGCTATGCCTCCATTGCCACCCTCAGCGTGGGCCTCGGCTCTGTGGTGATGATTGGCCTGCTGCACTGGCTAAATCCCGGCAAAACACCCCTCAACCAATGGCTTTTCGCCTGGCCCGCGCTGGCGCTAATCGCCATTTCGCTGCGCCCCAACCTGATACGCCTGGTTGATGGCACCGAGCGCCGTGTAGATTTCAAACAGCGAACCGCCCAACAACGTCAGGCCAAATAATGCACGTGCTGATAATCGGTGGCGGCGCCATCGGCTGCCTGCTGGCCGCACGGCTGGCTGAGCGCGGCCATGCGACCACGTTGTTGGCGCGCCCGGCCACAGTGGCGACGATTCGAACGCGCGGCCTGCTTTTGCAGGAGGCCGATGGTCGTCGCCTTGCCCCGCCCGTTATCGCAGTCGAGACAGCAGAGCAAGCCCTCAGCACAGCGTTTGATTTAGCCGTAGCCGCGGTGAAAGCGTATGACACTGCGGCGCTGGCGGCAGAGTTGCGGCCTTTGCTGCCTGCCTCTACCCCGCTGCTCAGCGTGCAGAACGGGGTAGGCAACGAGGCCCTGCTGGCTGCCGCGCTGCCGGGGCCAATCATGGCCGGTGCCCTCACCACCCCGGTAGAGGTGCTAGCCCCCGGCCATGTGCGCGTGGCGCGACCTTCGCACAAGCTGGCGCTGGCTCCCTGGCGTGGCGCAAGTGATCTATCCCGTTTCAGCGAATTGTTCACAGAGGCCGGGTTTACCACCCAGCTTTTCCGCGACGGCCCGGCCCTCAAATGGTCGAAGCTGTTGATGAACCTGCCCGCCAATGCCCAACCGGCCATCCTCGGCACCACCCCGGCTGAAGTATTTGCCCATCCCGCGCTGGCTGATCTGGAAGTGCGGGCCTGGCAAGAAGCGCTGGCTGTGCTACGCCGTGCCCACATCACCCCGGTAGCGTTGGGAGGCTATCCGCTGGCGTTGTTCGCTGCGCTGGCGGCACGCCTGCCGCGGCGTCTCGTGCGGCCCTTCATGGCCCGTTTCATGGTGGGAGCACGCGGCAGCAAACCGCCATCGCTAACCTATGACCTTGAACGAGGGCGTGGCAGATCGGAAGTGGAATGGCTCAACGGCGCAGTAGCAACCGAGGCCGCGCGCCTTGGCCTGGCTGCGCCCATCAACCAAACTCTCACGCGCCTGCTGCTTGATCTGGTGACCAGGCGGGCTGATCCCGCAGCCTGGCGGGACCAGCCGCAACGCCTGCTGAACGCAGTGCAAAAAACCGCGGGATAACGATCATTTCACCACCCCTGGAGACTTACAGACGCATGGCCGACTTTGAACGACTTCAGCAGCTCTACGCTGCGGGGACGCTACCTTGGGATCACAACGATCCGCCCCCTGAGGTAGTGACAGAAGCCGCGGTCTGGCCGCTTGGCCGCGCCCTGGATCTGGGCACAGGCTTGGGGCGGGCCGCCCTGCATCTGGCTCGCCTCGGGTGGCAGGTAGATGGTGTGGACTTCATCCCCGAAGCCGTGGCCGAAGCGACACGCCGCGCCCAGGCGGCCGGGCTGGCCGCGCGTGTCAGCTTTCATCAGAGCACGGTAACCCGCCTGGATTTTCTGACCGGGGCGTATGATCTGGCGGTAGATGTAGGTTGCGCCCACGGGCTGAACGCGACAGAGCTGACCGCGTACCATGCGCAGTTAAAACGCCTGCTGCGTGGTGGCGCGCGCTATCTGCTGTTTGCCCACCTCAACGATGCTGTTGCCGATGCGGATGCCCAGCGCTGGCTGAACGAACCCCTGCTGTATCGCATCTTCGCGGATGGATTCACACTGGAGCGGGTGGAATACGGGGAAACCACCGTGCAGAACAACCCAACGTGGCGCTCGGCATGGTTTTGGTGGCGACGAGATGACACAACTGCATAAACGCTTTGGGCCTACCCGGTAGCAACCGCCGGACGATCAATCGTCCGGCTACGGCGCAGCGCCCCATCAATGGGGCTTGTTGGCACGCGCACGCCAGCCCGCTTCAGCGGGCGCCGTTTTGTAGCCGGGGGACTTCATCCCCCGGCGCTGCCGCGCCGATACACGCCTCTCATCCATGCCGGACGATCAATCGTCCGGCTACGGCGCAGCGCCCCATCAATGGGGCTTGCTGGCACGCGCACGCCCTCATCCCCGCCGGACGATCAATCGTCCGGCTACAGCGCAGCGCCCCATCAATGGGGCTTGCCTGCACGCGCACGCCCTCATCCATGCCGGACGATCAATCGTCCGGCTACAGCGCAGCGCCCCATCAATGGGGCTTGCTGGCACGCGCACGCCAGCCCGCTTCAGCGGGCGCCGTTTTGTAGCCGGAGGACTTCATCCCCCGGCGCTGCCGCGCCGATACACGCCTCTCATCCCCGCCGGACGATCAATCGTCCGGCTACAGCGCAGCGCCCCATCAATGGGGCTTGCCTGCACGCGCACGCCCTCATCCCCGCCGGACGATCAATCGTCCGGCTACAGCGCAGCGCCCCATCAATGGGGCTTGCCTGCACGCGCACGCCAGCCCGCTTCAGCGGGCGCCGTTTTGTAGCCAGGGGACTTCATCCCCCGGCGCTGCCGCGCCGATGCACGCCTCTCATCCCCGCCGGACGATCAATCGTCCGGCTACAGCGCAGCGCCCCATCAATGGGGCTTACCGGCACGCGCACGCCAGCCCGCTTCAGCGGGCGCTGTTTGCCAGCCGGTGGGATTTCATCCCCCGGCGCTGCCGCGCCGATGCACGCCTCTCATCCCCGCCGGACGATCAATCGTCCGGCTACAGCGCAGCGCCCCATCAATGGGGCTTGCCTGCACGCGCACGCCAGCCCGCTTCAGCGGGCGCCGTTTTGTAGCCAGGGGACTTCATCCCCCGGCGCTGCCGCGCCGATGCACGCCTCTCATCCCCGCCGGACGATCAATCGTCCGGCTACAGCGCAGCGCCCCATCAATGGGGCTTACCGGCACGCGCACGCCAGCCCGCTTCAGCGGGCGCTGTTTTGTAGCCGGGGGACTTCATCCCCCGGCGCTGCCGCGCCGATGCACGCCTCTCATCCATGCCGGACGATCAATCGTCCGGCTACAGCGCAGCGCCCCATCAATGGGGCTTGCCTGCACGCGCACGCCAGCCCGCTTCAGCGGGCGCCATTTGCCAGCCGGTGGGATTTCATCCCCCGGCGCTGCCGCGCCGATACACGCCTCTCATCCCCGCCGGACGATCAATCGTCCGGCTACAGCGCAGCGCCCCA
>CALESQ010000093.1 GCA_937907455.1 uncultured Caldilineales bacterium
CTTCTGGAAACTTCAGCTAACGCCTTTCAGGCCAAATCGTGAACTACTGAATTTGGTTCTTGTTTTTGACGGTCTTTGGAATATCAATTATTCTTATCTCCCGAAATAAGCGAGTAGCCAAATCACCTGCTTTAAAAATGCGATAAATTTCGTCTAACATATGTAATACCGTCCGAAGAATAGTGACTTAAAATAGACAAAAGCCTAAATATATGATTGAAACAATAACCTTATGTAAACAATTCACGGCATATTGTTAACATGATTCATCTACAGAGGGATTGTAAATTAAATTAAACCGTGTTACCTTTATCAGTTTCATTACCTTTATCAGTCCAATTATCTATCAAGTAGCGCGCAAGAACATATACACCTGTTGATGTGGATAAAATTTTTTTGTGAAAATCTGCATTGTCTTCAGGTTTTACCTCGGGCATTAAATCTTTATACCCTTTAATTATAAACTCTTTAACAACTTTTTCTTCTCCTAATCTACTTGCATGTTTAGTTTCATTGTCAGCTATTTCCTCTATGGTCTTATTAAACCGTTGAAGACGCTTATTCTTATTTTTCTCCTCATCAATTGTCTGAGTTGCGTTTTTAATATTTGCAATTAACTGTTCATCGCTAGGATGTTTTTCAGATTTATTAGTCAGTTTTATTAAACCATCGGTCTTTCTTGATTGATACACAAGTAGAACAGTAACAATGATAAAAAAACCAGTCAAAGCTGCTGAAACGATTGTTAACTTACTCAACGAATTTATGGAGTTCAACCCATTGTCTGATATAGCTGTTGGAATAGGTACAACAGTTGTTACACCAATAGTTTCTATTGTTGGTGATGCAGTGGGCACGGACGTAGCTACAGGTAAAATAACTGGCGAAGCAACGATTTCCTGTCTGATAGGCAGCACAGGACGTGTGATCACTCGCTCCCCAACCCGCGCACTCACCCCCAAAGTGTACGTGCCTGTGGCCGACGGCGTCCAGATGGACTGATACTGACCATTGACCAGCGGCATAAGAGGAAGAACAACGCGTGCACCCGCTGTATCGGTAATGATTGCCTCCAGCGTTAACGAAGCAGTGATCACTACACCACTGCGCAATACACTGGCTGTCATGGTAATAGGTTGCCCCAGGTAAGGTGCAGGCGCATCCACATTCAAGGTAGCCTGGGGCAATTGTCTGTCTACCCAGAAACTAACATTGCTGCTCCCAGCGGCTGTTAACGTCCACCGCCCGGGTGCGGGACTAGGGATCGTATAAACGTTATATCCGATGCTGGATTGCTCACCTGGGCTTGGGACAATCACCTGGCCACTGGGATCAGCCAGTATTACGCTATTGGAGGCATTAGGAGTAAGACAGACAATGATCACACGCTCTAGAAATGACTCAACTTCTATGGAAGTCGAAATACCGCTCAACAGAATTTCTTCCGTGGATATTTGAATATTCAGCAAACGCGCCACGATATCATGATACATCGAAGACAATTGAGAAGGGCTGGTTAATGAATAATAGCGTTCCGGGCTAAAAATCTCCCTCCAGTTCTCTTTATCGCTAACCGCGTCGCCAATGCCAATAACAAAGAAATCAATCTCTGAGTCTTGCAACTCCTGCGCGAGTGGCTCTAGACCTTGAAAATATTGGGTTATCTGGGCTGGACTCCAACTAGCATCGGCCTGTGTAAGCTGGGGATGACCGTCAGTGAATAAAATCACCGCTTTTTTGCGTCCTTCATCGCCCGAGACATTAAGTTGGTCCAAGGCTGCCTGCAACGGTTGCCTAAAATCCGTGTAAGCCAGTCTTTCTGCCTGAATAGAGCTTTGCAATCCAGGGTCATTCAACGGTATCAGTGGCTGCACAATACCCAACTCGCTGCCAAAACTGATAACTCCTATGCGAACATCCATATCTGCCCCTAGTGTGGTAGCCCGCAGATAATCTACCAGAAACCGTCCTGCCTCCACGCGTAATCGTTTGGGATCTGTTCTATCCTCCATACTGACAGAGTTATCCAGCAACACAACTACATCCAACCCTGTTGATGTGAGGGTGCTCTCCTGTCCAGCAGCCGGAGTTGTGGCTTGCATGCAAAACAGCAGTGCAGTCAACAGCACCAAGGTGACAAGAACAGCGATAAGCGGGCGTCGAGAAGAAGAATGGGGTATCATAAAGGTTAAATTCAGATAGATGTACGCGTTACAGCGTGCTACTCTTCCGCTGCAGAAGGGTATCAATCAAAAGGTTGATCACTGCCGGAAACTCAGCCTGCTGGATGTGCAGTTGTTGCTGGTCCAGGTAAGGCATAGCCAATCGCCCGGTATCTTTGGTAGCTTTGAGAATGTCGTTGCCGTGATTCACAGGCTGCTGTGGCCAGGCCAATCTGCCCAGCGCGTCCACCGTAACGTGAAGGTCGTATTCTACCCGCCGCCATTGCATGCGCCAGGCATTGCTACGCCGCTGCAGCAAAAGATAACAGGCACGGTTATCATCCTGTGCGCCCATCTGCGCGGCGTGAAAACGTGGTTGCCCCACACTGCCCGGGTTGAGCATCAACACGCGCTCCGGCAGCTCCATCCAGGTGTTTACGGCGCGATGATAGATCGCATCATGTCTTTTATTTTCAGGCTGAGCAAAGCGTTCGGCACAGCCGCGCCCTTCCTTGATGAACAACGTCTGATAGTGGGTGTGCCCAAACAACCCATAGCGCCAGCGCCGTGTGTGATGGAACAGGTAGTCGCGAGCCACGCTGCAATCCTCAATATAGTGATCGCTGGCTGTAGGATCGCTGTGAAAGAAAAGAAAATCTCCCATGCCGTTACTCCCGGCTCTTTTGCCGGCCCACGTCCCGATCACCGATCGGTGTTCGGAGGTCAACGCGCTGCGCGTCCAGTAGGTGATAGGAAACCACTGCTTACCCACGCGGCGCATTTCGGCTGTGGCAGGCTGAATAGCTTCGGCATCGTGATTGCCTTGCAATACAATATCAGGCTTAACCCGATCCACCCAGGCCATGCATTCATTAGGGAAGGGGCCATAGTCTACCACATCGCCCAGGCAAATGAAGCGCAACTCGCACCCCATGGCCTGCGCCTGACCGCGCGCGTCGGCATCTACCTGCTGCAAAGCCGGATAGTTAGCGTGGATATCAGACAAGACCGCATATAAGACGTCTGTGTTGTTCATGATAACACTCAGGGCGGGGGTGACTGTACTGCCGGATCCGGCGTTGGCGTGTCGGTAACAGCAGGATCAGGCGTAGCCGTAGGTGTTGCTGTAGGTGTTGCTGTCGCCTTGGGCGCAGCAGGCAGCGGCAAAGGCGGCAACACTGTCACCAGCGTATCTGGCACAGAAGGGATCACCGGGCTGACATTGCTGATCGCAACCCAGCCCAATGGCGCACTTTCATGGCACGGTGTCAATGCAATCAAATAGCGCTTATCCGCGCGAGCGCAGACAAAGATACGGATACCGGCACTGAGCGTGCTAACCGTGGCAAACTTATCGCCGCGTGCCTCCGCATAGACTCCTACCTGGTTGTACAACAGGTCACCCTGATACTGCTGCGGGGTGGCAGTGGCAGTAGGCGTCCAGGTAGCCGTAGCGGTGGGCGTGGTAGTGGCCGTATGCGTCGCCGTAGCTGTGGCGGTATGAGTAGGCGTAAAAGTCGCTGTAGCGGTAGCCGTATGGGTAAAAGTGGCTGTAGGCGTAGGCGTGCAAAAGAAGCCAGCCAGGTTGCAGACCGGCTGCGGCAGCGCCACATAGCTCTTGCTCACCGTCCACAACAAGCCCAGCGCCACCAGAGCCGCTGCTGCCAATGCGACTTTCTGCAAGGTGGCCTTGCGTCGGGCAGCAGCAATGCGGCGGTCTACCTCGGCCAATCGAACCTTGGGTTCATTGCTCCGTGGATCCAGCGCAATCCATTGTTGGTAATAGTCGCGCGCGGTGAACAGGCTGCCTGCATGGAGCGCCTTTTCACCGCCCAACCGGCAAACCTCTGCTAGTCCGGCGAAAGCAGCTACGTTTTTATCATCGTACTCATCCAGCACACGGCGATATTGAATCTCCGCCGCGCCAAAATCCTGGCTATCCAGCGCTTGTTTGCCTTTGCCCAGCAAACGCTCCATCTCAGCTTGACGCTGTTGAGCTTTTTCCTGGGCTGCAATTTCCTCGTTTAAACGCCGTAATTCTTCTTCCAGCGAAGAATTATGCTGGTCATCCGTTAGACTTGGCATCCTGTTATACTCCTGCTGTTTCGTCTGCTGCCGGTGTGCTTTCGTTCCACCAGCTATCCCAGTCATCCAACGCTATAGGCTCAGGCGACAACCCCTCAGATACAAGCGATGTCGGTTCCGGCACGCTTTGCTGCTGATCAAGCGCGAGCGAGGCGGTTGGCTCTTCCGGCACGGGGGCAACCGGATCAAACGAAAAGACAATAGACGCTTCATCGTCGTCTGGGCCAGACTCTGCCATTTGCTCATCGCCTTTGCTTTGCGCCTGATTTGAGAGTGGCGAGTCAACGAGACCGGTTACACCTGCTTTCGATTCAACCGGTGCCGATGATACCGCCGTCATGGGTGAAGGGGTAGCTTGCGAGGCGAACGTAGCGCCAACGATGTTTTGCCCAAAACCACCAATACCGGCATCAAAATCCGCTGGCGGTGCAAAACGTCCTTTAACAAAGTCGGGGAACTGCTTGTTGCGAGTAACCACATCGGTCATCATAGGCAAGGCATCTACAAGCTTGCCTTTATCGCGCAGGGCACGCGCTTGCTCCATAGTGCGCTCCATGTCACTCACTTCCTCACGCAAGCGCCAGGCATAGTACACAGCCTGACGGCGTTCTTCACGAAGGCGCTCGCCCCACAAAGGCGAAAGTGTTTCCTGCGAATTGAGGCGCAGGCTTTTCTCAGCCTCGGAAAAATAGTGCACGGCCATAGAGCGTTTTTCCACACTGACCAACCGAATGCCATCCATCAAACCGGACAAGTATTTTTGCCAGGCCCGCACTTCTGCAAAATCACCCATATCGCCCAGGGCCTGCAACGTAGCCGATGCCTGCTCAAAGTCGCGCTGTTGCAGGTGCGCCCAACAGCTTTCCAAAACCTGTTTCAACCGAGGCATCAGTTCTTTAGCCCGACGCATGCGCTCAGTCAAAGAACTGAAGCGAACCTCCTGGTTATTAGCGCGGAAGCCCGCGGCCTGCGCCCGTTCTGCGCGCTCCAGATCAAACACGGCCAATGCCTGCTGTGCCTCCTGGTACTCCGCCTGAACCCGATCAGATTGCTCGGTGAGGATTTGCCCGCGAGACAGGGTTAAGGCATCGTCGCGCCCCAGTTGCAGCGCCAGATCGGTACATACCAAAGCAACAGGGTAATTACCGGTGCTGCGATTGCGTTCCACCTCGTCGCTTAAACGGCTGCGCAGTTCCTTGATCAGCTGATGCACGCCCTCGTAGCGGGGCGCCAGCCCTTCGGCCAGGCGCGCCTCGTTAACTGCACTGGCCCAATCGGCAACACTTGGCTGCATAGCCTGGCGCGCCGCGCGCAAGGCCTCATCTACGCTGCGTAGTTCGGCGCTGCGCTGCTCGATGCGCTGTGCCAGAAAAGCCGCGCGGCCATCAGCGCGGGCATCAGCCAGACGCCGAACGCGCACAGTATGCTGTTCGGCCTGCGTCAGATTATCCTGACTTAAAGCCAATTCCGCCTGAGCAACTGTTTCATCCAGCAAGCGGGCACGCTCCTGTTCGAACTCATTGCCCAAAGCAACCGCTTTTGCCAGATCCAATTGTTTGATATAACCCACAAAGCTCAGAGCATCCTGATAGCGATCCTGACGGCGCAACTCTTCAGCCTCGGTTTGCAGGCGCTTTAGCACCCTGTCTGCCACAGCGTGCGCTGCTGGCGAGGGCGGAGTCGAGGCATCCAACGCGGTTCGAGCTGCCTTAATTGCCTCCTGATAGTCCGGAGGCGTTTGCAGCAACGCAGCATCAGTCTGACGTTGAGCCGCTTTGATGGCCTGCATAGCTTGTTCCTTAACAGCCAGTCGGTCTTTCAGTTGCGTCACCAATGGCTCGGCCTCAAGCAACTGCGGTGTTTGAGCGAGTGCGCTACGTGCCTGATCCAACTCATCTCGATTCAGTGCGAGCCAGGCGCGGCCTACCACTTCCCATCCCGCGCTAAGTGGATCCAGTTCGCCTCCAGCCGCCTGTTGACGCGTTTCCTCAAAAAGCGTCAGCGCGCGCTCAGGGGCGTTTTCCTCCACCAAAGCATAGATGGCCTCGGCGGTCAGCATCAAAGCAGCGATGCGCTTGCGCAGCGCCGCCACGGGGCCATCAGCTTCGTTCAGCCAGCCCTGGGCAAGGGCTGTTTCCAGTTCAGCTTGCGCCTTGTTGTGATCAGGAATCGTACCTTCCAGATATTGGCGCGCCTGTTCCAGCGTTTGCTCACCCAACTGCGTTTTACAGCGGTTGATGGCAGCTTGCACATTGTCGCCCAGACGGTAAGGCGGCTTTGCTGCAGTTTCCAGCAGTGTATGATAAACCTCCAGCGCGGTTTGGGGGTCGCCGCTTTCCAGATCAGCGGCGCTTTGCAACTGCCGTGTCAACTCCCTTAACTCGTTAACGCGGCCAGCCAGCAGCCGTGAGATGTCTTGCATTTCATCCAGGCTTTGCCGTGCGCCGCGATACCAGCCAGTGCGCAAGCGCTGCAACACCACAGTCACTACGCGATTGGTCTCGGCGTAACGCTCCTGTTCGTCGTGCGCCTCTTTTTTCAGGCTCGACGCCTCTGTATCCTGTGCAAAACCAGGCAACTTCAGTACATCGTCAGCCCGCCGATACGCCTCTGCAAGCTGTTGCAGCTCGGTTGCCTGATCCAGTTTCTCTCGCACCTCTGAGAGAATGTCATTGCGTCGTGTTTTGAAGAAGGCGACTTGGTGACGGGTAATAGACGAGCTAAACTCGCCTACATCGCGCGTCAGTTTGAAATCGCCGATCTCCTTAACTTCTTTTTCCAGCTCATCAGCAACCGTTTGCGCATCTTCGATCTGCTTTTTTTCTAGCGCATCTTTACCTGCGTCCAGCCGCAGTCGCAGCCGCCGGATTTCTATGCGTCGTACCAGTTCTTCCAGCATCTGCTTGCCTTGTGCTGAAGGCCCCGGCACCGTAGTGAGGATTTCCTGCAGGTTGTTGCGTTGTTTCACCAGGTCATCAGCTTGCAAATCAGAGCGCATTAGTTCGGTTTGCACCGCGGCTTGCTGGCGTTCAGCCCATTCGTTGAGGGCATTTTGACAGAGGGCTTCGATTTCAGCCTTAAAATCAGGTGCTCCGGCTTGAGTAAGCAAAATTTTATATTCGCTCAGCGCAAGGCGATAATCCTGGCGGCGCAGCGCGGCGTTGGCCGGCCCCAGGGCACGGTCACGAAAGCGGTCTTCTTGCTCCTGCACATAGGTTTGCGTTTCTGCCAGGCGAGGATGATGCGGGTTGAGATCGCGCGCTCGTGTTAGCTCGGCCTGGGCATCGGCAAACTGTTTCCTGTCGGCCATACTGCGCGCCCGCGCCAGGGCCTCACCCGGCTCTACCTCGGCCTGCAACTGAGTTTGCAGTGCCTTAGCTGCCAGTGAGTTGGGATATTGTTCCAGCACGCCGGTCACACGGGTAAGCGCTGCACGGTAGTCACCGCGCTGGCGTATCTCTTCAGCCTCCACCACTTGTACCAGCGGCAGGGCTTCACTGTGTTGCGGAGCATCTTCCAAAATTTGTGCAAGCTTTTTCCGCGCATCCTCAAACTTCTGACCGCGCAGATCTGCTTGTGCTTCACGCAGCAGGCTTTCCAGCGCGCTGTGCTGTTCTCTTTGCCGACGAATATCAGACTCGCGGCGTTTCAAATTCAAGTCTACAATTTCAAGATAGTTCTGAATTTTCTCAGGCAAGCCGATCTCTTCGGCGGGCACGCAGCCTTGTACCATGCGTTGCGCTTGTTGCAGGCGCAGTTGCGCGCTTTCAGAATCAGTCTTAATCAACGATTCGATATCTTTCAACAACAGGCCGGCACGCGTAGCCTTGTCGTAGCCAGGCAGGGAGGGATCAGTCAGACCCAGACGGCGGGCACGAGCCAATTGCGCCTGCGCTTCGCTCCAGTTAGCCACAGCAAAAGCATCGCGCCCGGCATCCCACGCTGCTTGAAGCTCATTCTCATGGGCCACCTGAGGGCGCAGTTCTGCCAGTTCTGCATCAAGCGCCGCTCGCTGCCTGCCTGTGGCCAACACCCTGGCGCGCTCCAGGGCTTGCAGTTGCTCTCTTTTTGCACCAGCCGCTTTGCGCTCCTCAGCAGTATTTAACTCCTTTTTTAACTTGCGATCATCTTCCAGCCAGGCAGCCAATGCAGCCAATTGACTGCCGTACTCTTCACTTAACCCTGCATCCCCAAGCACAGTAACCCCATCGCGCGCCATCTCCAGCTTTTTGATTGCATTTTCCACTTCCTGATCATTGGGCGCGCCCATCAGCAACAAGCGGGTAGCGGTCAACTGCTCACGCACCTCGTTGCGCAAGGCCCTTTCACGATGCCGCTGCAAACTGTTTTCCAGGCCGTCCAGATCGTTCCAAATCTGCTTGATCGCCCGGCCTTCGTCAAGACGCTTGGCCTCGTCCAGTGATTGTTGGACGCTAGCCCACTGCTCGTTCACAAAAGCAGCGCGCGCGGCCTCCAGCAACGGTTGCAGTTTGAAGGAACGCTCGGCAAAACGCTTGAGTTCAATGCCCAAATCGAGGCGAGCTTTTTCCAGGTCATCCAAATCCGGGTCACCGCTTGTGATCTCTGGAAAGGGCGTTCTGACCGGTTCAATAAACTCCGTCACGATTTGGTTGAGAACTTCAATGGCTTCTTCGAAAGCGCCCTTTGCCTGCAATTCCCTAGCCCAATCCAGGCGTTTTCTCACTGAAACGACAAGACGTTCTTTAATTTTTTCGCGCGCTTCGGCGGCTCTTTTAAGAGCAATTTCATCGTCAGGGTTTTGTCTAAGCGCTTGAATAGCATTTTTATACCCATCGGCATATTGACCCAACCCCATAGCTGAATCAACAGCTTTAATACGCGCGTTACGGCTAGCCAAATCCAGCCAGTTTTCAACCGGCCCTGACAAATAGGTTTGCACCAGGCGGTTGTAGCCTGCCTCCACCGTAATCAAGTTGTTACGCAGGCCTTGTGCCTGTTCATACGCCTCATCTGCTTCAAGGCGACCCTCCAGGCTTAACAAAGTGCTAAGTTGTTGGCGCGTGGTGTCCGGCAAGTGGCTGTCCGGATCCAGGGCAGTGCGCAGGGCAGTGCGCAGAGCATCCAGCGCTTCGCGCGGGCTGTTACTGAGGCTTTTCAGCACGCCCTCTTCTGTCAGACGTTTCACCTTCTGCCAGACTGCGCTACGACGTTCCAGGTGCTTGATCTCGGCCTGGACTTCAACCGCGTCGGCACCTACACCTGTAGCGTCGGCCAGACGCTCTGTGGCCTCGCTCCACTCCCCGCGCTCGGCGTGTTCGCGCGCAGTCGCCAGGAACTGTTCGGCCTGGACCTTGAGTAGATCTTTGCTTTGCTCGCGCAGGCTGCGTAACGCGCCCGTGACACCCGTGTCACGGGCATCCTGTGCAGCCAATGCCGTCAATTCGCTCAGATTGGGCGCTCCGGCCAGCACACTGCCATAAGCGCGCTGCACAATATCGGCGCGCGCAGCCAATGCCTGACCGGCCTCGCGCAGTTCCTGCCAGCGTAAAGGCAGCGGTTCGGCTCCTTCAGGCGGCGAGACCAACGCGCTTTCCACGCGACTCAGTTCCTGCCGCAAGGTGTTCCAGTCTACTGCACCCACATCGCCGCCTGCCAACTGCTTGAACTGTGCGCGCGCAGCCTGAAGAGCATCGTTAGCCTGCTTCTGCATCTCACCCAAGGCCCCGGCGATCTCTTGCCAGCGTTCTGAACGTGCCCGCTCTTCTTCGGCAGCCAGATCGCCCAACATCTTGACTGCCTGCTCTTGTACGCGCGCTGCCTGAGGCCATTCACCAGCCTGACGCTGAGCCTCAGCCTTTTCCAGCAGCGGTTCGGCCTTTTCCAGCCGCTTGAGCCGTTCCAGCGCCGGCTTTAAGCGCTCGTCCAACGGCGGCAGCAGTTCGGGACAGGCCTGAGCTGTGCTGTGTCCTTGCTGCAACAGGTCAACGATCTGGCGATGACCAGCCAGAGTAGGCCGCAGTTGGCGCTGTTCCTGAGCCAACAACCGATCCACTTCATTGAGGATACCAGTCACGGCGTCCTGACAACCGATAGCACCAACGATCTGCTGGGCGCTTTCCAGCAAGTCTGAAGAGACGCCTGGCAGGCCCGCGGCTTCATTGCACCAGGCGGCGGCAGCGGATTTTTGTTGGGTATTAAGCGCCTGGCGCGCCACATCTATCAACTGCTGAGCCAGCAGGTCAGGCATTCCGGGCGCGGTAGGCCAGCGCTTATAAGCGCTCCGCAAACGCTCCAACGCGCCATTGGCTGTTTCGCTGCGGGCCATTTCCAGCAAACGCTCCACATCGAGGCGGCGTTGCTCTGCTTTCTGCAAGGCGTCGGTCAACTTACTGCGCAGGCTGTCGTCGTTCAGAGTGCCCATAGCTTGCAAACCGCGGCGGAACAGCTCGCCAGCACGACCTAAATCCAGCGCTTTCAGACTGATCTGGCCTTCCTGCAGAGCCAGATGAGCTTCGTCCCAGCGCTTTGCCTGCTCCTCGAGCTCGCCGTGAAGCGCCTGCAGCACCGCCTCGATATCACCGAAGGAGTCATTGCGTACCTCGGTGGCTTCATGACGCTTTTGACGCGCGCTGCGCAATGCCGCACGCGCTGCATCCCAGCGCAATTGGCGTGCCTGGCTAAGAGCTTCGTGGGTGTGTTCCACAACCTGGGTAAGTGCCCGCGCCTCGGCT
Source organism: uncultured Caldilineales bacterium (assembly GCA_937907455.1). Lineage (GTDB taxonomy): Bacteria > Chloroflexota > Anaerolineae > JAAEKA01 > JAAEKA01 > JAAEKA01. Next base: position 10,961 of record CALESQ010000093.1, read on the forward strand.
GCACCACGGGCCGATGCAGAATGATCGGCGAATACCTCTAGCACGCGGGTAAATGCTTCGGCATCAGCCTGACGAAAAGCCTGTTGCGCCGCCACAAAATCACTGCGCTGAAAGGCCTGGCGGCCATTCGCCAGTTGATGAAGACCATGTTCGGTAAAAGCTTTGAGCCACAGCGCGCGCCAATCGGGGTTGTTGGGCGCGTCGTCGCGTAGTTTGCTTAACAAGGCCGCGGCATCATCAAGCCGCTTTTCGGCCAGTGCTTCGCGCGCCTGCTCAAGCCGCTCTTGAAAGTTTTGCCACAACCAACGGCGAGATTCATAATCCTTCTTGATTTGCTTGTCATCGGGGTAATCGTTGCGCAGGGATGCAGACAAGCGCGCGGCCTGCTCATAGTCCTGCGCTTCATAGGCTTTGGCAGCAGCCTCAATGCGCTCATCCAGCTCCAACGCACTTTGCAGATGGTCACGCTCCTGGCGCGCCGACTCGCCCAGATCATCCTGGCCGCTGGAAGTCAGGTCACGCAGCAGAGTTTCCAGCGTCTCCAACGCCAGGTGCGGGGCTTTGTCATGTTGTTGCGCTTTGGCTTTTTTCAGGGCGTCGTCAACGCTCTTTTGCCACTTCATGTGTTCCTCAATCCTATCACGCAGACCAACAATCTCTGCATGATGGTTAAGAATCGCCTCGTTGGCGCCCAGGGTTTGAGCGCGCACCAACGCAGCCAGGGCGTCTGAGGTGCGGCCCGCCTGCAGCGCAACGCGCGCTTCGGCCATAGCCTCGACAATGCTTGCCTCTATCTGCTTTTTGTTGCGGGTCTTGCGCAACCCATCGCTGGCTGCGGGGTGCTGTTTGGTGTTCTGCAATACCTGCTCAAAGCAGGCCAGCGCTTCATCCCAGCGATAGTTTTGAAAGTGGTTTTCAGCTTGCGACAACAGAGTCAGGATTTCAGCATCGTTCATGGTCGGGGAGTCTCCGCAACAGAGGAAAAGCCTGCATGGTTAGCAGATGAATAACGGGAGCGCTGCAGCATGATTGGCAGATAATAGGCACGCGTCACCAGGCCTTCACGCGGCGAGATGGCTGGTCCAGGCTGAATAGCCACCGTCAAAGTGAAGGGACTACCCGGTATGCCATTTGGCAGCAGAGAGAAGGTAATCGCACCAGAAGGTGCGATCAACGTACCGCTCACGGTGTTACTCTGGGGTGCGGCGAACAGCGCTGCACCGCTTAATGTACCGATATAGGGTCGGCCCGTCGTGAGGTTGCCATAGTTCAACACTGCGTTGGCGCCTACCGTGGGTAAAAGCAAGGGCGGAAGAGACGCTCCATTGCTTGCCGGTTTCACATGCCAGTCGGCCCACTCTCCGCTTGGCGTTGGAGTCGGCGTGGCAGTCGAGATAGGGATCACAGTAGGTGTGGGTGTAGGTGTGGGAAGCACTGTGTATTTGATTGCCAGTTGAGGAGCATACGCACCACTTTGATAGTTGCTGGAATAGAAAGCCCTGACATGGCGCCCCGGCTGCTCGCCATCCGGCGAAATCAGCGCTACGCCAAAATTGCTGGCAGGATTGTTCACCCATTGCTCTACTTCTTGAGAAGGCAACGTCCATTCAATCCAGCGTCCCGTGTCAGGACTTACTCTACTCTCAGCCCAGACAGCACCATATCCAGGCGAGGCACTCCAGGTCACATCCGCTTCGTTCCATAAGCTGGTGACCGGATGCACTTCCAGATTGATCGTCTGCCCTGGATATTGAAAGGTTGAAAAGGTTAAGTACAATCTAAGTTTAACGTCAGTGATCCTTATCGAACCGACAGAACCTAACGAAGCAAGATTAAAGTGTATGAGCGTGCGGGTCATTTGTCGCTCATTTGCCAAGTTATCGCCATAGCCGACATATAAGCCGTTGGCGATTCCCTGCGGAGTGGTAGTCCAGTTAGGCCCTGAGGCAATATACGTATCAGAAGCGGGCGGAAAAATGGTAAGATTGTTAGCAACGGGATAATTGGCGTTTACGTCATCAACCGCAGCAAGGTTGAGAGCAACCAACACAAAAAAAGCCATAGATATTGCAAGAACAAAAAGTCTTTTCATAGTTAAGTTCTCCTTGATTTCACAAATCCGGATAATCGCAAAGCTAGTTTTATTCATCAGGGGAGGGTGCCAGAAGAACCACCGCCACCACTATAAGTAATCTTCCTGCCCGATCCTGATTGTGTAAGACGCTTATAGGGGTTAAGCTCAGCGACAATCACATCCCAGCGGTAAAGTTCGCCTGATGCCAACCGGGTGATATCAATGGTGTAATTATATGGGGTATCTGCGCTCCATGCACCCAGCTTATCCGGGCACGTGTTGGCTGCATCCGTCAATGCCTGTGGGGATGCACCCTCCTGCCAGGCTATAATCTCGAAGCATGTGCCCTCAGGCAGCGGGCCGGAAGCCTGCCATTGGAAAGTAACTGTTTTGTCACTGGTTTGAAAACCATCCTCAGGGGACAGCAGCGTCACTGCAGGAACAGTCGGCGTGGCAGTCGGCGTGGCCGCAGGCGTGGCGGCAGGCGTGGCCGCAGGCGTGGCCGTAGCAGCCGCGGTGGGGGTAGCAGTAGCGATGTTCCAACTCAGCGCCAAAGTCAATCGTTGAACCGGTTGCCAGGGAGTGTCCTGATCGTCCGTTTTGTACTGCACATCGAACTGTGCCTGGCCTGAGGAGGCAAAAACCGTCAGCGGCAGTTCACCGTTGATGGTCAGACTGCTGCTATCATCCCCCGTAATGCGGAAGTCCATCTCTTCCGGCAGCACGAGTGAGGAAGAAGTATCCTCACGCAGCACCAACCGATAGCTTCGGGCTTCGATAGCACCCAGATCCTCTTCCGTGCAGGTTCCACCGAACAAAGTTATTTTTCCCCAGGTAACAGTGGTAGTGAGTTGTCCGGGTTCAACAACAGGGGGGGTAAATCCTTGCACCGTGTCTGAATCCAACCCGGTTAACGACAAGGTGCAGGGCAACGCACCAGCGATCACCGGTGTTGCAGTCGGCGGCACCGGTGTCGGTGTTGGCGTGAAGGTGGCCGTGTGTGTGGCTGTGCCTGTGGGCGACGGGCTGGGCGTAGCAGTTGAGGTTAAGGTAGCGGTAGGTGTAAGGGTGGGCGTGGCTGTGGGCGCAACCAGCCAACTTACCACCGATTGAGGCAGAGCAGCGCAGCCTGGGCTATCCACCACCCGACATTGACTCAACACATAGCTGCGCGCTGCGAGTGTGCCGCCAGCCAACAGCAGCAACACCGCGGCGGCGGCGGTCAATGCCAAACGCGTACGTCGGGACCGGCGGCTGCGGGCTTCCTGTCTCTGGGCCGCCTGTGCCAGTTCGCCTCCAGGCACAGCCAGGGCGGCCACGTCCTGCCAGCCTGCCACGATCTGCCTGGTTGGCGCCTTGTCATCACCGGCAGCGCGCAGCGCTGCCAGCAGGGCACTTTCAGCCTCAGGCTTCGCTGCAGGCTGTGGGGCTACATGCCTCATCCAGTTGGACAGGGCAGTGGGCGCGATATGATGTGCAAGAATCGCGCTGTCCGCCGAACGCTGCAAAGCCTGGCGTAGATCCTGCCACAGGCTGCGCTGTTCCTGTTCCCACAGCGGCGCCTCAGTCAGCGGCCGAACAGTTTCAGGAATCTCCATCAGCCGGGCATTGGCGTTTAGGCCCAACGCCAATGCCTCGCCCAGCAAGATATCGTCCTGGTTGTCCGTTGCCAACGTCAGTCGGGCGCGCGTCTGGGTTGTCTCCTCAACCGCAGTGCTTAGCCAGGCCAGCGGCTCGTCCTGGTCGTTGGCCTGGAAGAAAGCTGCCAACGCCCGCTTTTGTTCCAGACGCTCGGCCAGCGGAGTCTCTTCGGCAGACTTCGACAGAGCATAGGCATCGCGCTGTTGGCGCATCAGCTCGTGGGCATCGGTTAATCTGGCTTGAAAGCCATCTGATCCCATCTGTTTCGGCAGATCAGACGGAGGCGTTTCAACTGCTGTGCGCCACGCTTTTAAAGCAGAGGTCAGGCGTTCCAGATAGCGCAGCGCCTCTGACTCCCCGGCAAAGGCCTCTGCCAGGTAGTTATGAACACGTTTATTGGCGCGTAGTGGTTTTAACAGCCCACTGGAAGCTGCTTCCAGTGCTGCTTCCAAATCGTCTTTTGCTCTATTCCAGCGGGACAGCGGCGGCGTGGCAACTAAGGCAGTAAGCATCCAGCGTGCCTGCCAAAACAGTGCCAACAAACCATCCGCAGATGGCTCGGCACGCAGGAACCAAGCTCCGGTTTCCACTTGCAATGCCTCAGCCAAAGTACCAGCGCGGTCAATCACCGACTTTTGTACCTTTTCATGAGCCTGTGCAACTAAACCCAGGCTGATTTTGTCTGCCTGTTCAGGCGCGCTTTGCGCTAGCCAGCTTAATAATGCTTCCACAACAGTGATATAAGGATAGGAGCTATCGCTCGCCACGGTGCGGCGCGCGCCAACAGCGCCGGCCTGTGCCAGATCAAGCGCGTCCAGCGAGGCTTGAAGATCGGCAGGCCATTCTATGGCTGAACTTTTCAGTCTGTGCAGTTCGCTGATCTTATGACGCACTCCATCGTTGCCCAGTGCGCCATTTTCGCTCATCGCTCGCTGCAACTCGGTCAGCTTTTGGTAAACCGTCAGCACAGTCTGACTGCTTTGCTCAGCTTCTGCAAAGGCTTGTGAATAGTTGAAGGGAATTTTGTTCCCACCCCGCGATATCAACACCTCTTTGCCCAACGTGGCTGCCCAGGCCCGCTGCTCGTAGTTCTGCCGGGCAACAGCAGGTTGTTTAACCACATTCAATAGCTCATTCAACACAGAGCGCAAGACTGTGACAACCTGCTCATCGCTTGTCTGCGCCACGGCGCGCATCTCTGGCCATGAGTGGGTATTAGCGGCAGTGGCAAGCTCACGCAAGGTTTCAGTCACGCGCTCAGCCAGCGCAGGCAAGGTATCCCACTGTTCTCGGTCTGTAGTTGCTTGCGTCAGGGCCTGATTTTCCCGGCCCAGGCGCGCCGCAATCTCCAGGGTTTGACGCTCGCTGCGCAATGTTTGCTTCAAGCTATAGCTTTTGAATAAGGTTTCACCTTCCTGCGCCAGCTTCAATGCAACTTCCCTGTTCTGGCTACGGCGCACGGCCTTGCTCCACAATTCAGCAACGGTGCTGCGCAGTTCCTGGGCTTGTGTACTGGTATCATCATGCGGAATCAAGTTCCACGCCATGCGCAGTGCCTGCATGGCCTCAGTTTCTCTTGTGGAATCCAGCAACGCCGAGTCTGTCAACACCCCCTGGGCACGGCTAAGGCTTTGTTTAGCCTTTTCACGCTGTTCCGCTTGACTTTGGCTGGCCGTAAACACGGCAATAAACAACGACTTTACAGAGTCCAACAAATTCCAATCAAGCGATATACCTTCAATGCGCTGGATTTTATCTTTGGCTGCACCGGGGCTGTCAGCCGCGGCGCGCAAAGCATCGAGCACATCCTTCAACGATGAGGGTATATCCGGGCTTTTCTGTACAGGCTGCAACACAGCATAAAGATCAGCCAAGATCTTTTCCTGTGCTGTGGCAATTTGACGCGATTTCAAAGCATCCAGTTGGTTCTGCAGGGTTTGCATCAACTGCAAGGCGGTGGCAGCGCGGTTTCCCTGTTGTTTTAGGCGCTTTTGCTGGCCCTCATCAAGAAAACTGTCCAGCTTCTGTTTACTGCGTTCGATCTCATCGCGAGCGGAAGCAAACTTTAACTCTTGCCAAAGGCGATCGCTGCGCTGAAGCCCCTTGCCAAGCTCTTCGCTCACAGCTTGGTCAACAGCTTGGCTGATCTCCTCAACCATCTGGCTGTAGACAGCAGAAAACTCAAAGCGGGTTTGTTTCAGCGCCTCTTCATCAATTCCTTCCAGCTTCAGCTTTGACTGCACTTCGGCAAAGGAGGCCAGATGGAAACTCTTGATCCAACGCTGGTCTTCACGCGCTTCCAGCAAGCGCCCGGCGTGAAGAGCATTGCGGCTGCGTTCCATCGTATCGCGCAGACGTTTTTGTACGGCTGCACCCCAGGTTGCCAGCTCCAGGCCCTGGGTAGTCTGTTCATCCTCCGCAACCAGGTCGGCTGCGCTGCGCAACAAAGACAAGGCTTCACTGTATTTGGCTTGTTGCAGCTCGTTAAGCCCTTGCTGACGCAGTTTGGCAAAGTTCGCCTTGCGTTGCACGTTTTCCCAAAGCTCCAGGGCATATTTGTTTTGTGGGTCCACAGCCAGCAAGTCAGCCAGCAAAGTTTCTGCCTCGGTAAAGCGTTGATCTTCCCAGGCTTGTCGGGCTTCACCAAGTTGAGGTAAATGTTCGGTGCGTGCGATCAACTCACGTTGCAAACTTTGCAAGGCGTCGCCAAATAAAACTTCGGTGGGCGCCAGGCTGGCGGCCTGTTTCAATACCTGCTCAGCCTGTTGCAATAATTCAATTTTGGCTGTTTCTTTTTCTCGCCACAGGCTGGGCGTCAGCGCAAAATCGCCGCCTTTGGCTTGGGCCTGTTTGCGCAATTGCCCGGCGTTACCCGCGAGTACGCCGGCTCGCGCCTGATTGTGCAATGTAACAAAGGCGGGCAATTCGCTCCAGGCAGATTGACGACGCGCTAGCTGTTCAAATTCCTGGTCTGCCTCGCGCCAATTGAACTCAGCCAACCGCTGTACCCCTGCTTCCGCCAATCGCCATTCGTCGCTACCGCGTGGATCGGGCTTGCCGGAGCTACGCAACTCTGCGCCTAGTTGACCCAACATGCCCAAAAAACGCACCCGATGGGCCAAATCGCTGCGCTTATCAAGGTAACTCAACTCGCGCTCGGCTTCCTTCACCGCCTGAGGATACTGGCCGGTGGAAAGGCTGATCTCGATCATGCGCAAGGAACGACGCGTCTCCTTTTCCATCTCATTGCGCGCCTGATCCTGAAAGTTGCGGAAGGTACGTTCATCTTCTGCACTGAGCGAGCTGCGCAGAGCAGTATCGGCAGCCGCCAGTACGCGGTCGGGCCGTCTTTGCCCGAGCGCAGTAAAGGCCAACTCGCGCAGCTTGGCAGCAGAATGCTGCATGTCCAATGCACCCACCAGCCAGTGCAGATCGTCAGCCAACTCCGCAGCCGCCAGGTAGCGTTTGCTCTCATCGCGGTGTAACAGCCGACTCAACAGCCCTTTGCTGACCTGGCTTAGCTCATTCCAACCGGCTACTCCCGCACCCAGATTATGAGCGGGACGGCCGTCTTCTATTTCCGGCTCAATACCCAACAGCAACAAAAACAGATGTCCACCAAAATAAAACAGATCCTGTGTAAACGATCGGGAATCGCCGCTGATGTTCCAGTCAATAATGCGTACAGACGGAACAGTGCCATCAGCAGACCAATCTACCCGAATTCGATCCACCTTGCTGGGTGGCTTGAAGTCTTCAAAGGCAATTCCCAAACTATGGGCCAGCTGTAAGGCATCGGCCACACGCTGCATTACCAACAGCACACGCCGCTCATCCTGCAGGTTCTTGACCGGTTGAATGGCTACTTCCGGCGGCGCCACCTCCTGCACGGCGTAAGGACGACCAGAATCGTCCATGCCACCAGCAATCTGAGCCACAATCAGCCGCTGCGCAGCGCTCTCCATTGCCCGCTGCAAGCGCTGTACAGGATGATTGAGCTGAGTAAAGCCGGGCATTTCTGCTTCATTCAGTTTAGCCAGTACCACGGCTTCCTGTTTCAGCCCGGCAGCCTCGGCACCGTCCGGACTGCGATCGGGATGCAATAGCTTCAGAACCAAACGCAGGCCGAGCGCGTCCACCAGATAGGCATCGGCAACGTGCCCGGCGCCCAGCGATCGTACCACAGTGTATTCAATACCATCCAGTATCAGCGTTTGGCCAGACCCAAGACTCATAAGACAATATCCTCTTGCGGGGGTGCATATTCCAGATAAGCAATGCTGCCATCTTGTAGTCCAGCAGCGATATAACGTCCGCTGCTGATTGCCAGCGTGAATACGGCAGCATGCAAGGTAGTATTGCTGGCAAGCAAGGCTCCGCTGTTGCCATCCAGGATATAGACAGTCCCGGTGTTACTGCCGGCCGCCACGAGGCTGGCCTGCTGATCTACCGCCAGTGCAGTGAACCGTTCCCACGACTCGCTTTCAAACATCCAGGCAGACGACTGTAAGGCATCGCCGTATCCAACTACCGCAGAACCCTCACCATCACTCAGAATCGCAGCAACAGCAAGGGGCGAAGGAAGAATAGCCAGTGCAACCACACGCTGAGCCAAACGGGCACCCTGCTGCACGGCCCCGGTGTGAGCGTCAAGCCGGGCCAAAACAGGTTTAGCGGCGCTGGAACATCCTGCGAACAAGATATCTCCCTGTGGATGCAGAGCTACCGCCCAGGTTTGGCCATCGGTTGGATTGCGATCATAGGGATGACGGCGCCATTGTAGCCGACCATTGGCGTCCATCACCGTTAAAGCGGGACCATAGTGACCTACCGCGATCAAACGGGCCTCATCCGCTACGCTTACGCTGTAGATATCGCTTGGCTCATTGCACAATTCTTGATCATGCCAGGTCAATTGAGGTTTTCCATCCTCATAGCTGATATCGAAGCGATAGAGCTGGCCGGAGCGTTGCGTTGCAACGCCCCAGTTGCCAGCCAAAGCGACCAGGTTGAAGGGTAATCCAGCGTAGGTAAAGCGCAGGTTACCGCGCGGGTCTATCACACGAAAGTCATGTTCAGAAGCAACAAAAAGATGACGACCATCGCCCGACAGAGCCACAGCATGCACAGGGGCATCGCTCCGCATTGCTTCTGCCGCCTCACGCAGCTTAATACCTGCGCTTGAAGCGGAAAGGTTGGCAACGGAGTTAGTGCTGACGCGTATCCATTGGGCAATGGTCAACAGCGCTTCGTTCATCAGGCGTTTGGTCCCGCCTGACGCTTCAGGCGATCAATTTCTTCGCGCAGGATCAGGTGCATCACTGTACCCATATCTTTGATACGCGCATCAGGACTGGCCTTGAATTGTTTAACCTGACCATTCAAGAAATCTTGCAGGTGCTTGAGACGACGAACGGCATTGCCTGCCCGTTGTGCATTGGCATCCTGTATTTCACTGGAAGCAGGCCCTAATCCCAAAGCGGCCTGATTCACAGCCTCGTTAACATCTTTCAAAGCCAGCATAAAGGGGTTTTCAATGCCCTGCAGGGGCACTCCGCGCCGTATCAATACACCTTTAACCTGCTCCACCAAGCCGATATCAAAGCCGGGAGGCTGAGTGATTTTCAGCATATAGTTTTGCACGGCATTGAGATAAAGGCGAGCACTTTGCGATTCAGCCGGCAGGTTGGAAAACCCTGTTTCCAAGGCCCGCACCACGCTGCTTTGGCTCAGAGGCAAGCGCTGGTCTGAGTTCAGATGCAGCCACAGCTCGGTGCTTTCCTGGCCGGTATCGGGATCGTAGAACGAATCTTCTTGTACCAGACCATAGGCGCAAGCGAGGATGAAGGCACGCAATTTTGCAATGTCGCTCAAGGCCACCACCAGTTCCGACGACAAGGCGCGCTGGACATTACCCGTTTCGCCCAAAGTAGGAATGGATTGTTCGAACTTGGTGGCGTTTTGCTCTTCAGGAAACAGGTGAACGCCTTCCCGTCCCTGGTTGAGCTTGGCGCGATATTCCGGCTCGCATTGCTTGAAGGGTTCCACCGCGGCCAACTTAACTCCGCGCGAGACCTCAACCACGGTACAGGCAATAACGCTTTCAGCTTTTGTGTCTACATTAAAGCCTTGATCGCGCAAGGTTGCCCGCGCCTTTTCCAGAAACTGGCGCGCAGCTTCTTCTTTGACGACGTCTGTATTAAAAGATACATAGCGCTCGCGGAACATCGGCGAATCGTTTTCACTGGGGTTAAAACGCAGGAAGGGTTCTTCCACCATCAAGCAACGGTTGGTAAACGATGCGTGGCTGCTGTTAAAAGAAGCGTTGAGACGCTCTGCGATCGTTACGTTTTTGCGTACGTTCTGGAATTGCTCGCGTGTACCCTTGAACCAGGTATCCGCAATCTCCTCGGCTCCTTTGGCTTGATCGCCCCAGCTAGTAACTAGCTTAAAGTCGAGAGGAACTCTATCAGTGAGGCGCTTCCATTCCAAGCCCTTTTGATCACCTACCTGGCCGATGATACGCAGGGAAACTGCCGGACCATGATCGGCATGGCGATAGAGTTCTTTTTCAAACTCTGCATCGGTCAAATAATGGCGCACTTTGATGGTACGCTTGTCGTTGCGTCGGGATTCGTGTTGACGGTTGCGTTCCAGAATGATTTTGTCTACATCCTGCAATGTCAATGACCAGCTTTCCATCTCGGACTGGGCTGCATCGAGCACACTCACCTGGCCACTCCGATCCTTTTCGGCTGCCCCCAACGAATCCAGCACATTCAACACTGTTTGGTACACTCTTTGGTGCAGCGACAAGTACATCAACTCCAAAAAATTGCCCTTGAAAGATTCTTGCGCTTGACGCGGCTCAGTAACCAGAGGTGGCAGGTAGCGCTTGTAACGAGTTTCATTCATCCAGGTGATCGAATTGCGCAGTTCTTCCCGTACCTGACGTAAGCGCGTGTCTACATCTTGCTTGCTCCACTGATCTTCCAGTAGTTTTTTGAAACGAACCAGATAACTCTTCAACGTATCTACCACCAGTTGAGCATGAGGAAGACGTGCAGTCAGCAACATTTTGCGCTCGTCGCGACGATTGAGTACATCTAGCAAGTAGGCATCTAGTACTTCCGCCACACGCAAGCGCAGGCTGTCACGATATTGACTCAGCACCGAATCCCAGTCACCACCAAAACGAGCGTCGGGGTTGTCAGGATCAATCTGAGGACCAAGATAGTCATCTAGAAACTGCTCAGTGAAGTTGCGCAAACGAGTGGCGCCTTCGTCGAAGCTTTCCTTTCTGTAGTCCCCTTCACGGCTTAAAACCAAATTACTGCTTAGATAGTCGAGTGACTGCTGCAAAAACTGATAATGTTCAGCAAAAGTGCTGTCAGAGATGCTCAACATGCCAAAAAGACCCTGCCAACTCATATCAGGGGTTTCCGGATCAATACGCCGTGTGGCAACGATAGATTTCTGCAGGATATTGGGATTATTCTGATTAGCCACCGTGCTGCCGCTGAAGCGCTGCTCCACCTCGCCGATCACTTCCTGACCCATGGTTTGCTGACGGGTTTTGTCCGCTATAGGTAAAAACTCGCGCGTAAGCAATTCACGAATAAAGCGATAGGAAAAACTATCAATCACATCATTGACCGGGAAGATGTAATTCATGACGTTGAAACTGCTATACATGCGCCCTAACGCCTTGTCGTAATGCAGACCGGCATTGGAACGCAAAGTCGCCAACGCATCGCCCAGGCTATTATCCACATGCGCCATAACAAAATCGGCAATAACAGGAAATACCCCGCGCATGGGATCGCCACTCAAGTCAAAGTCTTGACTTGAGCTACGGCTGGCCGTATCCACCAGATAGAGATGATCTACGGGTTGGTTGGTGCTCCAGGTAATAGATTGGTGTCCATCCGCGTAACGCACCATGTAGGGCAGGAAATTCGTATGAACGCGGGTAAAACGATCTAACTCGCGCAGGCCAGCATAAGAGTTCGGCTTAAGGTTGGTTGGATCATCCATGAAGCGCGTGTAAGTGGCGAAGGCATCTGGCAAAACAATCACTGCCGACACGGACACTGATTGCCAGTTCTGGTTGGTGTTGACGGCATGACGTACCAGATTGGCCACATCAATCAACATACCGGAGCCGGTTCCGCCCGCTACTGAGCTGATGATAAAGATCAGGCGTTTGCCTTTTTCAATATCCTCAGCCTTTTGCACCTCGGCCTGATCTTCGTTGGGATCGCCATACATCCGGCCAATTGCTTCGATAATAGACTGGTATACTGGGTTGGTGTAGCGCAGAAACAGCGCGGTGCGACCAATGGGCCGTCGCTGTTGCGCGCCGCCGCGGATATCACGCTCGGCTGGGCTGAGCATCTTGTCCAGTTTTTCATGTTCCAGCCAGTTCATATAGGAGGCCGTTTTAGCACTACGAATGTCAGCAAACACGGTATTCATCGTGACGCCGCCCGGGCTCACCACATGCTGAAACTCCGGCAACCGGCCGCGATCATCAAAAGCCGGCGCGAGCCGGGCACCCGCGAACTGGTCTACATCGCGGAGGCTGTCAGTATCCAGCGAAAGGAGGACCACATTGTCAGGCACTATTCCATAGGTTTCCAACAAACGTTCCTTGAGAATGGTAAGAGAAGCCTTACCGGAACCACCGACGCCAATAGCTAAGACGCGTTTAGCCATAATTGATCAACCTCCTGCGTGATGCAGCGAAAGAAACTCGCACAAGTTGCTATGGGTATTCCGACAAAATAGCCAAAAGCCCAAGCTTTCAATAAATTATCAGACCGAGTTGTTGCTGTTAACATTTCATCTTGCTTTGATCACGACCGTATTTAACCACAATGTTGCCGTCAGAGATCTGAGCGGGAATATCGCGTACCGTTTGCGTACTCTTTCCCTCTACGATAATCGCTTCCTTACCTCGGCGTCGAACTTGTAATTCTTTGGACATGCCGGCTACACGTATATGCCCCTTGCTGCCGATGGTGACTACACTGCGCCGCACTTCATAGCCAACTGAGCGAACAGAACGGAGCCTTCCTTCTTGTTTGCCATCGCGGCATACAAGAATATAGGCATCAGCTGGCTTCGAAACAAAGGTTATCCACAAGAGCGGCAGCAGATAAAGGGCTAATAGAGCCAGAACACCTAGCCCAACCAGGCCAGCCAGCAGATAAGCCCACCATGGGGGTGGGCAGCCGTTCCAATAGGGAAAGCGCTGCCATTCGGCCTGGGTTACACAGCTATCCTGCACATCTGGCAAACGATCGCTATCCTGGTTAGGCAACGGCGTGGGCGTTGGCGTGGGCATCGGCGTAGCTGTTGGTAGAGGAGTAGGTGTACAATCCGGCCCGACTGCCCGCAACGACAACGTTCGTTCTGACACCGGCAATGCAACGCCATTTATATCCTGAGCAGCAAGTCGAATCCGAATACTTTCATTGGCGGTCTCGCTACATGCTGTAGCAGATAGCATAGCGCTACACACTGCATCCAATGAACCGGTATAAATGTCACCGTCACCTAGGATAAGCTCTATTTCCTGTCCAAGGCCAATCGCTTTAACTTGAATACTATCGCGATTCACAGTATCCAGATCACCCAAAGTGACATTGATCAGCATTTTGCCCTCGTCGCGACAATCCGCTGGGTCAGAGGTGATGTTCGCCAGATAGACGCCACGTCCTACTTCCACCAACAAATCCTTGCGCGCAACAGGAATGCGTTTGTCGGTGGTGCTATTGTTTGCGTCACCAGCCTGCAAAGAAAACATGAACCGTCCCGATGTATTGACGATGGCCGGATATTCAGCAGCAAAATCGTAGATAATCTCGTAGATACCATCGCCATCAGGAGTAATGGTAGAAGGAACACGTAGTTCCTTGCTACTACCATCCGGTAATAGCACCTGGCCGCTGATTGATTGAATCTCACCAACCACTTGCTGTTGTTTATCAACCAGTTTGAAACGAATAGGTAAGGGTTGCGCGGGAGGTTGTCTATCCAGGGCAAGCAACTGATTGGTCAATGCAGTCAGGCTGTATGCAGGCGACATGATCTCAATTTCGTAAGCGCCCAGATAGTCCAGAAACACACTGACCGGTGTATCTGAAGTTATAGTCCAGTTGGTATCACGCGGGGCTTGATCCAACCGTTCTCGTCCAATGGAGATAACTTCCACCTGGTTATCAGGACCTTCAAAACGGCTCACAATGCTGTTATCTGAGGCATCCACCACAACCGGATTCCCATTAGAGTCAGTGATTGCCACTACTCCCTTGCGAGCAGCATCTGAATGAACAATAGTCAGCACAAGCCGTTGAACATATTTATTAATATAAACATTCAGCGGTGTACCTGACACCAGCGTATAACGCGGAGACGGGTTGGAATTCTGCAAACGAGCCACAATATCGTTGTACGTTTCTTCAATCTCCGTAGCACTGTTTACCCGGTAGCTACGTACATTTTGGTACTTCCCTTGTAATCCCTGCCAGAATTGAATATAGCTATCAAAACCCTGATCCTGGTTAGTGTTACTTTTTAGCAGCATGATAAAGACGGGAACATTCGGATGGGCAGCAACTAGTCTTTCAATATCAGCGTTGCTCTGTCCTTGTTCAGGAAAAGGCCGTCCATCGGTGAGCAAAACGATCGCAGGCAGGTTACCAGCCTTACGTTCCGCACCCTGTTCAAGCTGATAATAAGCCGCTTCCAATGCCGGAATAATTCGTGTTTCAACCTGTGGTTGCGGATTGGTCACATCTGCAGCTAATCCATTACGCGCCTCGTTGTTGATCAGTGGTCGCAACGGCAAAATTTGAGGCGATGCCTCACCAAAGCTGATAGCGCCGATTTGATAATCTTTCTCCTGCGTTTCGGCGAATCCCAGGCGAGCAATAAACAGATGTGCGCCAGTAATGCGTAGATAATTTGGATCGCTACCAAACCAGCTACAATTAAGACCAACAATTTCTTCCTGTGGAAACATACTGCATGAATTATCTACCACCAGCATCATATCAATAGGCTGTTGCTCTCCGTGAGTAGCGGACTGAGCAGCCAACTTGGATACAGGGATAAACACCAATCCTATAAACACGCTGACAACAACTAAGAGACTTAGCAGTTGGTATAAACTGTTGCGATTTACAGTGTTGATCATTGGATTAAGCCTTCTGAAACTCTATCTTCAGGTTGCCATAACAGGCAAAAACTTGATTGTATAATTATGAGGGTTGTCCAAAATACACATTTCTATCCAGTAGGCTCGTTCAGACACAGGTTCAGTCGTTGAAGAAACTTTGCTGCTCACTACCTTAATTACCATCTCTTGTTTCTGCTCATCGCAATTCACGGTGACAGCAAACCGGGTAGGATCAGATGGCTGTTCAGTGTAAACTACCAACAATGGGGTTGCAGCAGAAATGCGTTGCTCCAGCGCTTCACGCAACCAGGTAGCACGAACTCTACGTGCTCCCACATCCTGCTGCCAGATAAATTCATCGCCCAGATTTTCAGGATTAAAGCCGCCAGATGCCTTAATCTGCTGTGCTTTCTTCAATAGTATACCGTTAATCCTGGACCTCTCCATACCACTCTGGCTTGTCGGAATGTAGCCGCGCACGGTTTTAGCATCCCTTATGTCTGCCTTAAAGCGCTCTTCCTCTTCTAAAAGAGTGCTTTCATTTAGTTCCGTGTTTAACTCTGGATTAAAACCCTTTGGCGCAAATTTAAGTGGCTTTGGTGGCTCAGCAGCAAAAGCCGGTATCTTATTACCACGCCCCTTTATAAACCTAATGATCAGGGCGATAAATACCAACAAGAGAGGAACACCAATAAGCCATAGTGAAACGGGCAAGCGCAATCCCACTGCACTATTGCCTAACCCCAGCGACACGGTGGTTGATAAAGGTACTCCCGTCGCTACAGCTTCAACAGGGGCAACAAGTGCTTGCGTTGGGGCAAAACTGTCAGTCGGTGATGGGGTAACTTGTGGGGCAATATCCATTGATATCACGGCGCCATTAACAATATCCCTGAGTTGAGGAAAAGTATTGAAGCCAATTGCAACAACACCCACACGGGGCAACGTATCAAGCAATACTATAGCATCCACCATCTGTCGCGGTGTGCCAAAGCATCCCTCCAATGTCTGACTGTTAATGGTAAGAGCGACTTGAAGATACTGACCCACCTGATCATTCGGTGATTGCAGAATCTGTTGAACTTGCACCGATCTTAACTGCGATATAGCTACCTCTTTCCGCTCAGGTGCTGCTGGAATAGGAGCAACTTCTTGCGCCCCGATGGGTACAACGCTGAACATGCAACACAGAATTGCCAGGGCAACATAAGCCAAATATCGCCAATAACGTGCTATTACTAGCCAAATGCCCATAACCTATCGAACCTCAATCACTATGTTGGCAGCTTCAACATTAACCTGATTGGCTACATCAACAAACACGCGAAGATGATATAATCCCGCAGAGCCAGAGAAAACAACTTCTCCTTGAAAACCACCTGTTTGGTCAAGTGTCAATGGAATATCTGCCAGCACAGCCGCAGAAGATAGGTACTCATTTGTGTTATTGAGTTCGACAAGGCTCAACGGAGCAGGAAAAGGTTCGTAGGTTAGTTCAGCACGAGGATTGCTTGTTTCAGATAACAACTGGCCCCGTAGCGTTATCCGTGTGCCAAGTTGTGATTTCACCGGAACGGGGTTCAAATCTACGTAACGACGAACCAGCGAAATTACCAGCTTAATGCCATCCGTACGCTTGGCTGCAATGCCAATACCAGCTTGTGTATAATCGGACTCTGTGAGATGAGTTATGAAAGCAGAATCACTCTTTAACTGTTGATAAAAAGCACGCAGTATTTCTTCAGTTAGTTTGCTCCCGTTAAGCGAAGTTCCTTCATAAGAATAAACTGCCTCAGCCACAGCGTTCAAACCACCTGCTCTGCTGTAACGATAATCAGGGCCATAACCATCAATATTCCAATTACTCAAATAGCCCAGATCCACCATCTCCTGGGCATGAGCTTGTGCCGAGATAGTTGCAGCCGCATCGTATTGTAAAGGAGGCAGTCCGTTTAACTCACGTTGTTCGTTTAATAAATCTAACAACAATTGCTGCTGCGCCGATACAGCTAAAGGGATCGAATCAACAACAACCGATTGAGTAAAGGTCTGAGTGTTACTTATAACTTGCCCTGTTGTGTTGGAAAGTACATTAGCTGAAGATTGCGTCTGCGAAACCACCCCCGAAGGCTGCGCGCTGCTTGTCGTATTTTCGTTCTTAGCCGAATTTCCTGAGCGTAAGACAACTAAAACACCTACCAGAACAGCAATAAGCAAGAAACCCAGTAACACAAATTTTTTCTTACGCAGATTCTGCCCCGAAGAACGCGCGCGATTTGAACCATAAGGCGAGGAAGCCGGTTTGCGACGCACCGGTAAGGGAGGCTTTTTGCGATTCGGCGAATACGACATATCTCGTCTTTTTCCTCTCCCGCGCAGCACGAGCAAAATTTGGCGCGGGACGATGATTTTATGTATAATACTGACGCTTTATCGCAGCCGACCGGCCTTTACCACCGGCTGCCTACTGATCCGCTGCGCCAACTTGCCGGCTTGCTGGTAGAGCGCAGCCCCTTCGCCGTAGCGACTTAGCATCAGCCCACGCTCGCTGTCGCTGCCGGCTAATACTGCCGCAGCCTGCGCCCCAGCAATCACTTCGATCTGTTGCTGTCGCGCCTGCGTCCATAACGTCTCGACGCGCGGATCGTTGGCGGCACCACCGATAGCGGGTGAATCAGTGGGAACGAGGATGCACGCCACGCGTTCCAGCATGGCTAACGCTTCGTTCAAGGAAATATCGGGTGTTAACGTAAATCCATACAAACCTGTATAGTTCACACCGGGCAACTTTACCAGTCGGACGGGCAATCCAATTCGCCGCAACTCCACAGCAAACACAACGGCAACCGCCTCATCAAAGCGATCCGCCCATAAAATCAAACAAATATCCCTGGCCTCGCTCATGCAACACCACCACACCCTTCACCTTGTGATCACCAAAACTAACACGCTGTTATTTTAACCGAAGTAATCTCCGGCAAACTATCAATCCCCTATCACCCCTCTCTCTATTGGTAAACCGTGGCTACTTCATCGCCGTCCCAACCCTCCCCTGAATTTCGCCAGCAGGTTCACAACGCCTTGCGGAGTTGGAACGACCCACCCAATACCCACACTTTGGCCGGCCTGCACCTGGTAAACGAGATGCTGCGCACCGGCGCCAGCAACCCACGTCAGGCCACCAACCGCGTACTACTGCAAGCCCTCGATTGGCTGGCCATCAGCCACCAACAGCTAGCTAGCGTGCTGCGTCTGCGCTTTCTCGACAAAATGACCACCCGCGGGGTAGGGAACCGCCTCAACGCCTCCGAGCCTTCTGTTTACCGCTGGCAGGCCCAGGCTATCGAGCAACTGAGCAAAGTGCTCTTTACCATGGAAGCCCAGGCCGTGCAGCAGCGTACCACCCTGCTGCATGCCCGTCTCGAAACCCCCAGCTATGTCGGGCTAATCGGAGTTGACCCGGTGTTAGAGCACCTGCTGCCTCTGCTGCTTTCTGCCGAGCCACCCTGGATTGTGGCCCTGGAGGGCATTGGTGGCATTGGTAAAACCAGCCTGGCCGACACCGCCCTGCGCCGCGTGATCCAACAGCGTCTGAACGGCGAAGTAGCCTGGCTATGCGCCAAGCAGCATCGGTTGGATTTCTCCGGCAAGCTACAACCCCGCCTGCGTCCCGCCCTCACCATCGAAGATATGATGGCCGGGCTGGCCCAGCAACTGCTGCCCGGCGCGCCCCATTTCAACTCACCTGATGAAGCTATCGCACCGCTGCGCGCCCGCTTTGCCCAAACCCCCACACTGATCGTACTGGATAACCTGGAAACCGCTGCCGATGTGGAAGGCTTGTTCCCGTGGCTGGAGCGGCTGGCTAATCCTGCCAAGTTCCTGCTTACCTCGCGCTACAACCTGTTCAACGAACCCATGGTTTGCCATGTGCCTGTAACCCCTCTCAGCGAAGAGAATGCCTTGCGTTTGCTGCGTCAAGATGCCAAACAGCGCCATTTTCCCCTGCTGCTACAGGCCGATGAAGACCAACTTCGCCCCATCTACCAAACCGTTGGAGGCAATCCGCTGGCACTGCGTCTGGTAAACGGCCAAGCGCATGGCCGCGGTCTGGCTCCGGTGCTAGACGAACTGCAATCAGCTCACGGCCAGCCTGCCGAAGCCTTGTATAACTTTGTCTATCACGCGGCTTGGCAGCGATTAGATGAGCCGAAACGCCGCGCACTGCTGGCTATGCCGCTGGTAATTGAGAGCGGTGGCAGCCTGGAACAGGTAACTGCCATCACCGGCCTGCCTATTGACATGGCGGGTTCTGCGCTGTCTGACCTGGTGATGCTGAATCTGGTGGATAGCTACGGCCCATTGAGCAAACGCACCTACGCCATCCATCCGCTCACCCGCACCTTCTTGTTACAGCAAGTGCTGCGATGGTAGACGAAGATGACCGATCAGCGGCTGACCCACACTATGCCGAATTGTTCCGCCGCTACATTGATCGTAGCCTGCAAGCCGCGCTGGCCGATCTGCAAGCCCGGAGTGGCCCATTAGCTGAAGATAGCCGCGACCAGGCGCTGCATGTCCTGGAATTTGCGCTGACCCTGCCTGATTTTTGGCCGGCTTCCGGTGAATTACTGCTAGTGCTGGCCCCAAAGCTGGAACAAGCCGGCCAGTACCCGCGGGTACTGCCGCTGTTACAGCGCAGCGTAGCCCTCTGCCGCGGCCCCGCAGATTGGGCCATGCAGGCCGAGTTGGAGCTGCACCAGGCGCAGGCGTTGATGGCGCTGGGCGATTTGTCGGCGGCTCAGGCAGGGCTGGCAGCAAGCGTGCAACATGCTCAGGCCGCAGGCGACCCCACCCGTCAGGCGGCGGCGCTCAACCGCTGGGCTTATCTCGATCACCTGCAATGCCGTCCCACGCAAGCCCAGGCGCGCCTGACCCAGGCGTTGGCTCTGATCGAACCCAACCAGGATGAAATCATTTATGCCCGCTTTGTGCAGGGCATGGTGGCCCTCGCGGCTCGTGATTGGTCCAGCGCGTTGCTGCATCTACAAGCTGCTCTGCAGGGATGGCAGCAGCGGGGCGATGCCGTACGCTATGCGCGTAGTCTTACTAATCTGGGTACAGCCTATGGTGGCGCAGGACGCCGCGCCGAAGCCATAACCTGCTATCAGCAAGCCATCAACGAGATGCAAACTCTGGGTGATGTAGTAAATGCAGCAGCCACTCACATGAACCTGGGCAACCTGTATAATGAAAGCGGCGACGTTGTCCGGGCTTTGGCGCACTACAGCCAGGCCGAACCAGTGTTGCGCGCCGTGCGTGATCAAGTGCGGCTGGCGCGGCTGAACGTCAATCTGGGCCTGGCTTATTCACGCGGCGGACAATGGCCGAACGCGCTGACCACCCTCCAAACTGCGGTTGACTACTATCTCGATCTGGGCGATCCCCGCGGCGCGGCCAATGCCCTCGATGCGCTGGCTGAGGTGCATCTGCTGCGCGGCGACAAAGAGGCCGCCCTACCCCCCCTACATCAAGCCAAGTCGCTGCTGGCTGATTACAGCAGCGCGGCGGGCTATGCCCCCCTGCTGGCTGATATCGAACGCCACCTGGCTCAGGCAGGCAGCAAGGTAGCCGAGCAAGATCAGGTCGGACAGCCTGTGTCGTCACATGAGGCAGCATGAAGCCGTTTTGTAGCCGCGAAACAACAAGCCGGTAACTCATGAACCATTCGGTATGATCGCTCCATCTTCTGGCGCCTCCTAAATACAAATGAGGCAGCCTGGCCGCTGGCTGGGTGACCATAGGCTTTCACGAGTTTATCAGACTGCCTTGGCGCTACTGTAACCGGTTGCGTCTGTTGTCGGTCTATAAAGGCCCTATCCATCTCCTATTTCATTTCTCTTAAAGGCTCTTATGTCAGCCCCATCTTCTGTCCCCGCCGCGTTCGTCTCCTCCGTCCATCAGGCGTTGAAGACCTGGAACAGCCCACAAACCGACACATCACCTTTGGCCGATCTGCTGCTGGTGCAGCATGCTCAGCTTGAAGGCATGTATTCCCTGCGCCGCGCCGGTAACGTGGTGTTATCACGAGCGCTGGACAAGCTGGCTGAAAACGATGAGGCGGCAGCCACATTGCTGCGGCAGCGGTTTGAAAAACAGGTGGCCGTATTTGTAGTGGCGCGCACCCTGCACATGGCCGAAGCCACTTTCTACAAACATCAGCGCAGTGCGCTGGAGGCGCTGGCTGGCTGGCTTTATGCCCTGGAAAGCGAGGCCCGCACCAGCACGCTGGCGGCAGCCGCGACACGCCTGCCCCAGAACAGCACACAAAAGCTGTTCGGTGTCGAGGCCGTGCTGCAACAGATCAGCGCGGCCCTGCAAGCGCCTCATTTGCCTGCTGTGCTGCTGCTAAGCGGCATCGGCGGCCAGGGCAAAAGCACGGTAGCTCATGCCGCGGTGCAAACGGTCATCCAGCGTGCCACCGATTTTGCTGAAGTAGGCTGGGTCAGCGCCAAGCAGGAAAGCTTCCATCCGGGCAACGGCATTCGCAACGAAGCGAGGCCCGCGCTCACTGCCGACGCGCTGATCTATGACCTGGCCCTGCAACTGTTGCCGGAATCGGCGCGTCTGGCTTCTACCGCGCAGCGTATGGCGTTACTGCACACACGCCTGCACCAGGTGCCCCACCTGATTGTGATAGATAACCTGGAAACCGTCATTGATGTAGAGGCGCTGTTGCCGCTGCTAAACCGGCTGGGCGGCCTCAGCCGCTTCCTGCTCACCTCTCGCAAAACCTTGCCCGGCGAAGATGCCATCTATCACCTGCCTTTGCCCGAGCTGAACGCCCCCGATGCCCTGGCCTTGCTGCGCTACGAAGCCGGAGTGCGCAACCTGGGCGTAATCACCGCGGCCACCGATGCCGATCTGCTACCGATTTACCACACGGTGGGAGGCAATCCACTGAGCCTGAAGTTGATTATTGGGCAACTTTATAGCCTGCCCCTGCCCGCTGTGTTGGAAAATCTGCGCCAGGCCCGCGGCAGCAAGACCACCCAACTGTATAAATACATCTACTGGAATTCGTGGAATCAACTTCAACCTCAGGCCCAGGATGTGCTGTTGTGCCTGCCGAACTTTGCCCAAAGCGGCGCCGACCTAAGCGCTATCGAGCGGATTTGCGATGTCAAGGGCGAAGCGCTGGTGGAGCAGTTGGAAGAGCTGGCGCGCCATTCGCTGGTGATTGTGTCAGGCAACCTGCAACGCCGCACCTATGCCATCCATCGCCTGACTGAAACCTTCCTGATGCGCGAAGTGATCCGCTGGCAGGGGTACCATGCTGACTGGGATGGCGATGCTGCACCATCAACCCCATGACTCTGCCCACTGAGCTGGATTATTCTCAGCGTTTTGTGCGCCAGGTGACTCAAAATGCAGCCGCCTGGCTAGCCGATGTGCATCGCCAACTCGATGATCCGGCTGCTCTGGACCATCACCTGGATAACCTGACCCGCGCGGCTGAGTTGGCGCTGGCAACGCCGCAGGCGCAACATACCGCACTGGAGCTGGTGCAAGCTACCTGGCGTCACGCCGAGCTGCGCGGCCATTGGCAGGCCTGGCATCAATGGATCGAACAAGGTGTGCAGGTCGCAGAGCAAGCCGGGCTAACACTGCCCCAGGCGCGCCTGCTGGATCAGCTTGGTGAATGCGAGCGCCTGCTAGGCAACCTGCACGCTGCGCTGGCCTGTTTTGCTCAGGCTGAGGCGCTGGCCAGGCAGGCTGTCTCCCCGGCACTGGCCGCGCGGGCGTTGGCCCACGCCAGCCAGCCGCATCTGGAACTGAACGACCTGGACGCGGCAGAGGCATGCTGCCGTCAGGCCGCGGCTCTGGACCTGGCGGAGGCTTCAGCCAACGATTTGGGTATGGTGTACAACAATTGGGGTATGGTATGCCGGGTGCGCTTGCAATGGCAGCAGGCATTGGCCCATTACACCGACGCCGAGAGGTATTTTAACGAAGCGTACAATCGCCGCGGCCAGGCTAATGTAGCCAACAACCGCGGTGAGGTGTATCGCGCGCAAGGCGACTATCCCCAGGCCGAAGCCTGCTATCGCGCAGCATTGGAGGCCTATCGCCATCTGGGCGACCTGGGCCATGAGATGTCTACGCTGAACAACCTGAGCGTTGCCCTGCTGGAGCAAGAACGGCTGGATGAGGCGCTGGCGCTGAATGTGGCGGGTGAGGCGCTGGCACGGCAACTGCGCCAGCCGCAAATGCTGGCACGGCTGCTGAACAACCGCGGCCTGATGCGCGCCCGACAAGGAGCCTATCACGAAGCCGCATTACTGCTGGAAGAGGCCGTGGCGCAGCGCATCTACCACGGCCGATTAGAGTTAGGCATAAACAGCTTGCAAAACCTCTGTGATGTATGGCTGGACTTCGGTGAACCCAGCGCGGCTACGGAGGCGTTGAGCCGCTCTCGCTCCTTGATGGCACAACTATCTGCGCTTCCTGCCTGGCTAAGCGAGGATGATGCTCGTCTGGCTGCGCGCCTTGCCAGCCACGCGCCAGGGGCGCAGCCTCCCGCGTAGGAGACTGCGCCCTTGTTGTTGTCGAGAAATAACTTCTTGCTTTGACCGGCCCCTGCATCCTTGTGGGATGGCTTCCAGTCTTCGACCTAGTCATTGCGGGAAGCTATTCCCAGG
Organism: uncultured Caldilineales bacterium; assembly: GCA_937907455.1. GTDB lineage: Bacteria > Chloroflexota > Anaerolineae > JAAEKA01 > JAAEKA01 > JAAEKA01. The sequence goes on from CALESQ010000093.1 coordinate 34,563, forward strand.
CGATTACCTAATCACCGCAATGCCCGCTGGTTTCGCAACCAGCGTTGGGCTGCGGGTCAGGCGTAGCAGTGGGAGTGGGCGTCGGATTGCCCGAATCCGCAATCACTGCGCCAGGAGTGTAAGACTGGGTGTGAGCGACAGTGGCAGGCAGGCTGCTTACCGTGATACTCGCCAGCAAGAGGGCGCTACCAATAGCCGCCGATACGAGATATTTTTTCGACTTCATGGGTTGTTTACCTCTGGTAAGTGATAGGCTCGATTGCTGGTGATGCTTGCTTGCCATGCTAGCCTGGTTCGCTTGCTGTCTTGCCAGCTTGCTGGAAAAGAGGGGCCAATGGCTGAATTTCTTTCAGCAGCGTCCTGCGAAAACAGATTGCTACCGACCCATCTTTTTCCGGGCGGTTGTCCTGCGCCTGGATAACCCCACACTAGCAAAAATCACCCCGTAATTCGAGCCTCAACCCGTGGAATTCCGTTCACAATGTGTAAACTATGACCGCACCCCTCACTTTTGGCATGTTGTTGCGCCGTTATCGCAAGCAAACGTTGGATCCGCGCACGCAAGGCCCCCTAAGTCAAGAACGGTTGGCAGAGGAACTGCATCAAACCAAGGCCACCATCAGCCTGTGGAAAAACGACCAGCGCCGCATCAACGTGGATGATCGCGCTATGCTGTTGTTGCTGCTGGAGGTACTCAGCCGCCGCGGAGGTGTCCATAGCCTTGCCTCAGCCGCGGCGTTGCTGTGGCAAATTAAACGCAGGAGAGACGCGAAGCGTAATAAAGCAGAACTTGAAGAGTAAGGACAAGATCACGCTATACTGCAATGTTGCATCTGCGGCGGCAGTCAAAATATTTCCCAAACAAAAACGGCCTTCTGCATTTCTGCAGAAGGCCGTTTCGTTGTGTTACTTA
>CALESQ010000094.1 GCA_937907455.1 uncultured Caldilineales bacterium
CCGATTCCTCTTCAGTTGTTAAAGTTCAGCCTCTTCCTACGGCTCTAAACTCAAGATCCTGATTTCATCGTGAAAACAAGTCCGAAAGAAATTTATATTGTTGAAACCAAAGGGCTTGAAGATTTAGACGTTCCGCTAAAAATGGAACGCTTGAAGAAATGGTGTGAAGATATAAACGCCGTTCAAAATAAAATCCGCTTCGATTATGTTTTTGTCGAAGAAGAAGAATTTGAAAAGTACGCTCCGAAATCATTTGGCGAACTCGTAAATAATTTCAGGAAGTACAAAAATCAAGAGTGGGTCTAACAAAGCGTTCTCAGAAACCCCATTGATGAGAGGGGTTCTCAGCAGTCCGGTTGAGCGGGGAAAAAGCGCCGCGGGCAGGCGACAATCAGCGAATGGTTCGTTTTTCTCCGCAAGCCGGGCAGCGCGCAAATCAACAGCAAAGGATCTGACTACCTGTGTGTGGGCATTCTCTACGACACAGGCGATGATCCCGTCCGCACCGACATCAACTCCTGCCGCATGGCTATGCACGCAGTTCATGCCATTGAAGGTAAGTTCTTTTCCCGGGTGTACCCTGCGCTGGAGACTGCCCCGCGGGGCGTGCGGTACGCCTTTTAGGCAATCGAGCATTTTTCTGGCTCCGAGCCGCTTTGCGTCCTGCTCCCAAGCATTGTCCACGCCCGCCCACACGTACCCCTGCGGATACCCGCAGGGGTATAACGCAAACCACTGCGCAGCATTATAGTTTTTCCCGGAGAAAGCAGTGTGGCAACTCTTCATCTGATGGTTGGCCTGCCTTGTTCAGGCAAAACAACGCTAGCACGCAAACTTGAACAGGAACTTGCGGCGCTACGATTAACACCCGATGAGTGGCAAGTGGCGCTCTTTGGCCAGGATGCAGAACAGCCAGAGCATGATGCCCGCCACAACCTCATCGAGGCGATGCTCTGGAAGATCGCCAGCAGGGCACTGGAATTGGGAACGAACGTCATTCTCGATTTTGGCTTTTGGGCACGGGAAGAACGTGAGGATTACCGGTTGCGCGCCCAACGCCTTGGAGCCAGCAGTGAAGTCCACTTTCTGGATGTGTCAGAAGATGAACTCTTGAGGCGGCTTGCCGCCAGAAATTCACAGCCCTCGCAAGAGACTTTCCATATTGCTGCGGACAGTATGAAGCCGTGGATAGCGTTTTTCCAGAAACCAACCCCTGACGAACTTGAACGCAGAGATTGAAAGACAGCTGCGGGTAACACTCCAACAAAAGGCCGGCTCCTCATGCGAGAAGCCGGCCTTTTTCTGCCCGACGCGCCTGCTGGAAGCGCTACTGAGCAGCCAAGAATACATCCACCGCGTCCGCCTGGCTGCGGATGCGCGTCGTCAGTTGCTCCACTGCGGCCTCGAAGGTCGCCTCGTCGCTTTCCGCGGCCATCGCCGGGCCGATCAGCTCAGCCAGGGCCTGCACGCGCGCTGCCAGCACATCCGGCTGGAACGCCGTTTCCCGCACCGAGCGCAGCGCCTCCACATAGCGCGCATAGTACACCGGATCATCGAGCAGATAACGGGTCAACGGCCAGGCGTCAGTCACTTCGGCAAAGTCGAACGAGGTGGTGTGCTGCCCGCCGCGGCCGCCCGCCCCGCCGGAGCCACCCGTGCTGAGCGTCTCGTTCAAGTCCCAGGCAATCCAGGTGAGTTGATCGGTCGCCGGATCGTGGTACAGATAAAAGTTGTGGCCGTAGATATCCCAGTTGGCGCTGATGGCGTTGAAAGCCATCGTGCGCAGATAGGTGTCCACATCGAAGACCGCCTCCAGCCCGGCGCGCCAGGCCGCGGCATCGCTCGTGCGCGTGTCCGCGTGCAGCGCACTGTACACCGCCTCGACATCGCTCCAGTCAGCTTCGTCTTCGTTGTTCTCCTTCTCGAAGCTCCCGGTGATTTGATCCACGCTGCCCGCGGGCAGGCCGGCGGCCTCGCCCTCCGGCTTGTAGATATTGCCGTCATCGCTGCCAAAGAAGCCCTCAATCACCGTGTCGTCGGTTTCTTCCACAGCCACATACAGCCCCAGCGCCACCGGCCCCTCGCCGTAGTCGAGTGTCACCTGGTAATAGGCGGTTTCTGATGCGGCCAGACCGGCATCGGCCAGCACATCGGTCATCAGCGCATCGCGCATGGCCGTGCCATCCTTCAGGCTATTGGCGAAAGACAGGGTATCGAAGCCGTAGAAGCGTTGATTTTTGATCTGCGGGTACTCGTCCTCGAAATAATCGAAGTTCAGCTTGAACGGCAGCTTAAGCGAGCCGCTGTTCCAGGCCATTTGCAGCGACGAATTGCCCTTGTAGCGCAGACCGACATTCTCCCAGGTTTCGCCGTTGAAGGTGATCGTGGCGGTGACCCAAACCGGGTTTTCGTCCATGAAATCGCCCATGATCATCATGCCGCCCCCCGCGCCGGGCGCACCATTCGGCGGCTGCATCCCTGTGGGCGGTTGTCCGCCTTGCGGACGTTGCATCCCTGTTGGCGGCTGTCCACCCTGTGGCTGCTGTCCGCCGGGGCCAAAGCCGCCCTGCCCGGCTTCGCCGAACAGCTCGGTCATGTCAGCCTGCATTGTGGCCCAACTGGTCGGGTCAAGCGTGATCGTGATCGTGTTGATCTGATCTTGCGGAAAGACCACCGTATAATCCGGCTCAGTATCCTTGCTGTGACTGGCCGCGCTCATGGCATCAGAGGCCGCGCTGCTGGCCGTTGTTGCGGGCGTTACCGTCTCTGCGACGGCACTGGCCGCGGCGGCCGTCTCTGCGGCGGGTGCTGTGGTGTCGGTGGTCGTGCTGTCCGCAGCAGCAGGCGTTGCCGTGTCTGCCACTACGCTCGTCGTGGCTGTGGCCGCAGCCGGTGTAGTGACAGACTGGGCGGGAGAAGCTGCGGTGCAGGCGCTGAGCAACAAGACCGCGGCCAGCAGCAGGCTGATCCAGGTATATTTCGAGTAAAAAGAGTGCGTCATCAATGGTTTCTCACTTGCTCGCGGCTCAGGCCGCGTCGTCCATGCGCTGGAAATCGTTCAGTTTGATTTGATCGTAGTAAGCGGTGATTTCGGCGGTGTCTCGCGAAAAGTCTATACGTCCCACCATCGCCCGCTTGATCGGCAGGCCGGTGCGCTGGCGCAGATCAGCCAGCAGCGCCTCGCTGTTGGCGGGGGTAATCAGCTCAATGCGCTCGTAGGTGATCTTTTTGCTGACCTCATAGCGGAAACCCCAGCCGCGTTCCAGCACATAGAGCAGCGCCACCACGAAGGCATTGGCCGCGATCAGCACCGGAATGGCGTCGTTGATCGCCAGCAGCGAATTCATCACCGGCAGCGCGATGATCACGAACAGATAGGTCATCTCGCGGATCGGGATTTCGTCGGTGCGGTAGCGCAGCACCGAGAAAATCGCGAACAGACCAAAACCTACACCCACACTGATCGAAGCATCGGTCAGCAGGGCCAGCACGAAATAAATCACCGTGTTAAAGGCCAAAAAGGTAAAAACATAGTTCTTGTTCTGCGTACCGGGATAATAGATGAAGCGCACGATCACCAGCGCAATCAGCAGGTTCAGAGCTGCGCCGACGAGTAGTTCAGTGAGTTCCGTAAACATGGGCCGGGCCTCCTGTCAGTTTTTCAACCAGCAAAAGCTTGTCTTTGAAGTTGTTATGTTTGATCGCGGGGTAAAGCAGCGCCGCACCCACGCAATATTTGCTAAAACCACCATCGCGCACTGCCATCGCCCGCATTTGCTGCATAAAAGCCGAATGGCGGTTGATGCCATCCTGCTTCACCTCGGCAATCGCCACACCGGGCAGGCGGATCAGGTGAGCGCCGTTGTCGAATGCCAAGTCCAGGTCCAACGTCAGGCGCTCGGTTGCGTGTTTGCTCACCAGCGTGATGCGTGAAAAGCTATTCCATAGCTTTGGTTCCAACGTATGGGTCAGAGGCACATGCGCGCCCACAAAATGGCTGGCCTCAGGCGTAAGCTGAGTGACCAGCGCGCCCGTTTCGATACGCTGCTTGTTGGTGCGATCCTTGTTACTTTTCACCTTCACTTCCAGAAACGAACGCTGCGACTCAACATATTGGCGGCTGCGCACCTTGAAGCGTTGCTGACGTCCAGCATGGTGGCGCAAGTACATCTCAAAACCGGTGGTATCAAAGTACAGCGTGCGATAAGCATGAATACGGGTTTCCGTGATCGTCAGCACACGATACTCGTGGCGCAACGAGCGCAGAGCCGTCAGTAGTTGGCTGGTGTGCAGCACATACTTGGTGTCAGTGCGATCCATCAGCGCCACCGCATCCATCTCAGCCAGGCTGATAGGGGCGAACTGGCTTAGCAGGGTGGCGAAATCTGTCACACTGTCCATCGGTTCTGCAGATGGGTAAAGCATCGGAGCGGGGTAAAGCAAGGATTGCGTGTTCATAGTTGTTTCCGTAGTGTCGAATACAGCCTTAGCATATCGCTTAAATGTTCAGAAATTATGAAGTCTGTGTTGAGAGTAGATAAACTTCGCCAAAAAAGGCGCTGCCGCTGTGGATTCAGCGTTAGCCGCATGTGCAGCGCTTGCCCTTCGTCCGCCATTGATTTATAATGAAGTCTACGGCCTACAAGCAGCTACGTATAAAGGCCGTTACCCTGCCCGCCCCAACCCCAAGGTGTACCATGACCGAACACGATACTTCTTCACCCGCTTCTCCCAGCCCGATGGTCGAACGCATGCGCAAAGCAAAAGAATTGACCAGCATGACGGTGCAGGGCGCACGCGCCACCGCCGATGGCACCGCCCAAATGGCCGCGGATGAGGCGCTTAACACCGCCGATTCAGCCGCCGCCGTGGCCCAGGGCCTGGCCGAAAAATTCGGTGATGCCACCGCTCAGGCCGTGCAAGGCGCAGCCCGCTCCACCGGCGCAGTGGTGGGCGGAGCCAAAGGCGCCACCGGTGGCCTGCTGATGGCCGCTCAGATCTTCGGCAGTGCCGCGGTAGATGCCGCCAAAACCCTGGCTAGCGGGGCCGCTCAAGCCGCCAACAGCCTCAGCGAAAGCTTCGCCGTGGCGCTGGAAGACCAGGAGCAAGGCGCCGAGCAGGCCAAAGAAGCCGCCAAAGCCTTTGCCCAACAGGCATTCGATGCCACTGCCGGCGTGGCTTTTGGCGCGCTGGGTGGTGCAGCCACCGCAGCCGGTGCCGTAGCCGGTGGCATGAAGGGTGCAGCCGGCGGTGCGCTTGACGGGGTGAAAGAAGTGGCCGATGCCGGAGCCGAAGCCGCCTATTCAGTCACCAGGCAGGCCGGTAAAGGCAGCATGGAAACCGCACGCCGTCTTCTTCACCGCGACGGAGACGAATAAGCAGCCATCCAAAGATAAAGCCAGCCGGGCACGGTCGGAGATTGGGAACCATCCCGAAGAGACCGGCCCGAGCAAGCAATTTTCAGATTAGCCAATAGTGGTGGGGCTTGCCGCCAGAAGAAAAGTTATAGGGTACAGCAAGCTGCTTGCCGTGCCCTATTTAGCGCGCCAGATAGCGCGCCACAGCCTCCTCCATGCCAATTTCCCCAGCCAGCAGGGCATCCCGATAGCGGTGAGCAAACATAAAAAGCTGCGAGTTTGACTCGACCAGCTCGCGGCGCATGAGTTGCGTCAGTGGGCCGCCGTTCTGCAAAAACCCCGTCTCTTCATAATCTTTCAGGGTGAGAGCCAGATCGTAAGGGACACGGCGAATCTCTGCCTGCCAGCCATGCCGCGCCCACGTCATGCGCCCATAGGCCGCGCGCGGGTCGCCGTCAAAGGGCACGCCCACCGCGCCTACATTCACCACCAAAGTATCATCCACGCGCCGGATCAACGGCAGGTGGGTGTGGCCCATCACAAACAGACCAGGTGGAGGCTCCCCCATCTTGGCGCGCACCTCGGCATCAGGGGTATGGGCGAAGATGCTGTCGCGCGTGCTGCGCAGCGAAGCATGTACCACGCACACCGCACTGCCATCGGGCGCAATCAGATCGTGACTAAAAGGCAATTGCGCCAGCTCAGCACTGAGAGCATCGCCCAGTTGCTGATAGGTCCAGTACGAGCTGCGGTAAAGGTCTGCTTCGGGGCCGTGGCGCGGGGTGGTGGGTTCAGCCTGGTACAGTACATATTCTTCGTGGTTGCCCAACAGCAACCGCCACCCCGCCTGCCGCTGCCGCGCGGTCATCTCCAGCCAGCAATCACGCGGACGCGCGCCGCGGTTGACTATATCGCCCGCCACGATGACAACATCCGGCTGCCAGGTGTCACTATCAGCCAGCACAGCCTGCAAAGCATGATAGTTGGCATGAATATCGGCAAGAACGGTCAGTTTCATCGGGAATACTCACAGACAAAAGAAACGGGCGACCTGGCAAGGCCGCCCGTAGGAACGATCACGGGGTAGCGTGGCTACTATAACGCCTGACGCGGGTAAAGTCAAACCATTACCAGGTCAGTGTGCGGCTATTGGGTGCGAACAAATGCGAACCGATAGCATCGGGATCACTCACTGTCACATTAGGTAACACCGTGTCTTTGGTAACACCGTAGTGTTCCATGCACATGGGGCAGATGTAAATTTTGGCGCCTTTTTCAATCAAGGCAGCGATGGTTTTCTGCTGTTCGGCAAATTGATCGGCATTGGTCGTTGAGCCAACATAAACGCCCAAATCGTTCAGAAAAACAGTCAGCGGATGACCGCGATCAAGTTGCTTCATACCGAAACTCAGCGCCATGTTGGCACGGTGAGGATCGTTGGTGGTCATGTTGATGAACAAGGGTGCCGAAACATCCATAGCGTCCGCGGCACTTATCGGTGCCACAGTAGGCGCAGTCTCGGCTGTAGTGGCGGGTGCAGCACAGCCAGATACCAACAACCCTGCGAGAACGATCAGGCTCAGAAATTTAAGCAAACCTTTAGAGGTGTTCACAGTGATGATTGTTCCTTAGGTTGGTTACGGCTCGCGCACGGGCACTTCGAGCTGCATGGACTCGCCGTTGGCGAAGGTCAGCGTCAGAGGGAATTTGTCACCCACGTTGAGGTCCTTGGTCAGACCGATCAGCATGACATGGTAACCGCCGGGTTTCAACTCGACCTGGCCCTTGGCTGGGATTTCCAAACCACCGGCGACCTGCTGCATCTGCATTACATCGCCTTGCATCACCGTTTCGTGGATTTCAATAGTCATGGCGACGTCGGCTGTGGCGCTCACCAAACGATCTGCCTTGTCCGTGCCGTTCTTCAGCATCATGTAAACCGCGCTATTGGCACCGCCGTGGCCCATGCCGGCCATATCACCCATGCCACCGCCCATATCACCAGCAGGCGTAGCTTCGGCGTTATGATCCATACCGGTCATCTCCATCATCTTGGCGGGGCGCGCCCAGACATTGTCAGCACTCAGACCGGTTTTGCTGCCGCTGCTGCATGAGGCCAGTGCCAACACAAGCACCAGCAAAATAGCCGCTGCAAGCAAGGCCTGCCAACGCAACGTTGATCGAAACTGCATAGAGTCTTCTCCTTCACATAGCAAGATGCATCGAGCTGCGGACGAAAGCAATGGCCTCGTCCAGGGCCATTAAAGTACCGCCGAAACCGGCTTGAAACCGTTCAGCGTTGCTTTTGTCTTCAAAAGCCAGCATGCTGGGAGTGCAGCAAACCGCCAATTCGGGCGTAGCCAGATAGATAGCCGAGCGACCGTTGACCATCAGGCCATTTAGAAAATCGGTGACCAGAAAGCTGGTCACCTGCGCCGGAATGCGGGCCAGCACCATCAGGCCGCAGTGTGGACAACAGGCGCGCCGCCGGCTGCCATCCTGCAAATGCAAAGCCACCTGCGTGCGTGCCGCGACCGGGGCAAAACAGGCCATGCAAGTTTCTTTGGCGCTCTCTTTGTGGACACTGGGTACAGCCTGGGCTGACGGCACCGCACCGCCGCGCACCTTTTGCAGGTGTCCGCCCTGCTCCAGCACATGCAGGTCGCGGTGAATCGTCATCGCGGAAACGTTCAGAGTTTCAGCCAGTTCAGCGATTTCGACGCGGCCCTTGGCAGCGAGTACATTCAGGATATGATAGTGGCGTTGGTCTGTCATGTTACGTTTTGTTATAATTATGTATATATCACAAATGATATAACAAGTGATGAGGCTTGTCAAATTGCCGCGGGATGCTGTTCCTGCACAAACTGCCAAAATGCACCGGCAGCCTGGGAATAGCCATTGCGCGAATTTTCAACAAAGTAGATCCAGCGCTTCATAGCTACGTTTTGAATAGGCACAGCCTGAGCGCGCTGATTGCCATGACGATCCAGAATCAGGCGCGGCAGGAATCCCACGCCAATATGCTCTTGCACTGCCATCAGAATCGCCTCGGAGTTGTCCAGAGTCAGCACAGTTTCCAGTTGATCGTGACGTACCCCCACCTGGTCCAACGTTTCCATCACTGTCATGTGCGTACCTGAGGATGTGGCACGCATGACAAAACGCTCTCCATACAGCTCATCGGGTGCTATGTCACTGCGTTTGGCCCAGGGATGATCGGAAGGTACAGCCAGCACGATTTCATCTTCAAAAAAGCGGCGAAAATGCAGGCCGCTGCGCTGCACGCGGTGGCTGGTCACGGCCACATCCACCACACCCGCGGCCAGCCAATCCAGCACCTGCTCGCGCGGCCCTACTTTCACGGTGGCATGGACCAGGGGATAGCGGGTGCGGTACTGCGCCAACAAACGCGGAATAAGATATTTACCGGAAGAAGTTGAGCAACCCAGCGTAAGATGACCGGCCACTGCCCCATTGAGCGAGTGTATAGTATCCTCAATTTGCTGGCAGGCGCGCATCACTTCTTCAGCCAGCGGCAACAAGGCACTGCCTGCCGAGCTTAGATGCACACGCCGCCCGTTGCGTTCGAACAGCCGGGCATCCAAATACTGTTCCAGAAGTTGGATATTCTGGCTCACCGACGGCTGACTGATGTGCAATCGTTTTGCAGCCAGGGTAAAATTCCCTGTTTCGGCAGCGGCCACAAAGATACGCAAACTCTCGAGATCCAGCATAGTACACTCCTTGAATAATTAAAGTTCTGAATGACAGGGTATCAGGAATTCTAATAACAAAACATGATCTATATCATAAGTTCTTAACAGTGTTTTTGATATGATGAGTTAGTGTATCCTTTCACACAACAAAGTTTCGAGGAGAAAAAACCATGAAACGTCCCTTCTTTTTACTCGTTTTAGTTGTTATGCTGCTGGCCGCTTGCGGAGCCCAGCAGGCCGCCGCGCCGGTAGCCGAGGTTGCCACACCCGTGCCTGCCACAGCTATCCCGGCTACAGCCACGCCCGTGCCGCCCACAGCTATCCCGGCCACAGCCACACCCGTGCCGCCCACAGCCACGCCGGAACCGGCAGTTGTGGAAAGCGAAGTTGCCAGCGCAGCCGCAGCCTATTTCGGCGCCGGCCTGAAGACCATCAGCGCCGATGCCCTGTATGAGAACCTCAACGACGGCGACGACAGCAACAACCCCACCATCATCTCGGTGCGCAAGGCCGAAGATGATGCCGTAGGCCACATCCCCGGAGCCATCAACGTTACCCCGGCCGAACTGTTTGATGCCGAAGTACTGGCTACCATTCCCCAGGATAAGCCCGTGGTGGTCTACTGCTACACCGGCCAGACCGCGGCGCAAGTAGTGCCCGCGCTGAACATGCTGGGCTATGATGCCAGCAGCCTGCTGTGGGGCATGAGCGGCTGGACCACCGACCCCACCGTCTATGTCAACCGCTTCGACCCTGCCAAAGCCAAAGACTATACCACCGTTACTGATGAATTTGTGGCCGAAGAAACCTACGCCATGCCTGCCCCCCTGGCTGATGATCTGGCTGAGGCAGCCAACGCCTATTTCGACAAGGGCCTGAAAACCATTCAGGCCGATGCGCTATATGAAAACCTGAACGACGGCGACACCAGCAACGACCCCTTCATTATCTCAGTGCGCTCGGCTGAGGACTACGCCAAGGGCCACCTGCCCGGCGCTGTGCAGTATGACCCCAAGACAATCTTTACCCCAGAGGTACTAAGCACAATCCCCAGTGATCGCCCGGTGGTGGTGTATTGCTACACCGGTCAAACCGCCAGCCAGGTGGTTTCGGGCCTGAACCTGCTGGGCTATGATGCCAACAATCTGGTATACGGCATGGGCATGTGGACAAACGATCCGGCTGTCTATGTAAAGCGCTTTGACCCGGAGAAAACGCCCAAGGACTACACCGTAGAGACTGGCCCTGCGGCCAAAGCAGGCGCAGCCGCCGCGGGCGACGATCTGGCAATGGCCGTTGAAGGCTATTTCAGCAACGGCATCAAGACCATCAGCGCCGATGCCTTGTACGAAAACCTCAACGATGGCGACGACGACAACAACCCCACGATTATTTCGGTGCGCAAGCCGGAAGATTACGCGGCCGGGCATATCCCCGGCGCCATCAACCTGACACCCGCCGAGCTGTTTGATGCTGATGTACTGGCCACCATCCCGCAGGATAAGCCAGTGGTAGTGTACTGCTACAGCGGCCAAACTGCCGGACAGGTAGTGCCGGTGCTGAATGCCATGGGCTACGATGCCAGCAGCCTGCTGTGGGGTATGGGCGGCTGGACCACCGACCCCGCGGTGTATGTCAATCGCTTTGACCCCGCCAAGGTCAAAGGCTATGCCACCACCACCGATGAGTTTGTGTCCGACGAAACGTACACAGAACCCGAAGCGCTGGGTGATAACTTCGACGAGGCCGCCAACGCCTACTTCGACGCCGGCATCAAGACCGTTCAGGCCGATGCGCTGTACGAAAACCTCAACGATGGCGACGACAGCAACGACCCCTTCATTATCTCGGTACGCTCGGTGGAAGATTACGGCAAAGGTCACCTGCCCGGCGCAGTCAACTATGACGTAAAGACGTTGTTTACTCCCGAAGTGCTCGCCACAATTCCCACAGACCGTCCCCTTGTGGTATACTGCTACACAGGTCAAACCGCCAGCCAGGTGGTATCAGGCCTGAACCTGCTGGGCTATGATGCCAGCAACCTGGTGTACGGCATGAGCATGTGGTCTGACGATCCCAATGTTTATGTAAAGCGCTTCGATCCGGAGAAAACCCCCAAGAACTACCCTGTTGAATCGGGTAACTGATCTTTTTCTGGCTGCAACCGTCCTTGTCAGGGACGATTGAGCCTTAAAGTCGGTATTTGTGCCTGTCTTGCCTGTTTCAGGGCAAGACAGGCATCCCCATTCTCAAGGAGAAAGGAAACCGGGCGATGCGCTTAGCATTAAAACCAAGCTGGGTTTGGATCTTGCTGGCAGTTTGCGTGCTTGCTGTCAGCGTGGTGGTTGTCCAATGGGTACAGGGTGACACACTGCTGGCGGCCACGGCTGAGCCGCACACGGTGGCAGCCTCAGCACCCGCAGCCGAGGCTGTATTAGACTCCACCACTCAGCAGCATACCCTGGCAGCAGTTCGCGCCCTGGCTGAAAACAGTACCGGCGATGAGCTGCCTGCCGCCGATGTACCCTCTTCTGACAACTGCATTGCCTGCCACACCAACCAAACCCTGCTGCAAGAGCTGGCCGTAGAACCGGAAAAGGTCGAATCGGAGCTGGCAGCAGGGGAAGGCTGAGCAGGCGAATTGCCTCCGGTGGAGGCATGGCAAAAAGTTCTGGTAGACGAAAAGTTCCTGACCGAAGACGTACATAGCCAACCCGGCTGCATTGCCTGCCACGGCGGTGTGTCTGGTGTGGATGACAAAGATAAAGCGCACGAAGGATTGCTGCCCAAAGCCAGCGCCCAGGCTAATCGGGCCTGCGGCGGCTGTCATGTGGGCATTGTAGCCGAAGCCCGCACCAGCCCACACCGGCTGCAAACCGGCTATCTGGCAGTAATGAGCGAGCGTGGTGCTGATTTCACCATGCCGGAAACTGTGAAAGCCTATACCACGCACTGCACCAAATGCCACGCCGACTGCGGTGATTGCCACATCAGCCGGCCCAGCGCACTGGATGGTGGCTTGATCGCCGGACACCAGGTGAAACGCGTGGCTTCGGTGTTTGTCACTTGCGGCGGCTGTCACAGCGCCCGCATCAACGACGAGTACAAAGGTGTACACGAAGGCATCCCCGGCGATGTACATTGGGAAAAGGCGGGCATGCCCTGCACCAAATGCCACACCATGGAAGAGTTCCATGACGGTCAGCACGGCACCCGTTACGATACTGAACCGAGCGTAGACTGCGTGGATTGCCACCAGGAAGACGTGCAAATCACCACCGACAACCGCCAACACATGATCCACATGGATAGTGTGCAATGCCAGGTGTGCCACGCGGCCGGCGAATACAAGTCCTGTTCCAATTGCCACACTGGCAAGGATGATAAGGGTATTGCCTATACGACTACCGATCCTTCGTTTATGACGTTCAAGATCGGCCGCAATCCGATCCAAAGCGACACTCGGCCCTGGAACTATGTGTTAGTACGTCACGTCCCGACGAACCCCGATCTGTGGGCCTTTTATGGCGACAACCTGTTGCCAACATTTGACAACGTGCCTTCGTGGAAAGCGACAACCCCGCATAACATGCAGAAGATTACCCCGCAAAACGCGTCGTGCAACAGTTGTCATGGCCAGACAGACCTCTTCCTGACCGCCGATGATGTAGACCCCAGCGAATTGGAAGCCAATCGCAGCGTGATTGTAACACGGATTCCGCCAGCTCGACCGGAGGTTGAGCCATGATCCGACAAACCAGCCATAATCACCGCATTTTCAGCGCGGTGATTATGGCTTTGGCATGGCTGCTGTTGCTGTCGAACAGCGCCCTCGCCCAACAAACGCCTCCTACGGGGTCACTGCCCCCGGCCAGCTCGGTGGATAACGCCACCTGCTTAAACTGCCACCAACAGGCCGGTTTGATGATGACCCTGCCTTCCGGTGAAGTGATGGCAGTGACGGTTGATAACACGGTGCTGGCACACTCGATGCACGCCGAAGAATCGTGCCAGGACTGCCACAGCGACATCAGCAGCTATCCGCACGGCACTATACCGGTCAATTCGTATCGCGAGCTGCAAATCTATTACAGCCAAAGTTGCGCCGATTGCCACGACGAGCAGGCTATGGAGCAGGTAGAAAGCGTTCATGCCCAGCTTCAGGCGGGCGGCGTGCAGGAAGCCGCGGTGTGCGCCGACTGTCACGGAGCCCACAACACCCAGGCAATTGACCGCGAAAAGCACCCCGAATTGCCGCTGACGGCCACGGCGCAGATTTGCCAGCAATGCCATAGCGGCATCTATAACCAATTCGAGCAAAGCGTTCACGGCAAGGCGCTAACAGCCGATGCGAACAGCGACGTGCCCACCTGCACCACCTGTCACCCCGCCCACTCGGCTGATGACCCGCGCACCCAGGCTTTTCGCCTGACATCCCCTGAGTTGTGCGCCACCTGCCATGCAGACAAAACCCTGATGGCCCAATACGAGATCTCGACCCAGGTCTTTGATACCTATGTGGCTGATTTCCACGGCGCCACCGTGATGTTGTTTGAAAAAACACATCCCGACCAGGCGACAAACAAGGCAGTCTGTACCGACTGCCACGGTGTCCACAATATCACACCGGCCACGCGTGACAACCAACAGATAAAAGACAACATTCTGCCGCGCTGCCGTGAATGTCACCCTGACGCCACCGACAACTTTGCCAACAGTTGGTTGGGCCACTACGCGCCGAACTTTGAAACAGCGCCCATGGTAACCGCCATCACCTGGTTCTATCGCATTCTCATTCCGGCATTGGTGGCCTTTTTCCTGATCTACATCGCGCTCGACTACTACCGGCATCGTATGGATGCGCGCCACAACCGCAAGGAGGTGCAGGCATGACCACGCAGCACCAACCCCATTACATACGTTTTTGGCCGAGCGACCGCATCCTGCACTTTCTGCTGGGCATCTCCTTCACCGTGCTGGCCTTCACGGGCTTGATCCAGAAATACGCCGACCACGGCATTGCCGTGTGGTTTATTCGCCTGATGGGCGGCATCGAGCAGACACGTGTCTTTCACCACATGTTTGCCGTGTTGCTGATTCTGGTTTCCATCGTACACCTGGTGCAGGTTGGCAACCGCCTGTTCGTTCAGCGCAAGTCTATGAGCATGTTGCCGACGCTCAAGGACTTCACCGACTTCTTTACCGCAGTCAAGTATAACCTGGGCATCAGCAAGAAAAAACCCAACTTCCCCCGTTTCAACTTCATGGAGAAGCTGGAATATTGGGCGGTGGTGTGGGGTACAGCCCTGATGACCATCACCGGCTATGCGCTCTGGAACCCAATTCTGGTAACGCGCTTTCTGCCCGGCGAGGTGGTGCCCGCGGCCAAAATTGCCCACGGCATGGAAGCACTGCTGGCAGTACTCTCCATCATCACCTGGCACTTCTACTTTGTCCACCTGCGCGTGTTTAACAAAAGCATGCTGCACGGCGCTATCAGCGAAGAAGAGATGGCTGATGAGCATCCTTTGGAGCTGGAGCAGATCAAGCAAGGCAAGATATGGCAGCCCCCTGCGCCAGACGTGCGCTATCGCCGCCTGAAGCTGTATGCCCCGCTAGCCTGGCTGTTTGTGCTGGTGTCGGTATTGGGAACCTGGCGCTGGCTTACCGCCGAAAAAACCGCCATCACCACCGTGCCGCGCACCGTGGTGCAAGAAGAGGCGTATCAGCCGGTGCTGCCCACCCCCGCGGCCCTGCAACTCACACCGGTGGTACGGCCTACGCCATTGAGCCAACTGCGCATTGCCGATCTCAGCAAACAATCGGGCGGGGCCTCGCTGATTACGCATCCCATTGATGGCGAGCGTGCCCAGTGCGCTACCTGCCACGACGTCAACAGTCAAATTGACCCGGCCCCGATGGATCATGCCGACTACAAAGACGATACGTGTCTAACTTGCCACAGCCTGGAAGGAGCGACGCCATGACTCAGCGCGTTCGTTTCCCTGCAAAAATAGCCGTTTTGGCGCTGCTGGCTCTGCTGGCTATTGTGTTCATGCCGGGCGTTGCCCAGGCTCAACCGCCCGAACCACACACCTATATCAATGACTATCAAGGCCCGGCCACCTGCCGCGTGTGTCACGGCAACATAGCCAACGATGTAGTCCACAGCGTACACTACACCTGGGGCGGCCAACTGGACCGCTACAACCTGGTAGCCGGTTCCAATGCGCGCATCAACTGGCTGGGCATGTTGAGCGAAAAGCTGGAGATTGCCGGCGGCTGCGGCCGTTGCCACATAGGCAGCGGCAATCTGCCCAGCCTGCCAGGTGAAACCGTAAGTCGGGAAGACAGCGAAGGCATTGACTGCCTGATCTGCCACTCACCCGGCTATGATGTCAGCCTGCGCTTTCCGGTGCAAACCGAAGATGGCACATGGCAACTGACCCAGGATCGGCGCTTGCTGGCAGCACGCCAGGCGCAGCGCCCACTGACCGAAAACTGCGTACGCTGCCACCAAAACGTGGGCGGCGGGCCAGCTTCACCCAGCGAGATACCCTTTGCCAGCGACACCCACGGCGAAGGCAGCAAGCCCGATGTTCACATGGACGCAGGCATGACCTGTGTAGACTGCCACGCCGCATTGGAACACAAGGTGCTGGGCAGCAGCCCGAATCTGGCCGGGGAGGACTTGCCCGACCATACCCTGAGCTGCGAAAGCTGTCACAGCGACAAGCCACACGCCAATTCAATCCTCGACAACCAGCATACGCGTCTGGATTGTCGTACTTGCCACATCACAGGCACCGGCGGCCTCACCGCCCGCGACTGGACGACCCCCGCTCGGCTCGATCCCATCACAGGCCTGTATCAGCCGACCGATACCACAAGCGCTGCCAACTCGGTGCAGCCCGCCCTGCTTTGGTTCGATGGCAAAAAAGCCGGCAATGACGGCATGATTTCCGGCAGCCCCGCCGATCTGGCTGCGCAGCTTCAGCCATTCAAGCTATTGCGCGCCACCGTGCCGGTGGATGCACGCAGCAATGAGCCAATCCCGCTGAAGCTGGAAACCTTCTATCAAACCGGCGATCTGGACGCTGCGGTCAAAAAGGGTGCGCTTGAAGCTGAGATGGATTACAGCGGACAGTGGACTACTGCCACCTTCACCACCACCATCCAGCTCAGCCACGGCGTGGGCAGCAAAGAACAGGCCCGCGGCTGCCAGGAATGCCATGTACCCAACGGTCTGGTTGACTTTGCAGCCATGGGCTACAACGCTGACGAAGTGGGCTTGCTGTCCAGCATCAGTTCACCTGATGCCGGACAGCGCCGGCCTTTGCAGCTAGCCGTAGTCATCCCCGCGGCCCAGCCTTTGCCCACACCGGCGGTGGTATCTACCGGTGTCGAGGCCTATCGCGGCATTGGCATCCGCATCCCCTGGAAGCCGATCCCCATCGTGCTGGTCTCAGGCTTGATTCTGGCAGCAGGTGGCTTCTGGCTGTACCGGCAGCGTCCGGCCAACAGCAAGCCATAAACCGCTCGCCATAAACAAAACAAAAACGCCGGAAGCAAACTTGCTTCCGGCGTTTTTAGTATCTGCAAAGCTAGTGCAAGGCCGAAGCTGCCAGTCCGATCAGCGCGCCGCCGCCGATCAGCCAAGTAGAATTGACCTTGAAGCGCACAAGCAACACCCACGAAACCACTGCGATCAATCCAGTCAGCGCATCGGTGAGCGAGGCGCGGCCAAGCTGCACAGCCACCGCCGCCATCAGCCCCAGCGATGCCGCGTTGACACCATCCAGCAAGCTGCTCACCCACGGCGAGCGGCGCAGCCGCGGGATCAACGGATTGGACAGCGCCACAAAGACAAAAGCCGGCAAGAAAATGCCCAGCGTAGCCACCAGCGCGCCCGGCGTGCCTCCCAGAATAAAGCCAATGAACGTAGCCGTGGTGAACACCGGGCCGGGCGTCACCTGGCCGATAGCCACCGCATCAAGCAGTTGTTGGTCGGTGAGCCACCCCAGGCGCAGCACAAAATCGGCACGCAAAAAAGCCAGCAGCACATAGCCGCTGCCATACAACACGGCCCCGATCTTGAGAAACGTAAGAAAAAGCAAGGACAAGCTGAAGGGTGTGGCTGCCGCAGCCGCAACTAACACCGACTTCCACAGCGCGGGCCATGACCAGACAAGCGCCCCCCCGTGCGCCTGCTGTGTTCGTCGCCAGCGATTCACCAACATCACCAATGCCCCGGCGCCAAAAAGCAAGGCTATTTCATTAACCCCCACAAAGTACAGCACCACCACTGCAGAGGCAACCACCGCAAGGTCTACCCGGCCCAGCGCTTTTCTGCCCAGAGTCCACAACGCCTGCGCAATGACAGCAATCACCACCGGCTTTATGCCATAAAGCAGCCAGGTAGCCTGCGGAGTAGCGCCGAAGCGCATGTACATCCACGCCAGCGCCATCACAATGAGCATGGCCGGGCCGATAAAACACACCCCGGCGACGATCAGCCCCGGCCAGCCTGCACGCAAAAAGCCGAGGTGAATAGCCATTTCCGTGGAGTTGGGGCCGGGGATCAGGTTGGTAGCGCTAAGCAAATCGAGAAACTCCTGGTCATCCAGCCATTTTCGGCGCTTCACCACCTCATCATGCATCATGGCAATATGCGCCGCAGGCCCGCCAAACGCGGTCACGCCAAGCCGCAGAAACAGCATAGCCAACTCACTCAGGCGCTGGGACAAAGGAATTTCAGTAAGCATCAGAGGGTAAAATACCCTGGGAACTCAGGGAATAAACAGCAGATAATGACTGCGGATGCCGCTGGCCGGTGAGGCCCAATTGCCCCCCAGCACCACCTCACCGGCAGGAAAATCTTTGCGATAAAGCTGCAAGGGGATGTCATCGGTCAGCACCTGCTCATCCAGACGCTGCCAATCGGCCATCCAACCGGGTAAGGCCACAGCCTGCGCATCAATAGCCACATACAGCGTAGCCGGTATCAGCAAGCGGAAGTGCAGATGACGCTTACGGGTTTGCTCCATGGTGCTGTTGGAAAAAAGGAAGTAGTTGGCCCCCAGCACAGACGCAGGCAACTCACGAAAGCGGTAGTCACGATCCTGATACACCTTTTCCCTGGGCCATGCCTCGCGCACATCATACACCAGCCGCTCGCTGAACTCAATGCCCTGGGTGCTGGTGATTACGTTTTCAGCCATGATCGCCTGAAGGCTGACCACCTGCCGGTAGATCAGCTTATCGTCGAGATAGGCCAACGGCCCGGTGGCAGTGAAGCGTACCGTGATCGTTCCCACCGTATCAAGCAGCGCCCCCTGCTGATCCACGGCTCGCAGTTGCAGCGAGCTGTCGTTGAGCCATTCAGCTTGCACCCTTGCCTCGGCAATGCCCGTTTCTCGCCAATGAATCACCAACTCATGCCTGCGGCTGAGATGCCCATCAACTACCTGCCATTCCACCACGGGCATATCCACAGGTGTAGAGTAGGGCAGCGGTCTGGCACTGACCAACCGCGTGCCGTCGGGTGAGGGCAGCGGCAGCGCCCACATGCTGACAGGCGCGCCATCTGCCGCCGCCAGCATCAGATAATCAACGTGTTCATAGTAGCGTACTTCCAACACATGCTGAGCAATAGCAGGCACATAGCCCAAGTAATGATAGCTGACCCAGGTATCGTTTTCGCCGTTAAGGTCGCGCAGCACGGTAGTCGCGCCGTTGCTGTGGGTAATGCGCAGCGCCCCCGCGGTGCGCACCACGCCGGGCGGCGGAGCTGCCAGCAGGGCGGCTTCATCGCGCATGCAGCTATACAGCATGGCACATGCCGCCAGATCAAACACAGCAGCCTGGGGCGGGTTGAGCAAAGCCGCCGCATCCAGCGGCGTGGCAGCCGATTCCACGCTGCGCCCGGCAAGCGCCAACTCGCCAGCAGAAAGACTGTCCGGCGGATCCAGCTCTTGCCAGGCCACCTGCTGCTGCGTAACGGAAAGGCCCGGTGCAGGAATCGGCGTAGCCATCACCGGAGTTGGAGCCAATGCAGCCACGTCCAGCGTGGGCGAAGGCTGCGGCGCAGGCGGAGGGGTCTGACAGCCAGCCATCAAGAAAACGATTAAAAACCACGCTACGAAAACAAGTCGCATATCCCACCTCCCAAAAAAGATCAACCCTGGCAGTAACAATGGGTGCATCCCTGGATGGGGGCGAGTTTTACACGGAGGTCCACAGATCTTTGAAG
>CALESQ010000095.1 GCA_937907455.1 uncultured Caldilineales bacterium
ATTCGTACACTAAATTATCGCTCGCGCTGTCTCACAATTCTTGACACATTCCGCTGAGTGCGTCCAATAAAAAGCGTTGCGGCTGGAGATGCAGTTACTTCCTCCAGAGACAAGGGATTGCGCGGAGGCAATGCCAAACCACCGACTATTTCGACACTTTCCATGCTAAGATGGAGGGGAGTATAGGAAGTCGCCAGGATATGCAGATGCGGCGCGGCGCTTAATAGTTTGGGAATAATACCCATTGCATTAAGCAGATGTTCACAGTTATCCAGAATGAGAAGCAGTTCTTTGTCACGCAGGAAGGTTTGCAGAATTGTAAGCGCCTCGCCTTGATTGTCTTCGATGCGCAAGGCAGCTTTGAGCAGCAAGGCCACCTGGAATTCAGCAGCTTGAGCATCTTCTTTGCTTTCACTGTTGGCCAGGGAGGCAAAACAAGCGCCGTTAGCGAAGCTTTCGGTCAATTGTTGGCCCAATGCTTGGGCCAACACTGTTTTTCCTGTGCCCGCCATGCCTACCAGTGTAATCAAGCGCTCTTTTTCCTGAGTGAGCTTGTGGACAATGCGTTCCACTTGTTTATCGCGTCCCAGCACCGTGGTGAGCGGTAACACAGGCCAAAATCGGATGGGTGATAGCGAAGGTGAGGTAGAAAGCGGCAGTCCAGGCGCTTTGTCATTTTGGCTTTTTTTGATGTCCTTGCTTGCCTGTTGCAGCAGGGCTATGGTCTCGGCAGAGGGCTTCAGTCCTAATTCGCTTTGCAAAATCTGGGCGCAGGTGCGGAATTGCTGCACAGCTAAAGCCCGTTGATCCGTGGCGAGATAGATGCGCATCTGCTGCTGATGGGCTGTCTCGTTCAGGGGATCAATCGTCAGCAGCTTCTGGTTGATCAGCGACGCTTCGGTGTAGCCGCCTTGTTGATAAAATTGGGTGGTGAGTCTTTGCCAGCCTGTCAGAATCTGCAAGCGCAGATATTCCTGTTGTGTTTGTCGCCACTCGCTAAAAAGGGGGGAATGCTGCACGGAAAACCCTGTGAGAAAATCACCTCGGTATAGGTCCGTCACTTCGCGGCTAAATGTTTCTCCAGGCTGCGCAGGCTGTTCCAGTAATTCCAGCAAATTGTGTAGATCTATCCAGCATTGTGTTTTGTCTAAAGCCACCGTGTTGCGGGTAATCTGCAATACAGGGGTTAAGAGTTTACGCAATGTTACCAGGTGTAAACGCAAACTGTTTTTTGCGCGCGTATCAGAAACGTCTCCCCACAACAATGATGCCAGCACTTCACGCGGCTGTGGTGTTTTTTCAGTCGCCAGAATATAGACTAAAGCCAAACTTTTGCGCGCAGTATCTTCAGGCAATGGGGTGTCATTTAATAGGATTTGGGGTATTCCGAGCAAGCGAATGCGAAGTATGTGAGGCATGAAAACTCAATCAACCAGCGTCTGTCTGATGTTTAGAAACATACTGTGTAACATGCGTAAGTGCATCGTAAACAAAGTTATTGCGTGAAGTCCAGCAAGCTAAATGCTCTCGTCGGTGTCACTCCGAACGCAGTGAGGAGTCCTCCATGCGTTCGTGAGAAGATTCCTCGGCCCTGACGGGCCTCGGAATGACAGGCTACCAGCAATTCCGCAATAGGCGAATACTTAATTTACGATGTAGTAAGTAAGACACGATCGACCACCAATTGTTCTTAGCTCTTACCTTTCCAGCCTTTCTATCTGTGTCTCTGAGAAAGGCATCTGGCCTATAGTACCTGATAAAAAACGTTTTGGCAATACCGCCACTAGAATCGACGGGGACAGAACGCATCTCATCTCTGACGATTGATTGTTCGCAGAATGAAGCACAGATACCGATCAAGCTGAATTCTCATTATCGGCAGATACTACCTGAGAACCAAAAGCTCTCAGAAACTTAATTTACAGTGTACTTAGCAGGTAAAACTCATGACAATTTTGTTATTTTAACGTATTTTGAACGTTTTTTTAAATGTTAAGGCAGTACAATTTGTTTGGCGTACTAAGTCCATATAGGGCCTTATGCTGGTTTGTTTGGCGTGAACGCCTCCGATGTGGTGTGGGGAAGTGCAAACTAATCAGCCATTACACCGGAGTGTAGACATATAATACACGATTTCGACGATTTTTGCCTATGGATGTATGTGATCATTGATGATATTTGGCAGAAGATTGCTCGGTTGTTCACGCGTCCTGGCCTAAAGCCTAAGTGCAGTGGTAGTGATTTAATCACTAGGGTGGTTGTTAGCGAATGTCGAGAATGGGATATGGAAACAGAGTTGCTTAGCAAGATGAGGGAGCGTTGCTATCTGTTTCTTGCGATTTCATCACAGAGCCGCTTCACTCGTCGCCGACTCTGGCGCAAGGCTCCCACACGGTGAGTGATAGCTTGCCTATCTCGGTCATGGAATTTCACTTGGTGCCAAGTTGCACCGGTGATTCGGTTGCCCATTCGTCTGCCAGATTATTGACACCGTCAATGGCCAATTGATCAAGCATCTCAACATTGAGATCAACCAGGTGTATATAGCCTGTGTTGATCGAATTCTAGCTTACTTGGGCCGTAGTTGGTTGTTGAATTCGACAGTGAAAGTCTGTCGTTTAGGCGTAATTGCGCTTGTTGTTATCAACCTCATAGTCCACTTGCCTATGAAATCTGAATCTAACGGCGCAATGCGGATGTTGTTTCATTAACATCTAGGAAATAAAGCAGCTTAGGACTTAATCGGAAAACGTCTGTAGCGTCTGTTTCCAGTAGGAATCCAACGAAGTATGTTGGTGAGTTTGAGATTAACTATTTTACTCTTGACCAAGGCTCCGAGCAAAATGGTTTATACCGGTATCAATTTTAAGGAGGCAGTTTTTATGACAGAATATACGCGTGAAGGAAATTCCAAACGATCGTATGGGCGTGTATTAGCAGTTATTATGCCAGGCAAAAAGGCATTGCTGTTAGGATAGTTCTTTTCTTGACTTTAGTACTGAGTATGCTGGCTTGGCCCTTGGCGGCCGATCGCACGTGCCGCGCAAGCGGTGAGGGCGATCGCTGGTCAGTGATGTTTCATTACGATTTTCACAAAGTCGGGTAACAACAAGGAGTTATAACCCATGCGAAGCACCAGTTTTCTACCTCTCCGCCTGGCAGCCCTTTGCGCCCTTATAGCGGCGCTGCTGCTGGCGGTCTTGCCGGCGGCGGCAGCGCTGCCGGCGCCCGCGGCCCCACAGGCCGTGACCCCCCAACCTGTGCCGGTCGACATCTCCAACAAGCTGTTAGCCGGTGACGGTGCGAATGGCGATTCCTTCGGCTTCAGCGTGTCCGTCGACGGCGACACGGCCGTGGTCGGCGCGCGCTTGGACGACGTCGGCGCCAGCACCGACCAGGGCTCGGCCTACGTCTACGTGCGTTCGGGCGGCGTGTGGACGCAGCAACAGCAGCTCACCGCCTCCGACGGCGCAGCCTTGGACTACTTCGGCTCCAGCGCGTCCGTCTCGGGCGATACGGTCGTGGTCGGCGCGTGGCAGAACGACATCGGCGCCAACGCCGACCAGGGCTCGGCCTACGTCTTCGTGCGCGTAGGCGGGGTGTGGACGCAGCAGCAGCAGCTCACCGCCTCCGACGGCGTGTATAACGACCAGTTCGGCTCCAGCGTGTCCGTCTCGGGCGACACGTCCGTGGTCGGAGCGTGGAAGGACGACGTCGGCGGCTACGCTGACCTGGGATCGGCCTACGTCTTCGTGCGTTCGGGCGGGGTGTGGACGCAGCAGCAGCAGCTCACCGCCTCCGACGGCGCGATCGGGGACTACTTCGGCCATAGCGTGGCCGTCGACGGCGACACGGTCGTGGTCGGCGCGGATTTGGACAACGTCGGCGCCAGCACCGACCAGGGTTCGGCCTACGTCTACGTGCGTTCGGGCGGCGTGTGGACGCAGCAGAAGAAACTCACCGCGCCTGACGGCGCGTACGACGACCGCTTCGGCACCAGCGTGGCCGTCTCGGGTGATACGGCCGTAGTCGGCGCGGTCCGGGACGACGTCGACGTTAACTACCGCCAGGGCTCTGCCTACGTCTGTCTGCACACGGTAGCGACTTGGGCGTGCTCTGGCACAACTGCGCAACACCGGCTGTGGCTGGATCTGAACAACAACGGGACGCCCGACGGTGGCGAGAACGACTACACCGGCCCGGTGGATGCGCTGGTCACCGTGGCCGGCGCCAGCCGGCTGCTGGGCGCGCAGAGCGCCTCCGGCGCTGGCGTTCCTGTGCAGCCTTCTGCCAACCCCTTCGATCTGGCCTTTCGCGTGCCTTTCGCCGCGACGTGGAGCACGGGGGCGGCCGGCACGGGCAAACGGGCGGTGGATGCGCTGAGCGCCAACACGGATCGACCACGGGCAGGGGAGCGAGCATTGGGCAGAGGCGCAGCAGTAAACGTTGTTTGGTACTATAGGAGTATGTTTTCTGCGCCAATGCTCCCAATCCTATCCATTATATGGCCTGAATAACATACTATGATTACGGACAAGTTTTAGCGCTAGAAATGCAGTCGTTTCAGCTAAGAACGTGGCTTTCGCACAATGATCTCAGGTGGTCGATGCCGCCTGGCTCGTGCAGCGAACGGCGTGACCCGATCACGGTGTGCCCTTCACAAGACGAGTTCGACAGGAGGTGCATAGCTTCCTGATTGACTGACAAATCTTGTAGCGTGGTCAGCGTAAGAATTCTACAGAGAA
>CALESQ010000096.1 GCA_937907455.1 uncultured Caldilineales bacterium
CCGGCTGCTGCCCTGGCTGCCCTCGCCGGCGCTGCCTTCGCCCTCCGCCGCCGCCGCTGAGCCAACCAAAGCAATATGCGCCGAGCAAGGTCTGAATAGGCCATGAATTGAACGCAACAGGCCTGATTGTGCGCAAGGGCTAGAAAGATGGCATCCGGCAATCCCGGATGCCATCTTTTCGTAACAAAATGCAAGACACCTCACTGTTTAACTTCATCATAACGACAGCAATCACCAGCGGGCTGCTGCTGGCGATTGCTGTGACCGATTGGCGTACGCAACGTATTCCCAATGGGTTGACCGGTGCTCTGCTGGCCTGGGCCGTGGTACAGGCGCTTTGGCGGGGGCAACCTGATCTTCGTATGCTGCTGACGGGAGCCGTGGCGGGTGGCGGCCTTTTCTGGCTGTTGCATCGCCTGGGCCGGGGAGCGTTGGGATTGGGTGATGTCAAGCTGGCGCTGGCGGGTGGCGCTCTGCTGGGCTGGCCCGCGGTGCTGTCTGCTCTGCTCGGCGCTGTGTTGATGGGAGGCAGTGCGGCTGCATGGCTGCTGCTTAGCGGCCGCGCGCAGCGCCATGAGCGTTTTGCCTACGGGCCATACCTGGCGCTGGCGATTTGGGCCGTATACCTCTGGTCAGGCTAGGCAGTTATGGCTGGGTCAGATCAAGCTGCGACCGGGATTGAGCTGCGGCCGGTCTCCAGACCGAGTCCGCTCGTCCGCCCACTGGCTCGGTCTGGAGACCGGCCAGAGCGTCCGCTCGTCCGCCCACTGGCTCGGTCTGGAGATTGGCCAGAGCGTGCCAGTTCGCTGGCTCGGTCTGGAGATTGGCCAGAGCGTGTCCGCCCACTGGCTCGGTCTGGAGATTGGGAACCATCCCGGAGGGGCCGGCCAGAGCTTAAAGGTGTAAAGACAAAGGTTTGGGGTGCTTCGCACACGCGGGTATAATACGGGTCTGATCGCAACCGCTTCTATTCTGCCGTTCAACGAGATAACCCGTGCTAAACTTAAATCGAAAATGGTCTGATCTATCTGCTACTACCCGCGTGTTGCTGGTGGCTGCTGTGCTGCTGCCGCTGCTTATTGTCGCTGCATTGCTGCTGGCTGATCGCCAATCAGCAGCGCCGGTGGCGGCAGTTGATGCCGTGGCCTATAACCGCGCTCTGGCTGATGGCGATGCCCATCTGGCTGCCGGGCGCTACGCCGAAGCACTGCAAAGCTATGATCAGGCCGCGCAGGCCAATTCGTTGTCACCTGCGCCTGCGTTGAAACGAGGCAATGTTTATCTGGCACAGGGTCTCACCGAACAGGCCATCGAAGCCTATCGGGCAGCCACGGAAAAGGATCCAACGTATGCGCTGGCCTATTTTCAGATAGGCGAAGCGTATCGGATGCAAGGGGATAACAATGCTGCCATCGGCGAGTACGAACGGGCGCTGCGGGTGAATCCGGCCTTTGCCGATGCCTACACACAGATGGGCGGCATTTACCAGGATCGCGGCGATGCAACACGCGCCCGCGAGCTGTATAACGAGGCGTTGCGCGCGGCAGTGACCGACGTGCGCGCTAGGGCCTCTGCGCTCACCCGCCTGGGCAACCTGGAGACACAGACCGGTAAACCCGATCAAGCGATCACATTCTATCAACAGGCCCAACAGGAAGACCCCACCTTTGCCGGTTCCTACATCCAACTCGGTCAAGTGTATCTCAGCCAGGAGCAGCTTGATACGGCGTTGCAGCAGTTTCAGGCCGCAGTAGACAATGCCTCCACCAACGCCGATGCGCGGTTCTTTCTGGGGCAGGTACACAGTCGCTTGGGTCAACTGGATGAAGCAGAAGCGGAACTGAAAGAAGCGGTGCGTCTGGCTCCACAAAGCGTACGTGCCTATCAGTGGTTGGGACAGGTTTACACCACCCGCGGCCGCCCTGCCGAAGCTACGACACTCTACGAGCAGGCTTTGGAACAAATCCCCAACAGCCGCGACATTCGCCTGTCGTTGGCCGCGGCCTATCGCAAGCAGGGGCAATATCAGCAGGCACTTGAGCAATACAACGCGGCTTTGCAGTCCAGCCCCGATGATGCCGATATCTACACCGAGATGGGCGCTACCTATCGCGAATTGGGTGATACCGCCGGAGCGCAGCAAGCCTTTGCTCAGGTCACAGCGTTGGCTGCCGAACAGCCTTTGCGCGTAGCCCAGGCCCTCACCAAGCTGGGCAACACCTATCGCGACAACGGAGAGTTGGACGAAGCCGAAGCGCGCTATCAACAGGCGCTTGCCACCGATCCCAGTTATCTTGGCGCGTATCTGCAACTGGCCTTTTTATACGATCAGCAGAACGATTTGCCCGCAGCGCTGCAAGTGTATCGCCGTGCCGCCGAGGCCGCGCCTGCTGATGCCGAAGCCCGTTTCAAGCTGGGCCAAACCCTGCGTCGCAGCGGTGATTTGGCCGGAGCTGCAGTGGAATTGACTGAGGCGGTTCGCCTTGACCCCACCCGCTACCGCGCTCTGGTTGAATTGGGACGCACCGAGGAGCAGCAAGGCAACCTGGCCGCGGCGATCCCTTCCTATGTTCAGGCCATCGCCATCAACGGCAACGATCCGACCACGCGCCTGTTGTTGGGTGCAGCCTATCGCCGTAACAATCAACCGGCAGAGGCGGTGACGCAACTGAGCGCGCTGCGCGATCTTGCCCCGGATAACACCGATGGTCTGGTGCAGCTTGTCCTGGCCTATCTCGATCTGCGCCAAGCTGACAAGGCCGCAGAAGCTGCCGATGCTGCGTTGGCTCTCACACCTGATTTGCCCGCTGCCATCTATCTGCGTGCCGAAATCAGTCGTCAATCGGGTGATCTGGAGGCAGCAGAAGCCGGTTTTCGCCGCGTGCTGGCGTTGGATGCCACCTATGGCGACGCCTGGTTGCAGTTAAACGAAATCTACGAAGCGCGCGGCGATGCCGCAGCCGCCGAAGACAGCCTGCAACAAGCCTTGCAGGCTGGTGGTGATAACCCTGCGGTGACCTCGGCGGTGCTGACCAAGCAAGGCAATGCACTCGTCAAAAGCGGCGATACCGATATGGCTATTGCCCGCTATCAGGCTGCCATCACCGCGCGGCCCGACTATGCTGCGCCTTATTTGCAGCTTGGCGCGCTGTATACCACGCAGGAACGCTTTGCCGAGGCGCTTGCGGTATATCAAGCCGGAGTCAAGGCATTGCCCGCCAACGCCGATTTGCGGCTGCGCTTGGGGCAAGCCTATCGCCGAGCTGGTGAAAACAGCCAGGCTATCGAGCAGCTTGAACAAGCGGTGACGCTGTCTCCCGCGATCTGGCAGGCGCATTTAGCTTTGGGTAGCGTGTACGAGGACGATGGCCGACAGATTCAGGCGCTGGAGCAGTTCTCCACTACGGTGGCGCTGGCCCCTGTTGATCCGGAAGCCAACTTCCGTTTGGCGCAAGCCCTGCGCAAGGCCGATCAGCCCCAGGCAGCCATCCAGGCCTTTGCCGCTTTGCTGGAGTTGCCCGGCGGCGCTGCCTACACCGGAGCCTATGTGCAGATGGGGCAGGCTTACGAGGCGCTGGACGACCTGGCGGCAGCCGAGCGCCGCTATCGCCGTGCCCTGGACTTTGAGGATCAGGCAGCAAGCGGCTATTTCTTCCTGGGCGAATTATATCGCAAGCAGGGTCAATATGATGCCGCCATTGAAGCCTTTGAGCAGGCGCTAACGCTTGATCCGAACGCGGTGGATGCCAAGTTGCAATTGGGGATTGTTTATCAGGCCTCCGGCGATCTGGAATTGGCGCAAACTACCATCGGTGAAGTCGCTGCCCTGGGAGAAAGCAACCGGCAGGCGGCGGCGCAAGCGTATCTGCGGCTGGGTAATCTGGCTCTGGGCGCGGGCGACACCGAGGGCGCGCTCGCGCATTACCGCACCGCGCAGCAAGCTTATCCCTCATTGATCGGCCCCTATCTGCAGATCGCCCAGATTTTACGCAGCCAGGGCGAAGATCAGGCTGCTTTTGCCGAAATCGAAAAGGCAGTAGCCAGCAACCCCTCCAGTGCTGAAGCCGTGCTGGAGCTGGGCAAAGCCTATATCACGCAGCAACAATACCGCCAGGCGGTGCAAGCGTTGGAAAAGGCCATTGACCTGAACCCCAGCTATGTGGATGCCTTGATCCAGCTTGGCGCGGCTTTGCAGGGACTGGGCAACCCCGAGCGAGCCGAGATTATGCTGAACCGCGCCCTGCGGCTGGCCTCACGCGATGAGCAGGCCGCGCGCGTGCTGGTGCAGCGCGGCGAGTTGTTCGCCAGCCAGGGACGCTATGCCGCGGCCATTAGCGATTTCACGACAGCCATCGAACGCAATCCGCGCAATCTGCCGGCCTACGTGTCGTTAGGCGAAACCTATCGTGCCCGTGGTGACTTCGATCAGGCGCTTACTCAGTTCAAGGCCGCGCTGTTGCTGGATGATCAATACGGCGACGCCTATGTTAAATTGGGCAATCTATACGGCCAAACGGGACAGGCTGCCGAAGCGGTGGCGGCCTATCAGCAGGCGGCTACGGCACAGCCTGAGAACGCTTGGTACCGCCTGCTGGTGGGTGATGCCCAAGTGGCCGCCGGGCAGGCTGACACTGCGCTGACCTCGTATCAGGAGGCATTGCAGTTGCAACCTCAGTATCAGCAAGACCCCGCTTACTATTTGCGGCTGGCTGCGGCGTATCAGGCCAACGAGCAGTGGGATGAAGCATTGGCTCAGGCGCAACAGGCCGAGCAGGTAGCCGCGGCGGCAGAAAGCAGCGGCGAAGGCGCATTGCAGGCACAGGGCGATATTCTGTTGGCCCGTTCTGACTGGCAGGCGGCGGCAACCATGTTTAACCGTGTGTTGGCACTCAATCCGCAGCGAATGCAGGCGGTGCGCGGTTTGGCGCTGGCACTGGAAGGGCAGGGCCGCAATCAGGAAGCCATTGTGCAATGGCGTGCTTATCTGCAAAAGCTGCCAAGTGGTGACTATGCTGATGAGGCCCGCGCCCACCTGCGCAAGCTCACTGCCTCGCCGTAATGTTGTTGCTGAAGTTTATCGCTGCGCAGTAACCCGAACGGGCGCGGACGGAAGAGGGTGGAAAGATGCACACGGATTGGAAAACAGAAAATGCGCACGGGTTCTAGCCCGTGCGCATTTTTTTTGTTGTGTCTGTATAGGTTGCGCTAGGCCGAGGGGATGATAGTCACCTTGCGATGATCACCATCACCGACGCTTTCGGTGGTGACACCGGCATAGTTGCGCAGGGTGATGTGAACGATACGGCGTTCGCGCGCAGGCATCGCCTCCAGCATTACCACGCGACCGGTGCTGACAGCGCGCTCAGCCATGCGCTCGGCCAGCCGCACCAGCTGCTCTTCACGCCGCGCCTTGTAGCTTTCTACATCTACCACCAGGTTCACCCAATGGTGGGTGCGGTGATTCACCATCAACCGCGTGAGGTATTGCAGCGCCGACAATGTCTCAGCCCGCCGACCGATCAGAATGCCCAAATCATCACCTTCGATATTGAGCACAATCGGTGCATCCTGTTCATCATCCAGCACACCGCGGTAGGGGACTATCTCGGCAACCGCCTTCAGATCCATGCGGTCAAGCATGCCTTGCAGCAGTTCACAGGCTACCAGGCTGACAGGATCCACCTCGACCGGTGTGTTAGGGGGCTGTGCTACCGAAGCCTCAGCAACCACAGGGGCTTCAACGACAACAGGGGCAGCAGGTACAACAGGCTCTGCCGCAGGGGGTGGCACCTCATCAGCAACGCGCGCAACGGGTTTGCGGCTGGGCTTTGCCGGCTGCACAGCAGGTGTGGCCGGGGCGGGTTTCAGCGTAATGCGCACGCGGGCATCTTCTGCGCCAAAACCCAGCAAGCCCCGACTTCCACGGCTGAGAACTTCGATATCAACGGCATTGGCCTTAAGGCCCAACGCGGCCAGACCCGTCTCGATCGCTTCTTCGACCGTCTTGCCGCGAAATTCATCGCCTGGTGTTGCACTCATACGTTAGCTCTTCTTTTTGCGCATCTTGCGCCGTCGGCCTGCCGAAAGCCCATCGGGCGTTTGCGGCTGTACAGACGGACGGCTGGTGGTGCTGGTGACCGTCACCGAGGTGGCCTCTTTGTTGCCACCGGTGGTAGATGCCGGCTTGATGGAGCTTTTCGACAGCCCGGTGTCGGTTGCTTCGGGCACAGGTTTGCGCCCCGGCAGCAAGCCGGACCAACCGGTGGTCAGCCCCTGCTGAATGATCTGCAAGACGTTAGAGGTGACCCAGTACAGCGTCAAACCGGAGGGTACAAGCAGGGTGATGTAGCCGAACATCAGCGGCATCATCATCATCATGGTGTTGGTGGAGCCGGGCAGGGCGCTGGCATTGGCGTTCTGGCTCATACGCTGCATGACTATCTGCGACAGCACGTAAAGCACGGGCAGCAGCAGGTAGGGCAGCACCTGAGCAGAAAGCAGGTGTTGCGGCGTGAGCGGGGTCAGCCACGACATGCCTTCAAAGTAACGGGGAAAGGCCAGGCTGGGCAGCCACAGGAAGCGTTCATCCAGTTTGGGGCCCAGGGTCAGCAAGGCATAGTAAAAAGCAAACAGGATGGGCATTTGGATCAGCAGGGGCAAGCAGCCACCGGCAGGGTTCACCCCTTCCTGGCGGTATAACTCCATCTGCTTTTCAGCCAGCTTGCTGCGGTCGCTGCCATATTTTTCCTGCAGCTCTTTCATCTTAGGCTGCACATCCTGCATTTTCTTCATCGACTCCATCTGTTTTTTGGTCAGTGGATAGATGAGCAGGCGGATCAGCACTGTTACCAGGATAATGGTCAGGCCGTAGCTGGCCAGGTTGACCCGCGCCAGCAAATCGTGCATGAACTGAATGATCAGAGCCAGCGGGTCAGAAAGCCAGGCGATCCAGCCGGGCGCGGAGAGATTGCCGTCGGCCTCTTTCACCGGCGCACAACCAGACAGCGCCATCGCCAGGAAAACCAACACAAGCAACAGGCTAAACGCCCGTTTTTTCGACATAATGGATTCTTTACTCCAACGAACTAGAATGGCTATGGAACCGGATCATAGCCGCCGGGGTTGAACGGATGGCAACGTCCGATGCGTCTGAGGCCCAGCCATAACCCTTTGGCCGCGCCATGGCGCTCTACCGCCTCCAACATGTAATGCGAACAGGTAGGATGAAAGCGGCAGTTGTTGCCCAGCAACGGCGATAAAAACCGCTGATAGGCGCGCAGCAAGGTGACAAGCAACGATTTCATGCGTTGTCCAATGCCAGTGGAGGAACACCTGGTGAAGAAAGCAGTGTTGTGGCGGTCACGGAGAAAAGCCCCGCTTGCTGCAACAAACGCTTGACTGCGCTTTCGATCTGGCGGTAGTCAGCCCGGGCAATTGCGGGCCTGGCAATTAAAACAATGTCCCAACCGCGGGCAATGCCATCGTCGTGCAGACGGATGATCTCCCGCAGGCGACGACGAGCCTGATTGCGGATTACGGCGTTGCCAACCCGCTTGCTGGCAGAAAAGCCAAAACGGCTACGTGTCAGTTCGTTGGGCAGGACACACAGCACCAGCAGCCGATGAGTAAAGCATTTGCCGTTGCGGCGAACCTGCTCAAAGCGTTCACGTCCGCTCAGTCGCTGCCTGCGCTTCAAGGAATTACCAGGTCCGCTTGCGATAGGTCAGGGACGAAGCCAGGCGCTTGCGGCCGCGGGCGCGGCGGCGCTTGATCACATCGCGACCATCGCTGGTGCTCATGCGCTCACGAAAGCCGTGCACCTTCAAACGATGGCGCACCTTGGGCTGATAAGTTCTTTTCGTCATGGATCAATCCGCGTTCCTTTCTGGGGGATACATCACTGCCTGTCAGGCAGAGAATTAGCTGTTTGTGGCAAGCGCTATAAACAACAAAAAACGGGAGAGGCCAGACTTGCCCCTCACCCGCTTTGTGTATAGCTACACCGGATAAGATGTTGTTACAAATCTGAGCCATTATACTTGGAGGCCCGACTCCCGTCAAATCATACACGGTGTGCTAGCCGGCAGCAGCCAGCCGCCCATCCAGCCCCAAGTCAGCGGCAATGTCTTGCAGCGCAGTCAGCACCAGAGCAATATGTTCCTCCAGCGGCTCGCCCAGCTCGGCAGTGTACTGTTCGATCTCGTGGCGGTCAATGGCTGCGGTAAAGGCGCGATCTTTCCACTTTTTGCGCACCGAACGCACATCGGCATCGGCCAGGTTTTTGCTGGGACGCACATAGCCCACCGCCATAATCAGCCCGGTCAGCTCGTCCACCGCCACCAGCGCCTTGTCCATACGGCTGCTGCGCGGCTTGTTCAGATAGGGCGCATGCCCTTCCACAGCCTGAATCAGCGCATCGGGATAATTTAACTCGCGAAACAGGCGTAACGAGCGGCGCGGATGGCCGTTTACCGGGTCGGTCATATCAGGAAACTGCTCGAAGTCCAGGTCGTGCAGCAGCCCGGTGATGCCCCACAACGCTTCATCTTCGCCGTAGCGACGGGCATAGGCGCGCATAGCTGCCTCTACAGCCAGCATGTGCTTGCGCAGGCTGTCGCTCTGCACCCATTCACACAACAATTGCCAGGCTTGTTCACGGCTTGGTAACGGCATTGGCTTTGTCCTTTGCTTGCATAGAAATGAAGCGTCATTCTAGCACGGTGCGGCAGAATGGGCAAGACCTCCCCGCTGCGGGCGCGTTTGTCGAATAGAATAAATGTTCGTATAATGGTTTCATGTTAATCACCACCAGCCCCGATCTGCATGAAAAAGTAGCCGTGCTGGGCCAGCAGGCTCAGTATGATTTGTGCGAGGCACAAGGTCGGCCTGTACCCGATGGCGAGGACAGCGCCCCTCCCTTGCCTGATGTCAGCGATGCTGTCACTACGGTGATCGGCCAGGGCGGGCGGCGCGTGCCCATGTTGCGTATTCTGCAAACCAGTGCCTGCGAAAAGAACTGCTACTATTGTCCTTTTCGCGCGGGGCGGCGCTTTCGGCGCAACACCCTTCAGCCTGATGAGCTGGCCGCGGCCTTTGATCAGATGCAGCGCAAGCGGCTGGTAGAGGGCCTGTTCCTCAGTTCCGGCATTACAGGCACCACGCGCAGCATGGATCGCATGTTGGATACGGTGGAGTTGGTGCGTCGCAAGTATGGTTGGCGCGGCTATGTGCATCTGAAGCTGTTGCCCAACGCCGAGGATGCTCACATCGAGCAGGCTGCGCGGCTGGCCGACAGGCTTTCGGTCAACCTGGAAGCCCCGAACGAAGCGCGGTTGGCGCAGTTGGCCCCGAAAAAAGATTTCACCCAGGGCTTGGTAGCCACGTTGGAGCGAGCTTGGACTATTGTGCGTCGCCTGCGTCATCAGGGTCGGCGCGTGACCACTGCGGGGGCGGTGACGCAATATGTGGTTGGCCCTGCCGGAGAAAGCGACGAGGAATTGCTGGTCACCAGCCAGCGCCTTTATCGTCAGGCCGGGGTGCGCCGCGCTTATTATTCTGCTTTTCACCCTATCAGCGATACGCCGTTGGTCGAGGCCGAGGCGACATCGCCGCGGCGCGAACACCGCCTTTATCAGGCTGATTTTATGTTGCGTCAGTACGGGTTTAGCGCCGACGAATTGCCCTACGATGCGCAGGGCAATTTGCCGACGGCTCAAAATCCCAAGCTGGTCTGGGCCGAACGTCACCCTGAATACTTTCCGGTGGAGCTGAACCGTGCGCCGTTGGCTATGTTGCTGCGCGTGCCGGGTATCGGCCCGACGGGAGCCGCCGCATTGATGCAGGCGCGGCGGCTGGCTCCCTTGCGCGAGATACATGAGCTGGAAAAGCTGGGGATTCGGGCGCAGCAGGCCGCGCCGTTTATCCTGCTGGCAGGTCGTGCCCCCGTCCATCAACTGCGCTTGTTTACCTGAAGTGCGGCCACCGAGAGACCCACACCCTCAAAACAAAAAGGCTGCCGCAATCAGCGGCAGCCTTTTTGTGGTTTGCGGGAAAGCTACGCCTTGCTGCGCGAAGCCGAAGATCGTGAGGGGCGGCGACGCAGGCTGGGCAGACGCGGCCGGCTGTTCTGCTCTTTTTTGCCTTCACCTTCGCCGTAGGTGTAATAGCGGCGATAGTAGTAGTAGTAATAGCCACCAGCCTGCGGACGCAGCCGGTTGAGCGTGACACCCAGAATGTGCACACCGGCCTTGTCCAATGCATCTTTGGCAGCCGCCAGCCACTGACGCCGAGTTGTGCCGGCATCGGCCACCAGCACCACGCCATCTACTTGCCGCGCCAGAATAGCGGCGTCGGTGACGGCCAGTGCCGGTGGGCTGTCCAGCAGCACCACGTCAGCACGCTCTTTCAGTCGCTCCAGCAGATGGGTGAAGCGGGTTGAGCTGAGCAACTCTGCCGGGTTAGGCGGCAGTGGGCCGGTGGTTAGCACACTCAGGTTCTTTACCTGTGTGGGTTGCAGATATTGGTCCAGGTTGAGTTTTTCCTGCAGCAGCGCGTTGGTCAGGCCTACGTTGTTGGGCACCTGGAAGATGCGGTGCTGCGTGGGGCGGCGCAGGTCGGTGTCCAGCACCACCACGTTTTGCCCTTGT
This sequence comes from uncultured Caldilineales bacterium, assembly GCA_937907455.1. Taxonomy (GTDB): domain Bacteria; phylum Chloroflexota; class Anaerolineae; order JAAEKA01; family JAAEKA01; genus JAAEKA01. The sequence continues at coordinate 10,647 of CALESQ010000096.1, forward strand.
TGGGCCATAACCACCGCCAGATTAGCCAGCGTGGTGCTTTTGCCTTCTGAGGGGTTTGAGCTGGTTAGCATCATGGTGCGCGGCGGCGTATCGAGCGAAGAGAACTGAATGTTGGTGCGCAGTACACGATAGGCCTCGGCCACAGGAGATTTGGGCAGCGAGGCAGCTACCAAAGGGGTGTCCTGTGTCTCGTCCATGTCAATAGTTGTGATGGCCCCCAATGTTGCCAGACCGGTGGCCTCGCGGATATCGTCGGGGCTTTTCATGGTGTCGTCAAGATATTCCAGCAGCAGCGCAGCACCCAGCGCCAAGGCAAAACCGATGACCGCAGCCAGCAGGATCGTAGTGTTTTTGTTGCCGCGAATGGGCGCAGCAGGCAGGTTAGCCGCCTCAACCACCACAATTGTATTGATGCCGCCCTGCAGGAAGGTCAATAACTGGGCATAGTTGGCCTGATAGCTGTTAAGTTTTTGTTCCAACCCCTGGATCTGGGTTTGTGTATCAGCAATTTGACGGGCGCTGAACATGCCGGCCATCTGCTGCTGCAACTCGTCAATGCGCGTTTTGGTGTTTTCAATGTTGGTTTCCAGATCCTGAAGCTGGCGCGTGACGAAGGCGCTGCGATCCTGGCGTTCTTTATCAGAGGAGGAAGGGCTGCGCAGGAAAAGCTGGTTAGCCAACTCTGCGGCAACGGCCTGGGCCCGCTGCGGGTCGGTATCAATTACCTGAATCTCCAGCAACTGCGTGTTGGGTACCAGGTTCACCGAGTAAGTTGGCAACCATGCCATGTGCAAGGCGTCCATGGTAGCCTGACGCACCACATCGCGCTTGGCTAAGGCGGCGTAGGTCTGAGCCAATTGCTGTCCCAGATACACTTCGTTGCCGGTGGGATTGGGGTTTTCCAGGGCGCGGCCAATCATCAGAGTGGTTTTAGAGCTATATTGATCGGGTTGGGTGCGCGTGGCAATAAAACTGGCCAGAGTTGCTACCAGCGTGGATAGCAGCAGCAGCCACCACCATTTACGCACAATCAAAAAATACTGTCTTAGTTCCATGAAAGCCTTCTTATTACTACCAGTCACCGCTGCCGGTGTTGCCGCCGTTCAATTGCGGCAGGGGCAACCTATTGTGCCTGCAACTCGGGCAAAGCAGCTATGTCAATATCGGTCTGGATCAGTTCGTTGAAAATCCATGCCGGGCTGCCATCAAAGCAGCATACCGCCAGCCACGATGCATTGGCGTTGCGGCCAACCAGCGATACCACCACGTTGTTGGCTACCAGCCGCACCACCTGAAATTGAGTGCCGGGGCCGCTGCGCACATTGGCGGGGCCATCAATCACTGTGCCGCTGGGCGCGCCATCCTGTGTGCTGAACACCGCAGTGGGTCGCGGCGTGGGCGTGATGGTGGGTGTTGGTGTAGCCGTGGCGCGCTGTGCAGTGGGCGTGCCGGGGCCAGTGGTAGCCGTGGGCGTAGCTGTCACCGGCGGGGTTGGCGTGCCGGTGGGGGTGCGGGTGGGGGTTGGGGTCGAGGTGCCATAGATAATAGCCTCGATTGTCACCAGAATCACCCGCGCCTGGGCAGTTTGCTCGTTGCCGGGTGTGGGAACCGGCGTGCGCGTGGGGGTGGCGGTCACTACCCAGGCGGGCAGTGGCGTGGGCGGGCCAGCGGTTGCTGTGCGCGTAGCTTCGGCAATCACCCGGTTCAGCAAAGCCTGAATGCTGGCTGCCGTGGGTGTATTGGTGACCACAACAAGCGTGGCCGATGGCGTGGCGGTGACGTAATCGCTGGGCAGGGGGGTCCATGTGCCGGTGGTTAGCGCCACAGCGGTAGCCACCAGGGACTCGTATTGAGCGGTGAGTACGTTTTGCGGGGCCGAAGTGGGGGTAATCACCAGCGGCAAGCCCTGCATCAGGCGTTGCGCGTCGGCGGTCAGGGCGTTTTCTGGTGTGGCCGTTGCCGTAACCTGGAAGATAGGCGTGGGGGTCAATGTTCCCACGGTTTGCACCAGGGCGGTGACGGCTTGCAACTGCGCAGCCGCGGTAAGCACATTGGCCGGTGTGGGTGTGCTGGTGACTACCAGGTAATCTTCGGCGGGAATAGGCGGCGGCGTGGCTGGGGCAGGGCCAGTGATAATGCGCAGGCTGGGCGCGGCCGCGCGGCTGCCCGGGCCATAGCCGCTGTCCCAGGTAAACAGATTGTCACCAGAGCCTTCGGGTCCATCCAGCCGGAAAGCTACCTGCAAGCGGTTATCAAGCAAGGTCTGCTGCAAAGCTGCACGCTGGGCATCATCGAAGATAAATTCGTTTAGGGCAAAAGGAGCCAGCTTGGCAGCGCCCAGCACTGGCAGCACTGTTTGCAATACACTGGCGTTATGAATACTCTGGAAGTTTTGTTGGCTCCAGTCCTTGTTGATGAGCGGATCGAGCCAGCGCAGTTGCCACACGCCGTTGCCAGTGCGGTCGAGGCGGCTATCGTCCAGGCCTGAGAACACCAACGAGGCTGAGCGAATCGGGGCCCCGCGCGGCACACGGCTCAAGTCAAACTGCACTATGCTATGAAAGATCTGATCCTCGATGGTGCCGGCGTGCAGGAACGAATCACCCAGATGGTTGCCACGCGCTTCGTTGCTGCCTACCCAGCCCACTGCGCTTGCATCGGCTGTCAGGTTAAAGAACAGGTCGCCGTTGCTCACCACAGGGGTGGGGATTTCTTTCAGCAATTCGCTCGCTGGTGCAGTTGTCGCGGCATCGGGTGGAGTGGGTGTGCTGGTGACAAAGCCGGGGTCAGGGGTAGGCATCACGGCCTGCACGACAAGCGTGGGAGCAACATTAGTCACAGCGGTTGGGGTGGCCCCGACCTGAGATACCGGGGATGCAGGCGCGGTCAGCAGCCGTGCTACCTGCCACAGTACCACCGCCGCGGCCAGAGCTATTGCCGTCCATAAGGCTAGCCGTACCGGGCTAAGGCGCGCCGGTGGTGGCGCTTTTCCTTTTGGGTTGCGCGTCGAAGTTTTCTTTCCGGCACGTTGTTGTTTTGCTTGTTGCGCTCGTTTGGCTTGACGATAGTGAACACATTGTCGGTGGTTGGTGCTCAGACAATAGCTTTGCTGATGCACAAGATCAGGTTGAAAACCACCGCGCTCGGCTGGTGCATAACAAACATGCCCCTGAGCCGGGTAACTCAGACGCACAGAAGGATCGTTTTCTACTCCCAGATGGGGGCAGGTGTAGGTGTTGGAAGCCATAATTGAGACGGTAGGCTCTGTCGCTTGGGTGCAGAGCTGTGGTAGTGGTTTTTCTGAAACCCGGTTTTTGGAAACAGGCTAGGCAGCGCAGCATTACCCCAACTGTAACGGCGCGCTGCGAACAGTGTGCCCCACTTCGCCGGGTATCTATGCATCTTACCACCATATCGGCTGTTCAGCCGACAAGAAATTATACAACCTTCTGAGGTGCTGAACAAATTAGCCTGTACTAGAAAGCGACAAACTGGCGGTCAGACCAACCCATGCTATAATAGCCGGTATGTCTCTACTACGCTGCTACCAGGCGAGCACACCATGATTCGTGCCGCCACTGCCCCCATTATCGCTACGCAAGGTCTGACGCGCCGCTTTGGTGCTGCCACCGCAGTAGACGGCCTGACGCTGGAGGTTTTTCCCGGCGAAGTGTTTGGCTTCCTGGGCCATAACGGGGCAGGAAAAACCACCACAGTACGTTTGCTGAATGGCATTTTAACACCCAGTGCCGGCCAGGCGCGCGTGCTGGGGCTGGATCCGATGGCCGACGGCCCGGCGTTACGTCGTCAAACCGGCGTGCTCACGGAAAACCCCTCGCTGGATGAACGACTCAGCGCGCGCACCAATCTCAGCCTGTACGCCGATCTTTACGGCGTACCCCGCGCTGAGGTGACCGCACGTGTGCAGGAGTTGTTGGCGGCTTTTGATCTGTTAGACCGCGGCGATGATAAGGTGGGCGGCTATAGCAAGGGCATGAAACAGCGGTTGGCGCTGGCACGCTGCCTGCTGCACCGACCAGCACTGCTTTTCTTGGATGAGCCAACCGCGGCACTGGACCCGGTTGCCAGTCGTCAGGTGCATGAGCTGATCCTGCACAGTGCCCGCGCCGGCCATACGGTGTTCATCAACACGCATAATCTGGTAGAGGCGCAACGCGTGTGCGATCGCGTGGGGGTGATGGAGCAGGGCCGACTGGTGGCAGTGGGAGCGCCGCACGATCTGGCCCGCCAGTTGATGCGCGCGCTGGATGTAGAGATTGAAGTAGCCGCAGAGGATATGGTCACGGCTGAACGCACTCTCGCTGCCCGCCCCGGATTGAGCTGTGCCGCGCAGCGCCGGGGGGTGTTGCTGGTGAGCGGTGCCGAGCGTGCAGCTATCCCCGATCTGCTGGCTGCCCTGGTGGCCGCGGAGGTGCGCATCTATCAGGTAACGCCGCAGGAACCCACTTTGGAAGATGTCTATTTTGCCTTGCACCGCAACCGAGAGGTGAGCCAATGAACCGGCGGGTGATTGGAGCAATTGTGCGCAAAGATCTGCGTGTGGTGTTGCAGAATAAAGGTGTGGTACTGCCTATTCTGCTGCTGCCGTTGATTTTATTTGTGGTGCTGCCGCTGGTAGTGACACTGATCCCTGCATCGCTGGGTAATACAGCCAGCAACAGTGCTGACCTGCAAGAGCTGTTGGCGATGATCTCACCAGGTCTGCGCCAGCAACTGGCCGGGCTTGATCTCAATCAAGCGGCGGTACTCTTCTTTTTAGTGTATATGATGGCGCCGCTGTTTTTAATTGTACCGATCATGGTGTCCAGTGTGATCGCCGCAGATAGCTTTGTGGGCGAACGGGAACGCAAAACGCTGGAAGCACTGCTTTACACACCCGCCACCGACGCTGAATTGCTAACAGGCAAACTGCTGGCGGCCTGGCTGCCTGCGCTGGCTGTTTCGCTGCTCAGCTACCTGTTTTATGGGGTGATCAGCAATTTCGCGGTCTGGCCTACCTTTCAGCGCCTGCTGTTTCCCAACGCCATTTGGAACGTGCTGGTGATTTGGGTAGCGCCTGCGGCTGCGGCGACGAGTTTGGCTACGATGATTTTGGTATCGGTGCGCGCCAAAACTTTTCAGGATGCCTATCAAACAGGCTCGCTGGTGGTGTTGCCGGTGCTGATGCTGCTGTTTGGGCAGTTGTTCGGCCTGATGTATTTTAGCGTACCCCTGTCGCTATTGCTGGGCGTGGTGTTATGGCTGATCAGCCTGGTGCTGCTGGCTTATGGCCGGCGCACCTTGCATCGCAGTGAACTGATTGCCCGTTTGTGACGCCATACGAGTTGCGTTTTCTGCTTACAGATAGTATACTTTTATGGTGCAAGATAGTTACGAGTAGTGCGTAACTCGTAACTCGGAGCGAGACGAGATTCGCAGCCACAAATGTCTATTCTGGATTACGAGTTACTTGTTATTTACTACTTAGGAGATCGCCATGAAAACCACCCTTGCCTTGTTTGAACAGCGCAGCCAGGCCGAGGCGGCTGCGGTGACGCTGGTACAAAACGGCGTTGCCGAACACCGCGTCACTTTGATGGATCGCAACACATCTGCGGCCAAACTGGTAGAGCCAGGCCCGCGCGCCATCACCATGAAGGCGGTCAACGGCTTTACCGTGATGATGGTGCTGATCTTCGCCCTGTTCGGCGTGGCGGCGGCCATTGCTTCTCAATTCATCTATGCCGCTGACCAGGGTACAATGACCCTGACTATGGTCGTTTTCCTGCTGATCGGCGCATTTTGCGGCCTGTTTATGGGTTGGGTTAAGGGGCGCTCGGACGCAGACAATGCCATTCAGGAATTTCGTGAAGCCGTGCAGCACGGCGATACCCTGCTGATGGTGGCTGATGACCGCCAAATCGCCGCGGTGCAGCGTATCCTGCGCAGCCACAGCGCACATTGGCTTACCACCACGGCGCAAATCAACCGGATGCCGGTGGCTCCATCACTTCACGCGCTGGAACTGACCCCGGCGCATTGAGCCGGGCCGCACCAACCGCGGTGCCAGCAACAAAGGCAACAACACCGTTGGTAACCAAAGTTTCAGCGTCGGCCAGCTTAGTGCCGGATAGGGCGAGTAGGCCAGCCAACCACGGCGTGCGGCGAAAACCATCACCCCAGCCAGCAGCACGGCAGCAGCCAGCAACAAGCTGTCTGCACGGCTCCAGCGATGGCGGCGATACACTGTGCGCTGCACGCGGCGGCCTTGCAGCCATAACATTACCCACAGCAGCACGCCACCCAGCACAGTAGCTGCCCAACCTAGCGTTGCTTGTTGCCAAAACAACATAGCCAGCAAACCACCAAGCAGCAACAATAATCCCAGCACCATGCCCAGGCGCAGCCGATCCGGTTGCGCCTGTTTGTTTGCCCCCAGACTGCCAAAACCGCGTGCCGTCATGGCCTCGGCCAGTTGCAGGGCGCGTTCCAGGCCACCCACCAGCAAAGGCAGCAGCAGAGGCAGAGCATCGCGCAGGCCGCGCACGCGGTGACCGCGCAGGGCCTGCGCGGCACGGATCTGTTGCCATTGCATCAGGCTGGCCGGCACAAAGCTGAGCGCAATCGAAAGCACCACCGCCACCGGATATAGCCCGCGCGGCAGCAGACCGATCAATGCCTGCACCGGCAGCGCCTGATAAAGCAGCCGAAAAACCAGCAAAAAGCCCAGCAGCACCAGGCCATTGAGCAGGCCGTAAACTGCTGCCTCCAGCGTGACGTTGCCACCCAGCAGGGGCAGGCTGGCCGGCAGGGTAAACAGCACGGTGCGGCCAAAATGGGCAGTGAGGGCATTGAACAGCGCCGAAAATCCCAGGATCAGCGCAGCCATGCGCAACCAGGGTAAGGGCAGGGGCGCAGGCTGTGCCTCATCACCCAGAGTGTGGCTTAATACAGCCAGACACACCACTATCAGCCCCAACAGCAGCGGAGTGCGCGTCAACGACAGCGCCAACAGCACCGCGGCCAGCCAGGCCAGCCAACTGCGTGGGTGCAGCGGAGTTGCGGTCACGCGCCTTCACCCTGCGGAGCAGCCAGGCCATGCCCGCCGAACGGCTGATAGGCAAAGCTGAAGCGCTGCCGGAAGCGCCGCAGGGCGCGCAGGGTGGGCGCACCAAACGCCAGCATCAGCGCCACATTACCGGCCACAGCAAACAGATCCCACACCAGCGAGGTAGCCAGATAATAAGCCAGATAGCGCTGCACCGTGGCAGCAACACCTACACCGGCCTGCCAGTATTGCGCGGCCGGTCCGGTCATGTAAGGCCAGAACCAAAGGTTAATCACCACGCCGTAGCCCAGACCACCCAACCCAGCGGCTACGGCCAGCAGCAGCACCTCGCCGCGGGGACGCAGGCGCGAGGGCAGCAGCCCTGTCAGCGGGCGCACGGCGGGAGCCAGCAGCCCCAACCAGCCCGCGGTGAACATCTGGCCTGGCAGCCACGGCCCCACACCGCCGGTTATCAGCGCCGAAACAGCCAGGGTCAGTGCGCCCATCAAAAAGCCAAAGCGTGCGCCATACACATAGCCGGTGAGGATGATCAAAAAGAAGATGGGGGTAAAACCACCGGGGCCGGGAATGCTGACCTCAGCAAAGCGCAGCACTGCATTGATGGCTACCAGTACACCCAGCAGCGCAGCCAGCTTGGCGCTCACGCGTTGGCCCTGCACCTCAACCAGCAAGGCCAGCAGGCACAGGGCAGCCAGGGCACTCATCAGCAGTGGGGTGTTCACCGGCGCAGCGGCAGTCGCAGGCGCGCCCACGGCGCGCAGGAACGGGCTGAACAGCGCCAGCAACCCAATCCCCGCGGTAAGGGCATAGATGGCCGGAGAGAGCCAGTTTGCCAGGCCGCCTGTTGGCAAGGTGGCCTGGCGTATCGCGGCGGGTCGGGGCAAAGCGCCACCCGTGCTGCGCCGCGTCCAGACGCGGCGCAGGCCCCACGCGGGCGCGGCCAGCAACAGAGCCAGCCACAGGGGGCCGCTCCAGTCGGTGCGAACGCGGGTGATGGCTTCTCCGGTCGCCGGTAGGGCCGGCGCGTTGGCCGGGTTCGCCTCCAAACGCGGGGGCAAGGCCGGTTCGGCGGCACGCGGCAGGCGCGGCAGCGGCTCCGCGCGGGCGATTATCGCAGGGACGGCGGTGGCCGGTGGCGTGCTGCTGCTCTCGGCGGTGGATGTGGGGGGCGCGGTGGCCTCAGCCAGGGGTGCTGCGGCGGCGATGGGGGCAGGCGCTGGCGTGGCGGCAACGTTGGGATCTGCCACGGGAGATAGCAGCGGCGTGGCGGCAGAGGCAGCGATGGCGATACTTGTAGGAGTGGTGGTGGCTGTTGCGCTGGGCGTGGCGCTGGGCACTGCCGTAGTTGTGGGCAGTGCTGCTACCGCGGGGGCGGTAGGCGTCCATGTTGCTGTGGGCAGAAGCGCGGTGGACGCAGGCAGCGGTGTGGCCGTGGGCGGCGGTGTGGCTGTGGGTGGCAGCGTGGCGGTAGGCAGCGGCGTGGCGGTTGCTGTGGCCGTGGGCGCGGCGCATAGCTGTTCAAACGTGTAGACGGGCGGTGCGGCTCCTTGCACCAGGTTGCCCGCACCCCAGGCCCAACCCTCTACTGCACCGGCCTGCACCGTGTATAGGCTGGCGCCGGTGGTGGAATACAGCCATTGACCGGTTTGCAGGTGGTTATAGGCCCAGTACACGCAGGGCGAACTGATGCACTGACACCAGCAGCTTTGTGCGGGATAATCACAGCCCTGTGCGCCGATCTTGCACACCGCGCCGCCTAGGGGGCTATATTCCATCAGCAGATCGAAGCCGGAGGCCAGCAGCACCTCTTCGCCGGTGGCCGCGCCGTCTGCGCCCAGCTCCACGCAGGCGGTATGCACCGTGCCGTTGCCGAAATCAATCACCAGCCCGGCGCGGGCGGTGCCGGTCTCATCAGCGCGGGCAGAAAAGGGCGCGGCCAGCAGCAGGAGCAGCAGCACAAAGGCAGCATATCCTGAAATTCGCAGCTTGTAGGTGGAATAGCGATGGAGTGAGAGCATAGGGTTGCCACATGAGGCGATACGTACTGCCCAATGGGTAATGACTTCAAGCAAACGGGCGGGTTATGGCGGGGGCCACCGGAACCGCCTGAGCAGGCTTTCAGCCATTACCCATTATGGGTTACGTATTACTTTTTTTGAATAATGGGCAGGAAGAGCGGCGCGGGTGCGCGCAGTGGCAACGCTTTGCCGCTCAGACCAGCCAATGCCTGGTAGCTGGAGAAGGGATCGTTTGGCCCGCTGTAGCCCGGAAAGCCGCCCGCACTGCTTTGCAGATCGAGCAACGCATCTACCGGCGTGTGCAGGGTGAGCGCGCTGGCTGAGCCGTCAGTGATTGCGGTACTCCAGCCGAGAGCCCGCGGGTTGTTGCTGTAGGCGGCCAGCCCTTGCAGCGCCAGACCGGTGGAGGCGGAATCGGTGGCACCGCCGTAGCCGGGGAAGCCGCCATCACCGTTTTGCGCGGTGCGCAGGAAGGTTAGCCCTCCCTGCACCGCGGCGTTATCCTGGGCCACTGCGGTGGCAGCCAGAGCCTGCAAAGCCAGCGCGGTGCTGTCTACATCAGCCGCGGCAGCGTTGGCGCTGTAGCCCCAGCCCCCGCCGGTGGCTGCGATCTGCTGCAAGCGGGTGACCGCAGCCGCAGGTACGGGCTGATGCGCGGCGCGCAGGCCCAGCATAGCTAATGCTTGATCCCAAACGCTGCCTGTGCCGTATTGGCCGCTGGCCGGTGTATAGGCTGCTTGCAGCACAGCCACCAGGTCTATCCCGCCGAAGCTGCGTGGATCGAGCCGAGCCGCGGCCACGCCCAGGGCCAACTTACCTGCGGCCGCGCTGCTCTGCGCGGCATAGGTGGGGGCCTGAGCAGCCAGATAGGTGAGTGGGGTTTGTGCGCCCACGCTGAAACTGCGCGGGTCGCGCCCGGCTGCGGCAATTGCCAGCACGGCATCCACCGTGGCACCGGGGTTATAGCCGGCAAAGCTGCCATCAGCCTGCTGCTGTGTCGCCATCCAGGCCAGACCGCGGCGCAGCGCCACGGCGCGGCTGAGCAGTGGATAGGGCTTGCCCACCAGCGCGGGCACGGCCTGTTGCGTGGCAAAGAGGTTGGCGGGTGGATCTGTGTAGACGAAGGCGCCGTTGGGAAGCTGTCGGCTCAGCAGAAAAGCAAGTGGTGTGCTGCTGTTGACGGTCCAGGTGCTGCTGATGGGGTCTTGAGCAGCAGCCAAAATGCCCTGCATGGCAAAGGCAGTGGAATTGGTGTTGCTGTCTACGGCCCAACTTTGCTGCGGCGAGGAGGCGAAGCCGCCGTCGTCGTTGGTAAGCTGCACGGTGCGCAGCCAGGCGAGGCCGTGTGTGATGGCCGGCGCATTGGGGGATTGTCCGGCGGCGCGCAGGGCCTGGATAGCCAGCGCGCTGCTGTCCACATCGCTGACGATGCCGGCAGTCCAGCCCCAGCCGCCATCACTGTTGGCCTGCGCGGCCAGGCGCTGTGCTGCGGCCGCGGGCACCGGCTCACCGGCGGCTTGCAGGCCCAGCATGGCCCAGGCTTGGTCTTGAGTGGTGGCGCCGAATGCACCGGTGGCTGCGTTGTAGAATGCGTTGAGGCGGGCTGCCAGGTCTACGGCACCAAAGTTGCGCGGGTCAAGATCAGCCGCGGCGACGCCCACGGCCAGCTTACCGGCGGCGGCGGCGCTTTGCCCGGCAAAGGTGGCGGCGTTGGCGCGCAGATAATCGAGCAGTGAAGCGCCGCTGTTGCCGTTCCAGGCTGCGGGTGATTGGTTCGCTGCGGCCACGGCCAGCGCCACATCTAACGTGGCGCCGGTGTTGCTGCCAAAGCTGCCGTTGGCGGCTTGCTGTGGGCGCATCCATTGCAGCGCGGCGTTGGCGCCGAGCCAGGCGCGGGTGACGGGGGGCGGTGTGCTGTTGCTGCCACCCCAGCGCCAGCCTTCTACGGCGCCGTTGGTGATCAGGATGGTAGCTGCGCCTGCAGGATGCCCCTGCCAGACCGTGCCATCCCAAAAGCTGTAGCCCCAGAAACGGTTGGCGTTGCAGAAGCAGTTACTTGCGGGACAACCTGTGCCCTCGATGGCACACACTGCGGTGCCAAAACTGTAATCGGCGGTAACAAGCTGCAAGCCGGTGAGTTGCAGGGCTTGCAGACCGCTGATCTGGGTCTGGGTGAAGGTGATACGGCGGGCTATACTGTGGCCATCGCCCAAATCCACCACCACATCAGCCGCGTTGGGGGGTGTTTGCGGCGCGGTGGCCGCGCCTTGTGCTGCTTGCGGCGCGGCGGCAAAAGCCAATATAAACAGCAGCGCGGCGGTTATCAGCAGGGCCGCCAGGGTTTTGCGCTGCGCAGAACGGTTACCAAAAGTCATGGGGAAACTCCGTGGAATAAAAAACGCCCGACGGGTATCCATCGGGCGTTGACTGTAGAGTCAGGTTATGTAGCTATCCAGACACTAAATGTATCATCGCATACTCCGCATTCCTTTCCGTCGAAGGAGTGAGCGGACACACCGGTAGTGGTCGTCCTGGCTTTTCGGCAGTTCTTCCTTTCATTTCTTGAAGCTTAACTCTTGAAACTTGGAAACTACCGAACCACAGTTGCGCGACAGCGCCGGACTGACCCCTTGGTTGGGGTGTCACCGGCTTCGCCAGAGCTTTGCAGCTCACCTTCGGCATCCGGGCCGAAGGTTCTACAGGTGGCCTACGTATTGGGTTGTTAAGGCTTGCAAGCAGAGCTACTATAACACAGGGGCGGTGGTTGTGTCAAACGGCTTGTTATCCGGTGCGTCGTTGTGATCTACGTTTATTTCGTGAAATTGCCCTGTTACCATGTAGATGACACGCTCGGCCAGGTTGGTGGCGAGATCGCCAAAACGCTCCAGCTCGCGCGCGGCGCGCAGGGCTTCGTAGGTGGCCTCGATTTTTTCCGGTGTTCGCACCTCGGCCATGTGGATCATAATTTGGCTGAACACGCGCGAGTACAGCGCGTCTACCTCGTCATCTTGTTTTGCCACGGCCGCGGCCAGATCAATGTTGTTGTGCGCATAGGCCGTCATGGTTTGATTGAGCATTCGCGCCACCTGCATGCCCATCAGACCCAGCTCAATCGGGCGGGGAATATCAGGTGAAAGCAGCATGTGGGGGATGACTTTGGCGATGCCCTTGGCCTGATCGCCCATGCGCTCAAGGTCAACGATCATGTTCATCACCGTGACGATGGAGCGCAGGTCACGCGCCGCAGGCTGTTGGGTGACAATCAAGCCAAAGCACTTTTCTTCGATCTCGAAGCGAATGCTGTTGACCTCGATATCAAGCGTAAAAACCTGGCGGGCGCGTTCCGGGCTGAGTGCATCCAAAGCTTCCATGGCAATGCGTAGTTCCTGCTCAACCATGTCGCCCATGCGCAGCACGTCATCGCGCAGCCCTTCCAGTTGTTGTTCAAAGCGTTGTCGTATGCCCATAAAAGATTACCTCGAGATGCAGATGTGTACGGAAAGAATTAGCCGCGACGACCGGTGATGTAGGCTTCGGTCAATTCTTGCTTGGGTGTACTGAAAATGGTTTTGGTAGCACCAAACTCCACCAGGCGGCCCAGCCAGAAAAAGCCGGTCCAATCTGAGGCGCGCGCAGCCTGCTGCATATTGTGAGTGACGATGACAATGGTATAGTTTTCGGCCAGTTCTTGCATTAAATCTTCCACACGCAGCGTAGCGACAGGATCCAGGGCCGAACATGGCTCGTCCATTAGAATCACTTCGGGCTGTACGGCGATGGTTCGGGCAATGCACAGGCGTTGCTGTTGGCCGGGGTTCAACTCCTGTGCCGGGTCTTTCAGCCTGTGGCGTACCTCATCCCACAGGCTGGCATCTTCCAGGCTTTTCTGCACGATCTGATCCAGGCTTTTTTGCCGGGCCATGCCCAACACCCGCGGGCCGTAGGCGACATTGTCGAAAATGCTCTGCGGGAAGGGATTGGGCCGCTGAAACACCATGCCGATGCGTTGGCGCAGGCTCACCACATCTACAGCCGGGGCGTAGATGTTTTCGCCGTCCAGCAATACCTGGCCTTCGGCGCGCGTGCCGGCAATGGTGTCGTTCATGCGGTTCAGGCAGCGTAAAAAGGTAGATTTGCCGCAGCCTGACGGCCCAATCAGGGCTGTGATCTGCCGCGCCCGAATGGGAATGTTCAGCTCGATCAGCGCCTGAAAACTGCCGTAATAAAAGTTAAACTCGTTGACTTCGATCTTGTTTTGCATAAGGAGTAGACAAGGCAAAGCGGATTAACCGACAGGTGAGCCTGCTCTTTAACCTACAAGGCTAACCAAAACGGCCGGTGATGTAGTCCTCGGTGCGTTGATCCTGCGGGTGCAGGAACATCTGCTCGCCATCGGCCACCTCAACCAGCTCGCCGTCCAGCATGAAGCCGGCGCGGTCGGCCACGCGTGCGGCCTGCTGCACGCTGTGCGGAACCATGATGATGGTATAGCGTTCACGCAACACGCGCAGCGTTTCTTCTACTACGCTGGTGGAAATCGGGTCCAGGCCAGAGGTGGGATTGTCCAGCAGAATCACCTCTGGCTCCAGCGCCAGACTGCGTGCCAGACACAGCCGTTGTTTTTGCCCGCCCGACAGCGCCATTGCCGAGCTGTTCAGCCGGTCTTTTACCTCGTCCCACAGGCCCGCTTGCTCCAGCGATTGATGGACACGCGCATCCAGCAGGGTTTTGTCGCGCACACCCGCCATGCGCAGGCCGTAGGTCAGGTTGCTGTAGATAGAACCGGGCAGCGGTGTGGGCACAGCAAATACCATGCTGATGCGCCGACGCAGACTGTAGACATCTACCGTGCGTTCGGCAATGTTCACGCCGTTGAAGGTGATTACCCCGCGGATGGTGTCGCCCTCGATCAGGTCGGTGAGCCGGTTCAGCAGGCGCAGCAGGGTGGTTTTGCCACTGCGGGCTGGGCCGAACAGCACAAAAACCTCGTTGGGTTGCACATCAAACGTGATGTTGCGCAACGCCTCTGAGCCGTCGGGATAGGTGTAGTAGATGTTTTGAATGGAGAGCTTGGCTTGCATGGCTTACCAGTCCCGTCTGCGTCGCACCGATGTGCGCACCGCCGTAGCCAGCAGCGTCAGCGTGAGCGTAATCAGCAGCAGCACCAGGGCCGTGCCGTACTGGATGGTGAGCGGCATGCCCGGCACCTGGGTGGAGATGACGTACAGGTGATAAGGCAGCGCCATGGTCTGATCGAAGACAGAATGCGGCAAGCGGGGCACATAGAAGGCGGCGACAGTGAACAGAATCGGTGCGGTCTCGCCTGCGGCGCGGCTCAGGCCCAGAATCATGCCGGTCAGAATGCCCGGTAGGGCGTGGGGCAATACCTGATTGCGGATCGTTTGCCACTTGGTGGCCCCTAAACTCAGGCTGACGGTGCGGAATTGTTGCGGCACGGCGTTGATGGCCTCTTCAGCGGTGCTGATCACCACCGGCATGGTCATAATACCCAGCGTGAGCGAACCAGCCAAAATGGAAGTGCCAAAGCCTGCGGCCAGCACAAATGCGCCCAGGCCAAACAGGCCGTAGACGATGGAGGGAATGCCGGCCAGGTTGACGATGGCCATGCGGATGGTGCGCGTCAGGCGGTTGTCGCGGGCATATTCAGCCAGGTAGATTGCCGCCAGAATGGACACCGGCATGGACACCAGCGCCGTGCCCAACGTCAGCACCAGTGTGCCCAGAATGGCAGGCATGATGCCGCCTTCTTTCATGCCGTTGCTGGGAAACTGGGTAAAAAAGCTCCAGCTCAGCGCGCCGATGCCGTTGATCACCAGAAAGAGGATCACCAGCACCACCGGAATAAAGACCAGCACGGCCACTGCGGTAATCAGCCAGACTGCCAGCCGTTGCGCTTGTTGTCGGCTCACAAGCCACCTCCGCGTTTGCGGCGCATGCTGTTCACCCCTACCAGCCGCGTCGCCAGCCAATTCACCAAAAAGGTGATGACAAACAAGATGAGGCCGATACCGAACAGCACGTTGTAGTGCAGGCTGCCCTGGGCCACCTCGCCCATTTCCGCGGCAATGGTGGCGGTCATAGTGCGCACCGGGCTGAAAAAGGTGGCCAACCCCAGCGAAGGCACATTGGCCGCGTTGCCGGTGACCATCAGCACGGCCATGGTTTCGCCAATCACGCGGCCAATGCCCAGCATCACCGCAATCACCAGGCCAGAGCGGGCAGCGGGCAGCACCACCCGCCAGATGGTTTGCCATTGCGTAGCCCCAATAGCCAGCGAGCCATCACGGTATTCCTTGGGCACGGCATACAGCGCATCCTCGGCAATGCTGATGATGGTAGGCAAGGCCATGTAGGCCAGCAGCAGCGAGCCGGTGAAACCTGTCAGCCCTGTCGGTGCGCCCAGCCGTTGCACCACAGGAGCCAGCGCCACCCAGCCCAGAAAGCCCAGCACAATCGAAGGAATACCCGCCAGAATTTCGATTAACGGCTTGAGGATTTCGCGCAGCCAGGGTGGAGCGATCTCACCCAGGTAGATGGCAGCGATCACACCCAACGGCACGGCGATGATTACCGCGCCCAGGGTGACAATCACCGTACCGGCCAGCAAGGGCAGCAAGCCAAATTGGTCTTCAATGGGGTACCAACGTCGGCCAAAAAGCTGGCGCAATGGAATATCCAGGAAGGTGTTGATCCCTTCACGCAGCAGAAAATAAAAGATCAGGGCTACGATTACAATCGTGGAAGCCCCGGCCAGCCAGATCAACGCTTCAATCGCGATCTCGCTCGGCCGACGCGAAGGCGCGTCCGCCGCAGCGGGCGCAGGCGTTTGGGCAGTGGTCATGCGCAATTACTCCTGAGGCAGCGGCACAAAACCCAGGTCCGCAACGATTTGCTGGCCTTCGGGGCCAACGATCCATGTCAGATAATCGGCAATAGTGCCGCTTGCTTCACCGGCGGTATACATGTACAGCCCGCGCGCAATGGGATAGGAGCCGTCTGAGCCGCTTTGTACCGAGGGCAACACAAAGGGCGAGACGGTATCCTGCGCCACAGCGATCATTTTCTCGTGTTCGGTTACATAGCCCAGGCCATCATAGCCGATGGCGCGCGGGTTACGCTGGATTTCACTGGTGATCCCCACCGACGATGGCATGAGCATGGTTTGTGGTGCAAATATGTCGGTGTTTTCGCTGTCGCCTTTGCGCACGACTTGTTCCAGAAAATAGACATGCGTGCCGGAATTGGTTTCGCGCGACACCACCACAATTTGGGTGTCTTCGCCCCCTACCTCGCGCCAATTGGTGATGCGCCCGGTGAAGATATCTGCCAACTGATCAATGGTCAATTCGCTTACCGGGTTGTGCGGGTTAACGATCACCGCCAGCGCATCAATAGCCACCAGATGCTCCACCGGCTCAATGCCCTTGGCGCGCGCCTGCTCGATTTCGTTTTCCTTCATCTCGCGCGACGCATTGGCAATGTCCACTGTGCCGTTGATCAGCGCGGCGATGCCTGTGCCCGAACCCCCACCGGTGACGGCAATGGCTACTTCGGGGTGCTGGCCGTGGTAGGTTTCGGCCCAGGACAACGCCAGATTCACCAGGGTGTCGGACCCTTTGTTCTGAATGGTGCGCTGGGTCGAGCCATCTTGTTCGCTGGAAGACTGGTTGCTGCGCACACAGGCAGTGAGCGTCAGCAGCAGCAGCGCGGCTGTCAGCACAATTCGCAAAAAACGGTTCATGGAAAAACTTTCAGGGAAGGGTTGATAGCGCCGCTGCCCGCTTCATGCGGGGCACATCGCGCCATATCTTGCGGGTACAGATCAGAACTGTAACCTGATTATTGTAACTCACATCACAAAAAACGCCAATCATTTTAGCTCTTTGCAACGCTGCAAGCAGATGGAGTTGTTTGCCAAACCTTCGCAGGCAGGCTATACTCTCACAGACACCGACCCCCTGATTATATGGAGCAAAGCATAGCGATTGTGGACGAACAAACCCTGACTCTGAGCGATTTACTGGCTGAAGCGGCCGCGGCTGCGGCTACCGGCGACCGCGCAGAAGCCGAACGCCTGTACCGGCGCGCCACCGAGCGCTCGCCGGGCAACACCGCTGCCTGGCTGGGGCTGGCCGCGGCTACAAACTCAACCGAAGAAAAGCGCAGCTATTTCAGCCGGGTGCTTGCCATCAACCCCAACCATGTCGAGGCGCGCGCTGCTTTACAACGGCTGGCCCAGCAGGCCCCGTCCGATCAGGCTGAGGCTATCCGCACTACGCTGACGCAAGCCGCCGAAGCGGTGAAGGCTGACCCGGAACGTTATGCCACCGAAACCAACGCCGCAGTGGTGACGGCAGGCAACCGCGCACCCGCGCCAGATCAGCCGCTCACCTGCACCAATCACCCAGCGGTGCAAACTGCACTGCGTTGCAACCGCTGTGAGCGCCCCATGTGCACCGACTGCGTGCGCCTGACCGATGTGGGGTATCGCTGTAAGGACTGCATCCGCGAGCAACAAAACGTCTATTTCACCGCCGAAGGGCGTGATTATGTAGTGGCAGCGGTGCTGAGCTTTGTGCTGGCCGCCGCGGCTACGCCGGTGATCCAGTTGTTGTTGGGTATTGCCGGTATATTGTTCGGCATCTTGCTGGCATTGGCACTTGGCCCGGTGGTTGGTGGGGCTGCGGTTACCCTCATCCGCCGCTCGGTAGGTCGTCGTCGCGGGCGCTATCTGGGTGTTGTGGTGGTGGTCTCTATCCTGCTGGGCATGACCCTGGGTATGGTAGTGGCTGCTGTCTTCCACCTGGGCATGAGCCTGATGCTGTTGGCTGTTTTTGCTTTCACCGCGCTTAGCACTGTCTATGCCACCTTGCGCTAAGGCGCGGCACATGACAAAGCCACAGCGTAACCGCTTCACCGTTCATCTGTTGATTCCCATCAATCACCCCCATGCTCGCTGAACTGCGCATCACCAACTTTGCTATCATTGACCATCTGGCGCTGCTTTTTGCGCCCGGTTTCAACGTGCTCACCGGCGAGACCGGCGCCGGCAAATCCATCATCATTGATGCGGTTGAGATGCTGCTGGGTGGCAAAGCCGGACAAGAGATGATCCGCGCGGGGGAAGCCCAATGCGAAATCGAAGGCGTGTTCACGCTTGACCCCGCCGCAGCCGCGCTGATCAATCCCTTGCTGGCGCGTGAAGGGCTGGAGGGCGACGATGCCGGGGTGTTGCTGCTGGCGCGTGAGCTGCGCCGTGGCGGGCGCACTGTGGCCCGCATTAATGGCCGCGCCGTGGCGCTGGGACTGCTGAGTGAAATCGGCGAATTGCTGATAGACATTCACGGCCAGACTGACCACCTGTCGCTGTTGCGCCCGCGCGAACACATCACCCTGCTGGATCGTTATGCCGGGCTGCTGCCCGCGCGCGATAAGGTGACCGCGCTGCAACGCCGCGTGCTGGCTGTGCGCAAAGAACTGGCTGGCCTGCGTCGCGATCAGCGTGAGCTGGCCCGGCGGCTGGATTTACTCACCTTTCAGGCAGAAGAGATCAGC
Source organism: uncultured Caldilineales bacterium (assembly GCA_937907455.1). Lineage (GTDB taxonomy): Bacteria > Chloroflexota > Anaerolineae > JAAEKA01 > JAAEKA01 > JAAEKA01. The sequence continues at coordinate 29,310 of CALESQ010000096.1, forward strand.
AGCGCGGGGTTGGAGGTGGATGAAGACAGCGCGCTGGACAGCGAACGTCGTCGCCTGGCTAACGCCGAACAGCTCATCCGCCTGACCGATGGCGCGCGCGCGCTGTTGAGTGAGGGGGACGATGACCAGCCCACCGCACTGGACCTGCTCAGCGAGGCCGCGGGCAAGCTGGCGCGGCTGGCTGCCATTGACCCTGACACGCAGCCCATCCTCGACGCGGCGGAGGCTCTTACCGACCAGTTGAGCGAGCTGAGTCGCACCCTGGATGCCTACGCCGAAGACGTGGAATTTAACCCGGAGCGGCTGGCTGAGGTAGACGAACGCCTGAACCTGATCTACACCCTTAAACGCAAATACGGTGACAGCATCAGCGAGATTTTGGCCTTTGGCGGGCGCGTGCAAGCCGAGCTGGACGATCTGGGCAATGCCGAGGTGCGCACCACCGAGCTGGAGGCCGAGGAAGCGCACCTGTTGCAACGCCTGGGCCGCTCTGCGGCTGCGCTTTCGCGGGCGCGCCGTGAGGCCGCGGCGCGCATGGCCGCAGCCGTGGTGCACGAGCTGGGTGATTTGCGCATGGAGCGTGCCCGTTTCAGTGCTGATTTTCAATGGCAGCCCCAGCCTGATGGCGCATTGGTTGGCGCAGCCGATGCCCCGGAAGGTCTTGCGGCCGGGCGTTATGCCTTTGATAGTAATGGCTTGGATCGGGTGGAATTTCTGGTGTCGGCCAACCCCGGCGAGCCGCTCAAGCCGCTGGTGAAGGTGGCCTCAGGTGGCGAGACCTCGCGGCTGATGCTGGCACTGAAAACGGTATTAGGCCGCGCCGATCAAACGCCTACGCTGATTTTTGATGAAATTGACGTGGGGATTGGTGGCCGTGTGGGCACGGTGGTGGGGCAAAAGCTGTGGGAATTGACGGTGCGCAATGGCACAGAGGCCGAAGCGATCTCGCATCAGGTGTTGTGTATTACCCATTTGCCCCAGTTGGCCGGCTTTGGGGATCAGCATTTGGTGGTGCGCAAGCAGGTAGCCGGTGAGCGCACGCGCACCGAGGTGCTGGCACTTGCTGATGAAGGCCGCGTGGCCGAACTGGCTGCCATGCTGGGTACTTCTGCAGAGCGCAGCGATGCTGGCCGCGCTTCGGTGCAGGAAATGCTGGCCGAAGTCGGACAAATTAAAGCCGCCCGCCGTGCTGGTTAACCAGCTTTCTGTCGCGTACCGACTGCTTTCATTATGATCTGAGAAATGATCTGAAAATCGCTCCGGTCGCTGTTTGAGGGATGGTTCCGAATCTCTTCCCCGAGATGGATGGCTGTTTATTGACTACCACTCCTCCAGCGGGCACACATCCTGCACCTCCAGCCGTTCACTGGCATAGGGCAACAGCAACGCATCACCATGCAGGCGTATTGCTTCTTCCATAGCCGCGCAGGCGGCTGCCACATCCCCGCTAGTCTGATAGCTATCCCATAACACCTGCGCAGCAGGGAGGAAGGGGTTATCTGCACGGTCAAAACCGCTACGCAGGCGCTCCAGCAGGGCGCGGGCATCGGCGCTGTCGCCGCGTAGCAGATGCACCAGCATGGCCTCGGCGGCGGCGTAGCTCACAAGGCGCGCCTGGTAGGTGGCCGCATCTGCCCTGGGAACTGTAGAGAGGGCATCGCCCCGATCAGGATCAGCCATTGCCAGATAGGCTAGTTGCAAGGCGCTGTTCAGATCACCGCGCGCCAGGGCGCGGTTGGCATCGAGTATCTGAAACACGGCGAAATCGCTCGGCGCGTAGGCTATCGCCGTTTGCTGGTAAATGCCATCCCTTAGGCTGTAGGTAGTGGTGATCAGGCGCGCGGGCTGCATCTTCACCGGATACGTTTGCGCCATCACTTCGGGGCAGCCGTTGTCATCGGCATCGCTCAGCCATACAGCGTAGTCTGATGGATCGTTGCCGGAGGCTGAAACATTGCCTACGGCGCGCCAGGTGATGCCATCCCAATTGCCGATAAACAGGGTTTGCCCCATGCTAAGCGTGTTTTGAGAACTGACCTTCACCGCTACATCAGGGCGGCTATCGCAGGTGATGTCATCGCCGGAAACAAATTCAGCAAGGCTGTTGTTCAACCACGGCTTGCTGTGATAAACCACGGTATAGCGCGCTTCCTGGCGAGTCAACACGGCCCAACTTGGCTGTTGCAGCTTTAGCGCAATGATGTCCTCGTTCTGGCCGTCGCCGTTCAGGTCTACAGACTTTGCCCAGCTCACATAGCGTTCAGGATAGAGGCGCATGTCATCGGGAATGTCGGCGTTGTTGGGAAGTGGTACAGGCGGCCACGCTGCCACTACGGCATTGAAACCGGCGTAGTCGCCCGGGTGCAGCGTCAGCCAGGCCAGCAATTGATCGAATAGTTGCGCTTCTGCACTGTCGGCTGCTGCTCCGGCAGGCAGATAAGGATCAAACAGCACGGGCGTGGGTTGCCAATTCGCGGGCGGCAGGCTTTGCGCCAGCGGGGCGGGAGTCGGAGCTGTCTGGTCTTCAAAAGGCGCGGGTGTGGGTGATGCAGCAGGTGGTGCGATGGCGGGCGTCTCTAATGGGCGCGGGGCTGCGCCGCGCTCACATGCTGCAAACACGAGGATAAAAGCCAGCAAAAGGCCAAAGGGCAAGATTCGCTGAGCCATAAACTGCCTCCACACGAAGTACGTGTTCGCCAGAGGACTTTATCCTTGATACGGTTGGCCCTGTACCAATCGGCCCCACCCCCGATGCCCGGTAAATTCGCCGTTTTTACAGATCACCAGGCCGCGGCTGAGGGTGAAACGCACCTTGCCTTGCACACGGCGGCCTTCATAGGGCGTGTAACCGGCAATGTTATGCAGCTCGGCGGCTGAGATAACGCCACTCACCGCGGGATCAAACACCACCACATCGGCATCGCTGCCGGGCAGCAGTGCGCCCTTGCGCGGGTACAGCCCAAACGCCCTGGCCGGATTGGCAGAGGTTAGCTCGACCAGGCGCCACCAGGTGATGCGCCCTGCAGCCACACCTTCGGTAGCCAGCAACGGCAGCATGGTTTCCAGGCCGGGGATGCCGCCGGGGGTCTGGGTGAAAGGCAGCCGGGGCGTGCCGTGTACTGTCACCGCCTCGTTGAGTGTAGCCAGCGCGCCCTGGGCTTCCTGCAAACGGCGCACAGCGTCATTTTCCAGGCGGCGGATGGCATCACGCGAGGTTTTCATGGCCCGCGCCACTTCGCGCCACTCACGCTGCCAGCCGTCGCGCAGGCCGGTGCGCAGAATCACCAGCTCACGTTCCTCTTCTGGCAGCAGGGCCAGCACTGCCTGCACCGCAGCATCAGCCAGCGGTTCGATGCCGTATTTCTGCAACAGGGTATAGTCGCAATGGTCGGTGCCAATGGTGTTGACTGAGCCGGAAGCTACCAGCTCCCATAGGCGCTGGGTTTCAGCCGGGTGGCGCAGCGGTGGCTGCATGATGCCGCGTTCTGGATGCTCACCGGCATAGATTTCTTCGTCCAGCAACAGATATTGTGGGCAGGTCTCGCTCCACGCTACCTGGCCCGTCTGCCGCGCTGCGTGGATCAGCTCTGAGGAGCGGCTGACCGAGTTGTGCACGACATACAGCGGACAAGCGGCCTCACGCGCCAACAGCAACATGCGCTGTACGGCCTCAACCTCGGCCAGCGCGGGCCGGGCCATGCCGTGATAGGCCAGCGCCGTGTGCCCGGCAGCTACCAGCCGTGCCGTGGCTGCTCCTACCAGGGTATCGTTTTCGGCGTGTACCATCACCACCACACCGTGCTTGCCTGCTGCGCGCAACACGCGCAGCAGGCTGTCGTCGTCCTGATAGTAGTTGGGGCGATAGGTGGTGTAGACCTTGGCCGAGGGTGTGCCCAACTCTACCAGATCGGCCATCCATTGCTCCAGTGTGGCGTCGTCTGCGGGTAGCCCGGTCAGCATCACATGCAGGCCGTAGTCAATCTTGGCGTTTTCCTGCGCTTCGTGGACGCGGTTGGCTACGGCTTCGCGCACGGTTTGGCCGGGGAATTGCGTGGCAAAATCTACCACGGTGGTGATGCCGCCACAGGCCGCAGTGCGCGTGCCCACGGCCCAATCGTCGGGGGTTTTATAGATGCCGGTGTCAAGCTGGATGTGGGTGTGCGGGTCTACCAGGCCGGGTAGCACGAAGCAGCCGGCAGCATCCAGCACCTCTTCGCCGGGCTGGGGATCAAACGTGCGGCCCAGGCTGTGGATTTGCTCATCCATAATGCGCAGGTCGCCGGAAAATTCGCCAAAAGGCGTGACCAACACGCCACCTTTGATAAGAAGTTGTTGGGCCATAAATCCTTAAGGGGGTAATCTGGCGCGCAATCCAGCGGATTGCCTTAGACCATGCGCCAATAATCGAGCAGGTCGCGCAGGCTTTGCTGCCAGGCGATGTGCGGCTGCCAGCCGGTGTCTTCGGCCAAACGGGCATAACTGCCTATTTGGGCGGGCACATCGGCAGCCTGTAGCCGCGCGGGGTCGGTGCGTATGGCAATGTCGCGCATCGTGCTCAGTGCCAGCAAGCCGTCCAGCAGGCTTTGTACGCTGCGTCCTGTGCCTGAACAGACATTATACACCTGTCCTGCCTTGCCCGCTACTGCTGCCAGCCAATAGGCCCGTACGACATCGCGCACATCCACAAAATCGCGTACGGCGGCCAGGTTGCCCACTTCGATCACAGGGGCACGGCGGCCCTGCTCGATCTCGGCAATCTGCCGGGCAAAGGCTGCGCTGGCAAACTGCGCGCCTTGTCGCGGGCCGATGATGTTGAAGCTGCGCGCCCGCACCACGCGTTGCCCGCGCGCCGCGGCCAGCGACCCCACCAGGTCTTGCGCGGCCTTGCTGGCGGCGTAATGGGTAATCGGACGAAATTCCTGCGTTTCGCGAATGGGGTTTTCGGTTGGCTGTGTGGGGCCATATTGTGCGCTGGAGCCGGCCAGCAGCATCACAGCCTGTGGCGCGGCTGCGGCCAGCGCATCCAGCAGACGGATAGTGCCCAATACGTTGACTTCGTAGAGCGCGGTGTAGGGTGCATTGGGGTTGGTGAGCGCAGCCAGATGAAAAACAGCTTGTGGCTGGGTCTCGTGCAACACGCTGCGCAGCGCGGCTTCGTCGCTCAAGTCGGTGTTCCACACCGGCGCGGCGATACCCAGCTCGGCCAGCCGCGCGGCGGCTTGGGCAGATACGTCAAGCCCGGCCACCTGCCAGCCTTCGCGCAGCAGCAGCTCGGCCAGATAAGAGCCGCAAAACCCGGCAATGCCGGTGATGAGAGCAGTAGGATGAGACATGATGAAAAGAGCAGCAATAACTAGCGGGGAGGTTTGTTTGCCTGTTGGCTTGTTTCTTTGTAAAGCGCTGTCCACAGCGGACGCACCGCAGGCCAGGTGAAACGCGCGGCGTTGGCGAGAGCTGCGTTACCCAGCCGCGCAGCCAGCTCGGGATCATCCAGCAGGTGCAGAATGGCCGCGGCCAGCGCCGCGGCATCGTCGGGGGGGGCGAGCAGTGCATCTACGCGGTCATGCACCATCTCTGGCACGCCGCCGACAGCGGTAGCTACAATGGGCAGCCCCATGGCTGAGGCTTCGATCAGGGTGTTGGGTTGGTTGTCTATGGCGCTGGAGCTGACAAACAGGGTGGCTTGGCGATAGGCCGCGCGCAGGCGCTCTACCGGCACGCGACCGGCGAACTCTACGGGCAATTGCAACTCGGCAGCAAGGCTTTGCATGGCGGGCAGGCGCTCGCCGTCGCCGATCATCAGCAGGCGTGCGGCGGGGCGCTGTGCATGGACGCGGGCAAAGGCGCGCAGCATCAGTTCCGGGTGACCGGTGTTGTCGAAGCGTTTGATCCAGAGCAGCAGCGGTGCAGGGTCGGCAGCGATGCGCTCAGGCAAGGGGCTGACATCCAGTTGACCCAGGTCAATCACGTTGGGGATCACTGTCACGGTGCGGCCCAGCGTTTCAAAGACGGCAGCAATCGCCTGTGAGGAGCTGGCTAGCGTGGTTATGTGGGACAGCAGCCGACGCACCCGATGAGGATGGCGGCGCACGAAGCGGCCCGCGGCCCCGCCGTGATAGCTGGCAACCACCGGCGTTTTGCGCCACAGCCGCGCCCAGGCAATGGCCAGCATGGGAAGATAAAACCCCCAGTCCGAGGCCAGATGCACATGGATGAGATCGGCGCGACGGGCGGCACGTTGCAGGCGCAGCGGCACAATCACCAGTTGGGCAAGGGGCAGCAGCCAGCGCCCCAGCCGTCCGGCCGCACGCACGGCCTGCACGTTGGTGTCTACAGCTTGCACTTCTACGCCCTCTGCGCGCAGGGCGCGGCTCAACGTCTCCACCTGAACGGTGACGCCGCCAGGCCGCGGGTGATGCGGCCCCATCATGCAGACAGCAAGGTTGTGCAGGTTAAAAGCGGGGGAAGGTGACGTTGGCATAAAGCAGAGAGCGGCTGTCAGGCTGTCAGGCCCGGCTCGAAGCGCCTGATGCGTAACTGACACATTGGACAAGCCGATGAAATTTCAGACACCACTTTGCTGCCGTGCGTTCCGGTGCAGCAAATCTACAATGCGCTCGGCGGCGTGGCCGTCGCCATAAACAGCGGGCGGCATGCCTTGCGGCCAAAGGCGCTCGGTAGCCGCGTGGACTATAGCAGCCTGATCGGCACCGGCCAGCACGTTCCAGCCAGATTGCACCGTTTCGATCCATTCGGTTTCGGGGCGCAGGGTGATGCAGGGTACGGCCAGGGTGTAGGCTTCTTTTTGCACTCCACCAGAATCGGTGAGGATGCAGGCGGCATGTTGCTCCAGCGCCAGCATATCCCAATAGCCCACCGGCTCGATCAGGCGCACGCCTGCGGGGATCTGCCAGCCCAGCCCGGCCAGGATTTTGCGGGTGCGTGGGTGCAATGGCAGGATCACCGGCTGGGCGCGGCGGCGATGGATTTCAGCGAAGGCACCCAGAATGCTGCGCAGGTTTTGTGGTACATCGGTGTTGTAGGGACGATGCACGGTTGCCAGATAATATTCGCCGGGCGGCAGGTGCAGATCGGCGAGAATGGCAGACTGCTGCCGCGCCTGCGCGGCGTGCTCCAGCAGGGCATCCACCATCACATCGCCCACCAGATGCACGCCCGTGGTGATGCCCTCAGCGGCCAGCAAGTTCACTGCATTTTGTGTGGGGCAAAGCAGCAAATCGGCGCAATGATCGGTGAGTACGCGGTTGTGCTCCTCTGGCATGGCGCGGTTGAAGGAGCGCAGACCGGCTTCGACGTGGGCCACACGGATGCCCAGCTTGACGGCAGCTAACGCGCCGGCCAGGGTGGAGTTGGTATCGCCGTAGACCAGCACCCAGTCGGGGCGTTCGGTCAGCATCACCGCCTCTAGCGCCTGCAACATGCGACCGGTTTGCTCGCCGTGCGTGCCAGAGCCGATAGCCAGGTTGATATCTGGTTCAGGGATGTGCAGCTCGCGGAAAAACACCGCTGACATGCCCGCGTCGTAGTGTTGGCCGGTGTGTATCAGCCGTTCCTGGCCGCGGGCGCGCAGGGCGCGGCTAACCGGTGCTGCTTTGATAAACTGTGGTCTTGCGCCGACAATGGTGAGGGTGAGCATGAAGAGAAATGAGGTAGACAAGTACGCCGAAGGCAGGTAGACAAGTAGATAAGTGCATCGTAAATAAAGTGATTGCGTAAAATTCAGCAAGCTAAATGCTCTCATCGGTGTCACTCCGAACGCAGTGAGGAGTCCTCCATGCGTTCGTGAGAAGATTCCTCGGCCCTGACGGGCCTCGGAATGACAGGCTACCAGCAATTCCGCAATAGGCGAATACTTAATTTCCGATGTAATAAGTAAATTTCGAAACTACGCATCCTTGTACACTTATATACTTGTCTCCTTATGTACTTTCTTACCGATAAAACTCTGCCACGGCAGCGACGATCTGCTCCTGCTGGTCGGTGGTGAGTTCGGGATACATGGGCAACGACAACACTTCCTTGCCTGCGGCTTCGGCCACAGGCAGAGCGCCCTCACCCATACCCAGGTCACGATAGAGACCTTGCAGATGCAGCGGCAAGGGATAGTAGATCATGGTGCTGACACCACGGCTTTGCAGATGCCGGGCCAGCTCATCGCGGCGCGGCGCGCGGATGGTGTATTGATGATAGACGTGGCGCACATCAGGCCGAACGTAGGGAGCGACTACCGGCGCACCCGATTGGGCCAACAGGGTGTTGTAATGAGCAGCCACGCGGCGGCGGCCTTCCTGCCATGCTTCCAGATGGCGCAGTTTGACGCGCAAAATAGCAGCCTGCATGGTATCAAGGCGACTGTTGAAGCCCAATACCTCATGGAAATACTTGGTTTTGCCACCCTGTCGGCGCAACACATCCAGCTTGTCGGCCAGATCGGCGCGGTTGGTGACTATCATACCTGCATCACCATAGGCACCCAGGTTTTTGGTGGGATAGAAGCTCAGGCAGCCCAAATCGCCGATGCTGCCCAGACGTTGCCCCTTGTATTCGCCACCGATGGCTTGTGCGGTATCTTCGATCACTGCCAGATTATATTGTCGTGCCAGCGCCATGAGGGGATCCATGTCCGCGGCTTGACCGTAGAGGTGTACCGGCACGATGGCGCGGGTGCGCGGGGTGATGGCCGCGGCTACTGCCTCTGGGCTGAGGTTGAACGTCAGCGGGTCAATATCCACAAACACTGGGCGTGCGCCGCTGTGGCTGATGGTGTTGGCTGTGGCGACAAAGGTAAAGGGTGTGGTGATCACCTCGTCACCTGCGCCGAGGTCGAGCGCAGCCAGCGAGAGGCGCAGGGCATCGGTGCCGGAGGCTACGCCCACGCCGTGGCGACAGCGGCAGTAATCAGCCACCTCAGCTTCCAGTGCTTTTACGTCCGGGCCGAGAACAAATGCGCCGCTGTCCAGCACGCCTTGCAGCGCCGCGGCAATTTCATCATGCAAGCTGTCGTATTGTTGTTTGAGATCAAGAATAGGGATCATGGGTTGCTCTCCAGATGGGAGGGGATGACGGGGTAAGGGGCGATTGACTTTGGCTGTTGGGGGATGCCAAGTCCACCAACTTTGACCTGAGTGTCTAGGCCCCTGCAAATTCATCTGCCGGTACGGCGCGGCGGGGCTTGGCCGGGCTGCCCATCACCAGGGTGGCCGGCTCAACCGGACGCGAGACTACGGAGCCAGCGGCGATGAAAGCCTCAGCGCCCACCTCGATGTTAGGCAGCAGGGTGACGTTGGCGCCCACGCGCGCGCCGTGCCGAATCACTGCGCCGCCACGCTCGGCAAAGCGTCGTTCGGTGCGGCCCATATAGTTATCGTTGGTGGTGACTACGCACGGGGCAATGAAGCAATCGTCTTCGATTACAGTCCAGGCGGTGATGTAGCCGCCGGTTTGCATTTTTACGCCGTGGCCGATGCGTACTTCGTTTTCGATGGTGACGTGTGCACCCACAATCACGCGGTCGCCGATCTGCACTTGTTCGCGCACAAAGGCCGCGTCGCCGATCAGACAGCGTTCGCCCACGGTGGAGCCGGTATAAACCACTGCGCTGGTGCCGATGGTGGTGTGTGCGCCGATGGTCAGGGGTGGTAAATTGGGCGGCACATGCACGGTGCTGGTGGGAGCCGGTCGCGGCTGCCGGCCCAGTACTGCCAGATCTTCTACGCGGCAACCTGAGCCAAGCTGCACGCCGGCATGAATCACCGCATGGTGGCCGATCACGCAGCCATTTCCGATCATAGCACCGGCCTCAACGACTACGCCGTGGCCCAGCTCGCAGCCCGCGCCTATCATCGCGCTGGGATGAATAAAACAGGTTGGGAACATAGAAACCTCGTAAGTTTTTGGGGAAGCTAAATCGCAATTCGTCGCTGGAAGTTTCGTTTGGTGTACTAAAGCCGCACTACTCCAGGTTACGCGTTATGCTCATTGGTTCGCCGTTGTGGTCGAGTGAGCGTTGACCTGCGGCCAGCACGCGCAGCACCTCCACCCCGTTACGGCCATCACTGAGTGGTGTGCGGCCCTGGAGGATGGCATCGGCAAAGTGTTGGCATTCCAGGCGCAACGGCTCACGCATATCCAGCCGCGGAATGCTGATATCGCCAAAGCGCAGGGTTAAGGCTTCGCCATAGCTGTCATAAGCGGGGCGCTGCACGCCCTTGTCGTAGATGCGCAGCTTTTCGGTGCTGTCCACGTCATCAAAGACGGCCATTTTCTGGCTGCCTACCACCGTGATGCGGCGCACTTTGTGCGGGTCCAGCCAGCTTACATGCACATGGGCGGCGCGCCCGCTGGCAAAGCGCAGAGTCAAAAATACCGTATCGGGGATGCCCGGCTGAAGATAGGTAAGCCCCTGTGCGGCTACCTCGATGGGCTGCTCATCTAGCAGGTAAAGCGCCACTGAAATGTCGTGTGGGGCCAGGCTCCACATGGCGTTTTCATGGCGGCGCACCTGGCCCAGGTTCAGGCGGCTGGTGTAAAGGTAGTAGACATCGCCCAATTCACCGTTTTGTACCATCGTCTTAAGCTGGGTTACCGCGGGGTGATACATCAGCAGATGGCCTACCATCAATACCAGGCCGCGCGTCTCGGCCAGTGCGGCCAGCTCTTCAGCCTGGGCTACATCCAGCGTGATCGGCTTTTCTACAAACACATGACGACCACTGAGCAAGGCCGCCTTAGCCAGATCATAATGCGCAGGCGTGGGGGCAGTGATGATCACGCCCTGCACCTCGGCATCAGCCAGCAGTGTGTCATAGTCGCTGGTAGTGATCATGCCAGGATGCTGCGCGGCCGCGCGGCGCAGGGCTGCCTCATCCAGGTCGCAGCAAATTTTCACGCGTACCTGCGGCAGGTTGTTAAAATTACGCAGTAAATTAGGGCCCCAGTAGCCGAGGCCGATTTGTCCAAGAGTGAGCATAGGTTAATCCTGTAATGGGTAGATAAGGAGATTGGTAAACAAGATGAGTGAGTGATGGCTCCCCGCACTTATCTACCCGCCTTCGGCGTACTTGTCTACCTGCTTCCTTATTCGTTACCTCTTTGTAACAACGTTTGCACGCGGGCAACAACCATGTCCAGTGCCACTGTGTTATGCCCGCCTTCAGGGATGATCACATCGGCATAGCGTTTGCTGGGCTCCACAAATTCCATGTGCATGGGGCGCACCGTGGTCATGTATTGATCCACCACCGACTCCAGCGGGCGGCCACGGTCGCGCATATCACGTACCAAGCGGCGAATGAAGCGAATGTCCGAATCAGCATCTACAAAGATCTTCACATCAAACAGGTCGCGCAGCGCACGTTCCGAGAAGATCAAAATTCCCTCCACCAGAATCACAGGTTCAGGGTTCACCAGACGGGTTTGCGTCAGGCGGGTGTGGGTACGAAAGTCATAGCTGGGGATTTGCACCGCTTGGCCGCTACGCAGTGCGTTCAGATGCTCTACCAGCAGTGAGGTTTCTAATGAATTAGGGTGATCAAAGTTCAGGCGAGCGCGCTCCTCCAGCGGCAGATTGGCAGCATCGTAATAGTACGAATCGTGCTGGATCAGCGCAATGCGGTTGCGGCCTACCTGCTCTAGAATTGATAAAGCCACCGTGGTTTTGCCGGAGCCGGTTCCTCCGGCCACACCAATAATAATCGGGCGAACTGGTTCGCTCATCAGGGGTTATCCTTCACGACGGTAAGTAGTGGCCCAGGCGGCCAGCCAGGCATTGGCTTGACGCCAGAAAGGCGAGGCTTGCAAAGCTGCGGCCACGGTGGTTTCTGCACCGTGCGGGTGCAGGGTGAGGAGAAGACGGCCTGCTGGGCGGCGCAGCGTGAGCAACACCGCGGCCAAAGCGAACAGCCCTCCCAGGATCAACAGCGGCAGCCCAGGCTTGCGACTTGCCGACAATGCCAGATAGTTGCCTGCTGTCAGCGAATACATATCTTCGCCTAATGCCAGATTGGCACTACCTTCAATGAATTGATTAGCAACGGGATCACGCTGGTTGAAAGGAAATGCCTGCACCAGATACGCCGGGCCACTCAGACCCCGTTCAGGCAAAGCAGGGAAAGCGACAATGCTGAACACCAACTGTCGTTCTGGTACCAGAAAAAGCTGTTCAGCGCGCGGTTGGTCGAAGACCAGTGTCAGTAAATCTTGTGGGGCCGTGCTGCGATCCACCGATTGCACCAGCAAGCTGCTGCCGTCGGCATTGCGCGCGGTTACGGTCATTGCCGGTCCTTCGCCGGTGCGCTGCAACCACAGCCCCGCTGCGTTAGTCAGTCCACCCAGGCGAAAGTAGCGTGTTTGCGCTGGACGATCCCCGCGTTGCACCAAAAGCGTAGCCGCATCAGTGCCTGCGGTGAGTTGCACGGTCGCATCATGGCTCAGGCGCACGGTTTGCGCAGGCGCCAGGATGATATTGGTCTGACGCCAACCGGTTACGCTGCTCAGCCATAGGCCGATCAGCATCAATAGCAGCCCAATCAACGCCAGCGGCAGTGCCAACAAGCCCCAACGACTGCGTTCGGCCACCATCCAGGTGGTGTCGCCTGTTTGTGCAGCAGCTATGCGCCATCCTTCGCTGGCAAGGTTGTCACTCAGCTCAGCGCGCGTAGCTGCGACCGAACCACGGATTGCCAGTTGCACTTGGTGCGGCCAGTGCATCGCTTTGCTGGCTGTGGCTGCGGCATCAGGCTGGCGTAGTCTGGCATGGGTATCTGCTGCGGTCAATGCCAGGCGCAGCAGCGCGGTAAAGGCCAGCAGACCCAACAGGCCGCGCAGCCAGGGGCTATGAGCCAGATCGAAAAGCCCGGCAGCGCGCATGGCCGGACCTGGCGCGCCGAAGCCTGCCGTGGTTTCGTCCAGCCAGCGCAGCGCCCCTGCCTGTTCAGGTTCAAGGGCAAGTTGGGGCAGCAGCAGGCTCAACGTAAAGGCTAGCAAGGTCAATGCCAGCAAACTCAGCAGTACCCTGTCGCCGGTCAGACGGCGATAGAGGCGATCCAGCAGATGCGGGGGTGTGGGTGTCTGAAGCATAAACAATGCGCCGGGCAAACAAAAGCCCCAACCGTTGGCGGTTGGGGCTGGTTGCAGCGTGGAGCCACCCGTCGGAATTGAACCGACGACCGGCGCATTACGAATGCGCTGCTCTACCGGCTGAGCTAGGGTGGCACAGCGCCGGGGCACCGCCCGACGGAGGGCATTATAGCGCAAGCTTGTGTCAGCGCCAAATGCCAAAATACTTGCTAAACCCGTGTGACGTATCCACCAGAGCGGGTGTCTACGCGGATGCGGTCACCGACTTCCACGAACAGGGGCACTTGCACCTTCAATCCGGTTTCTACCTCGGCGCTTTTGGTGGCGCCGGTGGCAGTATCACCGGCAAAACCTGGCTCGGTGTAAACCACTTCCATATCTACTGTGGTGGGCAATTCAATATCAATCGGCTTACCCTCGTAGCTGACCACTTCCAGAGTCATTTCCGGCTTGAGGTAAGAAACGGCGTCACCCAGTGTCTCTGCGGTTAGCATCGGCTGGTCGTAGGTTTCCACATCCATGAAGGTATACATATCGCCTTCATGATAGAGGTATTGCACCGTGGCGTGGTCAAGGCGAATATCCTGTACGCGGTTACCGGAAGGGAAGGTTCGATCAATTGTAGCGCCACTGCGCAGATCACGCGCTTTGATGCGAATGGTCGCGCCGCCGCGCCCGGTTTTGATATGCTCATATTGCAACACGCGATAGATGTTGCCTTCAAACTCAAAGGTTACGCCTTTGCGCAAATCCTGAACGCCGATCATAATTATGTCTCCTCGGGCTGTTTTCTAACCTGAAAAATGCGACGCATCCGTTCGGTGCGCCGCAATTAGTTGCATTATATGTGTGGCTGACAGGGGCGTCAAGTTTATACCGTGCAGCGTCAGCGTCAGAGGGCAGGCGCGCCGCAGGAGACGGAGATGCGCCGGTAACGACGGCGCACCTGCCCACACCCCGATCCACAGACAGCGATGCGCCGGTAACGACGGCGCACCTCCCCTCACCCTTACATCAGAAAAATCATCCCCACACCGACCAGGGTCAACACAGTACCCAGTACCGAACGCTGAGTGATACGCTCTCCAAAAAACCATGCACTAAGGGGAATCAACAACACCGGCGCCAGTGCCAGCAGTGTACTGGCGATGCCCATTGCTCCGTGTTGTACTGCCACCATCGAAAGCCACACGCCGATATAGGGTCCCGTTAATGCACCCCCGCCAATCAGCCAAAGCGCGCGACGATCCTGCCAGTGCTGCCACACCCGCCGCGTCTCTCCGCGCGCTGCGCTGATGATAACGATAGCCGCTGTAGCCGCGGCCATGCGGATTACCGTAGCTGACAGCGGTAAAAAGCCATCGTTCAGGCCCTCTCGTGATAACAATAGCCCTATCGCCTGACAAACGGCAGCAACAACCCCCAGCAGCACCCCTTTGCGATACGCCGCCGGATCATGATCACCGGCAAATTGTTGACGACTGATGCCCTGACGCGGCTCTGACACCACCCACACGATACCGCCAATAGTGATTGCTATAGCCAGCAATTGCAGCAAGCTGAGGCGTTCGCGCCATAGCACCCAGGCAGCCAGCGTGGTAAACATCGGCGCTGAGGTCATCATCAACTGCGTGCGCCGCGGACCAATCAGCACATAGCCCTGATAGAGCGCAGCGTCGCCCAGCGTAAGCCCTACCACGCCTGACAGACTCATCCACAGCCAATGCTCGCGGCTGGCATCCACCGGCCATACCTGCCCCGTGACAAACCAATGTGTTAACGATAGATAGAGCAGCGCCAGCACCAGGCGCGCGTAATTCACTGCTGAGGAACCGACGCGCCGACCTGCCAGCGTAAATTGAATCGAGGTCAAAGACCACAGGGCCGATGCAGCGACAGCCGCCAGTTCTGTCATGCAGCCATTATACCACACTGGTTGTGTATGGATTTCGGTTGAAATGTGTTGCCACCGAATTGAATTCGGTGTCTCAAGCCACGAAGCCCCTGCCGGGGCTTTCGGAGAGCGCCTGAGAGCGCTTCGTTCTCTGAACCGCAACCATTTATTGTCCGGCTCTTGTCATTCAACCGAAAGTCGCACACTACCCCAAACTATAACGCGTCAACTATGCCAATCAATACTGCCAACCCCCTTGTGGTACAAAGCAATCACACCATGCCGCTGGATGGTCGGCCCGCCCATTTCTGCGCCGTGGTGATGCGTGACACCAAAGACCACCTTTTTGGAGCTAAGCGTCAGATGTTTTTGACCGAGCAAGGCTATAAGTACGAGATTTTGTACTGATAGCCCGCGGCGTGATGTGCAAACGCTAGCATACATGCAGCCATAAGCCCCCCGCTTTGGTCGTGCCTGCGCGATAGCGGCCAACCGCCAACCATGCCAATTCAAGGGTTTTTGCAGATCAGCCGGAGGTGGCGGCTTGCCGATGTCGTCCGCGCATTACATCCAAGACGCGCGGCATCGCCTCGGTATACAGCCGATAAAGCAGCGGCTGCACTGGGAAATCCCATGCGCCTATATGTGGCGCAAACTGCGCGCCAAAACCCTCCTTAAAACGCCAAACGCCCCACATGCCATCGCTTTCATCCAGCACATCCGGCGCGCCCCACAGGTCATAGGTGGTGCAGCCGCGCCCCCGTGCCCGCTGCATCGCCGTCCATTGTAATAAGTGATTGGGCATGGCCGAGCGCTGACGTTCGCTCGATGCGCCGTACAAATACCATGCCGTGCCGCCAAAGCCAAACAGCATCAGTCCGGCCACCGTATCGCCTGCCACCTCAGCCAGCAACAACTCAGCCCACGGAGCGCGGGCAGCAGCAGGTTGCATGAAGCGCCGCCAGGTAGCTGCATAATACTCAAACGGACGCACAATAAAGCCGTCGCGTCCGCCCGTCTCGACATACAGCGTGTAAAACGCAGCGAGATCATCCACACTGCCCACACGCACCGTCACCCCGCGACGTTCGGCCAAACGGATGTTATAGCGCCATTTCGGCTTCATCGCAGCCAGCAATGCCTCATCATCCAGCGTCACATCAAGCAGCGCGGTGTTGCGGAACTGGATTTGCTCGGCAGAAGGCCGCCAACCGCGGCTGCGCAACAGCCTCACCACCGCCTGCCCCGCCGCAGTGTCAGGGTCTACATCAGGATCAATTTTGACAAAGAGGGCGCGGCTTTGGCGGGCCAGCGTTTCTATCCCTGCCACCGCAGCCTGTGCCGCAGCGAGGTCGAGCCAATCAGTCACCGGGCCTTTGGGGACATAAGCCACACCCCACGGCAGACGGTTGATGCGGCGCAGCAAAAAGCTGGCCGCTGCCAGTGGCGCAGCATCGGTTGCACCGGGCCACACGGCGCGCGTAGCGGCCCAGCCAGTTTGCGCCTTAATCTCGCCCCATTCCCAGGTTTGCAGCAGATGGGGGGCAGACAGGTGTAGCAGCGTTTCGTTCCATCTCTGTGCTTCGTCAACCAAAATAACGGTCATACGCCTCATTTCAAATCGTCGAAGGGGTCGCCGTCCAAGCGCATTTCCAGCACGCGATCCAGACGAAAAGTGCGTTGTTCGCCGCGCTGCACGCAATAGGCAGCCAGATACAGCGCCTGGCCGTCGTCGGTCACATCCAGTGGTTCGACCACGCGTTCGCTGATTTGGCCGCGCTGGTCGCGATAGCGCAGCCATAGCCGGCCACCGCGGGCCAGCGCGTCTTCAAGCAGTGGGGGCAATGGGCGTGTTTGCGGCTCAGGCCACAGCACATTGCCTCCCTGCGCGTCCAGCAGATGCGCCAGCGTCACCTTGCCGCCGCGGTTCAGGTCGGCCAGCATGGTTTGCAGCACGCGCAGCGTGGTCCACACATCACCCATGGCGCGATGTTCACGGTCAACCCGCACGCGCAGCGCCCGCGCCACATCAGCCAGATTGTTGCGGCGAAAGGCATAAAGCCGCCGGGCCAGTAACAAGGTATCTACAGTGAAGCCCAGCCGTGGCGACCAGCGCAGCCGCCGCCATTCTCCGGCCAAAAAGCTCAGATCAAACGCTGCATTGTGAGCCACCAGCACCGAGCCATCGAGCATAGCTTGCACCTGCCCGGCTACCTGGCTGAACACCGGCTGACCACGCAGGTGAAAGTCGGTCAACCCGCTCACGGCTGATGCCCCGGGCGAAATCGGGCGCTGCGGATCCACAAGCGTCTCGAAGCTGTCCAGCACCTTGCCCCCGCGAAAACGCAGCAGGGCTACTTCGCAGATGCGATGCCCGCTGCCTGCATGTAGGCCGGTGGTTTCTACATCCAACACAGTAAAGGTTACGTTGCCTAGATAGTCGCTGGGAGAAGGGTCTTGCGACATAAAAATCGAATGTCCTTGCTTGCCATACAGCTTACGGTAGGATAGAATATAACACAGAAAGCGCTGGATTTACGAATTGCAAGCTGGATGCTTCCGCCGGTTGAGCAGGCCGCCTGTGGCTGTACCGAAACTCTTGCAGCTCGCAGGTTCTGATCTCTTTACTCCTTAGTGTTCACTGTTCATCCAAGCTCCGCAGTTTGCCCGCATCCCGCGATACTTGTTACGCAGTACGTATTAGCCGCAGGAGGCTCTCTCGCTATGAAAGTCGTGGCCATGATCATGGCCGGCGGTGCCGGAACTCGCTTGACTGTGCTTTCTGAGAAGCGCGCCAAGCCCTCCGTACCCTTTGCCGGCAAATACCGTATTATTGACTTCACCCTCTCCAACTGCGTCAACTCGGACATTTACAACATCGCCGTGTTGACACAGTATCGTCCGCATTCGCTCAACGAACATATCGGCATTGGCAAGCCGTGGGACCTGGACCGCGCCTCTGGTGGGGTGCGTCTGTTGCAGCCCTATCAGGTAGGCGGCGGCGAGCAGGTGTGGTATCGCGGCACAGCCGATGCAGTGCTGCAAAACTTTGACTACGTGCGCGAGCTGCGCGCTGAACGGGTGCTGGTGCTGGGCGGTGACCACATCTACAAGATGGACTACGCCAAAATGCTGCGCTTCCACGAGGACAATCATGCCGATATGACCGTAGCCGTGATGGAAGTGCCGCTGGAGGAAACTGACCGCTTCGGCATCATGTCGGTGGATGAGGATATGCGCATCTCGGCCTTCCATGAAAAACCCAAAGCGCGCGATAAGGGTATTTTGGCCTCGATGGGCATCTACATTTTTAACACCGAGGTGCTGGAGGAGCGCCTGCTGCAAGGCTCGCAGCAACATCCCGATTTGGATTTTGGCAAACACGTCATTCCCGACATGATCCGTGACTATCGTGCCTTTGCCTATCGTTTCGACGGCTATTGGGTGGATGTGGGTACCATTGACAGCTATTGGGATACCAGCATGGCATTGCTCGATCCCAACTCACCGCTGAATTTATACGATAATTCTTGGCCGGTGCGCACCCGCAGTCAGGAGCGCCCTCCGGTGAAGCTTGGCCCGCAGGCGCGTGTACACAGCAGTTTGCTGTCGAATGGCTGCGTGATCCGCGGCAATGTGGAACGTTCGGTGTTGTCGCCGGGTGTCTATGTATCGCCGGGCGCGCTGGTGCGCGACTCGGTGGTGATGAACGACGCCTGGATCGGCCCGGGTGCGGTGTTGGATAAGGTGGTGGTAGATAAAGAAGTAGTGGTTGGCTCTGGCGCACTGCTGGGCTTTGGCGGTGACTCCGATGTCGTCAACAAGCTTGGCCCCGACAAGCTATGGGCCGGTATCAGCGTGGTGGGCAAAGGCGCACACATTCCGCCCAATATCCGTATTGGCCGCAACGTTCTCATCAACGCAGCGGTGGAAGAAGAAGCTTTTGCCGCCTTTAACGGTTTTGTCCCCAGCGGGGAGACGGTCTAGGTTAGTGAGAGGTAAGGAGTAAGGAGTAAGAAGTTTTCTGCTTACTTCTCACGTCTTACTCCTTACGGTGAATAAGGAGCCATAATGCGTGTCTTAGCCATGATCCTGGCCGGTGGCGCCAGCCCCGCCCTCAGCATTCTCACCGCGGAACGTGCCGAACCCTCTATTCCCTTCGGTGGCAAGTACCGTGTGATTGACTTTTCTCTATCCAATTGCGTTAATTCCGGCATCTACAATGTCGCCGTGCTGACGCAATACAAACCGCGCTCGCTCAACGATCATATCGGCAACGGCAAGCCGTGGGACCTGGATCGTGCTGTGGGCGGCGTGCGCCTGTTGCAGCCATATATCAGCGGCCCGCACGAAAGCGGCGCCTGGCAGCGCGGCACCGCCGATGCCGTGCGCTTCAATCTTGATTACGCTGCTGAACAGCGGGTAGATACCGTGCTGCTGCTGGCTGGCGACCACATCTACAAGATGGACTATCGCCCGATGTTGCGCCTGCATGAAAGCTCCGGCGCTGATTGCACCATTGCTGTGCGCAGCGTCAGCCCGCACGAAACACACCGCTTCGGCATGGTGGGGGCAGACAGCAGCGGCCGCGTCTCGCGCTTCGAGGAAAAGCCGCGGCGCACTCTCAGCCGCATGGCCTCAATGGGCATCTACGTCTTCAAACGTGAGGCCCTGGTGGATTGGCTCACCGGCCCCGGAGCCAACGATGTGGACTTTGGCCGCAACGTGGTGCCTGGGATGCTGAAAGCTGGCCTGCGCATGATGGCCTACAGCTATGATGGCTACTGGATGGACGCCGGTACGGTGCAGGCCTTCTGGGAAGCCAACATGGCTTTGCTGGCCGAAACGCCCGCACTCGATCTCTACGATCCCGATTGGGTCATCCATACCCGCAGCGAGCAACTGGCACCGGCCTTCACCGGCGCTCAGGCCACTGTAGATGGCAGCCTGCTCTGCGATGGTTGTCGCGTGTTCGGCAAGGTGGTCCGTTCCATCATCGGCCCCGGCGCAGTGATCGGTGAAGGCGCTGAAATTCACGATTCGATTATTATGAACGGCGCAGTGATCGGCGCTGCGGCACGCGTGGAACGTGCCATTGTAGACAAGCGCGCCGAGGTGGGCGATGGCGCGGCCATTGGCTGGGGCGACGACAACACCCCTAACCATGCCATGCCCAATGCTCTCAACACCGGCTTAACTGTGATCGGCAAACGCGCCCAGGTTCCTGCTGGTATTAAAGTGGGGCGTAACGTGGTGATACGACCGCGCGTTCAGGCCGAGTCTTATCCCGTCGGTGATGTGACCAGCGGTGAAACACTGCAAGCCGCATGACAGGGTTACGCGCAGGGCAACCGCCTGTGATTGATTATGTCTACGCGCCCTGTTCACTGGGAAACCTGTTGCTGGCCGCTACAGACCGAGGCTTGTGCGCCTTGTGGCTGGGTGATGACCCAGCTGTGTTGGCTGCCGACTTCTGCCAACAGCATCCGCAGGCCAGCCTTGCCGCCAATCGTGCGGATCTGGCCGCCTGGACTGTGCAGGTGCAGGCTTATTTGGATGGTCGGCAACAAGCGCTGGACCTGCCGTTGGATATAGCAGGCACTGCGTTTCAGCACCGCGTTTGGGCTGCCCTGCAAGCCATTCCCTATGGCAGCACCATCACCTACCAACAACTAGCCGAGGCTATCGGCCAGCCCACGGCCACCCGTGCCGTGGGCCATGCCTGTGCCGCCAACCCGGTGGCGCTGGTGATCCCCTGTCACCGCGCCCTGGCTGCTAATGGCAGCCTGAACGGCTATCGTTGGGGTTTGCCGCGCAAAGCCGCACTGCTGGATTTGGAACGCTTTGGGGTGTAGCACGTAGTGCGTAGCACAAACCTTTTCCCCGAACAGGAGCTTATTGCATGACCCATCCCGCCTTTGATTTGCTTCAGGATCGCCAGGTTGCCGAAATCAACAGCCGTGTGCGGCTCTATCGTCATGCCAAAACCGGCGCTGTGTTGATGTCTGTGGAAAATGACGACGAAAACAAGGTGTTTGGCATTGCCTTTGCCACACCGCCCGATGATTCCACCGGTCTGCCGCACATTCTGGAACATTCCGTGCTGTGTGGATCGCGCTCGTATCCGGTGAAAGAACCGTTCAATGTGCTGCGCCGCGGCTCGTTGAATACCTTTCTCAATGCCATGACCTGGCCTGATCGCACCGTGTACCCGGTAGCCAGCCAGAACCGCGCCGATTTTTACAACTTGGTGCAAGTATATCTGGATGCCGTGTTCAAGCCGCTGCTGACGCCCGAGACCTTGCAAACCCAGGGATGGCACTATGAAGCCGATGACATCCAGTCACCGCTGGCGTACCGTGGGGTGGTTTTCAATGAAATGAAAGGCGCCTACTCCTCGCCCGACTCGCTGGTGGGGCGCTTTGTGCAGCAAAGTCTTTTTCCAGACAATATCTACGGTTTCGATTCAGGCGGCGACCCGGCAGTAATCCCTGATCTCAGCTACCAGCAGTTCATGCGCTTCTATCGGCGCTATTACCATCCTTCTAACAGCTTCCTGTTTTTCTACGGCGACGACCATTCTGATGCGCGCCTGGATATGGCCGCGGCTTATCTGGATGACTACGAGGCGGCCCCGGCCGCGCCACCAGCCGCACTTCAGCCGCGCTTCAGCGCCCCGCGTCGCTTCAGCTATCCCTACGATGCCGGCCAGGATGATAGCACACAAGACCCGGCACGCAGCTACGTCACCGTGAACTGGTTGCTGAACGAGGTTACCGAGCGCAACACCACGTTTGCGTTGGAGGTGTTATCGCATATCCTGATCAACACACAGGCTTCGCCGCTGCGCAAGGCGCTGATCGATTCCGGCCTGGGCGAAGGGCTGATTGGCTATGGCTACGACGCAGGCTACCGTGAGGCTGCCTTCTCCACCGGTCTGCGCGGCGTGACCCCGGCAGCCGCGACCCAGGTAGAGCCGCTTGTTCTGGCTACGCTGGAGCAGATTGTGCGCCACGGTATTGACCCTGAAATGACCACGGCTGCGCTTAACACGCTGGAATTTCGCCTGCGTGAGGCCAATACCGGCAGCTATCCCCGCGGGCTGATGTACATGCTGGCCGCGCTTGGTGGCTGGCTTTACGGCAGCGACCCCATCGGCGAGATCGCTTACGAAGCGCCGCTGCAGCAGCTCAGGCAGGTTATGGCTGCCGATGCGCGCTTCTTCGAGGGGCTGATACAGCATTACCTGCTTGATAACCCTCATCGCACGGTGGTGCAGCTTGATCCCGACCCCACCCTGCGCGCCCGCACCGAAGCCGCCGAGCGCGCCCGGTTG
The DNA here is from genome assembly GCA_937907455.1 of uncultured Caldilineales bacterium. GTDB lineage: Bacteria > Chloroflexota > Anaerolineae > JAAEKA01 > JAAEKA01 > JAAEKA01. The sequence continues at coordinate 51,638 of CALESQ010000096.1, forward strand.
GATGCTGAACGCGCTGCCATGTCTTTGCCTGAGTTGCAAGCTATTCAGCATACCATGCAGCATTTGCGGCAGTTGCAGGAAACCCCCGATTCCCCCGCAGCCCTGGCGACTATTCCTTCGCTGGCAGTGGACGATCTGGCCCGCGAGATTCGTCATATCCCTGTGCAGCAGCAGGCGGGCGGCCCGGCGCGCCTCATTACCCACGATCTCTTCACCAACGGCATTGTCTATCTTGACCTCGGCTTCGATCTGCGCACTCTGCCGCAGCACCTGCTGCCTTATGGTGAGCTGTTTGGCCGCTTGCTCCTCAGCATGGGCACTACCACACAGGACTTTGTGCGCATTTCTCAGCGCATCGGCCGTGACACTGGCGGCATCTTCCGCGCCGCTCATACTGGCATCACCCGCAGCCGCCAGCCGTTGGCCTATCTTTTTCTGCGCGGCAAGGCTACTGCATCACAAGGGCAGGCCTTGCTCGATATTTTGCGCGATCTGCTGCTTGATGTGCAGCTCGATAACCGCGACCGTCTGCGCCAGATTGTGCTGCAGGAAAAGGCAGGGCTGGAATCCGGCCTGATTCCCGGCGGGCACATGGTGGTGTATCGGCGGCTGCGTGCCCGTTTCACTCTGGCCGATTGGGCCGGTGAGCAGATCGGCGGCGTGGCCTACCTTTTCTTCATCCGTCGTTTGCTGGAACGCATCGAAAGCGATTGGCCCGCGGTGCTGGCTGAGCTGCATGAGGTACAGCGCTGTCTGGTGCAGCAAAATGGCCTGCTGGCTAATGTCACCGCCAGCGCTGCTGATCTGACGGCTTTTCTGCCGCGGCTGCAAAAAACCCTGGCCGCTCTGCCTGCCCAGTCCGTGCCTGCGGCGCTGTGGCAGCCCGAACCTACCGCACATGCCGAAGGGCTGACCTCGCCCGCCCAAGTCAATTACGTGGGCAAGGCTGCCAATCTGTACGACTATGGCTACACCCGGCACGGCTCCACCCAGGTAGCCGTAAAGCTGCTGGATAATTCATGGATTTGGGATCGTATCCGCGTGCAGGGCGGCGCCTATGGTGGCTTCTGCACCTTCAACAGCTATTCGGGCGTGTTGGCCTTTTTATCCTACCGCGATCCCAACGTGTTGTCTACTTTGCAGGCCTACGACGGTGCAGCCGATTTTCTGCGCCGCGTCGAGTGGAGCCAAAGCGATGTGGACAAAACCATTATCGGCGTCATCGGCCAGATGGACAGCTACGAGTTGCCCGATGCCAAAGGCTACACCGCGCTGCTGCGCACTCTCAACGGTGACACCGATGCCCTGCGTCAACAGGTGCGCGATGAAGTGCTGGCTACCACCCTGGCCGATGTGCGCGCCCTGGCAACCTGGCTGGATGAGGTAGCTGCCCATGGCGCGGTGGTAGCGCTTGGCTCCGAAGCTGCCCTGCGTCAGGCTGATCAGACTCTGCCCCAACCGCTTCACATCACTCGCGTGCTGTAGCGGCCCTGTTTTTATCTTTTTCACAGATCGCAATTCCGAGGAGAAGTTTATGTTCAAACGTATCATTGGTATTCTGCTGGTGATCCTGGCGTTGGTCAGCCTGGTGCTGACCGTTGGCTCTACCTACGCCGTATGGGCCTATCGCTCAGTAGCTGCCGACAGCGTAGCGCGTGGCCTGGTGCTGCTCGATGAAACGCTGGGCACTACCACCGGCGCATTTGAAACGGTGGATGCCTCGCTGGGCGCAGCCAGTGCCAGCGTGGTATCAGCCAAAAGCACCTTCAACACCCTGGCCTCCACCGTGTCCTCCTCCAGTCCCACGCTGGACTCGCTGGCTGATTTTCTGGGTGAGGGTTTGCCCGATACCCTCACCATCACGCAAGGCACTCTGGAATCAGCCGCGGGCAGCGCCCAATTGATTGACAACGTGCTGCGCACCATGTCCGGCATTCGCCTGCTGGGAATCGAATATGATCCTCAGCAATCGCTTAGCGAATCGCTGGATGGCATCAGTGCCAGCCTGGACACTCTGCCCGAGTCTATGCGTGCCCTGGGTACTAACCTCGGCGGCACCAGCCAGAGCTTGCCGGCATTGGCGCAAAGCCTGGATCAGTTTGGCGGCTCGCTGGATCAAATCAACGCCTCGCTGGGCAGCGCTCAGCAGGTGATGGCGGCCTACAAAGACTTGGTGACGCGCTATCAGGGCGCGATTCGTTCGGTGAATAGCTTCATTCCCACCATCGTCAGTGTTGGCCCCATCATCTTCACCTTCTTTGCCTTTTGGCTGGCCGTCGTGCAGGCCTTCACCCTGATGAAGGGTTGGCAATGGCTGCGCGGCCACAAGGCTGATACCCCCTCAGGAGTAACCTCATGAAACGTGTTGTTTTGCTTGTAATCACAATCCTGCTGATGGCTTGGGCCGTCACCGGTTGCACCCAGGCTCCTGCCGCACAGCCTACGGCTACCCCTGTGGCAGAAACGCCCGCCGAAGATGGCAGCGCCCTGCCTAACCTGGGCGGGCGCACCATCAACGCCGTCACCGAAAACGCCTACACTCCGCTGAACTTTGTGGATCCGGCCACCGGTGAAGCGATGGGCTGGGAATACGACGCTGTGAATGAAATCTGCCGCCGCCTGAACTGCCAGGTTGTCTGGAACGTCACTTCGTGGGATACGATGATTGCCGCGGTACACGAAGGTCAGTTCGATGTAGGCATGGATGGCATCACTATCACCGAGGAGCGCGCTCAGCAGGTGGATTTCTCTGATCCGTACATGCTGTCGCAGCAGTTCATGTTGGTACGTGCCGCTGAAGACCGCTTTAGCAACGCCGCAGACTTTGGCAAAAACCCCGAGCTGTTGATTGGCTCACAGGCAGGCACCACCAACTTCTACACCGCCGTGTACGAAGTACTCGACGGCGACGAGGCCAACCCGCGCATCAAGCTGTTCGATACCTTCGGCGCAGCCGTGCAGGCCCTGCTCAACGGCGATGTGGACATGGTGCTAACCGATGCCGCCTCGACCAAGGGCTATATCGGCGCTAACCCCGACAAGCTCAAAACTGTAGGCGATGCCCTGGGGCAGGAAGAATTCGGTTTCATCTTCCCCCTGGGCAGTGATCTGAAAGGCTCCTTCAACGCCGCCATTGCTGCCATGCAAGCCGATGGCACATTGGATCAGCTCAATACCAAATGGTTTTTTGAGTATCAGCCCGGCAGCTAGCCCACTCATGCAGGCGGTGCGCGTCAGCCATTGAGGCCGCGCACCGCCCGCTCAACCGCGCAACCGGCATTTATACCGCCTCGTCTGCGCGTTTTACCCACTGAAGCGCCGCGTTCGGCAGAGATGCCAGCGGCGCTTTTTGTATGGTGCAATCAGGTAACGATTGTAAAAACAGTTGGCCGTAGCGTTTGGTCAGCACACGGTTATCCAGAATCACGCATACCCCGCGGTCTTGGCGGCTGCGGATCAGGCGGCCAAAGCCCTGCCGGAAACGTAAAATCGCATCGGGCACTGAATACTGATAGAAGGCATCGTCGAAGGTTTCGGCGCGCGCGGCCACCACCGGATCGTTGGGCACAGCAAAAGGCAGGCGCACCAGAATCAAACCGCTGAGGGCTGTTCCCACCACGTCTACGCCTTCCCAGAAGCTGCGCGTGCCAAACAGCACTGCGCGTGGCGTGTTGCGGAAATTTTCCAGCAGTTGCCGTCGGCTGCCACCACTGCCTTGCTGAAACAGGGTAATCCCCGCTGCGCTCAGGGTGGGGCCAAGCGCCTCGGCGGTTTGACGCAACTGCGCATAGGCGGTAAACAGCACCATGGTGCGCCCTTCCAGCGCCCGCGCCAGCAAGCGGATGGTCTCCTCGGTGTGACGCTGAAAGTTTGCGCCGCTGGGGTCAGAGATGTCCGTGGGCACAAACACCAGCGTAGATTCTTTGTAGTCGAAAGGCGAACCGACAGTCACCGTGTTGGCACTGCGCGCATGGAGGCGATCCTGAATATAGCTGTAGCTGTCTGCCGTGCGTAGCGTGGCCGAGGTCATGATCACGTTGTTTTTCTGCATGAACAGCGCATCTTCAATCATCGGCCCCACATGCAGCGGTGCTACATGCAGCGACAGCGTGCGGTCATCGCCGCTTACCTCCACCCAGTAAATATCGTTGGCCTGCGGATCACTCACCGTGGCATGGATTTTGACTTGTGCCTCGACCAATGCCGTCAGCAGAGCCAGCACATCGGCTGCGGCTGCTTCCATTTGCGTCACACCGGCTGTGGCCAGCTCATCCAGCCCTTCCTGCAGAGTTTGCAAATGCTGTGTTAGCTCGTCCAGAGGGCCGGCCAGTGTGTCCCAGGCAATTTCCACCGAGGTCCATTCCGGCTGGTTGCGCACTTTCGATTCGATGCGCAGCCGCAGACCATAAGCGCCTATCGTTGGCTGATCGGCCAGCACAAACGCACTGAGTACGTGGAAAAACTGGCGCATCAGATCGCGGGTATGTTCGGCAGTGCGCTGCGCGGCCACAATAGAGCGGTCCAGCTTCTGGCGTGTATCTGGCGCCAGCCCCGCCTTGTCGCCGCGCCGTCGCACCTCATACAGCACACCACCGCGCCCCTCGCCGCCTTCGCTGTAAATATCGTTCAGCAGGCGCTCTAACCGTGGCTGTGAGGTGGTATAGCCAAGCTGCTGAGTGGCGGCGTTTTCCAGGTGATGCGCCTCATCCACAATCAGATGCCTGTATTCCGGCAGCACGCGGTTGCCTGCGGCTATATCGGCCAGCACCAACGCGTGGTTGGCAATGACAACGTGGGCGGCATCGCCCTCACGGCGGTTGCGCAGAAAGAAACAGCCGCCCGGCTGCGACTCTTCGCACAGCGAATCGCTGCATGCGTTGCTTTCCGAGGCCATACGTGCCCAGATCGCTTCTTCGCGTCCGCCCCACAAAAACAGATCGCCGCGGTCGCCGGTGTCGGTGGTTGCCAGCCACACCAGCACGCGTGTCAGCACGCGCAGCTCGTCGTTGTCCAGATCAGCCCGGCTGCGCAGCGCATCCAGGCGGCGCAGGCAGACATAGTTCGAGCGTCCTTTCATCAGGGCCACACGGCCACCCGCTGCCTGACGGGCCAGAACGCTGAACGGCGTAGCGTCTGGGCCGTCCACTGCCTCGAAAACGCGCAGCAGATCGGGCAGATCTTTGGTGAAAAGCTGATCCTGTAGGTTGATGGTGTTGGTACTTACCACCACACGGCTGCGGTTCTGCACCGCCCATGCCAGCGCGGGCAGCAGGTAGGCCAGGCTTTTGCCCGTACCGGTTCCCGCCTCGATCAACAAATGGTTGCCCTCGTTGAACGCCTCAGTCACGGCGCGCAGCATCTCTACCTGCGGCTCGCGGTGTTCATAGCCGGGTAAGAGCTGCTCTAGCGGGCCATCCGGTTCCAGAAACTGCGCCAGCAGCTCGGTATCGAGTGGCTGCGGGTCGGCAACCGGTGTCAGCGGCGGGGGAACACGCGGCGCTGTGCGTCCCACGCGGCTGAGCAGTGGCTCAATGCCGCCTGCTTCCAGCACTTTGCGCTCATAAGCCTGAAGCAGCACCGTGCGCGTAGCTGCTTTCTCAGCCTCAGCAAAGAAGCTGCGCAGGCTCCAGGTGCTATGCCCTGCCAGCCGGTTGATCTCCATCAGCGTAGGCAGTGGCAGTTTGGCTGCGGCGCGCTGTAAGGCCGCCAGCAAAAGCGCCGTGGCCGCGGCATCGTCCGCGGCGCGGTGGGCATGCTGCAATTCGATGCCGAACTCCGCCGTCAGCGCGCCCAGGCTATAGCTGGAACGGCTGGGCAGCACAATGCCAGCGATTTCAAACGTATCCAGTACCGGGTTGACAAGGCTTAGGCCCGCGGCGCGCAAAAAGCCCACGTCAAACGGGGCGTTGTGCGCCACCATCGTGGCCGAGCCGATGAAACGCATCAGCGGTGTCAGTACCTCAGCGATAGATGGCTGCCCAAGCAGATCGCGGTCGCTGATGCCGGTAAGCTGTGTGATGACAAAAGCCAGCTTGCGGCCAGGGTTAACCAGTGTGCTGTACTGATCCACTACCTCGCCATCGCGCAGCCGCGCACAGCCAATTTCAATAATCGCATCCCGTTTGGGATCAAGACCAGTGGTTTCCAGATCGAAAGCCACATACGTTTGCGTCATAACAAGCCATACCTGTCAGTGAAAGATGCCCCGCTTGGCATAGAGGGCGTGCATCGGCATACGAACTGCTGTTCTGACGCATTATACCGCAAGTAAAAGGTTAGCAATGAATTTATCACCCACTCGCCGTAGTCATCGCCGCGCTGATCACCCTGCGGCAATGACTACGGCATTTGACACCTTCATTCACCCTGATTACACTGCCGATATAACAGCGGAACCAATCTGGAATACTTATTCGTCCATTGGCGAACAAAATCACCCTTCCCGACATGTAATTTACGGGCATAAAGGAACCTATTGTGCCTTTCGATGTAGCACAGCCGGTTGCCGCCTCACGCGGCGCGGCTAAACCTGCCGGTGTCAGCACCGAGGAACTGATCAGGCGTCATCAGACCGGCCAGCCGGCTGCCTTCGACGCGCTGTTCGAACGCTACAAAGATTATGTTTATCGTGTGGCCTATATGACGCTGCGCCACAGCGCCGACGCCGAAGAAGCCACACAGGAAACGTTTATGGACGTGTTGCGCGGCCTGCGTAGCTATGATGTAGATGGTTCAGCCCGCTTTGAAACCTGGCTCTATCGCGTTACAGTCAACCGCTGCAAAACGCGCTTGCGCAAAAAACGCCTGCCTTCGGCAGACTGGGATGAGCTGGACGAGCGCTTGGAACATACTGCACCAGAGGCAGAATTGCCTGACGTTGCCATCATGGGTCGGCTCGCTGCTGATCCCGAAGAAATGACCTTGCGCCAGGAAGACAAGCTGCGTCTGTGGACCGCAGTCAATCAGTTGAGCGATGTGCATCGTGAAGTTATCCTGATGCGCTACGGCCAGGAATTTTCCTACGAGGAAATCGCCTCCTCGCTGGAGATCAACATCGGTACAGTGAAATCACGTCTCTTCAACGCACACAAAAAGCTTCACGAGATTTTAAGCGCGCAAGCGCCTGATTTAAGTCATGGCCGTTCGGTTGTCATGCTGTTGCTGTTGTTGCAGATCGGTTAGTGTAGTAGTCATGGATCATCTTGAATTCGACCTGTTGGCTTACCTTGATGGTGAGTTGAGCACCGCGGAAGAAACCGCCGTGGAAGCGCATTTGGCTGAATGCCCTGCCTGCCGCGGCCAGCTCCGTCGTTTGGCTACGCTGCATCACAGCTTGCATCAGGTGGTAGCACCGGTTTACCAAAGCGTGCAGTTGCCACACGATGCCGAAGCTCGCATTCGCCACGCCCTGGCTGGTCAACGCCAGCGCACCACGCAGGGCAACCCTGCCGGTTTTCTGGGTGGCCTGCTGCGTGTGTTGCGACCATTGGGCGCGGCTGCTATGCCGTTGATGGTGCTGCTCTTCTTTGCCGCGGCCCTGAACGCCAATCGCTTGCCAATCAACGAAGGGGCACAGCGTACCCTGCTGCTGGGCCAGCAAACCCTGGCTCCTGGCAGTTCCGCCGCGCTGCGGGTGGTGGTTAACGATGCCGCCAACCAGCCGGTAGCTAACGCTGAGGTAGCCGTGCAGTTGCGTCAAGCCGGTTTGGCGCGCGAGGTTTATCGCGGCCAAACTGATGCCACCGGTTCCACACCGGTGCAGTTCCAGGTTCCTCCCGACTGGGAAGGCGATGCTCAACTGGTGGTAGCCACCAACAGCAGCCTGGGTCAGGACGAGGTAGTTACCCCCATTCACCTGCAACGCAGCTACCGTCTGCTGTTGGGCAGCGACAAGCCCGTTTATCAACCCGGCGAAACCGTGCATCTGCGCACGCTGGCCCTTAGCAGCATAGATGGCAGCCCGGCTGCGGGCAGCGTGGTGCAGTTCGAGGCTAGCGATGCCACAGGACGACGCTTGCTTTCGCAGCAGCAGCTTGCCTCGGAATTTGGCATTGCCGCAGTAGATTTGCCCCTGGCAGCCGATGCCCCGCTGGGGCCTTATCAAGTGCGCACCACGCTGGGCGATACCGTTTCCGAGTTGACGATCACCCTGGGCCAAACCCCGTTGCCCAACTTCGATGTGCAGGTTATCACCGATGCCCCCTGGTATCGCCCCGGTAATACGCTAAGCGGCAGCGTCAGCGCGCGCTATTTCTTCGGCCAGCCCGCGGTGCAGGCCCAGGTGGCATTGCGTCTCGTTGGCCGCAGCCTTGCCCAGGGTGACGCCAGCGCCGAACAACAGGTGTTCAGCGAGACCCTGCGCGGCATCACTGACAGCAATGGCCTTTTTGCCTTCCGCTTCACCCTGCCTGATCCCCCTGCCGCCGCCTTTGGCAGTGAAGGCAGCATCCAAGTCAGCCTGGAAGCCGCGGTGGTAGATGCCAACGGCGATGAAGAATTTGGCTGGCACAGCGTGCCCCTGGCGCGCCAGTCGCTAAATATTGAAGTCATGCCGGAAGACGGTGTGCTGCACGCGGGCGTGGAAAACACGCTCTATCTGCTGGTCAGCCGGCCTGATGGCAGCCCCGCCGCCGCCGAAGTGCAGGTACAAATCGCCTCGGGCGGGGTGCTCCAGGCTGCTACCGATGCCTATGGCCTGGCGCAGATCAGCTATACCCCGCGCGCCGGTGCCGAAGGCGACCGCCAGATCCTGGTCACTGCCACCGATGATGCCCGCCAATCCACTGCCGTCGCCTTTAAACTGCCCATAAACGAAGCGCAAATCACACTGCTGCTGCGCACCGACCGCGCCCTCTATCAGGTAGGTGATACCCTGGCCACCGAGGCCATTGCCGCAGGCAGTGCCGAACCGGTCTACCTCGACATCATCAAGGGCGGCCAGACCCTTGTCACCCAATCAGCCACCGTGACAGACGGCAAGGCCACGCTGGCGATTGATTTGACCCCTGCGCTGGTCGGCACGCTGGAGCTGAACGCTTATCAGATTATTGACGACAACACCGTGCTGCGCGATACCCGTGTGGTGGTGGTGGATGCTCCCGAAGCGTTGCAGGTAGCGTTGATGCCTGATCAGGCCGAGTATCGCCCCGGCGACGACGTGCAGATCAGCATTCACACCACTGCCAATGGCGCCGCTGCGCCCAGCGCGGTTGGGCTGGCTGTGGTCAACGAGGCTGTATTCAGCAACCGCGCCTATCAGCCTGGCTTTGCCCGTGCCTTCTTCCTGCTGGATCAAGCCACCGGCAACGCGCCGCTTGACACGGCCGGCAGCGACAACGCTGATACCGCGCCCGCCCTGGATGCTGCACAGCAGGCTAGCGCCAAAGCCAGTTGGGCAAGCTATACCGGCCAGGAATATTCCCTCGCCATGCAGTCGCTGGACCAATCGCTGGCTGATGGCAGTCTCAACGCGCGTCGGACGGCCTTCGCTCGTCTCAGCCGCGCGTTGAGCTGGCCGCTGGCTGTGCTGCCGCTGCTAGCGGCCGTGGTGGCGCTGGTCAGCCTGCGCCGCAGCCGTGTGCTGGGCAAGGCGCTGGGACGCATGGCACTCACCGCTATTTTGTTCACCGTGATCGGCGCTGCCCTCATCTTTGTCACTCAAAGCCTGCTGGACCGCCTGACGAACACCCAGGATATGATTTTGTTGGCAGTGGTGGGCCTTGGCTGGCTGGCCGCGCTGGCCGCGCTGATGGGCTATGCCTGGCTGCAACACCATAGCCATCTGCTGATTGTCACCTTGCTTACAGCAGGTTACATGGCCCTGCTGGCTCTGCTGGCCTTCATTCAGGCCGAAGCGGCTTCCTTGTCCGCGCCGTGGGTTATGCTGCTGGCCGTGGCCTTTATGCTGCTGGTACTCGCTTTGATTTTGCTGGGCTGGGGGCTGCGCTTCGAGGGTTTACGCCGCACCGGCAGCGCATTGTTGTTGCTGGCTTTGGCCATGGTGCCGCTCTTTGTCATCGTCGGCAGTGTAGAGTGGCGCGGTACTCAAATCATTCAGCGGGTGGCGCTGTCGCCGCTATACCAGCTCAGCACCGGGCTGTTCACCGGTTGTGGTGCGCCGCCCGCACCCTCGATGGATCAGTCTGCCGTCTCTGTGTTAGAGCAAAGCACGCAGCAGGCAGGCCAACCGGAGGCCGCGCTGCTATCTGAGGATACGGCCGCGCCCATGATCATGGAGACCGTTGAAGTGATCAAAGAGGTTAGTCGTGACGAGCTAACTGCCGTGCCGACTGCTGCAGACAGTCCTGCGGCAACACCGGTAGCGGTTGATGTTGAGTTGCAAGCGCCGGTTACCGTGCCTGTCGAAGCTGAATTGCCTGCGGCACATCTGGCCTTTTCGTTGCCCGTCACTCTGACCGATACCTTCAGCGCCACTGCGCTGGTGAGTGATACCGCTGCGTTTAGCGTCTCATTGCCGATCAGCGCATTTCTCAATGCTTTGCCCGGCTTTCAGTTGTTGCAGCCTTCGGCTACCGCCACGCTCACCCCCACGCTGCCCTTGCTGCTCACATTGCGCGCCAGCGAAACCGTCACCCCCACGCTGAATGCAGCCACACAAGCCGCAGCAGACGCTTTGACACGCAGCGGAGCCACAGCCACAGCCACACCGACTGTTACCGCTGAGATCGCTGGTCTGGGGCAGGCTGCTGTCATCACCTCTACGGCAACCGCCACAGGTACGCCTACACCAACGGCCACCCTCACCGCCAGCCCAACCGCTACAGCCACGGCCGAGCCGACTGCTACCCCGCAACCGCCTGCACCCGCAGCGGCAGCGCCTCTGCCCAGCGCGGAACCTACGGCTACCGCGTCTGCCACCGTGACCCCGCCGCCGCTGCAAATCATCGAACCACCCATCGGTGTGCCGCTGGAGGCGCTGCCGATTGTGCGTGAACGCTTCCCGCAAACGCTGTATTGGAATCCGCAGATCGTCACCGATGCTTCAGGATGGGCCACGGTGAGTTTCAGCGCGGGCGATGCCGTGACCACCTGGCGCGTCACCGCGCTGGCTGTGGATCGTAGCGGTCGTCTGGGCAGCCAGGTGGCGAGTTTGCCAGTGTTCCAACCCTTGTTTGTAGTACCCGATTTGCCCGGTAATCTGGTGGAAGGAGAGCAGCGCGATGTGCGCGTGCGCGTGTTCAACTACAGCGCCACGGCTCAGACTGTGCACCTGAGCGTGCAGGCTGATGCGGGTTTGCGCGTGGAACTGAACACCGTGACGCTCACCGTGCCGCCCCGCGCCAGCGCTGCCGTATCAGCCCGTGTGGCTGCATTCAGTGCCGGTGCCCACACGGTGGCCTTTACCGCGCAGGGGACACAAAGCACGGATGTGCGCCGCGCCACGGTAATGGTGCAGGCTGCTCCCTGAACCTCGCCCCGGTCTGTGCGTCATCAAAGCATTAAGTGCTGCTGTGGGTCGCCTGAAACCATTCTACCCCGGCGGCATCTACAGCCAGGTTCGCCACGCCATCGTTCTGTAGTACATCAAGATGGCCGATTACCTCTGAAACAGCCAGAAAAGTGTCGGCATCATCCAGTGACCGAAAAAGGGTTTGCGCCAACTGCCAGGCAGTGCGCGGCCCTTTTTTGATTTCATCGGCCAGCCGCGTCAGGCGACGTTCGTACAGGTTGCGGCGTTGCGCAATCACCCCCAGCGGGTCGGTGACGATCTCGCCGTGGCCCGGCAGCACCGTGTTCACCGGCAGCGCAGCCACGCGCGCCAGCGAATGCCAATAGTCTACTAGCGGCTGACGGCGCTGTGTTTCCCCCAGATCAGGCGGCGACAGCACTGCGTTGGAACTGATATGGCGTAGCAGGTGATCGTTCCCCAACAGCAGATGTGCTTCTGGCTGAAAGAAGCAGAGCAAATCGGCAGCGTGGCCGGGGCAGTGCAGCACCTGCCAGGTTGCATCGGCCATCTCCAGCGTGTCGCCCTCGGCCAGCAGATGCGTTACTGGCGCGGCGGTGGTGTAGGTGCGCATGGCGCCGTACAACTGTGCGGTGAGCTGTGCCTGCTCGGCGGGCACAGCCGCTGCCAGCAGCACATCCAGAATGAATGAAGCGCGTGGCTCCAGGTAATCGTTCCAGGCTTCGATGATGGGGTGTGCCAGCGGATGTGTCCACACCTCGGCGTGGCCTGCCGCAGCTATCGGTCCTACCAGGCCATAGTGATCGGCGTGGCTGTGGCTGATGACGATGCGTTCGATGTCGCTAAAGGCTATTCCATGCGCGGCCAGGCCTGCGCGCAAAGCGGCCTCGGCCTGCGGCGTGCAGGGGCCGGTATCGAGTAAAGTCAGCGGCTCGCCGTGCAGCAAATAGGCATGTACCGGCCCCACCGGAAAAGGTGTGGGCAGGGTGATTTGATCAATGGCGTGCATGGCGTGTTCACGCGGTGCGGCTTTTCACCAGCACCGTCCACGAACCGCGCTGCACCACCTTGTCCTCCTGGTTGAGGATTTGTACCTTGAGCGTGACAAAGCCGCCGCCCAGCCGGGTTGCGACTTTGGTTTCCTCAACGGTGGCACGCACGCGCACGGTATCACCGATTTTCACAGCCGCGCGAAACTGCCATTCCAGCCCCATAAAGCCAATCACCTTGTCCTGCATGAAGCCCAGGCGTTCGGCCAGGCCGGTAGCCAGAGACAGCACCAACATGCCGTGGGCAATACGCTCGCCATAGATGGTATCGCGTGCCGTGTGGGCATCGGTGTGCAGCGGGTTCCAATCACCGCTCAGCATGGCAAACTGCACCACATCACTTTCAGTAACAGTGCGTCCCTGGCTGGTGATGCTGTTGCCCACCGTGTAATCTTCAAAAAACAACCCTTGGGGGGTGCTGAATCCCGTCATAGCCTGATAGTCTCCTTGTTGTTTGCAAGCGTCTTGTCAGCGCGTGGCCGCAACAGCCATACCGCCAGTAAAATCAGCGCGCCACCGGCCATCTGCCCAGCCTCCAGGCGTTGATGCAGTACCACGAAGGCCAGCACCGCAGCCACCACCGGCTCTACCGTGGCGATGAGGCTGGCTACGCTCACCGGCACGCTGCGTACTCCTGTGGCGTAGGCAACAGAAGCACCGATGGTAGGGCCAAGTGCCAGCGCCAGCAGCCAGCCCGGATGAACGCCGCCGCGCAGTGCAGCGACAAGCGGTGCCAATGGCTGTAACAGCAGCAGCACCGCACATCCTGTCAGCAAGCCGTAGCATTGCAGCGCCCACGGGTTGGCATAGCGCGCACCCACCTTGTTGAAAACGCTCCACAGGCCGTAGGTAAAGCCGGAAAGCAGGCCCAGAGCGATGCCCGCCACGTTGAGGCGCAGCACCGCGGGTTGATAGATCTGCGCCACCAATGCCGAGCCGAGCAGAGTTAGCAGCAATGCCAGCCCATGACTGCGTGTTAGCGATTCGCCGAGAAAGCGCCAGGCGATCAGCGCCACCCAGGCCGGTGCGGTGTATAACAGCACGGCTGCCACAGCAACACCTGTCATCAAAATAGCGTTGATGTAAACTGCGTAGAAAAAAGCAATACCGACACTGCCGTACAGCAAAATCACAATCACCGCGTTGCGGCTGATGCGCAGCCAGCCCGGCCGCAGCAACAGCAGCCCCGCCAGCAAGATCAAGCCGCCTGAGCCGGCGCGCAATGCAGCCGCACCCAGCGGTGGCAGGCCCGCCGTGGCTAACGCCGTGTAGATGATGCCCAGCGTGGCCCACAGCACTGCGGCCAGCAACACCAGAGCATAACCTCGCCCTGCTGACACAGGCGCGACAACCGTTTCGCCGGGATGATTGCCGGATGCTTCAGCCATGCCACGATTGTACGCCAGCCGCGCTGCCTTGTCCATTATCACCAACCCGCGCAATCGCCCGCCTCCCCTCCCTGCCACCCCCTCACCCCTTTATCCTGTCGCCCCCTCTAACAGATCGCTAATGCTTCGCAAATATTCATCTAACACAATCGTTGTAAGATGATGGCATAACGAAAGCTAATCTGTGAGTTGAAGCCGCTGTGCCCACTCACTTTCACCGACTTTGTACAAGGAGATACTCCCATGAACCGTGTAGTAGCCCGCTTTGAACCCCGTGACTTTGTAGCCCTGCGTGATGCCGTAGATCATCTGCTGGATGAAACCATGCAACCCACCTGGGCCGCCCTGGCCCGCCGCCCCCGCTTCAACAACGCCGAGGAATGGCGTTTGCCGCTGGATGCTTACAGCACCGCCGAAGAAATCGTGTTACAGGCCGCTGTCCCCGGCGTAGATCCCGAAAGTGTCGAGATCACCTTCGAGGGCGACGTACTCACCGTTCGCGGTGAATTCCCTGCCCGGCTGGAGAACGTGGAGTATCAACTGCGCGAGCGCCGCCACGGCCGCTTCAGCCGCAGCATTACCTTCAACACACCGATCAACGCCGAGGCCATCGAGGCCACCTTTGAACACGGCATTCTGACGATCACCGCCCCCAAGGCCGAGACTGTCAAGCCCAAGACCATCAAGGTTACTGCCAAATAGCTATCTGCTCAGCCATAACGCGGCTGGCTCGGCCACGAGGCCGATTAAAGCGCCCTGTTATTTCTGCAAGATCGCCTTGCGTGCTAATCAACGGGGGCTGTGGTGGCTCGGCTGCCCGCCCCCGTTGTGTTAAAACAATTCCGAACGCCCCCGCATCTCGCGGGGGCGTTTTTTGATTCGCCCCCAGCCGTGGGATCGGCTATACTGCACCCATTGCCTGGCAACCTGCCACGCCTTTACCCCATGTCTACCTGGATCACCTCACCCCTGCCTGAAATCTCTGCCGAGCTGCGTGCCGCCGCGGGTGGAAGCGACCTGGTGGCGCAGGTGCTGGGCGCGCGCGGCTTCGGCGACCCCGCCCGCGCCCGCGCTTTTCTTGATCCCGCAGCCTATCACCCAGCTTTGCCCCTGGAACTGCCAGACATGGCGAAGGCGGTGGCGCGCCTGCAACAGGCCCTGCGCCGCGATGAGCTGATTGCGGTGTGGGGTGATTTCGACGTGGACGGCCAAACCGCTACCACGCTGCTGCTGCAAGGCCTGCGTGCCCTCGGTGGCCGGGTGATCACGCATATTCCGGCACGCAGCGACGGCCACGGCCTGCATCTACCGGCGCTGGAAGCGCTGCTGGCTGCTGGTGCGGGCCTTGTCCTCACCTGTGATACCGGCGTAGATGCTCACGCCGCAGTGGATTATGCCGCAGCGCGCGGGGTGGATGTGGTTATCACCGACCATCACGATTTGCCTGAGCGGCTGCCTGCCGCCTACGCTGTGGTGAATCCCAAGCGCCTGCCTGCCGACCATCCGCTGGCTGGCTTGCCCGGTGTGGGCGTAGCCTGGAAACTGGTCGAGGCGCTGGATCCCGGGGTGGCCGCGCAGCATGTTGATCTGGCTGCGCTGGGCATTGTAGCCGATGTCGCCGTGCAAACCGACGACACGCGCGCCCTGCTGCAACGCGGCCTGCGGCAACTGCGCCATAGCCCGCGCCAGGGAGTGCAAGCCCTGCTGCGTGTGGCCGAGGTAAACCCTGCCCAGCTTAATGAAGATCACATCAGCTTCGAGCTGGCCCCGCGGCTCAACGCGCTGGGGCGGCTGGGTGATGCCAATCAGGCGGTGACGCTGCTCAGCACCACCGACCCGCAGGAGGCCGCTGTGCTGGCTACACTGCTGGATGGGCTGAATGGCGAACGCAAGCGCCTCACCGAGCAGATTTTTCAGGGCGCGTTAGCACAGATCGAGCAAGAGCCGGCTTTGCTGGACAGCGCCGCTTTGGTGCTGGCTAACCCCGCCTGGCATCCGGGGATAATCGGCATTGTTGCCAGTCGCCTGGCCGAACGCTACCGCAGGCCGGTGGTGCTGCTGGCAGCCCCCCCCGGCGAATTGGCGCG
The DNA here is from genome assembly GCA_937907455.1 of uncultured Caldilineales bacterium. Taxonomy (GTDB): domain Bacteria; phylum Chloroflexota; class Anaerolineae; order JAAEKA01; family JAAEKA01; genus JAAEKA01. The sequence continues at coordinate 67,590 of CALESQ010000096.1, forward strand.
CGGCTCGGCGCGCTCGGTGGCGGGTTGCAACATCAGCACGGCGATTGCCACGCAGCAAGCGCTGCTGGTTGGCTTTGGCGGGCATCCCATGGCCGCGGGTTTGCGCATCGAGGCCACACATATCGGCGAGTTCCGCCGCGGGTTGGATCGTGCCGTGCGCAGCCAAACCGGCGTGAACCCAGCCGAAGCCGTAATCACCATTGATGCGCTGCTGCCGCTGGCCGAGCTTACTTTGGATGTGGTGGCTGACCTGGAGCGCCTGGCTCCCTTTGGTTCCGGCAATCCGCCGGTGACACTGCTTAGCCCTGATCACGCTGTGGCGCACAAGCGCACGGTGGGACGCAATCAAAATCACCGCCTGCTGACTCTGCGCGATGCCGCCGGTCAAAACAGCCAGGTGATGTGGTGGCAGGGCGCGGCCTGGCCGCTACCCGAAGGACGCTTCGATCTGGCTTACACCGTGCGCGCGGCCAGCTATCGCGGCCAGCCGCAGGTGCAGGTGGCTTGGGTGGATGCCCGGCCGCGGGGTGATGTCTTTCCTGCACAACAGGCCGAGCCGCGCTCTGTACTCGATTATCGCCGCGCGGCCCAGCCTCAGGCGTTTTTGGATGATTTGCGCCGCGGCGGTGCGGTGCAGGTATGGCGTGAAGCCACCGCGGCCTCTGCCGTGGCCGGAGAAGATCGCACTGCGCTCAGCCTGGCCCCTGTGCTGGCGATTTGGACCACGCCGCCGGATCGGGCGACGCTGGCCGCGGCGCTGGCGGTGGTGCAGCCGCAGCAAGTGGCGCTGTTTGCCGTGGATCCGCAAATGGATGACGCGGAAACCTTTCTGGCTCGGCTGGCCGGACTGGTGAAGTATACGCTGGCCCACGACGGGCAAACCACCTGGCAACGTTTGGCAGCGGCCACCGCGCAAAGCATCGCCGCGGTGCAGGCGGGCCTGCATTGGCTGGTTGCGCGTGGCTATCTGCACCTGGAATTGGAGGTCGGCGACAGCGTGTGGCTGCGCGCCGGCGCGAACGTGGCCGACCCTGCCGCCGCAGCCGCGGCGCTTAATCAGGTGCGGGCGCTGCTGGCCGAAAGCGCGGCCTTTCGCCGCTACTTCAACCAGGCGGCAACCGAGACCCTGCTGGGGTAGTGTGCGACTTTCGGTTGAATGACAAGAGCCGGACAATAAATGGTTGCGGTTCAGAGAACGAAGCGCTCTCAGGCGCTCTCCGAAAGCCCCGGCAGGGGCTTCGTGGCTTGAGACACCGAATTCAATTCGGTGGCAACACATTTCAACCGAAATCCATACACAACCCCTGCTGGAATAACTCGCCACACCCCTGTGCCTGTGTTATAATCGCCCTATGAGCAACGATACCGTTCTTTTTTTCGACGAAGCAACTATCTATATCAAAAGCGGTGACGGCGGTGACGGCCTGGTGTCGTTCCGCCGCGAGAAGTTTATACCGCACGGCGGACCGGCAGGCGGCAACGGTGGCAAGGGCGGCGATGTGCTGCTGCGCGCCGATGCCAGCCTTAATACCCTGCTGGCCTTCAAGCATCAGGTGCATTTCAAGGCCGAGGCAGGCGGGCGCGGCGGCAGCACCAACAAGCAGGGCAAGAACGGCGCCGATTCTGTGGTGGCTGTGCCCGCTGGCACTATGGTTTATGACCGCGACAGCGGCGAGGCGCTGGCCGATCTGGTTTCAGATGGCCAGGAGGTGATTTTGGCGCGCGGTGGGCGCGGGGGGCGTGGTAATGCCGCTTTCAAAAGCTCCACCAACCAGGTGCCGCGTGTGGCCGAAAAGGGTGAGCCGGGCCAGGAGCTATGGCTGCGGCTGGAGCTGAAGCTGATCGCGGATGTGGGCACGGTGGGCGTGCCCAACGCGGGCAAATCTACGCTGCTGTCGGTGGCAAGCCGTGCCAAACCCAAAATCGCCGATTATCCCTTCACGACGCTGACGCCCAATCTGGGTGTGGTGGTGGTGGACCACAAAGATTTTGTGTTGGCCGATATCCCCGGCCTGATCGAGGGCGCACACAGCGGCAGTGGGTTGGGTCACCAGTTTTTGCGCCACATCGAGCGCACGCGCATGGTGATTCACCTGCTGAATGGCCTTAGCCCTGATCCCATCGGCGATTTTGACGCCATCAACACCGAGTTGGAGCTGTTCAATCCGCTGTTGGCCGATAAGCCGCAGCTTGTGGCGCTGAACAAGATGGACGTACCCGAAGTGGCCGAGCAGTGGCCTGTGATTCGGGCTGCTTTGCAGCAGCGCGGCGTGGGTGAGCCGATGGCGATTTCGGCCATTACCGGCGAGGGTGTGCCGGCTTTGCTGCGCCGGGTGGCGGCCACGCTGGCCGAGTTGCCAGAGCAACCGGCATTGGTGCAGCAGCCGGTGGTGTACCGGCCTGACACCGACGAGGATTTCTTCGAGATCGAGCGCGTGGGCAAGGATCACGTCAGCGGCGCGGTGCAGTGGCGCGTCAGCGGGGTGCGCATCGAGCGCGCCGCAGCCATGACCAACTGGACTTACTACGAATCGGGATTGCGTTTCCAGCGTATTCTTGATGTGATGGGCATCAGCAAGGCGCTCACCAAAGCCGGTATCAAGGATGGCGACACGGTAGCCATCGGTGATACCGAGCTGGTGTGGGGCGATCAGGACTTGTAGCCGCAACATCCAGGCAGGAAACGTGTTTTCGAGTTAACTCATGCTGAATTTTGACCAGGAAATCAATCGCGCCGGCACCCATGCCATCAAATGGGAGATGGTGAAGCGCGGCGAGCGTTTCGAGCCGGTGGACTTTGATGCGCCCGGCCCGCGGCTGCTGCCTCTTTGGGTGGCTGATATGGACTTTCGCTGCCCGCAGCCGGTGATTGATGCGCTCACTGCGCGCGCTCAACACGGTATCTACGGCTACACCTGGCCGGATGACAGCTATCGTCAGGCTGTGGTAGATTGGCTGGCACGGCGGCAAGGATGGCAAATCGAGCGTGACTGGATCGTCACCACGCCGGGCGTAGTGCCTGCGCTGAACCTGCTGATGCAAACCTTTGTGCAGCCGGGGCAACGCGTGATTGTGCAGCCGCCGGTGTACTATCCCTTTTACAGCGCCATCAGCAACAACGGCGCTGATCTGGTGCGCAACCCCTTGTTGTTGCAGGATGGGCGCTACCAGATGGATTTCATCGGTCTGGCTGAGCTGGTGCGTGATCCCGCCACGGTGATGCTGGTGCTGTGCAGTCCGCACAACCCGGTGGGCCGCGTTTGGCAGCCGGACGAGCTGCGTCATCTGGGCGAGTTATGCGCGGCTCACGATGTGCTGGTGGTGGCCGATGAAATCCACGGCGATCTGATCTACCCTGGCTGTACGTTTACCCCCTATGCCACGCTGGGCGCTGAGTTGGCGCAGCGCGCGGTGATCTGCACCGCACCCAGCAAAACCTTCAACCTGGCGGGGCTGGCTACCTCGAATCTCATCATTCCCAACGCCGAGCTGCGCGGTCGCTTCCAGCGCACACTCACCAACCTGGGGCTGCACGGCAGCAACCTGTTCGGTGTTACCGCCTTGATCGCGGCCTATAGCCAGGGCGAGCCGTGGCTGGATGCTGTGATGGCCTACATCGCCGATAACTATCGTTTTCTGCGCACCTATATCGCTGCCCATCTGCCGCAGATCCGGGTGATCGAACCGGAAGGCACCTATCTGGTTTGGCTGGATTGCCGCGGGCTGGGGCTGGATGCCGCGGCACTGGAACATTTGATGCTGGATCAGGCGCGCGTGTTCCTGGACGAGGGCTATATTTTCGGCCCGGAGGGCACGGGCTTCGAGCGCATCAACATCGCCTGCCCGCGCTCGATTCTGGCTGAGGCGCTGGCGCGGATTAGTGAGGCAGTGAAGTAGCGCGAGCCAGTTGGTGCTTGTTGTGCTGAAGTGGCGTGACGAAACCTGCTCAACGGCGACAAGGCCCACAAGGCAGCGCTGACGGCATGTCGAAAGGTGTTGTGATGCGTCTGGGTATTTTCGGCGGCACGTTTGACCCCATCCATCTCGGCCACCTGATTTTGGCAGAGGAAGCCTGGTTTCAGCTTGGCTTGGACCAGGTATTGCTGGCCCCCGCAGCCGATCCGCCGCACAAGCGCGGGCAGGGCAAATCACCCGCGGCGCAGCGTGTCCACATGGTCGAGCTGGCTGTGGCTGAGAATCCGCATCTGGCGCTATGCCGTGTAGATGTAGATCGCCCCGGTCCGCATTATACGCTGGACACGGTACGTCTGCTGCGCGCTCAGTACGGCGCGACAGCAGAGCTGTTTTTTTTGATGGGCCTCGACTCGTTGGCTGATCTGCCTGCCTGGCACAAGCCGCAGGAATTATTGCAGGCTTGTACGCTGGTCGCGTTCAGCCGCCCCGATGTGGAGTTTGATTGGGCCGCGCTGGAAGCCGCGCTGCCCGGCGTGCGCGGCCAGGTGATCCTGCTGCCCATGCCGCTGCTGGAAATCTCAGGCCGTGATCTGCGTCAGCGCGCCCGCACCGGTCGCCCTCTGCGCTATCAGGTGCTGCCCCAGATCGAGCAGTATATCCGTGCGCAGGCATTGTATCGGGAAGAGTAGAGTGGCGCGCCGGAGGCAGGTAAACTCAGTAGTTCACGATTTGGCCTGAAAGGCGTTAGCTGAAGTTTCCAGAAG
>CALESQ010000097.1 GCA_937907455.1 uncultured Caldilineales bacterium
AGCGGGGATGCCAGTCGGGTCGTTGGTCGGTCACCTCTTGCCGCATAAGCAGGAGCTGATCTTGATCTCTCCTTTCAGGATTTGTACAAGACCAATTATCGCTGATTCCTCTTCAGTTGTTAAAGTTCAGCCTCTCCCTACGGCTCTAAACTCAAGTAATGAACTGCCATGTCTTCCACCCGCGCCGCTCTGATCGAACGTAAACAAGCGGTGATTGCCGAGATCGAGCAGGCACGCCGGGCGCAAGCGCGTCTGCTTGCTGTGCCTGCGACTGCGCGTCGCCGCCGCGAGATCGAGGCGCGATTGGATGCACTGATGGCTGAAGAAGCCCGCTTACGGCTGGCAATTGATCGCACGTCGCAGTAGCAAGGAGTGGTATGCAGCACGGTGGTGGTTGGTTCAGTTTTATCGGGGCAGATTTGCCTGCCAAACGACCGGCAGTTGATCGCAGGCTGCTACGGCGCGTGCTGGGCTATGCCCGGCCTTACACGGGCATGGTGGTGCTGGTGCTGGCAGCTATCATCAGCATTTCACTGCTGGAACTGTTGCCGCCGCTGCTGCTGCGCCGCCTGATTGACGTGGTGTTGCCTAACAAAGACCTGCGCGGGCTGAATCTGCTGGCGCTGGCTCTGCTGGCTATTCCGGTGGTCAGCGGTTTGATAGATGTGGTGCAGCGCTATTTCAGTGCGCGCATGGGCGAAGGTATTATCTTTGATCTGCGCCAGCAGATGTACGAGCATCTCAGCCACATGGCGTTGCGCTTTTTCACCCACACCAAATCGGGCGAGATCGTCTCTCGTTTCAACAACGATGTGGTGGGCGCTCAGAATGCCATCACCGGCACCATTCCCAACATCGTGGTCAACCTGGTGACGGTGATCTCGACGCTGGCGGTGATGATCTCCATCGAATGGCGCTTGGCCCTGCTGGCCGTGGTGGTGATCCCGCTGTTTTTGCTGCCTACCAAGCGCGTGGCACGCACACTGCGCACCATTCGCCGCCAGGCCATGGATGCCAACGCCGAGCAAACCAGCATCGTCGCCGAGACCCTGGGCATCAACGGAACCATGCTGGTGAAAACCTTTGGCCGCCAGCAACAGGAAACGGCTGCTTTTCGTCGCGTCAATGCCCAGGTGCGTGACCTGGGGGTGCGTCGCGCTCTGATTGGCCGCTGGTTTTTCATGGGGCTGGGGCTTTCGGCAGCCATTGGCACCGCGCTGATCTATTGGCTGGGCGGCAGGTTGGTATTGGCCGATTCGCTCACCGTGGGCACCATCGTGGCTTTTGCCGCCTATCTTGGCCGTCTCTACGGCCCCATTTCGGCGCTGTCTAACATCCAGGTAGAGTTCGCCCAGTCTATGGTGAGCTTCGAGCGGGTGTTTGAATACCTGGATATCGGCGTGGAAATTCAGGATGCGCCGGATGCGGTCACGCTGGGGCAGGTGGCCGGGCACATTCGCTTCGATCATGTGTCGTTCAGCTATTTGAGCGAGGCCGAGCGCGGCGCTTTGGCAGCACAGCCAGAGAACGCGCCGCCTGGGGTGGCTACTGCACCGGCGCAGCAGCCGGGCCACGGCGTCACCCCGCATGACCCTGCCGGCGCAGCCATGCCGGCTGCTTCTCTCCTTACCCGCGTGTGGGCTTTACACGATTTCAGTGCCGAGATCAAGCCGGGCCAACTGGTGGCACTGGTAGGGCGCAGCGGGGCAGGCAAGACCACTGTCACCTATTTGTTGCCGCGGCTGTATGATGTGAACCGCGGGGCGATTACGCTGGATGGGCACGACCTGCGCGCGGTGACGCAGCAATCGCTGGTGGAGCAGATTGGCATTGTGATGCAGGAAACCTACCTGTTCCATGATACTATCCGCAAAAACCTGCTGTATGCGCGGCCGCACGCCAGCGAGGCAGAGATGGTGGCGGCGGCACGCGCTGCCAATATCCACGACTTTATCAGCAAGTTGCCTGCGGGCTACGACACGGTGGTAGGTGAGCGCGGCTATCGCCTCAGCGGCGGTGAAAAGCAGCGCCTGGCCATTGCCCGCGTGATTCTGAAAGACCCCCGTATTTTGATTCTGGATGAAGCTACCTCGCACCTTGATTCGGAAAACGAGGCATTGATTCAGGCCGCGCTGGAACCGCTGTTTCAGGGACGTACCAGCGTGGTGATTGCTCATCGCCTGTCAACCATTCTGGCAGCCGATAAAATTTTGGTGATGGACGAGGGCAGGCTGGTGGAAAGCGGCAGCCACGCCGATTTGCTGGCGCAGGGGGGGCTATACAGCCAGCTTTACGAAACGCAGTTCCGCAACGAAGGGTAGGGATGCGGCGCAAACAAAAAGACCGGCAGGTTGATAGCCTTGCCGGTCTTTTTGTTGATTGCACTTGCAGTTGTCTACGACTCAGCTACAGCCAGAGGTTCGGCAAGCTCCGATGCACTGTCCATTGTGGTTGTGAGGCGGCGATACACCTCGGCATACAGGGTGAAGGTGAATGCCTGAGTGAATGCTGTGGTCAGCACCGTCACCACGCCGAGGAGCAGCGTACCGAACACGCCAATCACCCAGCCGGTGGAGCCGCCAGAGGCAAAAGGTTGGGCTGTTTGCATTTGGCGCATGGCACCGAACATAGAACTCATCATGCCGGCGTTCAATGGCAGTGAAGCGGCCTGTACCACCATTGAAACCGTTAGCGAGATGCCAAAGACGATCAGGGCAAAGACAAACATGGTACCCAGGTTAGCGCGTGCCAGCTGCCAGCCTTGCTTGATGGCATAGCCCAGCCCGCGGTCGGCTTGCACGGCGGCCTGATACATCAGCGGTGCTGCCAAAGCCTGAAAGAGACTATACAAAAAAGCCAGACACAAAACGCTGCATAGTCCCAGCAAAAAGCCGCCGACTCCCAGCGTTTCCAGCGAGCTATTGGCGTAAGACCCATTACCAGCAGCCATAGGGGCTGCTATCAGCACGATCATTACCACATAGATGCCGCCGATAACCAGTATAGCCGGCAAGGTCCACAGCATATCCAGGCCGAACAGGTGCAGTGCATGACGTGTGCCGCGGCGTATACCGCGGCCTGTTTGCACCTGCTCGCCTTGCCATGCCCGCGCGGCCTCGCTGATGACGCCGCCGCGCATCACCAGGTTGACCACATAGCCAACCAGGGTGAGAAACAGCATCACGCCCATGCCGCCAAGCAGCAACACAAAGAGATTGGCAAAGTTGTCAGGCAGGGCATCTCCTTGCAGCACAGCCGGGTCGCCCATGCTTTGTATCAGGTTGGCATACCAGCTCATCATACCGCCGGTATAGATGGTTACCCCGATGGCTGTCAAAGCCGTGCCCAGCAAGCTGAGCAACAGCAGTCGCTTTTGACGCCACAACAATCGTAATGTTCCACTGAAAATTTCACCGTATGGCATAGCGTTTTCCTCCGAATAGGGTTGGCAGAGCGTATCGGCCACAGTGACAGCTATTGTACATCCACTCACGCGGATTTCTAAATAGCTATTCATGGATGAAAACGCAACTCCGGCCGGCGTCTGTGGGATGGTTCCCTCATCAGACTGAGCCGCTCCTCGCATCAAGTTGCTTCGGCCGGTCCCGCCTCGGCCGGTCCCGCTTCGGACGGTCCTGCTTCGGCCGGTCCCGCTTCGGCCGGTCTCCAGACCGAGCCGAATGAGGGGACTCGGTCTGGAGACCGGCCCCAGCAGTGTGGAAATCTTGCTTCTGCCGGCGCCTGCGGGATGGTTCCCAATCTCCAGACCGAGCCGAATGAGGGGACTCGGTCTGGAGACCGGCCCCAGCGGTGTGGAAATCTTGCTTCGGCCGGCCCCAGCAGCGTGGAAATCTTGCTTCGGCCGGTCCCGCTTCGGCCGGTCTCCAGACCGAGCCGAATGAGGGGACTCGGTCTGGAGACCGGCCCCAGCAGCGTAGAAATCTTACTCTGGCCAGCCCCAGCAGCGTAGAAATCTTACTCTGGCCGGCCCCAGCAGCGTGGAAATTTTGCTCTGGCCGGCCCCAGCAGCGTGGAAATCTTGCTTCTGCCCGCGCTGAAAAATTGCTGAGACCCTCAGGGTGTGCTATCATCGTTGCGCGCCCGGCCTGACCGGGCGCTGTCGTATGGAGCATAACATATGCCGACTAATGGTTCATCTAAACGAAAACAGATCACCGAAATGTTCCCGCCCGATGAGTTGGATGCGGACGATTTAATCGCGGACGAGCCGTTAAACACCGGCTATGTCGGGTTTGAAATGGTGGTTGGTTCGTTGATCACCGCGGCCATGCAGGCTCAGTTGCGCTTGTTTGAAGCCGGTAGCACCCTCGACACCACCACACTGGAGCGGCATTTCAGCGTGTCCTGTGCGCCGCAGGATTGGCCGCATCCTCCCGCGCTGTGGGCCGAGATCAGCTTCTATTGGCCCGCAGAATATACCGCACTCAGCCTGTACGGAGATGAAGCGTTGTGTGATCTGTATCACAGCGAGGCCGCTACATGCCGTCATCGAAACCGCCGTGCCAGCCTGCTTACCGAGCTGGAGGTTGAATACCTGCTACCGCTGGATTTTGTGCGTCGCCTCGACAACGATGAAGGGGTTGAGCGCACTGCTCGGCGCATCCGCCAGCTTTTCACCGACGTAGTGGAACACGATAATATCGTCGGCGTAGAGGCCAAGGCGCTTTTTGCCGGTGACAGCCTGCAACTGTCGAGCATCAAAGCCGGACATGTGTGGGTGCTGGAAGAAGAGATGAACGATTCTCTGGCGCTCAATACTGCCTTTACTGAAATCTGCAAGGAACTGAAAACTGTGCTGGTGCGCTTTCAGCAGGAGTTCGGCAATAAACAGGAGTCGCCGCGTGCTCGAGCCTGATCTGCGTTTGGAAGCGCGCCCCAACCAGGTCTATGTGGCGCTGTATGACACCCTGCCGCATCCAGGGCTGGGGCCGGTGCAGGAATTCGTCTTTGATCTGGGCATCAGCGCCAATCGCCCGGTGGTACTCACCGACGTGGTGTGGCGCGTTTACGATGAAAACGACCATGTTGTGTTTGTGCGCCAGCGTCTGGGGCAGGCTGCCATGCACGAACTGACATTAGGCCAATACGGTGTAGCGCCCGGCATGGGGTTGGTGATTCCCCGCTGCTATTTCCTGGAGCAGGGTGCGCTGCCCCTCACCCATGTGCGGGTGAGCGTGGCCGGTTACGACTACGAAACTCAGGCTGCGGTTTCGGCTGTTTTGGAGCTTCCGCTGGTCTATCATCGGCAGCGGGCGCGGTTGCGGCTGCCGATGGTCGAAGGCCCCTGGTGGGCCATCACCAGCAACGATTGGACCTCGATGCACAAGGCTGATCCGGTAAGCTGGCCTTTCGCCTATGATTTCGTGCGCCTCGGCCCGAACGGCCTGCCCTTTGCCGGTGATGGCCTGCGCAATGAAGATCACTACAGCTTCGGCCAGACCGTGCTGGCTCCGGCAGCAGGCAAGGTGGTGCTGGTGCGCGCCGATATGCCCGATCAGTCACCCGGCAAGCCGTTGAGCGCCGAGGCTTTGGGCGATGATCCGCGGCGCATGGCCGGCAACGTGGTGGTGATCGGCCACGGCTACGGCGAGTTTAGCTATCTGGCTCATCTGCAAGCTGGCAGTGTGCAGGTTACTCAGGGACAATTGGTGAAAAAGGGGCAGCCCGTAGCGGCTGTGGGTAATTCCGGCCAGTCGCCGGGGCCGCATCTGCATTATCATTTGCAGGATGGCCCCCACCTGTTTGTAGACCGCGGCCTGCCTGTGTTGTGGAGTGATTTTCTCGCCACAGGCGACCGTGTCAAGCTGGCTACAATCCCCTCGCGTATGATTGTCAGCCCGCGTTGAAAATAAAAATCTGCCCGGCAGTCAAGGCTGCCGGGGCCGTCTCCCCCGGAAGGGACCAAACAAAGCATTAGCCTTAGTAGCCACCAAAGAAACATCGGCACTCTTTGGCCGGTCTCAGATCGAGTCAAACCGCGAGATGAATCTTTGACAGTTACTTATCTCAAGGAGAAATTACCATGATGGAAAGCCCCAACGGCACCGAAGAACTGATGGATGACGTGATGGACGATCTGTCCGACGAAATGCTGCACACCGAGCTAACCGATGAAACCTATGAAGAATTGGCTGTATCGGAAGGCGCAGTGGTGGTCGGCCTGGCTTTTTGGGACAGCTCATTGATTGACGAAGTGGAAGAAGAACCGCCGGCGTCGGCTGAGCGTGTCTCCATTGACCTCGATCTCTACCTGGATGACAACACCTTGTTGGAGCTGTACGGCGCCAACCTGTTCCCGGCGGAACAGCAGGATCCGCTGGCCGGTCTGCCGGCGCTGGAAGCCGCTCTGGTAGATTTGGCTGACAGCGAAGCAGAACTCAGCGAAGTAGCCCAGACCGAAGACAACGCCCTGGCCCTTGTTTTCGCGGTGAACGGGGAAACCCGGCTGATCATCGCGGTGGCAGCCTGGGCTGTCAGCGAATGGGAAGAGTTGCCCGAAGACTGATTCTGGCGCGCGTTGGGGCTTTAGCCTGGTTTGTTGTTACAACCCGGCTAAGCCCCGACATCAAATTGCCCCCTAGCGCAGTGTTGCGTCGGTCCAGGCTTCAATCCATGCCTCGCGGTTAGCCTCGATAGCTGTGGGTTCAAGCGCGGCTGGCGCGGGCGGTGGGGCTGCAAACTCACTAAACAGCGTCGGCAACAACGCCGTGCTGTTGGCCGGATACACAAACATCTGCAAGGGGATGTCTTCCTGAAATGTCTTGCTCAACAGGAAATCCATGAAAGCCCGCGCCAACGCGGGCTGTTTGTTGTTGCGCAATACCCCGGCAAATTCGATCTGGCGAAACGTCTCGCCCGCTGGAGCCAGGTTGGCGCTGCCCGGTTCGGTTTTGGCTCCCTCGCTGTAGAAAACGTCGGCTGCGGGGCTGGTGCTGTAGCTGACCACCAGTGGACGCGAGCCTTCGCCGCCGCTGCCCACGGTGAAATGGCTAAAATAGGCGTCGCTCCAGCCATCAGTCACCAGCACATCGTTAGCGCGCAGGTCGCGCCAGAAATCCAGGTAAGTATAGCTGCCGGTCTCGCCGAAACGCGCCACCGTTGCCAGCAAAAACGCCAGCCCCGGCGATGAGGTGGCGGGATTGGGGACGACCAGCAGACCGCGATACTGCGGCTGGGTGAGATCATGCAGGCTTTGTGGCACAGACAGCCCTTTTTGCTCGAACCAGGCACGGTCATAGTTGATGGCGACGTAGCCAAAATCCACCGGCAGCAGGCGGTTCTGTGCATCCAGCTTTAGGTCGTCAGGGATTTCAGCCAGCGCGGGCGCGGCATACGGTTCGAAGATATCGCAGCTAATGGCGCGGCTCAGAAAAGTATTATCTATCCCAAAAAACACGTCGGCTAGTGGGTTCTGCTTGCTCAGACAGGCCTTGTTGAGCGCTTCACCAGCATCACCTGCTTTCAAAAACTCAACCTTGACGTTGTTAGCGGCCTCGAACTGGGCGATCACCGCTTCACTGGCTGCAAAGCTATCGTGGGTCATCACCACCAGCGTTTGCGGTGTTGCTGGCAGCGCAGGCGTGGGCTTGGCTGTCGGTGCAGCGCAGCCGGTGAGCAGGGAAGCAAGTATTAGTATTATCCAAAAATTGCGTTTCATGGCGAATAACTCCTTTATGAAGGGATGGGTGTGTAAGCTCCGGTCAGTCTCCGATCGCGTCCGGTCGTTGGCTCGGTCAGAGACCGGCCAAAGCGGCTCGGTCGGAGACCGGCCAAAGCGGCTCGGTCAGAGACCGGCCAAAGCGGCTCGGTCAGAGACCGGCCAAAGCGGCTCGGTCAGAGACCGGCCAAAGCGGCCCGGTCAGAGACCGGCCAAAGCGGCTCGGTCAGAGACCGGCCAAAGCGGCTCGGTCGGAGACCGGCCAAAGCGGCTCGGTCGGAGACCGGCCAAAGCGGCCCGGTCAGAGACCGGCCAAAGCGGCTCGGTCAGAGACCGGCCAAAGCGGCTCGGTCAGAGACCGGCCAAAGCGGCCCGGTCAGAGACCGGCCAAAGCGGCTCGGTCAGAGACCGGCCAAAGCGGCTCGGTC
>CALESQ010000098.1 GCA_937907455.1 uncultured Caldilineales bacterium
TTCAAAGATCTGTGGACCTCCGTGTAAAACTCGCCCCCATCCAGGGATGCACCCGTCATCACCGGCGCGCTGGACGACTGGCTGTACGACCACGTGGGCGTCTACTCGTGGACCGTGGAGATCTGGAGCCCGCAGCGCCAGGCTGGCATCGAGGAATACAAGTTCATCGACTGGTACCGCGAGCACCCCTTCGAGGACGACCTGAAGATGCTGGCCTGGAGCGACGAGAAGCTGGAGGGCCAGGGCTACGTGGACTGGTACCCCTTCGAGCATCCGCAGCTGGGGCCGGTGGAGCTGGGCGGTTGGAACGCGCTGCTGGCCTTCCGCAACCCGCCGCCGCAGTTCCTGGAAAAAGAGCTGGCCCTCTTCCCGCGCTGGCTGCTCTGGCACCTGGCCATCTCGCCCCGGTTGGATCTGCTGGAGGCCAGCGCGACGCCGCTGGGCGACGGCGCGCATCGGATACGGTTGGTGGTGCAGAACACGGGCTGGCTGCCCACCTACGTCACCAAGAAGGCCGTGCAGCGCAAGGCCGTGCGCGGCGTGGTGGCCGAGATCGAGCTGCCCGAGGGTGCGACCCTGGCCACCGGCAAGCCGCGCGAGGAACTGGGCCAGCTGGAGGGCCGCGCCTATCAGAGCGCCGCGCCGCTGGGCTGGACCGCCGACGCCACCGACGATCGGCTGAAGGTCGAGTGGGTGGTGGTCGCGCCGGCCGGCGGCGAGATCAAGCTGTTGGCCCGGCACCCGCGCGCCGGTGTTGTGCGCGCACTGGTAGCCCTCTAAGTACACCCGAGGAATTGCTTTCTCGACAGGATCGACAGGATTTCCAGGATTTGCGGAGGCTTGCCCGCTCCGAGGGGCGGTTCACAGGGCAGACGCCAGCGCTGCGATTTCCTCGAGCGCTGGCGCTGCACCCTTGCTCGGGGTGGGATGTGCCGGCAGTCCGGCCAGGGCATCTTGAGCGCGGGCGCGCTGACGGTCCGGGAACTGCGGTTGCGCCAGCAGGAAACGCAGGATCTGGGCCGCGCGCTCGTTGTCGCCGGTCTCGCCGAGCAGGCAGCCGATCTCCAGCAGCGCGTCGAGGATGATCGGCAACTCCTGGTTCTCCATGCCCAACCCCAGCGCCAGGCGCAACTGTTGCAGCGCCTCGTCGTGCTCGGCCACGCCGGCAGCGATCTGACCCAGCCGGTAGTGGCCATCGGCCTCGCCGGAGCGGTCGCCGATCTCCTGGCTGATCTGGATTGCCTGCTGGCAGAATTGGCGCGCCTGCTGGAGCTCCCCCATCTGCCGGCTGAGCTCGCCCAGAGTCAGCAGGGCCTGCATCTGGCCGTAGGCGTCGCCCAGCTGCTGGTAGAGGGTCTGGCTGCGCTGCCCGTAAGCCAGCGCCTGCTCGAACCGGCCCAGCTCGCGGTAGCTGAGGCTGAGACCGGTGAGCAGGTGGGCCATGGTCTGCACGTCACCCGCTCGCTCAGCCACGGCCACGCCCTCCTGGCAGCGGACGCGCGCGCTCTCGAAGTCGGCCGCCATGAAGGCAACGCCGCCCAGCTCCAGCAGCGCTACCGCCTGACCAGACAGGTTCCCCATCTCCTGCCGCAGCGCCAGGCATTCCTGCAGCAGGTGCGCTGCCAACGCCAGATCGCCCTCCATGCGCGCTGTGCTGCCTAAGTGGCTCAGCACGAAGGCCAGCTCATCTTTGTCTCCCAATGTTCGCCAGGCGGCCATGCTTTTGTGCAGCAGGTCTCTGGCCTCCGCGTAGCGCGCCAGATAGGAGAGGAAACGGCCCGCGCGCGCGGCGGCTTTGTGGTAGGCCAGGTGAGCGGCGGGGTCAATAGTCGCCAGCGGCTGCACGGCTAACCGCGCAGCGTCGAAGGCCTCGAAGCCCTCGCGGAAGCGGCTGCGAATGGCCAGGTAGTGGTAGTAGCCGTCGGTTGCTGTGGCGATGCCGGCCACGTCGCGCCGCTCGGCCAGCCACTGCCAGGCCGCGCGCACGTTGTCGATCTGCTGCTCTATCTCGGCCAGCGCAGCCGGCTGGTCCCGGCCCTGGAGGCGCTCCTGCTGCTGGGCCAGAAAGCCGGCGTAGTAGGCCGCGTGGCTGGTCCGTGTGTCCTGGACCGCGTTCGCCTGGCTGAGCTTTTCCCAGCCAAATTGCCGGGCGACCTCGTGCAACTGGTAGACCTGGCCCCGCCGCCAGGCCAGCGACTTGTCCAGCAAAGCGGTGAGCACAGCCGGGGATGCCTGCGCCACATGCGCTGCCGCCTCGCGCGAGAAGGGGCCGCGAAAGACGGAGAGCCGGATGAACGCGGCCTGCTCGTCGGGCTGCACGCGGCTCCAGGACCAATCGAAGACCGCCCGCAGGCTGCGCTGGCGGTGGGCCACATCGCGGCGCGTGGTGGCCAGGAAGTCCAGGTTGCGTTCGATCTGGGCCGCGATCTCGGCGCAGCCCAACTGCTGCGTCCAGGCCGCCGCCAGCTCGATGCCCAACGGCAGCCCTTCGACCAGCCGGCAGATGCGCGCGACGGCAAGCGCGCTCTCAGCGTCCAGAGCAAAGGAGGCATCCACACGGCGGGCGCGCCGCAGAAACAGCTGTACCGCGGCATAGTGGGCAGGCTCCCGGGCACGTGGCGGCGGGACGGGCAACCCCTCCAGCACAAAGACGCGCTCGGCCTGCAAGTCCAGCCGTTCGCGCGAGGTGGCCAGCACCTTGACGCCCGGCGCCTGGGCCAGCAGTTCGCACAGCCAGACGGCTGCGTCCAGCCACTCCTCCAGGTTGTCCAGGACTAGCAGCATCTCTTTAGCCCGCACAAAGGCAATCACCTGCCGGCTGGGTGCGTCCGCGCCGCTTAAGGGACAGCTAAGCACCTGAGCCAGGGCCAGGGCCAGTTGCTCCTGGCTTGCCGGCTGGACGGAGGCCAGAGGGGTGAACCAGACGCCGTTCAGGAACATGTGCTGGCAGGACGCGGCTGCCTCCACAGCCAACCGCGTCTTGCCAGCGCCGCCCGGTCCCACGATGGTCAGCAGCCGGTTGTTGGGGGAGGCCAGCAGGGCGCGCAGCTCGGCCAGCTCCTGCTCTCGGCCTACGAAGCCGGTCAGGGCAGCGGGCAGGTTGTGCCGCGGTCCATGCATGGCGGCGCGAATACGGTGATAGGTCTCAGTGGTCTCGCTGGACGGCTCAGCATCGAACTCCCGGCGCAGCACCTGGCGACAGACCTGGTATTGCGCCAGAGCGGCGCTGAATTGGCCGCAGCGCGCCAGGGCTGTCATGCGTTGGCGGTGAGCCTCCTCGCGCCATGGGTCCATGGCCAGCAGCTGCGCTGAGGTCTCGCTGGCCTCCTGGCAGTCACCGCACTCCAGCAGCAGTTGGGTCAGCGTGTCCAGCGCATGCAACGCCAACTCGCGCAGGCGGACCCGCTCCACCAGCGCCCAGTCCTCGAAGTCCGGCGCGTCGCGCACGTAGAAACCTTCCAGGAAGTCGCCGCGATACAGAACCAGCGCCTGGCGCAGCAGGCCAATGCGCTGGCCGGCGGGCTGCCCCTCGCTCAGGCGCAGCAGATCCAAGAAGGCCTCGACGTCCAAGAGGTGGGGGACGGCGCGGTCGAAAGCCACCGTGTCGCGGGTGATTTGCAGGTACGGCTCGAACAGCTTGCGCAGGTTGCTGAGGGCCTGGCGCAGGTTGTTGGCCGCGGCCGCATCGGGCATCTCGCCCCACAGCAGGCCGGCCAGCGCGTCGCGCTGGTGCGGCCGGCCGGTGACGGCCAGGTAGGCCAGCAACGCCGGCACCTTGCTCGACATAAAGCTTGTCACCGGTGCGCCGTTCTGCTTGATCTGCAGCCCACCCAGCGAAAGAATCTCCAAATTCGACGCCATGCCAGGCTCCAGCAAATGATTTCCAAATGATCGGGGTGTATGATGTCGGCGTAAGGCTGCGGTGCGACAGTCGCAACCGCAGTGGCAGCCAGTATAGCACGTTTGCTGTCAGGTGCAAGCACAAATGTCACAAAACACCACGCCGCCATCGCCGCGCTATCAATTCTTTATCCTGGGCCTGTGGGCGCAGCCGGCTCAAGCGGGCCGGCCCAGCGAATGGCGCATCAGCCTGGAGAACCCGCGAACGGCTGAACGCAGCGGATTCAGCAGCCTGGCAGGCCTGGATGCCTTTCTGGCAGCGTGGATGGAGGAGCGGGCGAGTGGTGACCGGTGAACGGTGATCAGTGACCTGCCGGCAGAGTTGCCAACTTTTCCGGAAAGTTGGCAACTCTGTGCGCCAGAGTCGCCCCGATGCCCCACTCTCAGTAGCAGATCAGGAGGTTCCTTCGATGCAAAGCCGTTCTTGTTTCCTTCGCACGCTATCGCCTTCCTTGACCCGCGCGGCAGCGCGTATGCGCAGGTTGCTGCCAATCCTGTTGCTCGCATGTCTGGCGATTGCTGCCGCGCCAACTGCGCTGGCAGCCGGCGACCAGCAGGCTCAGGCTAGACCCGAAGCGCCGGCCGCGGTGGTCATCGTCGAGCCCGGCTGGGTGCTCAGCAGCTCGACGCCTGCCACCGATCCTGTCGCTGCGCACTACAACCCCGTGGACGGCTTGCTCTACTTCGGCCGGCGTCCCACCACCGGCACGGGGGGCAACCTGAACCGCGTCGACGCCGACGGCACGATCTCGTCGATCACCACCGCCGACCGGCCCGGCGCAGTCTTCGTCGATCCGGCCGACGGCGACATCTTCCTGGCGGAGGACTACGGCGGCAGGGTGTTCCGCACCGCCTTCGGTGACACGTCGCGCGGCATTTGGATCGACGAATTCGGCGGCACCGGCGACGACGACCCTGTGGGCATGGCGGTGGCGCCGCCCAGCTACAGCGGGCCGATCGTGAGCGCTGGAGAGGCGCTGATCGTGGATCGCGGCAACGATGGCGGCGACGTCATCTGGCAGTGGTCTCTGGACACGGCCGAGGGCGAAGTGCTGGTCTACAGCGACAGCGCCAGCGGCGGCACGTTGACCGACTCCGTGGATGTGGCCATCGGCCTGTCGGCCATCTACATCGTGGACACCAAAGGCACGGCCGATGGCGCCATCTTTCGTTTGGACGCTGGGCCGGCGCTGACGCCGATCAGCACCTCTGTACCTATCGCCGATCCCAGGGGTGTCACCATCGATCCGCTGACCGGCGACCTGTGGGTGACCGACGCCACGCCGCCGCGGCTGCTGCGGGTCAACCCGACCACGGGCGCGGTCAGCGAGATGGTCACCGGCTTCACCGGGATCTTGTGGGCATCGGTCGATGCGACGCCCGACGGCAACCACATCTTCGTCACTGACTGGAGCGGCGACACGATATACACCTTCAGCCGCGTGCCGGAGAACCAGTTCCACTTCGACAAGACGGCGCTGGCGCCGCGCTGGCAGGTGACGGTGGACCCGCAGAGCGGCGCGCTGCAGCACCGCGTCAACCAGAGCTACAACCTCTCGTATTACTACGGCAGCCCGGACGCCAACGCTTCGCCGCTGTCGGTGACCGTCGAGGACCCGTTGCCGGCCGGCATGACGTTCACCGGCGAGACGCACACTGCGGCGATGACCTTCGGGCAGGCCGGCCAGACGCTGACCTGGCAGTCGCAGGGGCAGGTGGCGCGCGGCGAGTCTGGCCTGATCAGCCTGACAGCCAGCTATGACAGCCCTGGGGCGGGTGATATCTTCACCAACACGGCAACCCTGAACGCCGGCCAGGTCAGCCTGGAGGCCGAGGCTGTGACGCAGATCCCGGTGCTGGCGCCGCTGCTGATAGCGCCTGGCAGCGGGGAGCTCTGCCCCGGCGCCGTCGATGTGCGCGGCGTCACCCAGCCAAATCTGGATGTGCTGGTGTTCATCGACGGCGTTCAGGTGCTGCAAACGCAGTCCGACGCCGAGGGGCGCTTCAGTGTCGCCTCCACCTACGGCGGCAGCGCCACGGAGTCGCTGACGGTGCAGGCCTGTATCCCCGGCGGCGCGTGCAGCGCGTTCAGCTCGCCCGTTACCCTGCGCCCGCCGCTGAGCTTCTGGTGTCCGCAGCGCTCGTTCTGGGAAGGCACGCCGGCGGTGGGACCGAAGGCGGGTGAGCACCTGGTGTTCCAGTTTCGCGACAACACAGGCGAGTTCTCCAGCCAGAACTGGCGCATCCCCGGCGTCTACGGTTTCTGGAACACGACGCTGCACCTGCACGCCTGCAACTGCCCGCCGGCCAGCGGCACGACCGCTCCGCCCAGCAGCGTCTGGATCATCGCCGATAACCATCGTTACGACCCCGTCAGCGGTTCACACCCTGACTACACCTTCGCGATCACCGGCGGCGCGCACAACGTGGTCTTCTGGGCCGACTGCGGCGGCAACTACATCTCCTCCACCGGCCGCATTCTGATCGACCCCGACGGCTACGTGTTCGACGTGACGCAGGGCTTCGATCCCAACGACCCGACGGCGCACGCGATCGATGGCGTGACCGTGACCCTCTACGAGCTCGTGCCGGAGTGGGGCGGCTGGACGCCGTGGCCGGCTGGGCTGTACAACAACCAGGCCAACCCGCAGGTGACGGGCGCGGATGGCTACTTCGCCTTCTTTACGCCGCCCGGCCAGTACTACCTGCAAGTGGAGGGCAAGCCCGGCTACCAGCCCTGGCGCAGCCCGGTGATCACCGTGGTCAACGAGATCGTGCACGTCAACGTGCCCTATACGCCCTGGACGGAGCCGCCTGCGGTCGAGACGGTGACCGAGATCCTGCTGACCGCCAGCGGGCCGCAGCCGGCCAGCGTCATCGTGCCGGCCGGCACGACGGTGCAGTGGCGGGCCGAGGTGGATGGGCTGCTGCCGCCTGCCGCGCTGGCCGACCTGACCGAGAACCCGGTGCTGCACCCGCTAAGCGCGCTCAACCCCCTCAGCACCACGCTGGGCTGGGATGGCGGCATGGTGGCGCCGGGCCGGATCTACCAGCGGCAACTGACTGAGCCCGGCCGCTACACCTACAGCGACGGCCTGGGCAACGAGGCTGAGCTGTGCGTGGACACCTGCGCGCCGTTGGCGGTGACGCTGGCCGGCTTCGCAGCGGCAGGCCGCGTCGACCACGTCCAGGTGAGCTGGGAGACGGTGAGCGAGATCGACAACGCCGGGTTCAACCTGTACCGGGCAACCAGGGATGACTGGAGCAGCGCTGCGCTGTTGGCTGCGGTTCCTTCACAGGCGCCTGGCAGCGCGCAGGGCTTTGCCTACGGCTACCAAGACTTCGACGTGCAACCGGGCCAGGTCTACTGGTACTGGCTGGAGGATATCGACCTGAGTGGCGCGACGACGCGGCACGGGCCGGTCAGCGCCATGCTGCAAACGCCGACGGCGGTGACGCTGTCACACTTTGTTGCAGCGCCCATACCCCGGCGGCTGGCCTTGCCAGGCGCTGCATGGCTGATGCTTGCCGCGCTGGCATTCAGCGTAACGCTGGCAAGGCGCGTGCGTTAGCGATTGCGCTGATTGTGGATCGAAAGATGCCAACTTTTCCGAAAAGTTGGCATCTTTCGCGTGGGTCCGATGTGACTTTTGTCGCTGCGCGTCATGAGGACGTGGACGATAATGGGGCAGAATAGACGCGACCGCAGCAAGCAGTCGCTGCGCTGGAAGCGCCAGGAATCGAGATACGACATGGATCCCCTTCCGACTATTGACCATAGGAAATGCACCGGCTGCCATCTCTGCGTGGACATCTGCCCCACGCAGGCACTGGCGCAGGTGGCCGGCAAGGCGGTCCTGGCGCACCCGGAGCGCTGTACCTACTGCACAGTCTGCGAGAACGTCTGCCCGGAGGACGCCATTGCGCTGCCTTTTCTGATCGTCCTGGCGCCGTCGGTGGTGCATTGAACGACTTCCCAGACCTTCAAGGTTTCAGAAAACCTTGAAGGTCTTACGCCCATCACCTAGAAAGCAACAAGAACCTCCATGATCCAATCCTTCGGCGAGTTGAACATCAACGCCTACCAGCCACACCGGCCCGAAGGTGTCGTCCTGACCAGGCTTTTCGAACACGAGGAGCTGCGCGCCGAGCTGGTGGTGCTGCCGCCGCGCACAGCCATCCCGCAGCACACCCACGACCACGCCCACGAGCTGTTCGACGTGATCGACGGCAACGGCGTCTTCGTGGTCGGCGGCGTTGACTTCCCCGGGCCGGCCGGCAAGTGCGTCTTCGTCAAGGCCGGCACCCCGCACGCCATGCGTAACGACAGCGACCAGCCCTGGACCGTGCGCGTCACCTACCAGCAGCGCATCTACCCACGCCACGTGGGCAAGCTGGTGGGACGGGCGTTTCGCAAGCGGCTGCGACTGGAGCAATGAGATGATAGATTGGTAAATTGGTCGCGCGCTACCCATTGACCAATCTACCACTTTACCACTTTACCAATCTACCAATCTACCAATCTACCAATCTACCATTCCCACCCCAAGGAGACTCACCCCATGAAGCGACTGATCCTCTTGACCATGGTTCTCCTCCTGCTCGTGTCGGCGCTGGCTGGCTGCAGCAGGGATAAGGAGACGCCCACGCCGTTGGCCGAAGGCAGCTTGCCCGCGGACGCCATGAGCATCGCCCAGGCGCGCGGGCTGACGCCGGACGACATCAACGCGGCCCTCAAGACCTACGTGCCCAGCGGCAAGTGGGACGACTACTACCTGTTCGCCTCGGGCGGCCACTCTGGCAACTTGATCGTCATCGGCGTGCCCTCGATGCGCATCCTCAAGAACATCGCCGTCTTTACGCCGGAGGCCTGGCAGGGCTATGGCATCGGCGACCTGGCCAGCGAGGAGATCCTGGACGCCGGCAACGTGGACGATGTCAAGATCCGCATGGGCGACACCCATCACCCGGCGCTGAGCGAGACCGCCGGCGACTACGACGGCCAGTGGATCTTCATCAACGACAAGGCCAGCGCCCGGGTGGCTGTGATCGACCTGCGCGACTTCCGCACCAAGCAGATCGTCAAGGATCCCAACATCATCAGCAACCACGGCTCGACCTTCGTCACCCCCAACACCGAGTACATTATCCAGGGCACGCAGTACTCGACTCCGTTGGGCTGGGAGTACGCGCCGCTGAGCGAGTACAAGGAGAAGTACCGCGGCGTGATCACCCTGTGGAAGTTCGACCGGGAGCGGGGGCGCATCATCCCCGAAGAGTCCTTCAGCATCGAGGTACCGCCCTACTGGCAGGACTTGTGCGACGCGGGCAAGCTGGACAGCGACGGCTGGGGCTTCTGCAACTCCTTCAACACCGAGATGGCCACCGGAGGCAACATGGAGGGCAACCCCCAGTTCGAGGCCGGCGTCAGCCAGCGCGACATGGACTACCTGCACATCTTCAACTGGCGCAAGGCTGAGGAGGTGTACAAGGCCGGCAAGACCGAGGAGATTAACGGCATGCCCGTGATCCGCATTCCCACCGCGGTCGAGGAGGGCATCCTCTTCTTCGCCCCTGAACCCAAGAGCCCGCACGGCGTGGACGTAACCCCTGACGGCAAGTACATGGTGGTGGCCGGCAAGCTGGACCCGCACGTGACCATCTACTCCTTTGCTAAGATCCAGCAGGCGATCGCCGACAAGAACTGGACGACCGACGAGTTCGGCATCCCCGTGCTGGACTACGACGCGGTCATGCAGGCGCAGGTGGAGTTGGGCCTTGGACCGCTTCACACCCAGTTCGACGACAAGGGCAACGCCTACACCAGCCTCTTCCTGGACAGCGCGCTGGCCAAGTGGACCCTGGGCGGCGAGGACCCGGCTGCCTACACGCTGGTGGAGAAGACGCCCGTGCAGTACAACATCGGCCACATTGCCGCCGCCGAGGGCGACACGGTCAGCCCCGACGGCCAGTATCTGGTGGCGCTCAACAAGTGGGCCGTGGACCGCTTCCTGCCGGTCGGCCCGCTGCTGCCGCAGAATGAGCAGTTGCTGGACATCGGCAGCTCGCCCATGAAGGTGATCTATGACATGCCCATGGGCGTCGGCGAGCCGCACTATGCCCAGATGATCAAGGCCGACAAGCTCAAGCCGGTCAACGTCTATCCTGAGGTGGGCTGGGACGCCATCGAGTGGAAGAAATCTGAGTTCGCCACCCTGGCCGGCGAGGAGCGCGTCGAGCGCGACGGCAACAACGTGACCATCTACAGCACCTCGATTCGCTCGCACCTGACGCCCGACCGCATCGAGTTGAAGCAAGGCGACCACGTCGTCTGGCACATCACAAACATCGAGACCGCCCACGACGCAGTGCACGGCTTCCAGCTCGGCGGCCAGAACGTCAGCCTGAGCATCGAGCCCAGCGCGACGGTCAGCTTCGAGTTCGACGCCAACACCAGCGGCACCTACGCCTACTACTGCACCGAGTTCTGCTCGGCCCTCCATCTGGAGATGATGGGGTATGTGTTGGTGGAGCCGTAGTGGCATAGCCGGGAGATGGTAGATTGGTAAAGTGGTAGATTGGTCGGTTGTCAGTGTCGTCAGAGATTCGCTGTCGACACGACTTCCCACCAATCTACCAATCTACCAATCTACCACACCCCAGTCAAGGATCACCTGCCATGACCGAAAACGTCGAGAAAATCCTCGGGCCGCGCGTGCCGGACGAGGAGATGCGCAAACACCGAGGGCGCTATCTGCTGCCTACCGCGCTGTTTCTGCTCGCTGCGCTGCTGCTGTTGGTCTCGATCTTTCTGCCCTACTGGCGGCTGACGCTCAACGCGCCGCAGTATCCGGCGGGGCTGTATGTGGAGGCCTATCTCGACGGCGTGGAAGGGGATGTGGGCGAGATCGACGGGCTGAACCACTACATCGGCATGCGGCCGCTGGCCGAGGCGGCCCAGTTCGAGCGGTCGATCTCGATCATCGGCGTGGTGGTACTGGCGCTGCTGGTGCTGGCCGCGGTCTTTGTCCACAGCCGCTGGGCCGCGCTGCTGGCCCTGCCGGCCCTGCTCTTCCCGCTGATCTTCCTGACCGACCTGCAGTTCTGGCTGGCCAACTTCGGCCAGAACCTGGACCCGACTGCGCCGCTCAGCAGCAGCGTCGATCCCTTCATACCGCCCGTGCTCTTCACCGGCCGCATCGCTCAGTTCAGCACAACCGCCGTACCCGGTCCCGGCCTGTGGCTGGCGATTGCTGCCAGCCTCCTGATCCTGATCGGCCTTTACTTCCACCGCCGCGCCTACAAGCCCTTGGTGGACGCAGCGGCGAAGGGCTGAGAGGAATTCGCAGGAACTCAAAGCAACTCAAGCAGTTCCGGCGCCTTCCCCATTAACTACTTTGTAAATTAAGTTTCTGAGAACTTTTGGTTCTCAGGTAGTATCTGCCGAT
>CALESQ010000099.1 GCA_937907455.1 uncultured Caldilineales bacterium
CAAAACAGCGCCCGCTGAAGCGGGCTGGCGTGCGTGCGCGGCAGCAAGCCCCATTGACGGGGCGCTGCACCGTAGCCGGATGATTGATCGTCCGGCGGTTGCCGCCGCATGGATGCGATACGTGCGCTGTCGTGGCATCGCCAAACGGTGAAGGATACATCCACTAAAAACTGGATACTGAAAACTGGTCGTAATCTATGCTTACCCTTCTCATCGTTGAAGATAATCCCCGTCTGCGTCCGGCACTGGTTGAGGGCTTGCAGGCCACCGGCGCGGTGCAGGTGCTTGCTTCCTGCGACAGCGGCGAGGCCGCGTTGCAGCTTTGCCTGGCGCAGCCGGTTGATGTGATCCTGATGGATGTGCAATTGGCAGGTCAGTGGAACGGCATCGAGGCCGCGGTGGCGATTCGCCGCGAGTTTCCCCGCCTGCCCGTGGTCTTTTACTCCATTCAGGACGACGACGCCTATTACCGCGCCTTCCGGCGTGCCGGCATTCTGACGCACTTTGCCTATGTGCGCAAGTCCAATTACCTGCTGCCGGGGCTGCTGCTGCCCTTGTTGCGCGATGCCGTAGCCGGTCGCAGCTTCGTAGACCCCGACATCGCCTCGCGCGTGGAGGAAGTGTCACGCAAGGACGCCAACGACCCGATGGCGCTGCTGGAGCCAGTGGAGCAGACCGTGGCAAAGCTGCTGGCGCTGGGCCGAACCAACGAGCAGATTGCCGCGCAGCTGGGTTTTCAGGACAAGCGCACCATCAGCCGCGTCAACGGGCAAATCTACGCGGCGTGGGACCTGAACCGCACCACCACCGACGAAAAGATCGCCCGCACGCGTGCGGCCATCATCGCGCGCACCGGCCAGCTTATCCGCTGGGACGAAGAAGGCAACGCGTTCACCCTCGACGCCCGCGAGGACTGGGTGCCCTTCGGCCAGTGAGCCGTGAACAGCATTCAGTGCCAGGTTTTAATCTCTATGCAACCAACACAAGCGTCTGAACTCACATCCTTTCGCACACGGCGCACCATCCGCCTGTTGCTGGCGCTGTTCGCCGCCGGCTTGCTCATCAGCGGGCTGACTGCGCTGCCGCTGGTCTGGGGCGCACGCCTGCTGCTGGCGTTGGCCGGGCCGGGCACGCTGCTGGGCGATGCGCTCCCCGCGTTGAGCGCCTGGCTCGCCACTGTCGGCGCGGGCATTGCCGCGGCTGACGCGCATTATCCCTTTTTGTTTTACGGCACGGACTGGCTGGCGTTCGGTCACGTTGTGATTGCGCTGGCCTTCATCGGCCCATTGCGCGATCCGTGGCGCAATCGCTGGGTGGTAGAATGGGGCATCCTCGCCTGCGTGTTGGTCGTTCCGTGGGCGCTGCTGTTCGGCCCGCTGCGCGGCATCCCCTTCTTCTGGCAGGTGATTGATACCAGCTTCGGCTTTGGCGGCCTGGTGCTGTTGCTGCCTGCCTACTGGCTGATCCGTAGAGAAGCCAATTCTTAGGCGACAAGGCTATCGAGTGAGCGCGCTGTTGGCAGAGGGGCGCACTGCGTCATTTTAGCTATCGGCAGCCAGTTGCTCAAGCGACTTTACCTATATATGCAGTATGTAAGATGAATCATGATCACTGATCTTTTCCTGACCTGGGCGCTGGTAGCCATCTCACTTGCCAACACTATTTTGATGCTTTGGCTGGGCAGCACGCTGGTGTTGAACGCTGCGCCGCGCAGTTGGGGGGTGATGACCGCCGCTGCGGGCTTTTTTCTGGGCGCGCTGTTTTTTATCAGCCATTCTGCGCTGCTGCTCAGCCCCTCATTGACGCTCACACGCAGTAACACGCTGTGGCTGGCTGTGGGCATAACGCCGGTGGTGATCTTGCCTTTCGTTTGGTATGCTGTACTGCTGTGGTATGCTGGTTTCTGGGCTGGCCCCGCGCAGAGCTTGCGCCGCCATCGCCTCTGGTTGACGCTGCTGGCGCTGACGCTGCTGGCGGGGGTGGTGGCTCTGGCTACGCTGGGCCTGCCCTATGTGCCGCTGCTTCGTCAGCTTAGTCCGTGGATTTGGCCGCTGCGTGAGCTGGTGAAGACGCCACTGCCCGGCACAGGCATTCCTTTGATAGCTCTTGCGTTTGCGGGTTATGTGCTGGTGTGCGTGCTGTTATCGCTGGATGTGCTGCGCCGCCCTGGCCCCACCGAGCGCCTGCTGGGCGATTTGGCGCGGCAGCGGGCGCGGCCCTGGCTGGCTGCCTCATCCATTTTGTTTGTGGCTGTGGGGCTGATGGTGGCGGTGGGCTTGGTGTGGACCATTCTCAATACCAAAATAGGCAACTATTACATCATCGAAGGAAGCGATATTCGCATAGTCGCCGGGTTTGACCTGGTGATTTCGTTGCTGATCACCGGCGTGGTGGTGGCGCTGGGGCAAGGCATCACTGCCTATGAGCTGTTCACCGGCAAGGCGTTGCCTCGGCGCGCGCTGGCGCGACATTGGCGGCGTGCCTTGTTCCTGGCCGCAGGGTATGGCAGTTTGACCGGAGGCGCGCTGGCGCTGGGGCTGGAGCCGGTCTACGTGGCCCTGGCTACTGCGGTGCTGATGACACTCTTTTTTGCCCTGCTCAGTTGGCGCGTTTATGCCGAATGGGACTACAGCGTGCAGCAGCTTCGCCCCTTTGTCACCAGTGCTAATTGGTATGATGCGCTGGTAGCCGAGCCGGAGGCGGGTGATGCGGTGGCCGAGCCGTTTGCTGCGTTGTGTGAGCAGGTGCTGCAAGCCGGGCATGCCTATCTGCTGCCGCTTGGCTCTATCGCTGGCTTTGTTCGGCCACACAGCTATCCACCCGATGGCACGTCGCCCGTGCCCGGCACTTTGTCCGCAGCCTTGAGCGCGGCGCGCGTCCCGTTGTTGGCTGTAGATCCCGCGGTCTATGGCGGTGCGCAGTGGGCTGTGCCGTTGCGCCGTGAGCGCGGGTTGGTGGGGGCGTTGCTGCTTGGCCCGCAGCGCGACGGCGGCCTGTACACGCTGGAGCAGATCGAGATCGCCCGCGCCGCGGGGGAGCGTTTGCTGGATGCGGCCGCAGGGGTAGAGCTGTCACGTCGCTTGATGCGTTTGCAGCGCGAGCGCATGGCCGCTACGCAGCACCTCGACCAGCGCACGCGGCGCGTGCTGCACGACGAAGTGCTGCCGCTGATCCATACCAGCCTGTTGCAGGTGGCCGCAGGTGCGGAACAGGGCGCGGTGCAGCGCCAGTTGGCTGATGCGCATCAGCAGGTGGCGAATCTGCTGCGCGATCTGCCCGCGGCGGTGGCGCCGGAGGTGGCGCGGTTGGGGCTGCTGCCTGCGCTGCGCCGCATGATCGAGGTGGAATTCGCTCCCGCCTTCGCCACAGTGACATGGCAGGTAGAGCCAGAGGCCGAAGCCGCGGCCGCGCAGCTCAGCCTGCTGGCGGCAGAGACGGTGTACTATGCCACGCGCGAGCTGGTGCGCAATGCTGCACGTCATGCGCAGCCACTGGATAAAGAGCCGTTGCAACTGGCGTTATCCGCCGCGCGGGAGGGGGCATGGTGGGTGCTGGCTGTGGAGGATAATGGCCGTACCGCGGCATGGCCGGCTGCGCCTGTTGCCGGTCACGGTCTGGAGCTGCACAGCACTTTGATGGCAATCGCTGGCGGCGCGCTGGTTGTGGAGGCGTTGCCCGACGGTCACACGCGGGGGCGGCTGGTGATGCCGGTGGATGCAGAGAGGAAGTAGTAAGCGGGCGGCGGTCGGTCCCTCCGGGATGGTTGCCAATCTCCGACCGGAGCTGCCGCGTGGTGTAATCCCCGAAAAGCAGGTGATTTGGTTAACGGCGTGTGCTGGAATGCCAGTCTCGCCGCAGCAAGGCAAGCAGCCAATGATCGTAATACACATCGCCGCTGCACAATTCATCGCGCAGCAGGCCCTCGCGCACAAAGCCGTGCCGCTCAAGCAGCTTCAGCCATGCTGCATACCAGGACAGCATCGTGATGATTCCGCTGTGCATCGCCGATGGGCAAGAGATTGCGGGCTTCGAGGTCTGCGTTGTGGACTGTACAGACGATCCAGCGGCAGACGCGGAGATGTTGACAGACCGAATGTGCAGCAAGAAGGGAGGGCACGCACCTGGCGAGGTAATCCACAGTACGGTTACTAATTTAGCCAGCAAAACGACCTTATGAAAGTTCACCTTGTTTTTTTAGAGAGTACAACTGCCACAGGAAATAAGCGCCAACAGCCGCGATTACAAAATTAAAACCGCGCCCCATCGCATAGCTGTAGATAAGGCTCATCAAAATACACGCGCCAAAGAACCAAATTGCCAGGAGTTTTCCTTTGGCTAAGATTCTTGAACAGATGAGAATTAGCACGCCAAAAGCTGTGTTGAACAGAACGTCAGCCAGGGAAGTGTTCGAAAAACCTGACGACATTGCCCTAAACAAGTGAATCAAACCGGCAACCACTCCTAAAATGCCGATCACAGTGAGCGTAGCTACATAGTAATTGAGGTTTTTGGATCTTTTATTGCGGCCTTCTTGCTGAATAGGTTCATTTACAGTCATATTTGCTCCGATGTTTCAAAGATTCTGAACGTGCCTTAGCGGCATAATGTATTCTGCTAGATTTTGTTGCAAATGAAGAACGTAAATTCCACATCGTTCATTAGGTTTGAATAGGTCTGCAATCGAAGCGCGTCCTTCGATATGTTTTAAAGGTGGAAAACCCAACTCATCTAACAAGTCATTTATTATTCGTGGTTAAGAATCTTGACTTCAAAGAGGGTGGCCAACTAGGAATTATACAGAACGCATTCCGCATATCAGCAGGGTGGCTATTCCGCTTTTTAGGCGCTGTCGGGGCATTATACAGAATGCTCGCCGCATTGCGAAGCGTCCCCGCTACAGGGTTTTATGCGGATTAAAAAATACACTAAAATGCGGAATGTAAACTACAGTTCCTTGCGCGCTTTGCCATCAATTGGGCCAAGTATACTGCCACTATGGCTTTGCGTCAAGCAGTGCGCTTTCACAGACCTTCGCCCAAACAAGTGCCAAAAGAAACCCACGGCGCGGCGCGCCTGATGCCTTTCCTCAAACCACCGGCCCGCGCCCGCTTTAGCTGTCCCCTTCATACAGCGCAACAAAACCACCGCCCCACCACTCACCAATTGCCCTTCGCCGCTTCCCGATCCCCCGCGCGCATGGTACAATCGCCTGCGTGACCCCACCCGCGCATCTGCACGTTCGTTCGCACTTCTCGCTGCTCTCGGCAATCCCCTCACCGGTTGAGCTGGCGCGCCGCGCCGCGGCTGACGGCATGACCCACCTGGCGCTCACCGACGACAGCGCGCTCTACGGTGCGGTGGCCTTTTGCCGTGCCTGTCAGGCTGAGGGCGTACAGCCCATTGTCGGCATGAGCGCGCGCCTGCAAGCACTCGATCCCGCACACCTCGACGATGGCCGCGGCTCTGGCTGGATCACCCTGCTGGCCGCCGACCCGCAAGGCTATCGTTCGCTTTGTCGTCTTTCCTCACAGCTTCAGGGGCGCGCCGACCGTGCCGAGGCCATCACCGCCGGGCTGAGCTGGGACGCGCTCAAGGCTGACCGCGCCGGCCTGATCTGTCTTGACGGCGGCAGGTTGGGTTGGGTAGAGCGCCGCCTGCGCGCAGGGGATCGCTCCGGTGCAGCGCGCTATGCCGGACGCCTGGCCGGTCTGTTTGATCAACGCGCCGCGTTGGCGCTGGAATTGCACCGCAGCGAGGATGAGGTTACGGCCCGAGAACTGACTGCGCTGGCCGCGCGGCTGGGCTTGCCCGTGGCCGCAGTGCAGCCGGTCTACCTGCTGGAGCCGCACGACCTGCCGCGCTTACGCCTGCTGGCCGCCATTCGTGACAACTGTCGCCTGTCTGAGCTGCCCGCGGCCGCGCTGCCTGATCATGGCGACCCCGCGGTGCTGCTGCATTGGCTGAGTGCTGCTGAGCTGGCCGCGCTCTTTGCCACCTTTCCCGCAGCCCTCGCCGGTATCGAACAGCTTGTTGCCGCGTGTCGTCCAGCTCTGCCTGATGGCCGCCCACTTTGGCCCAGCTTGAAGTTGCCGCGCGGCGAAACCCCCGAAACCGCGCTGGCTGCATTGGCCGACGAGGGTCTGGCCACGCACTATGGCCCTGCCATTCCTGCCACAGCCCGGCAGCGCCTGCATCGCGAGCTGGCTGCCATTGCTCAGCACGGCTTCAGCCCGCTATTCCTGGTGGTGGCCGACATCGTGCGCTATGCACGGCAACATGCCATTCCCGTGGGCACGCGCGGCAGCGTCGCTAATTCGCTGGCTGCCTATTGCATCGGCATCACCACCGTGGATCCCATCGCCCACGACCTGCTGTTCGAGCGTTTTCTCAACCCGGCGCGGCGCAATCCGCCTGATATTGATCTGGATTTTTGCAGCCGGCGCCGCGACGAGGTGTTGGCTTATGTGCGACGCCGCTACGGTGAGCAGCATGTAGCCCTGGTAGCCACCATCAACACCATGCGCCCCAAATCAGCCGTGCGCGCCGCGGCCAAGGCCCACGGCCTGAACGAGGCTGACACGCAGCGCTTGCTTAAATTGCTACCGTCAAGCTGGCATCCCGACCCGGCGCGGCGCTCCGAGCGCACCTTGGCCGATGTCATCATGGAGATGGCCGATGCGCGCCTGCGCCGCGTACTGGCCGAGGCCGCGCAGATCGTCGGCCAGCCCGATCACCTCAGCGTTCACCCGGGCGGCGTGGTCATCACCCCTGGCCCGCTCACCGATATAACGCCGGTGCAGTGGACGGTCAAAGGCTTTTTGATTACGCAGTACGAGCACGGCGATGTGGAGGCTCTCGGCCTGCCCAAGCTGGATTTGCTGGGCATCCGCGCGCTCACTGTGCTGGCTGATGCAGCCGCCCTGGTGCAGCGTCGCCATGACCCCGCCTTTTCGCTGGATGCCGTTCCCCTGGACGATGCCGCCACCGGCGATTTGCTGGCGCGTGCCGAGACCATCGGCGTGTTTCAGTGCGAGTCCACCGGTGCGCAGCGTACTTTGCGCCAGCTTCAGGCGCGCAGCGTGCAGGATTTGGCCGCGGCCAATGCCTTTTTCAAGCCCGGCCCCGCACTGGGTGGCATGGCGCGCGCCTTTGTGCGTCGCTATCGTGGGGATGAGGCCGTGCATTATCTGCATCCCAGCCTGGAGCCAATCCTCAGCCGCACTAAAGGCGTGCTGATTTTTCAAGAGCAGATTTTGCGTTTGGCCGTGGAGATTGCCGGTTTAAGCTGGCAGCAAGCCGATTTTCTGCGCCGTGGCATGAGCCATTTTGGCCGCGCGGATATGGAGGCCATGGCTGCGGCCTTCATCTCCGGCTGCATGCGCCCTGCACCTGATGGCCCTGCCTTCAATGCGCTACAGGCTCGCACTTTGTGGGAGCAGGTCAAGCCGTTCGCTGGTTATGGTTTCAACCAGGGTCATGCTACGGCCTATGCCGGCGTCAGCTATCGCTCGGCTTATCTCAAGGCGCATTATCCTGCTGAATTTCTGGCCGCGCGGCTGGCTGATTGGGGCGGCTTTCATCACCCTGCCATCTACATCGCCGAGGCACGACGTTTGGGCCTGCGCGTGCAGCCACCGCACATCAACCACAGCCGCCGTGCCTTCACTCTGGGCCGCAGTCGGCGTGATGGCAGTGCCGTCGCTGTGTTGTGGATGGGCTTGGGCCAGGTGCGTGATCTGCGGCGCGCGGCGGTGGCAGCCATTGTTGCCGCGCGTCGCAGCGCCGGGCCTTTCAGCAGCCTGCGCGATCTGCTCACTCGCGTGGCTTTGCAGGACAAAGAGATTACGCACTTGGTGCAGTGCGGTGCGTTGGATGGGTTGGGTGAAAGCCGCGCCGCCCTGCTGGCCGAGCTGCACGAAATTCGCCGCGGCGGCAGCGCCGCGCAGTTGGCCTTTGATTTTGCCGTTTCAGGCCTCAGCCCATCGGCTGAAAGCCCGGTGCAGCGGTTGGAGTGGGAGCAGCGGCTGCTCGGCTGGCCGGTGAGCGTTACTCCGCTGGACGCCGCGTTGCCAGTCGCCGGGGGAGTGACTTTGGCTGCGGCCGCGGCACAGCCGGGGCACTTGATCGAGCTGATCGGTTATCGTCTGCCCGGCTGGACAGGCGGTGCGGGCTTTTATCTGAGTGACGGACGCTCTTTCGCTGTGGCGCTGGAAAACAAGGGTCTTAGCAAGCCCGCGCCCTGGCAGGCTGTGATCCTGCGCGGACGCTGGCAGATCAGCCGCTGGGGGGCGCAATGGTTGCAGGTGGAAGCGTGGGACATAGGGAACAAGATGTAAGAAGCTGGTGGTTCCCTCACCAAAATAAAAGAACGCCGCGCGTGTAGCGCGGCGTTCTTTTTCAGTGGTATAAGACCGTACTAGCGCTTAACGCGGAAAGCCTTCATGCCCGGGTAGATCGCATCCTGCCCCAACTGCTCTTCAATGCGCAGCAGTTGGTTGTACTTGGCGATACGATCAGAGCGAGCCGGCGCGCCGGTCTTGATCTGGCCGGTGTTGTAGGCCACCACGAAATCGGCGATGGTGGCGTCTTCGCTTTCGCCGGAGCGGTGCGACGTGATGACAGCCCAACCCGCGCGATGGCTCATGTCTACGGCGGCTACCGATTCGGTCAGCGTGCCGATCTGGTTGACCTTGCACAGCAGCGCGTTGCAGACCTGCTGCTCAATGGCGCGCTCGATGCGTTCCACGTTGGTCACCAACAGGTCGTCGCCCACCAACTGCACGCGGCTGCCGATCTTGTCGTACAGCATTTTCCAGCCATCCCAGTCATCTTCGGCCATGCCATCTTCCAGGCTGATGATCGGATACTTGGCAACCCAGCTGGCCCAGAGGTCGGCCAGCTCGGCGCTGGTCAGCTCGCGGCCTTCGATTTCCAGCTTGTAGCGGCCTGTGGCAGCATCGTACAGCTCACTCACTGCCGGGTCAAGAGCCAACCACACATCTACGCCCGGCTTGTAGCCGGCCTTTTCGATGGCCTTCAGGATCACCTCAACGGCCTTGACATTGCCGCCCAGCGAGGGCGCAAAGCCGCCTTCGTCGCCCACGTTGGTGCTATAACCACCGTCGTGCAACACCTTCTTCAGGCTCTGATAGATTTCCGCACCCCAGCGCAGCCCTTCGGCAAAGCTCGGTGCGCCTGTGGGCATCACCATAAATTCCTGAAAGTCGGTGCTGCCCACCGCATGCTTGCCGCCGTTCAGGATGTTCATCATCGGCACGGGCAGGGTACGGGCTGATGTGCCACCCAGATAGCGATATAGCGGGATTTCCAGCGAGTTGGCCGCGGCTTTGGCTACTGCCATCGAGACCGCCAGAATGGCGTTAGCGCCCAGGCGGCCCTTGTTAGCCGTGCCATCCAGCTCGATCAGGGCATTGTCAATACCCACCTGATCCAGCGCGTCCCAGCCGATCAGTTCTTCAGCGATTTCGTCGTTGATGTTCTCAACCGCTTTCAGAACGCCTTTGCCGCCGTAGCGGCTTTTGTCACCGTCGCGCAGCTCCACGGCCTCGTGTACGCCCGTGGATGCGCCGGAGGGTACGATGGCCCGGCCAAAGCCGCCGGACATCAACTCAACATCGGCCTCAACTGTGGGGTTGCCGCGCGAGTCAAGAACTTCGCGGGCTACAATGTTTTCGATTAACGTCATGGGTGTTCTAAGCCTCCTTAAAAATAGTGGCTGAAATAAAATGTTCTTTCTCTGACGAACGCTGAGCAGGCTTAAGCGCCCAAGCCCAGCGCGGCATACAAACGGTTGTAGTCGAAGTTCTCTTCCATCAACTGGTGGAAGGAATCGATCTTGGCATGTTGCTGGAAGCGGCTGCGGCCAAAGTAGCTTTCGGCGATTTCGATGGCGGCCAGCGTGTCTTGCGGGGCCAGCATTACCACGACGCCCGCTTCTTCAGCGCGTGCCAGGATCGCACCCGACGGCGACAGGTTGCCCGTCAGGATCAAGCACTTGGTTGAGGTTTCCAGCGCGGCCGATTGAATGTCAGAACGGTCGCCACCGGTGATGACCGCCTTGTTGGCGCGGCGACGGAAATAGCGCAACGCCTGATCCACGTTCATCGCGCCGACCATCAGGTTTTCAACCAGCTCATCGCGCAGTTCCGGGTGAACGAGGATTTCCGCGCCCAGGCCGTCAGCCAGTTCGCCCACCGTGGTCGCTTGCAGGATGCGTTGGCGCGGTAGCGCAGCAAAGACCGCAATGCCGTGGCTTTCCAGGTAGTCGCGCAGCACCGTGTTCACGAAGTCCAGATGAACCTTGGGCACGCTGTTGATCACCACGCCCAACAGCGAATCGCCCAGCCGCTTTTGCGCGGCCAGGAAATGGTCAATCGAGCGGGCGTCGTCGTAGCGGATCACTGCCAGGCCGCGGGCATCGCTGCCCCCTTCGCTGGCGATCTGGGCCAGGTCAGGCGGGGCCAGCTCCACGACATAACCCTCGCGCAGGTTGCTGCCCCCTTCCATGATCAGTACATCGTGGCCTTCATGCATGGCACGATAGGCTGTCACCAGTCGTTCGCGGAAGCCGCCGGGTGCTTCACCCATCAGCAGCGCCTGAATGCGCTGTGCAGTCAACTGTACCGGGGCCAGCGTTTCCAGTGGCTCCGGCAGGCCCAGCACATCCTTCATGAAAACCACATCCTCATCATGGGGACGGCCTGCTTGCAGCACGGCATTCATGTTGACCGGCTTCATATACCCCACATCGTAGCCATCATCGCGCAGGTGCAGCCCCAGGCTGACACAGACAGCGGTTTTACCAGAGTAGTTCTCGGTGGACAGAACGTAAAGAGTTGCCATTTCGTTGCTCCGGGGCGGGCACAGTGAACAGTAAATAGTGAGCAGTGATCAGTGGCGAGTAACCAATCTACCAGCTTACCAATCTACTTATCTACTTATCTACTTATCTACTTGTCTACTTGTCTACTTGTCTACTTATCTACTTGTCTACTTGTCTACTTATCTACTTATCTACTTCAAAATCAACCGCATGTCAATGCCCAGCGCACCTTTGCCCTGTTCAAAGACCATCAGCGGGTTAATATCAATTTCGACGATTTCGGGGAAATCGGTGACCAGTTGGCTAAGTCGCAGCATCACATCCACAATGGCATCGGTGTCGCTGGGCGCTTCGCCGCGCACACCGCGCAGCAGCGGATAGGCGCGGATTTCGTTCAACATCTCGCGCGCCTGGCGGCGGTCAATCGGCGCCACGCGGAAGGTAACGTCCTTGAGCGCCTCCACGTAGATGCCGCCCAGACCAAACACCAGCAGCGGGCCAAATTGCGGGTCGCGGTTCACGCCCAGCAGGATTTCCTTGCCACCCTTCACCTGCTGCTGCACCAGACAGCCCCAGATGTCCGCGTTTGGCTGATAGCGTTGAGCGCGGTAGACCATCAGGTCAAAGGCATCGCGCACCGCCTCGGCGCTTTGCAGGTTCAGCTTGACGCCGCCGATGTCGGTTTTGTGCAGGATGTCGGGTGAGGTGATCTTCATCACCACAGGGAAGCCCATTTCCTCGGCGGCGCGGCCTGCTTCTTCAGCGGTTCTGGCCAGCACCGACTGCGGGAAGGGGATGCCATAAGCAGCCTGCACCGCGCGTGCTTCCGCATCACCGATGGCCAGGCGGCCATCAGCCCGCACCTGGCGGAACACCTCGGCCACGGCTGCCTGATCCACGTCAAAGTGTTCGATCTCGGGCATGGGGCGTTCTTGCCACTGCTTTTGACGCACCATCGCGGCCAGGGCATTGACTGCCCGCTCCGGCACCGGGTAATTCGGCACGCCGTGCGCGCGCAGGATGCGCTCGCCGGGGCCAATCGCCTGCTTGCCCATGAACGCGCCCAGAATCGGCTTGCCGGTGCGCTGCGAAGCGGCTACTGCGGCTTCCGCGGTTTTCTCGATCTGCGTCATGATCTGTGGCGTCAGCACCACGATGATCGAACCCACGTTCGGATCGTCGGCTACGGCGTTGATCGCCAGCGCATAGCGGTCTGCCATCGCATCGCCCAACACGTCCACCGGATTGGCGGCGCTGGCTGCGGCGGGCAAGCCCGCTTTCAGCAGGTTTTGCGTCTCTGCGGTGAGTGCGGCCAGGCTCAGCCCGGCGCGCTCCAGCGCATCGGTCGCCATGATGCCGGGGCCGCCGGCGTTGGTGACCACCGCTACCGCATCGTTGACTGGCAGCGGTTGGTTGGAAAAGCCCACGGCCATATCGAACAGGTCTTGCACCGAACCGGCACGCAGCACGCCCGCTTGCAGGAATGCGGCCTCGTAGGCGCGCTCGGAACCGGCCAGCGTGCCGGTGTGGCTGGACACAGCCTTGCTGCCTGCCTGCGTGGTGCCTGATTTGATGGCGATTACCGGCGTGTGCTTGCTGACCTCGCGGGCGATCTCGATGAAGCGTCCGCCGTCGGTGATGCCTTCGAGGTAGCCGGCAATGACTTTGCTGTTGGGGTCTTTGCCCCAGACTTGCAGGAAGTCAATTTCGTTCAGGTCGGCCTTGTTGCCGAGGCTGACAAAGCGGCTGAAGCCGATGTCGTCAGCCAGCGCCATGTCGAGGATGCTGGTGCAGAGCGCACCTGACTGCGACATAAACGCGATCTTGCCTTGCTGCGGCATACCCAGCGCAAAGCTGGCTTGCAGCGGCGCGTAGGTGTCAATGATGCCGAGACAGTTCGGGCCGATCAGGCGCATCCCGTACTTGCGGGCAATGGCGATCAGCTCGCGCTCCATGGCCATGCCCTGCGCGCCGGTTTCGCGGAAGCCCGCAGTGATGATAATGGCGCCTTTGACGCCCTTTTGTCCCGCTTCTTCCAGCACAGGAGCCACGGCTTTGGGCGGCACGACGACCACAATTAGATCAATCGGGCCGGGCACGGCTGTGAGGCTGGGGTAGGCGGCAAGGCCCAGAATTTCGTCTGCTTTGGGGTTGATGGGGTAGACGGAGCCGGTGAAGCCGTGCTCAATGACGTTGTGGAGTACGGCATAACCCAGCTTCGAGGGGTCAACACTGGCCCCGACAATTGCCACCGCTTGCGGTGCAAAAAATTGATCTAGGTTGAATGAACGATCAATGGCTGACATGCGCTCGTCCCAGTCCAAGATGGACGCAGCTTGAGGCTGGGCAAGCATTGGCTCAGCCTGGAGAATAAAAGCAAAGAACTACAACAAGTAATGATACTCTATTTGGTATAGATCGGCAAAAGTGAAGTCTCTGTGGAATTTTGCGCGAATGCCGCGGGCAAGCTCAAGCAGCCTTACTTGCCTTGTTGAGCATCAAATTCCTCACGCGTCAGGCCAAAGAGCAATTCATCGTGGAAGTTGCCGTTAAAGAAGACCTGGCGGCGACGACGGCCTTGCAGCACAAACCCCATTTTTTGGTGCAGGTGAATGGAGGCTTCGTTGGTGTGCAGGCAGGCAGAGTTGCACTTTTGATAACGCCGTTCCCAAAAGCCATAGCGCAGCATGATGCGTCCGGCGTCTTCGGCGTAACCTTGACCGCGATAGGGACGCATGATGCCGCCGCCCAGTCCAAACAGGCCGTTTTTTTCGCTGCGGCTGTGCATCGAAACACCGCCGACGTGCGTGCCATCCAGCGTTTCCACGGCCAGCACAAACACGCCGTTGACTTCCTTGCAGCCGGCGTATTTCTCCAGCGCTTCGCGGGCGAGTTCAAGTGAAGAAGGTAATTCGATGCCCAGTTGCAACAGTTGTCGCGCCGGGCTGTCCAGCGAGTTGGCGAAGTCGTCGTTGGCATCCTCGCTGCGCAAGGGGCGCAGCCGCACCTTGTCCCCCTGCCAAAAATAGCGTGAATAATCTACTGCGATGCCGGTCATGGGGTGTCCTGTGTAGATGGTTTGTGATAGAAAATGGGTTAAAGCCGCTAACCGATGGTAAGTTGAATCGTCGCCACATCACCAACTGTGAGGCTTTCAGCTTTTTGCACACTGGCGCGGATCGGCACGATATAACCGCCATCTTTGGGGAATAGCGAAGTTTCAGTAGTTCACGATTTTGGCAGTTGAGCAGGTAAGGGCAGGGCCATGACG
>CALESQ010000100.1 GCA_937907455.1 uncultured Caldilineales bacterium
CAATGGGCGGTCTGTGCAAATCGCAGACCGCCTGTTTCG
This sequence comes from uncultured Caldilineales bacterium, assembly GCA_937907455.1. Lineage (GTDB taxonomy): Bacteria > Chloroflexota > Anaerolineae > JAAEKA01 > JAAEKA01 > JAAEKA01. The sequence continues at coordinate 40 of CALESQ010000100.1, forward strand.
TAGTCTAAACTCTAGTATTATTCATCGCGCAATCTACGGAGGATAACATGACAGAATGGTTCGAAGGCGACGTGATCGCCAACAGGATCAGGCTTCACTATCACCGCACCGGCGGACACGGCGGCAATGCCAAGCCGCCGCTTGTAATCATCACTGGAGTTACCGACATTGGCATCGGCTATTCACGCGTAGCACGTGCGCTAGAGGGTGACTATGACGTGATTATGTACGACTCGCGCGGGCACGGATACTCCGATAAGCTGGAAACAGGGTACACTTTTGAGGAGCATGCAGCCGACTTGGTGGACCTGATCGTAGCCCTGGGTCTGGAGCATCCGAGGGTTATCGCTCACTCTGGGGGCGCCGCAGCGGCAATTATTGCGGCAGCGGACCATCCGGACCTGATGGCCGGTCTGATTCTCTACGATCCTTGCTGGGGCAGTGGGTGGGGGGGATGGGAGACGACGGTGATAGGGATGCGCGAGTGGTTCAACCGCGTCGTATCGTTGACGCGAGAAGAGCTAATCGTAGAGTGGAGCGAGCGTAACCCGACCTGGAGCGAGGAAGAGTTGATCTTCCAAGTAGAGAGCAAATTGCGGGTCAGCCCTCACGTCGTACAGACCTTTGACCAGCCAGAACCAATCTGGCGGGAGGCCCTGCCCAGGATCGCCTGCTCGATTCTGTTGCTCACCGGCGACCGGGAAAATGGGCTGATCGCGCCGGAAGACGTACAAGCGATGTCTGGCCTCTGGCGCGATGGCAGAGTGATACAGATTAAGGGAGCGGGCCATATGGTTCATTACGATTGCTACGAGCCGTTCATCGAGGCAGTACAAGCGTTTCTGGCCGGGATCTGAGCCGAATGTGGCGCTCCCGGAGTGACAAACCATTTGCCGTGTACGGGGCGCTCGCCGCCGTGGGATATCTGTAGTCAGACTGCGGATTTGTGGACCTTTTGTGGACCATCGCCCTGTAGAGTGGTGGCAATCAAAGGGAGCGGCAACGGGTCGCTCTCAAGTTTCACACTATTTCACAGGAGGAAACCATGTTCCACATCACCAGCGGGAGAAAGTCCGCGTTCCACCGTGTCGCTGTGCTTGCCGCGCTGCTGGCGCTGCTCTGCGGCGCCGCCCTGCCGGCCGCCGCCTCGCCGCCGCAGGACCTGAGCTTCACCTTCGACGTGACTTACTCCCCCATCCCCACCTCAGTGGGCTTGGGCGCCTGGTCATCCGGGGGGCTGCTCTCCGGCGCCGGCGACATCCGCGAAACCTACGTCGTCGGCGGCTTCGACAACTGCTGGAAGACGATCCACACCACGTCGGTGTTGACCGGCCCGACACCCGACGACACCATCACCGTCCGCATGCAGGTCGTCCGGATCGTGGAGGGGCCGCCGTTGCCGGACCCGCTGCCGCCCCTATGCTCGACCATCACCGCCGAGGGCAACTGGACCATCCTGTCCGCCACGGGGGTCTACGCCGGCCTGCGTGGCCAGGGACAGGCGACGATCTCGACCCTCTTTGTGCCCAACCCGGGCGGCTTCCTGGAGCTGTTCGTGCACTCGGATTTGGATGGTCGCGGCCATTTCCATTAGCGTGTCAGGGCGCCGCGGCGTTCTGGCGAACCTGTCAGAAAGGAGAAACAGGCTATGGTGCTTTACCTCTTCAAGTGGAACATCCACCCCGACAAGACGGAGGCCTATGCAGGTTGGGCCAAAGGCGCGATCCAGCGCACGTTGGCGGCCGGCGGGGTGACCGAGTTTCGCGGCTACCGGCCGGCCAGCGGGTCGGCCGAAGTGGTCGTGACCTACGAGTTCGCCGACATGGCGGCTTGGGCGGCCTGGTACGGCCATGACGCCGTGCAGCAGGTGATCGCCGAAGTGCATACCCTTGCCACCGGCGTCACCACCGAGCTGTGGGGGCCGTCGCCCATCGTGCCGCAGCCGATCCGGCCTGGAGGCTGATGACGACAAGATGGCCGAATCTGCGCTCTACGCGTCTTTCATAGTCCGCATGTGGCGTGAGCCGGCCAGTGACGTCGCCGCTGAACAGGCGCCGGTCTGGATGGGCGAGCTGGAGTCCATCCAGACCGGCCGCGCCTGGCAGTTCCAGGGTTTGGAGCCGCTGCTGCCGCTGTTGGCGGGGCAGCTCGCCGCCGGGCCGTCCACCTCGACCGGCGCGGGAGAGCTGGCTTGACCACACGGTCCAGGCTGCGCCAACCGACCTGACACCCCACTTCAGAAGGAGAAGAGCATGTTCCAGACCCACACCGTCGATCTGGGCGACGTGCAAATCCACTACGCCGAGGCGCCGGGCCCCGGCGCGCCCCTGGTCCTCCTCCACGGCTTCACCGGCGCGCTCGACACGTTCGCGCCGCTCATCCCGGCCCTGGCGCAGCAGGACCACGTCTACGCCCTTGATCTGCGCGGCCACAACCTGTCAGGACGCGCTTCCGGCGCGTATCAGGTCGCGGACTACGCGCGGGATGTGGCGGCCTTCTTGCAGCAGGTCGTAGGCCGGCCCGCCGTGGTAGCCGGCCATTCCCTGGGCGGCGTGATCGCGGTCTGGCTGGCCGCTCACGAACCGGACTGGGTGCGGGGTATCTTCCTGGTCGACCCACCCCTCTACGTCACCCAGCCGCCCCGCCTCCAACAGACGCCGTTCCACGGCTACTTCCTCTTCATGCGCGCTAGCCTGCGCCAGCACCATGCTAGGGAGGGAACGCTGGACGAGATGATCAGCTTGGTGGGCCAGTTGCCCGCCAACGGCCGCCAGACGATGTTGCAGGCCGTCGGCGCGGAGGCCGTGCGCCTGCGCGCGGTCGAGCTACAGCGTCTGGACCCGGCCGTCTTCGACCCCGCCATCGACGGCGCCGTCCTGGGCGGGCGGGAGCCGGACGAGCTGTTGGCGCAGGTACGCTGCCCCATCCATCTGCTGGCTGCCCAGGCTGAGTTCGGCGGCGTCATGGACGCCCAGGACGTGGCGCGGTTCGCCGCCCACGCGCCCCACGCCACCTCGGCGGTGCTCGCAGGCGTCGGGCATGGCATCCACGAGGAGCGACCGGACGCATTTGTCGAGGCGCTGCAGCGCTTCGCTGCCGCAGTGTCGGCCCAGGGGTAGCAGATCATCGTCGCCGATGCAAGACGGTGCGGAGTTGCTGCGGTCGAGCGATAGCTGCGCCAGCGGCGAGACCAGACCGTTACTCGTGGAGGAAGGCAATGCTCCGATTCTCGTTGGCAGTAGTAATCATGTTGTTGCTCACAGGCTGCCAGGTGAGCGCCCCCGCTGGCCAGGCCGCCTACGGATCCCGGGTCGCCTATGCCCCCGGACAGCCCGTGAACTTCCCCGATTTCACACTGGAATTCACCGGCACGCGCCGAGTGACGTCGCCGCAGTACCCGCGCGGCTTTCTCTACTACGATTTCACCGTCACCCGCGGCGCTGAGCAGCAAACCGTCGCCTGGAGCAGCGGAACCGGCGACATCGGCCCTCAAAAGTTCAAGGTGGGCGACAAGGTCTTTCTGCTCGAGCTGGCGTTCTCCGAGAGCCTCGGCAAGCTCGGCGAGTACGAACTAGTCATCATCGCTCCATAGGCCGCGCAAAACCAGACGCGCCGCCGGGGTCACAGCAAAGTTGCCAACTTTCGAAAAGTTGGCAACTTTGCGCAGTATTGTATCGGAAAACGATACCCGCTGCCTCTCACTTTGTGCTTTAATGAGCGCGCGGCCGTGCCTGCGCTGTCATCCGCGCCATTGAATCACCAGGAGGTACTCATCATGCAACGCAAATTTCGTTTCGCCCTGTTGTATGCCGTGCTGCTCGTCCTTGGCCTGTTGATCGGCCCGGCCGGCGCGCAGGAAGCGCCTGATAGCCCCGAAGTGGGCGTCTGCTTGCCAGGTGCGGGCTACGCCTCGGGCTGCGATGTCGACCAGGACGGCGACATCGACATCTTCGACATCCAGCGCACGGCCGGCCGCTGGAACTCCAGCGGCGTCTACACCGCCGGCCACACCCACTGGGGCGAGACCTGGACGGACGCCGCCGGACAACACGGCCTGCGTCTGGAACACGCGGCCAGCAGCGGCTTTGCCTACGGCGTGTACGGCCAGAGCGCCAGCAGCGACGGCATCGGCCTGGCCGGCCGGACCACGGCGACCGCCGGCGGCATGGGCGTGTATGGGCGCAGCGACGGCGTCGGCGGCTACGGCGTCTACGGCGCGGCGGCGGGCACCAGTGGGGAGAACTACGGCGTCTATGGCTACAGCGCCAGCAGCGGCGGCTACGCCGGCTTCTTCAGCGGCTCTGGCGCGGACGCGGTCCGTGTCCAGAACGGCGGGAGCGGCCGGGCTATCCAGGCCTACGCGGTCAACGACACAGCCGTGTGGGGCAGGACGGACAACGGCCTGGCTGGCGTGGACGGCTGGAACAGCAGCGCCACGGGTCGGGGCGTCTCCGGCTACGCCAGCTCCACCACCGGCATGAACCATGGCGTTTGGGGCCAAAGCGCCAGCCTCAGCGGCACCGGCGTCCTGGGTTGGGCCAGCGCGGCCAACGGCGCCGGCGCCGGCGTGTATGGCGAAAGCGCCGGCCCCCTGGGCACGGGCGTACACGGGGTGGCTACCGCGGCCAGCGGCGCGGCCAACGGCGTGTTCGGCGCCAGCGCCAGCGCCAGCGGCGGCATTGGCGTGTACGGCTACGCCAGCGCCTCCAGCGGCACCAACTACGGCGTGTGGGGCTACTCCAACTCCCCCAGCGGCTTCGCTGGCTACTTCAACGGCCGGGTCAGCGTCACCGGCAACCTGAGCAAGGGCGCCGGCTCCTTCAAGATCGACCATCCCCTCGATCCGGCCAACCAGTACCTCTACCACTCATTCGTCGAGTCGCCGGACATGATGAACATCTACAACGGCAACGCAACGCTGGACGCGCAGGGAGAGGCCTGGGTGGAACTGCCTGATTGGTTCGAGGCGCTCAACCGCGACTTCCGCTACCAGCTCACCCCCATCGGCGGCTGGGCGCCGCTGTACGTGGCGCAGAAGGTGCAGGGCAACCGCTTTCAGATCGCCGGCGGCGAGCCGGGTATGGAGGTCTCCTGGCAGGTGACCGGCATTCGCCAGGACGCCTACGCCGAGGCGCACCGCATCCCGGTGGAGGAGCCGAAGCCGGCCGCCGAGCGCGGACTCTATCTGCATCCCACCGAGCTGGGCCAGCCGGCGGAGCTGGGCCTGGACTACCAGCGCCAGGCCGCGCGCCCGGATGCGCCGCAGGCTGCGCGGTTGGCGTCGGTCGAAGAGGAACTGCCGTGACGGGGAACATCTTGGCTCGAGACTGCTGGCAACGGCTACACTGCTGTGGCATGGGCGATATCGCAGTGATTGATGTCGACACCGGCGAAGTCTTGTCGTTCCATGCCGGCGCATATTGATGACAATCACGCCATCGAAGAGCCGATCGCCGTCGCGCTGACTGCTTGAGCGCCGGACAGTCCAACGGCGCGCAACCAAGCGCGTTGTCCTGTTGTGGCCCCGAGTAGGTGACCGGCGCCTGATTCGGAATCTGGCATCGAGAGGAGAACGGCCGTGAACCACAGACTGATGATTGCTCTCTCCATCGCGCTGCTGTTGGCCGCCGTAATCTTGCCGGCGGCGGCCGCACCCTTAGCGACGCCCTGTGCGCCCGGCGGCTTCTACGACCCGGCCTGCGACGTGGATCACGACGGCGATGTGGACATTTTCGACATCCAGCTTGCCGCCGGCCACTGGAACCAGAGTGGGACGTGGACCGGCGGCGATTTCTGGGCGCTGACCGGCAACGCCGGCACGGCCGCAGGCGCGCACTTCCTGGGCACCACCGACCTGGAGCCGCTGGAGCTGCGCGTGGCCGGCCAGCGCGCCCTGCGCCTGGAGCCAGTCCCCGTCCCGCCGGACGGAGCGCCAGCCGGCGGCGGCCAGACACCCAACATGATCGGCGGGCATGAAGCGAATGCCGTCACGCCCTACGTCCAGGGCGCAGCCATCGGCGGTGGGGGCACCGCGCTTAATCCCAATCAAGTCCTCGACGACTTCGGTGCGATCGGCGGCGGCTCTTACAACCGCGCTGGCGATGGCCTCGGCGCCTTAAACGACCGCGCCTATGCCACAGTCGGCGGCGGCAAATTCAACGCCGCCAGCGGAGGCTATGCGACGGTGAGCGGGGGCAACGGCAACATCGCCAGCGCAGTTGGAGCGACCGTGGGCGGGGGCGGTGACAACGGCGCCTACGGTGATTACGCCGTGGTAAACGGCGGCGAATCCAACAGCGCAAGTGGTCCTTACGCCACAGTCAGCGGCGGTATCGACAACAGCGCCATCGGCGAACAATCAACGGTGGGCGGTGGCTACTTCAACCAGGCCAATGGCGCCTATGCCACGGTGGGCGGCGGCTATTTCAATCTGGCCACCAATAGTGCTGCCACGGTTGCCGGTGGCGCGTCCAACCGGGCCAGCGGTGGCTACAGCTTTGCCGCCGGCCGGCGCGCCAAAGCCGACCACCTCGGCGCCTTCGTCTGGGCCGATGCCACCGACGCCGATTTTGCCTCCACGGCCAACAACCAGTTCCTGGTGCGCGCCGCCGGCGGCGTCGGCATCAATACCAATGCGCCCAACGCCGCGCTGGCCGTCGACGGCGGCAACAGCGTGGCGCGCATCGCCGTCAATTCGAATATGCCGACGGCCAACGCCGGCCTGAGCTTGCGCCAGGACGGGATCAACCGCTGGTCCATCGCCACCGTCTCTACCGACGGCGACCTGACCTTCTTCCGCGAGGGCGCGGGCGGCGGCAGCCGGCTTTTCGTCGACGGCGGCGGCGCCAACGCCGGCTACGTCGGCATCGGCAACGCCGCGCCCCAGCACCCGCTGCACATGGCCAGCGGCGCGCACGTCACCACTGGCGGGATCTGGACCAACGCCTCCAGCCGCCAACTCAAGGCCGATTTTGCGACCATCGATCGCACCGCGCTGCTGGAATCGTTGGCTAGCCTGCCCATCGAGACGTGGAGCTACCGGGCTGAAGACCCGGCAGTGCGCCACCTGGGCCCCACCGCCGAGGACTTTTACGCCGCGTTTGGGCTGGGATCGGACCGCGCGGCCATCGGCACCGCCGACGCCGACGGCGTGGCCCTGGCCGCGATTCAGGCGCTGTACCACCTGGTGCTGGCGCAGCAGGCGCAGTTGGCAGACCAACAGCAGCGCATCGAGGCCTTGGAGGCGCGGTTGGCGCTGCCGATGCAGGCCGTACAGGCGACCCGATGAACGCCAAAGCCATTCTGACCCTGCTGCGAACGCTTGATTTGGGGAGCGCCCTCCTGCTCCAGCGCGATCTACACGGGCTGCTGCGGGTCACTTCCTCCACGCCGCCTTCGACTCCGAGCTGTTACAAAGGCTGCGAACGCCGCCCACGCTGAAGCAGATTGCGACGGTGCTCCAGGGTTCGGGCAGGTCGAGCCTGTGCAGCTCTTGCCGGGCGGAGGGCTCTATGGCGTCCTGGCACGGAACCAGGGCGCCGGCATCCACCAGGACGCCTACGCCGACGCCCGCGGTATCCCGGTAGAGCAAGAGAAGCCTTCCGATGAGCAGGCGCCATGACCGGCGTCGCGCTGCGCCAGTGACGTGGAGGCGATCTCAGGCATGGCGCCCCTTGATTAGTTTGGGAGATTCTCTCAGAATCCGTTTCCAATAAATGATTTCCAAATGATCGCCTGCTACACTTAGGCAAGTTCAGGACGAACGACGCCATCAGCGTCGATACACATCCATCTCAATCGAGGAAAGGAACCAATTCATGTCATCCAGCACGCTCTTCCGCATCGGCGGCATCGCCGCCATCCTCAGCGCCCTCCTCTACGTCGTCTCCATTGGCGCCCAGTTCGCAGGCGATCCCGGCGGCATGGGCCAGCCCGTGTATCTGATTAGCTCGGTGCTTTTCCTGGTCACCCTGGGGGTGCTCTACCTGGAGTTGCGCAGCACGGCCGGCCTGATCATGCTGGGCGCCACGACGATCTGGAGCTTGACCATCGATCCCACGCAGCCCAGCGGGGCCTTCGGCCCCCTGACGGTGATCTACGGACTCGGGTTCATCGCGTTCGGCTGGGCGCAACGCAGTAGCGCCCGCTATCCCAGACTGCTCGGTCTGCTGGCCATCATCGCTGGCGCTCTGGCCGTCATCGCCGGTATTGCGTTGATCGCCGGCGCCAGCTTCGACATCTTCAGCCTGTTCAACCTCATCCTGACCGTGCCCTTCGTCATCTGGCTGGTGTGGCTGGGCTGGATCTGGGTCAAGAGTCGCGCAGCGGTCGCCCAGCCCGCCTGACACACTGGGAGAAACTGCTGGTCAGACCGGCTCACTTCTACGATCCGCCCACCAGTTGACCTGATGGCAATCGACCGCAAGAACTCATACTCACAAGGAGAACGCAACGTGGAACGGCGAATCATAAATCCCTGGACCTGGCAGGACGAGTTCGGCTATGTCCAGGCCAACGAAGTCAGCGGCGTGCAGCGCACGCTCTACTGCTCCGGGCAGGCCGCCAACGACGAGACGGGCGCGGCGGTGCTGGCAGGCGACATGCGCGGCCAGATCGGCCTGGCGCTGGACAACCTGGCGACGCTGCTGGCCGCGGCCGGCTTCAGCTTCGCCGACATCGTGCGGCTGAACATCTTCACCACCGACGTGGACCAGTTCTTCGCCAACTACGACGCCTTCATCGGCCGCCTGGCCGAGGCCGGCTGCCAGCACACCGGTTCACTGATCGGCGTGGCCCGGCTGGCCTTCCCGGAGATGATGGTCGAGATCGAGGCGACCGCGGTCGCCTGAGTCAGAGAAACGAGAAGACGTTCAACTTCTCCGAAGAAGTTGAACGTCTAACTTCCACCTAAGGAGCAACCATCCATGAACACCTCGTCCCTCTATCGCATCGGCGGCATCGCCGCCATCCTCGGCATCGTGCTGATGTTTGCCGTGTACGCCATTCCCGTGCTGTTGGGGATCGGCCTGCTGTTGTTCGGCCTGTTCTACTACGCCCTGGACAAATTCCTCGGCTCGTCGCCCCTCGGTCTGGCTGCGGTCGGCTCGACGGTGGTGGGCGCCATCGGCCTGCTCTTCACCGGTACCACCCCGACGGTCATCTTCAACGTTTTCATGGTACTGGCCTTCATGCTGCCCGCGCTCTTGGCCGGGTTGGCGGCCAGAGGCAAGGCCGGCTTTCCACGCTTCCTGCCCATCATCGGCATCGCCGGCGGCGCGTTGGGCGTCGTCAACGCCATCGTCAATATCGCCGGCGGCGGGGACTACGCCAACCTGTCCAGCCCGACGCTGACCCTGCTGAGCAACCTGACCTACTATCCGGCGTCTTTGCTGGTGGCGGTCTGGCTGCTTTGGGGCGGCATCCTGCTGCTGCGGGCCAAGGGCGCCGCACAGCCCGTCCCGGCGTAGCGCCTGCGCTCGCTTCAAGCGACTTCTTAAACGGCGGGCCAAACGTTGGTTTCGATACGCCCCAAGCGGCTGCTCAACCAACGTTTGACCCGGCAGTCGCCATTCCGTTCTACTCATCAAGGAGTATTCCCATGTCCACCGAAGAAACCCGACGACTCGCTCACCATCACCAAGAAACCCTCAACCGCGCCTTCAGCACAGGGAATCTCGACCTGCTCGACGCAACGACGGCGGCAGATTTCGTAGAGCACAACCCGTCCCCTGGGCCGGGCGGAGGCTCTGCGTTGGTAAACTGGAAGCAATCCCTGGGCTGGCTCAAGCTCAGCTTCCCCGATATGCAGTTCAACGTCGAGCAGATCATCGCCGACGGCGACAAGGCTGTCGTCCACGTGACCATTGCCGGCACACACCGCGGCGATGCGATGGGCGTCCCCGCAACCGGCAAGGTCGTGGCCATGCCGGCTATCGACATCCTGCGCTTCGAGGGCGGCAAAGTCGTCGAGCACTGGGGCGTCTACGACGAGCTGAGCATGCTGCGCCAGCTCGGCCTTGCACCGCAGCCGGGGGCCTGATCACACAGGAGAACCCATGACCACACCCTCCACTCCAACCGCCGTCCCGCCCCAGGCGCGCTTTTTCCAGTGGGTGCAGGGCTGGGCAACCCTGCTGCTCTGCCACAGCCTGGTCAAAACCGGCGTGTTCGAGCAGATGGCCGCTGGCCCCCGCACGGTAGATGAGATCGCCAGTGCGTGCAGCCTGCACCGCGACACGCTCTTCCGCACCCTGCGCATGATGACCGCCCTGGAGATCACCGCCCGCGAGGGCGAGCGCTACGCGCTCACCCCCCTGGGCCGGGCGCTGCTCAAGGACACGCCTGGCAGCCTGTACAACGGCGTCCAGATGATGGGCACAGACGGCTACCAGCGCCCCTGGCAGAACTTCGCCCACAGCCTGGCCACCGGCGAGAGCGCCTTCACGCACGTCATGGGCGCACCCTTTTTCGACTACCTCGAGCAGAATCCGGAACTGGGTCTGCCCTTCCAGCAGCAGATGATGGCCTATGCCGAGATGATCGACCCCGCCCTGGTTCCGGCGTACGACTTCGCCCCCTTCCGCACGGTCTGCGATGTAGGCGGCGGCACGGGGCATTTTCTCAAGCGCATCCTGCACGCTCATCCGCACCTGCGCGGCATCCTCTTTGACCTGCCGGGGGTGACGGCAAACCATGTGTTGAGCGAACTCGACGGGCAGGTCGAGGTGGTGGCGGGCAGCTTCTTCGAGCGGGTGCCGCCGGCCGACCTGCTGATCCTGAAAACCGTGCTGCACGACTGGTCCGACGCGAAGTGCGCGGTCATCCTCGAACGCTGCCGGCAAGCCATGTCGTCCGGCTCGAAACTACTGATCGTCGATCGTGTGATCGAAGAGCCTGTGGAAGTTCTGAGCTTGTTCTACGATCTGCATATGCTGGTGCAGATCGGCGGGCGCGAGCGCACGGCGACGGAGTTCCGCACCTTGCTCCAAAACGCCGGCCTGCAGATGCAGCGCATCATCGTCCCCACCGAGTCACCCATGTTCCCCCTGCGCCTGGTGGAGGCGTCGTTGTAGATCAAGGAACCCCGTGGCCTATTCTCAAAGGAGAACCGACCATGCCTAGAGGTGCTACCATGTGGATCAACGCAAACGCCAGCGCGCCGCACGCCGGCGATTATACCCTGGCCTTTGCACCCGAGACTGTTTTCACTTTCGCCACTGCCGGTGAGCGGCGCGCCTGCGCCGGGGAGATCGTCGCCGTGCTGCAGCGCTACGGCATCCCCTGCGCAGTGCGCGAAGACAGCCCTTTCGCCATCGGTGACGGATCATGAAGCGCTGTCTCATGCTGCTCATCCTGGCCGGACTGCTGCTGGCTGCCTGCGGATCGGGCAACGAGATCACCATCCGCACCGCCGGCATGCGCTTCGTGGCGGACGAGGTGCGCGTCAAGGCCGGCGAGCCGGTGACGCTGCATGTGGTCAACCGCGACGGGTTTGCCCACGCCTTCGACATCGACGAATTCGACATCCACGCGCCCCTGCCGGCCCAGGCCGCGTTCGACGCGGCCTTCACCCCCACCGAGCCAGGCCGCTACCGCTTCTACTGCGGCTCCCCCGGCCACGAAGCCGCCGGCATGGAGGGCGTGCTGGTGGTCGAGCCGTAGCAGAGGCCGCGAACCAGCAGAAGTTCGACTTTTCCGAAAAAGTCGAACTTCTCCATACTTGTCTACCAATCACCCAATCACCCATTCCCAGGAGCAACCCACCATGATCGCCAACCTGCTCGTCCTGCTTCTCTTCATCGGCCTCATCGTCCTCTTCGGCTGGCTGACCTACCGCGCGCTTCGAGCTAAGAAGACGTGGGTCAAGATCGTCGGCGGCATCGCCGGCGGACTGGCGACGCTGGCGCTGGTCGCCGTGACCTTCTTCGGCGCCAGCGGCGCGGCAGCGGTCTACTTCCCCGGCGCGCCGGCCGCGCCTGACATCACCGTGGCGGGCACGCCGGAGCAGATCGCCCGCGGCGAGTATCTGGTCAACCTGTCCTGCATCGGCTGCCACAGCAGCGTGGGCGCAGAGGGCGCGCCCACTATGCAGCATCCGCTCAACGGCGGCTGGGACATCGCCGCGGCCGAGGGCTTCGGCTTCGTCGGCAACCTGGTGGCGGAGAACCTGACGCCCGGCGGCAAGCTGGCGGACTACAGCGACGGCGAGCTCTTCCGCACCCTGCGCCACCGGGTGGACAAGGACGGTCACCAGCTGGTCTTTATGTCCCTCCTGCCCTACGCCCAGTTGAGCGACGCCGACACCGAGGCTATCGTCGCCTACCTGCGTTCCCTGCCGCCGGCCGAGCAGACGGCCGCCACCGGCGACAAGGTCAGCTTCGTGGGCGCGGTGATGCTGGGCGCCGGGATGTTTGGCGCGCCGGAGACGGGCGCAGAGACGGTGACCGCGCCGCCGGAAGGCGTGACGGCCGAGTACGGCAAGTACGTGGCCACCTACGGCGAGTGCCGCGGCTGTCACGGGCCGGACGCAACCGGCGTTCCTGCGTCAGCCATGGGGCCGGCCGTGCCCAACCCGCGCTTGCTGGTGGCCGAGATCAGCCAGGAACAGTTCGCCGAGATGATGCGCAGCGGCGTCAAGCCCGACGGCCAGCCCTTCCCGGAGACTATGCCCTGGCAGGCCGCGGCCCAGATGACCGACAGCGACTTGGCCGCGCTGTACGCCTATCTGACTGCGCCGGTACAGTGAGATGAAGCCGTTCTACAACTGGCTCTACCGCACCGGCCGCGCGCCCTGGGACATCGGCCCGCGCAAGGAGTTGGTGGAGGCGGTGGAGAGCGGGCGCATCCAGCCCTGCCGGGCCATCGACTTGGGCTGCGGCACGGCCAGCAACGCCATCTTCCTGGCGCAGCACGGCTTCGAAGTCACCGGAACCGACTACTCGCCTGCGGCCATCGCCCTCTGCCGGCAGCGGGGCGCGGCCGCAGGCGTCTCGGTCGAGTGGATCGAGGACGACCTGACCAACCCGCAGCACGTGCGCGGCCCCTTCGACCTGCTGGTGGACTGGGGCGTGTACGATGACCTCAGCCCGACCGCCCGCCGCGCCTATCGACGTAACGTGCTGCCGCTGACCCACGATGAGAGCCAGTTCATCATCTACGTCCACCAGTGGCCGCTGCGCTGGTACGACCGGCTGATCCAGGCGCTGTTCGGCTTCGGGCCGATGGAGCCCGGCGAGATCGAGGCTGACTTCGGCTTGCATTTCCGCATCGAGAAGCTGATGGAACACTGCTGCGGCTCTGGCTTCCTGGCCGGCGAGGCGGCATATCTGATGGCTCGACAAATCGAATCCGTCTGAAGACACTCACGTTACACTCCGGAGGTCAACTCCCATGCAGTTCATCCTGATTATCTTGCGGTTGGTTCACATCGTCGCCGGCGCGTTCTGGGTCGGCAGCGCCCTGATGCTCGCTCTGGTCATCCTGCCAGGACTGCGCAAGGCCGGGCCGGGCAGCGAACGGCACTTGCCGATGGCCAAGATCTCGCAGGCCATGGGCATCAGCTCGCTGCTGACCACGGTCGCCGGCCTGCTGCTCTACTGGCTGGTCTCCGGCTTCTCCTGGGCCTGGATCAGCAGCCCTGTGGGCATTGGCCTCACCCTCGGCTCCCTGGCCGGGATTGCAGCCTTCCTGCTGGGCACGTTCTCCACCGGCCCGACCTCTGGCAAGATCGCCGCGCTGGGCGCGCAGATGCAGGCCGCGGGCGGCCCGCCCAAGCCGGAGCAAATGGCGGAGATGGGCCGCTTGCAGGCCAAGCTGGCTCGCAGCAGCACGTGGAGCACCATTCTGGCCAGCGCGGCGCTGGCGCTGATGGCCGTGGCGCGCTATCTGTGAGGGCGCGAGCATAGGAAAGTGCGCTCCAGCCGCACTGGGACACGCCTGGCCGGGTGTGAAACACACGGCAGGTTGCCCCGTCGGGGCTACTCTGTGCTATAATCCGCAGCAGCTTCCACGCTAACACCTGGCCGCACGCGAACTGCTTTGGCCTTACCGGCGCCGGTCAGGTAGCCGGTTGCCGGCGGATCGGGCGGCGCGGGCTGCACCACCGGGAAGCTGCGCATCTCGTCGAGAACCGGGCCGCCTGCGACGAGACAATCGTGACAAGGAGCCAGTTGCCATGAACATCATCCTGTGGGTCCTGCAAATCGTGTTTGGCTTATTCTTCCTCTTCGTCGGCGTGCAGCATTTCCTGCTGCCGCCCAACCTCCCGGCCATGATGGGCTGGATGTATGAGCTCTCCCCCGCCCTGCATACAGTCAGCGGTATCCTTGAGATCTTGGGAGGCCTTGGCCTGATCCTGCCCGGCCTCTTCCGCGTCCAGACGCGCCTGACGCCGCTGGCCGCGCTGGGCCTGGTCTTCGTCATGTTCAGCGCCGCCGTCTGGCACATCACCCGCGGCGAGCTTCAGAACGTGGTGCAGAACCTCGTCGTCGCGGCGCTGCTCGGCTTCGTGGCCTACGGGCGCTGGAAGTTGAGCCCGCTGAAGGACAGAAACGGATAACCCATAGGGAGCTCATCCCCTTGGCGGAATTCAGCGGGAAAACGACAAAAGTCTTTCACAGGGACCAGGTTCAGGAGTACACTGCATAGACTGCGACCAAAGTCTTTCTCAGATTGTTAGAAAGGCAGCTACATGATCGCAAATCTCTGCAAGTGAAAGGTTGTCAACCTATGACAAAGTTCCTGACCAAATGGTCTCGTAAGTTCCACCGTTGGATCGCCGTGCCCACCGCGCTGCTCATCCCCGTGGCCGTGCTGATCAAGCTGCTGGGCGGCCCGGAAATGGCTGCCGTCTGGGAAAGGCTGGAACAGGTGCCCTCCATCTTGATGCTGGTCATGGCCATCAGCGGAACCTATCTCTTCCTGCTGCCCTACATCGCCAAGGGACAGCGCAAGAAGAGAAAAGCCTCCTCTGCCCCGCAATAGGCCCTGTTGCCATCGCCCGCTTGATTTTCCACGTGAGCACGGGTATCATCACGGGCAAGCCCGGCAGCGCCGCAGCGCTGCCTATCGAAACGAAGGAGCTTGACTCATGACGGGCGACGGCCAGCGAAGCCACCTGTTCATCGTCAACGACTCGCCCTACGGCAATGAGCGTCCCTACAACGCCCTGCGTCTGGCCATGGCCCTGGCTAAGCGGCCGGACGCTCACGTGCAGGTCTTTCTGATCGGCGACGGCGTCAACTGCGCGGTGGCAGGACAGACAACTCCCAACGGCTACTACAACGTCGAGCGTATGCTGCAATCTATCGCCCGCAAGGGCGAAGTTGCGGCCTGAGGGAGCTGTTCAGAGGCCCGCGGGCTCGGGCCTGAACGCTTCCTGGCCGGTGTGCAGCCGGGCAGCATGCAGTTGCTGGCTGATTGGACGGCTGCCGCCGATCAGGTGCTGGTCTTTTGACTTTTTGAATGGCCTATCTTTGATGCATCTCCACTGTGAGCTGACACGCGCCCCATGACGCATCCCCAGCGCGACCGCCTCTGCGAACACTTGCAGCGCGTGCCCTATTTCGCCGGGCTGGACGAGGGCGATCTGTGCCAGCTGGCCGGCCTGGCCACCTGGCACGAGTACGCGCCCGGCGCAATCGTCTTTCTGGAGGGGGACGTCAACACCGGCTTGTATGCGGTGGACGCCGGCTGGGTCAAGGTGGTGAAGTTTTCGCTGGATGGCCGGGAGCAGGTGCTGCGCTACTTCGGGCCGGGCGAGGTCTTCAGCGAGATAGGCATCTTCCTGGCGCGGCCCAACCCGGCCACGGCCATCGCCCTGGAGCACACGGCCCTGTGGCGGCTGCACCGCTCAGCCTTGCAGCCGTTGTTCAGCGCCCAACCCGACCTGTTGCTGCACGTCATGGCCAACATGGCCGATCGCATCGCCCACCTGGCCGAGCTGGTGGCCGATCTTTCCCTGCACACGGTGGAGGTACGCCTGGCCCGTCTGCTCCTGGAGACAGGCGCCGACGGAACCCTGGCGCGCCAGGCCTGGCTGACCCAGGCCGAGCTGGCCGCGCGGCTGGGCACCGTGCCCGACGTGCTCAGCCGCGCTCTGCGCACCCTGGCCGAAGCCGGGCTGATCCGCTTCGACCGCCGCCAGATCACCATCCTCGACCGCCCTGGCCTCATGCAGCGCGCGCAACTGGCTCCGTAGCAGGCCGTTTCCCCTCATCTCGTACCCAATCCGACAAAAGTCGTGGCAACCCGCGCCCCGGGGGTGATATACTCGCGCCATGATCGTTCCATCAAGTGCGCTGGATGTGCGCTCAGGAGAAATCGACATGTCGCAAACGACAACCATGCCCCCGCTCTTCTTTCCAGACACGGCCGGCCAGGCCGTCTTCGACGGCGCCGGCCCGCGCCCCCAGTTTCTGGTGGACAGCGCCAGGCTCACCGTGGTGGTAGCCGGCCTGGAGCCAGGCCAGCAGATCCCGCCCCACCCGGAAGCCCTGGCCATGTATCACTTCCTGGCCGGCGAGGGCGTGATGACCATCAACGACGAGGCGTTCGCCGTGACAGCCGGCGCCACCATGATCGCCCCGCCTGGCTCTGCTCGCGGCCTGCGCGCCGAGAGCCGGCTGATCTTTCTGGCCGCCAAGGCCGGCGCCTGAGGAGGTACACACATTATGCTCAATCCCTTTTTGTTGACGGCAGCCTTCTACCTGGTCGTAGCCATCGTCGTCGTGCTGGACGCCGTGCTGACCAGCTTCAACCTGATCCCCTGGTTCGTCGGCCTGCCCTGGCTGCGCGCCCACTTCATCACCCTGGGCGTGTTGACCCAGGCGGCCTTCGGCGTGCTGCCGGCCTTCGTGGCCAACCGGCGCGGCGCAGAGGCCCCGGCCACGCGCTGGGACATCTGGCTGCTGCTGAACAGCGGGCTGGTGGTGCTGCTGGCCGGCATGCCCAGCATCAACGCGACCTTGATCATCGCCGGCGGCACGCTGGTCTTCGTCGCCGTCACCCTGCTGATCCTGCAACTGCGCGGCATCGGCGGCGGGCAGCAAACCCAGGGCAACGGCAGCCTGAAGTTCTACGTGATGGGGCTGGTCTACCTGCTGCTGGGCATCATTGTCGGCACCGGCCTGTGGGTAGGCTGGAGCGAGCCGCTGCGCATCGGCGTGCCCAAGGAGGTCCATATCCACGCCAACAGTTGGGGCTTCGCGTCGCTGGTCTTCGCCGGCCTGCTGGTGGACTTGCTGCCGGCGCTGACCGGCAGAGCGCTGGCCAGCCGGCGCACCATCAACACCATCTTCTGGGCCATGAGCCTGGGCGCGCTGGGGCTGGTGCTGGGGCCGTGGCTGAGCGGCAACCTGTTCGTGACCGTGCCGGGGCTGGTGCTGCACATTGGGGCGACGGCCGTGCTCTTGATCCTGCTGGCGCGCGGCCTGCGCGGCGCCGGTCTCTATGCCCGCGCCGGTGCGTGGCACCTTTCCCTCTCCTACATGTGGATTCTGCTGCCGGTGATGATGGCGCCGCTGATCATCCTGGAGGTGGCCAACGTGCCCGGCGCGGACATCGAGGCCACTGCGCCGCAGGCCCTGATCTACGGCTGGATGGGGCAATTCCTCTTTGCGATAGTTCCCTACTTTGCGGCCCGCTGGCTGCTGCGTGATCCGCAGGCCCGGCTGGGCGGCAACTGGCTCAGCCTGATCACGGTCAACCTGGGCGCTGTGCTGATCTGGGCCAGCATCTTTCTGGCAGGCGTGCGCGGCCCCGTCCATGCTGCTGCGTACATCCTCTTGGGCGTGGCGCTGGCCGCGGCCGCCTGGGAGACCGGCGTCATCACGTTAGCTGCGCTGCGCCGGGCGGAGCAAGGGACTGCGGCAGCCGGCGTGAGCTAACCCAACGTGCCGTAGCACCCCCGTATGGCTGCCTGGGCCAGCAAAAGGAGAACACCGTGAAGCGAACCCTATCCAAAGCTGCCGCCGTTCTGGCCTTCATCATCGGCGCGATGGCCGTCTTCGCCGGCGGCCAGGTGCTGTTGGGCCGGGACCCTGGCTACTACGTCATCGACTGGCTGCCGATCTACAACTTCGTCATGGGCGTGTTGGCGGTGTTGGTCGTGGCGCCGCTGATCTGGCGCGGCAGCAGATGGGCGCTGCCGGCCGCGCTGGCTACCTTCGCTGCGCACTCGCTGGTCATGGTCCTGCTGCGAACGGCCTACAGCGATGTGGTGGCGCCTGACAGCCTGCGCGCCATGACCATCCGCATGGTCGCCTGGCTGCTGATCCTGGTCCTGATGTTCTTGCAGGCGCGGCACAGCCGGCCAACACTGGCCTGAGCAGCCGCGCTGCCAGGCAAAACAGAAGCCGCCTGTTGCCGAGTGTGCACAGGCGGCTTTTGCGCGGGGAGGCGGGGTTCAGGGCGTGGCCAGCCAACATCGCGGTGTTTGCCAATAAATTCTGTTCTGTGCTAGAATACTGCTCGTATTACGCTTGTACGTTTAGTGTCGGCGCCGTCAGGCAAGAAGGCTGAGATTCCACAGTGCAAGGACGCACCAGGAGCATGTCAACGGAGCAGCCCATCGCTTGCGCATCGCTGGACGTTGTTGCTGGAGGACGCCATGGGTCATCATCACCAATCTTATCGACTGGAAAATGGCGCGCGCGTGGCCGTGATCGGCGGCGGGCCGGCCGGCGCGTTCTTCGCCTACTTTCTGCTGAACATGGCCGCCAAGGCCGAGCGCAGCATCGCCGTGGACATCTTCGAGCCGCGCGATTTCACGTCACCGGGCGCGCAGGGCTGCAACGGCTGCGCCGGTATCGTCTCGGAGAGCCTGGTGCAACTGCTGGCCGACGAGGGGATCGACCTGCCGCCCAGCGTGGTGCAGCGCGAGATCGACTCCTACGTCGTGCACATGGACGCGGGCAGCGCGACCATCTCCCCGCCGCGGCCGGGCAAGCGCATCGGCGCGGTGCATCGCGGCGCGGGCCCGCGCGACCTGCGCCAGGCCACGTGGACCGGGCTGGACGCGCACGTGCTGGGCTTGGCCGTGGCGCAAGGGGCGCGCGTGATCCCACAGCGGGTCAGCAACGTGGCCTGGGGCAATGACCGGCCAGTGCTCAGCACCCGCCACGACGACGCCCAGCCCTACGACCTGGTGGCCGTCACTGCCGGGGTCAACAGCGCGGCCCTCAAGCTGTTCAGTGAAATCACCCCCAGCTACCAGCCTCCCCAGACCAGCAAAACCTTCATCCGCGAGTACTTCCTGGGCGCCGCCACGGTCGATCAGATGCTGGGCAATGCCATCCAGGTCTTTCTGCTGGACATTCCCGGCCTGGAGTTTGGCATGCTGATCCCCAAGGGCGAATACGTGACTGTGTGTCTGTTGGGGGAGGCGCTGGACAACGAGTTGGTGCAGCAGTTTCTGACCGCGCCGGAGGTGCGGCGCTGCCTGCCGCCGGGCATGGTGTTGGAGAAGCCCTCCTGCCAGTGCGCGCCGCGCATCAACGTGCTGGGCGCGACCCAGCCCTACGGCGACCGTGTGGTCTTCATTGGCGACAGCGCCTCGACACGGCTGTTCAAGGACGGCATCGGCTCGGCCTACCGCACCGCCCGGGTTACAGCGTCCACGGCCATCGTGCACGGCGTGTCGGCCGAGGATTTTCGCCGCTATTACCTGCCGGCCTGCCGGGCCATCGAACAGGACAATCAGATGGGCCGGCTGATCTTCGCTGTGGTAAGCCAATTGCGCACCCGTCCCTGGGCCCGCAATGTCGTTATGCAGATGATCCTGGACGAGCAAGGCCGGCCGGGTCGCCTGCGCCGCATGAGCACGGTTCAGTGGGATATGTACACCGGCAGCAGCTCGTACAGGGAGATCCTGCTGCGCATGCTGCATCCTGCTCTATTGCTGGGGATGGTCAAGGCTGCTTGGCTGGTGCGCGGAACGAACAGATCCCGTCTGGCCGAAGGGCTAAACGCTCCTACCGTGCAAACTGCGCTCTAGCTGCGGGGAGTAGTCGGAACACACGTATGGATGGAGGCCGGCCAGAACCAACTGGCGAGGACATCATCGATGGTTCTCCGAGAGAGCAGCGTTCATCCTGTTCCCAGTAACGTTTGGGTAGAATTGGCACGATGTCGCAGGCGTCTGCCCTGCCACCTAAGCGCTGCCCGCGGGAAATCGGCGCTAGTTGCCGTCCAATGGATTCCGGACAGGCGCATCAATGACTTACACAGTGGTGATGCGAGGAATTGGTTGGCCTCCTGAGACAGACGTGGATTTGCCGTGTCGCGCACGGCTTGTAGGACGATGGCAGCGGCCAAACTGCGGTAGCCTGCGTCGATAGCCGCGTCCATAGCATCCTCAGATGGGGACACCGTCATCATTCCTTTGTACGTATGGTTTCATGGCTGCACGGCGGACAGCACCTGGATGGGTGGTATCCTGTGTGACATTGTGATTCCTTGAGTGAGCTCTCGCACGCGCAGAGACACCAGTCAAGCCGGCTCCGTGTCTGCTGTAGCTGCAAGAAAGCTTGCAGGTGCTCTTGGCGCTCTCGTGACACTTCCACTAGCCACCCGACAGTTTTAGAAAGGAAAAGTTGATCAACTGGGCAAAACTGAGTAAAGTG
>CALESQ010000101.1 GCA_937907455.1 uncultured Caldilineales bacterium
TCTCTGTAGAATTCTTACGCTGACCACGCTACAAGATTTGTCAGTCAATCAGCATTCCTGGCTGCAAACAAGCTCCTTCCAGCTTACACACTACTTTTTACTTCTTATTCCTTACTTCCACTCCCCCGAGACTCCCATGCCCCCTCGTGAGCTGACTGCTGATCAACTGCGCCGCGCCTGTCAGGCCGACGATTTTACCTTTGCCACCACCGCCGAACTGCCACCGCTGGACGAGATTATCGGCCAGGAACGCGCCACCCGCGCCATTGAATTCGGCCTCGACATTCCTTCCTACGGCTACAATATCTACGCGCTTGGCCCGGCCGGCGCGGGCAAAACCACCACCATCGCCCGCTACTTGCAGCGCAAGGCTGCGGGGCGGCCTGTGCCCAACGACTGGGGTTATGTCCACAACTTCCAGCATTCCGACGAGCCAGAGGCGTTACGCCTGCCCGCTGGTGGAGGCCGCGTGCTGCGTGATCGGCTGGACGCGCTGCTGGATACGCTGGCAGTGCAATTGCCCAAAGCCTTTGAGAACGAAAGCTACGGCCAGCAGCGCAAAGCTCTGGTGCAGGAGGCCGAAAGCCGCTTGCAGCAGGTCAACGATGATCTGGAACGCTTTGCCCAGGCGCGCGGCTTCACCGTGATAGAAACGCCCACCGGTGCCATGTTCACGCCGCTGATCAACGGCAAGCCAGCCACCCAGGAAGAGTTCAACGCGCTCACCCCGCAGCAACGCAAGGCGCTGGAAGAGCAGGAACCGGAGCTGAGCGATGAGATGGATCGGGCTTTGCTGCAAAGCAAACGCCTCAACGATCAAATCAACACCGCACTCAATGCCTTTGACAGCGAGATTGCCGCGGCCGCGCTGAAACCGGGCTTTGCCGCGCTGCAAGCCGATTATTCAGCCTGGGATGAAGTCACCACCTACCTGCAAGCCGTGCAGGATCATATCGTGGCTCATGTGCAACGCTATAAAGATGGCGCAGAAAACAAAGACGAAGGTGAGCTGCCCGCGGCTGCGCTGCTGCTGGCCCCACCCCGGTCGCCCTTCGAGCATTATCGCATCAACGTAGTAGTAGACCACAGCCGCGAACAGGGCGCGCCGGTGGTGGTGGAAACCAACCCTACCCTGTACAACCTGATCGGACGCGTGGAGCAGGAAGCCCAGTTCGGCACGGTGGTTTCCAACTACAGCCTGATCAAAGGCGGATCGCTGTTGCAGGCCAACGGCGGCTACCTGGTGGTGGATGCCCGCACCCTGGTGCGTCAACCCGCGGCCTTTGAGGCACTAAAGCGCGCCCTACGCCATCAGCAGGTGAAGATCGAAGACCTGGCCGCCGAGCAAGGGGCCATCGTCACCGCCAGCCTCAAGCCTGAGCCGATCCCGCTTCAGGTCAAGGTGGTGCTCATCGGCGATCCCTACACCTATTATTGGCTTTACGCCTACGACGACGAATTTCAAAAGCTGTTCAAGGTACGCGCCGACTTCACCGGCGAAATGACGTGGAGCAACGACAACCTGCTGAAGGTGGCGCGCTTCATCGGCGCACGCTGCACCGATGAGCAATTACCGCCCTTTGATGCCGGTGCAGTAGCCAAGGTCATCGAGTACAGCGCCTGGCTGGTAGAAGATCAACACAAGCTAACCACCCGCTTTGCCGACATCGCCGACATCCTGCGCGAGGCCGCTTATTGGGCGCGCATCTGCGCCGCAGGAGAAGTGACTGTGAGCGCAGCCGATGTGCAACGCGCCCTCAGCGAACGCCGTTACCGCTCCGGCCTGGTGGAGGAGCGCGTGCGCGAATCGATTCTCAGCGGCCTGGTGATGATTGACGTAACCGGCGAACGGATCGGTCAGGTGAACGGCCTGGCAGTACTCAGCCTGGGCGACACCCAGTTCGGCAAACCCACGCGCATCACCGCCAAAACCTATTTAGGCCATGCCGGTGTGGTCAACATCGAGCGCGAAGCCAAGCTCAGCGGCAAAACCCACGACAAAGGTGTGCTGATCCTGGGGGGTTATCTGGGTGGACGTTTTGCCCAGGACAAGCCGCTCAGCCTGACCGCAGCCATTACCTTTGAACAAAGCTACGATGGCGTAGATGGTGATAGCGCCAGCAGCAGCGAGCTGTACGCGCTGCTCTCAGCGCTGGCCGAGGCCCCTATTCGCCAGGGCATTGCCGTCACCGGCTCGGTGAACCAGCATGGCGACATCCAGGCCATCGGCGGCGCCACCGCCAAAATCGAAGGCTTTTTCGATGTGTGCCACGCCCGCGGCCTCACCGGCAAGCAGGGAGTTATCATCCCCGCCGCCAACATAGCCACATTGATGCTGCGCGAAGACGTAGTACAAGCCGTGGCCCAGGGCCAATTCCATATCTACCCGGTTACCACAATTGATGAAGGCATTGCCATTCTCACCGGCCTGCCCGCGGGCGAGCGCGGCACAGATGGCCGCTTCCCCACAGGCAGCCTGAACCGCCGCGTGGACAACGCGCTGGGCAAGCTGGCACTGCGGCTGAAAAATTTCGGCAAGCCCCCGGCGCCATCCACATCTGCCACACCCCCCACAGCCGAGGTCAACGGCGACGATCAGGATGAAACTCCCTCTGAACCGTCACTGCCAGGCGAGCGCCCCCTGCCCGACGAAGAACCCAACGACCCTGAGCTGCCCGGCGAGGATGAAACGGACGGGCCATGACTGTTGTCGTGCTGTGCGGGGCCGCGCGCGGGGCCAATCCCTATATTGATCTTTTCTGCAGCGGCCTGAGCACAGCGGGCCTTGATGTCGCTCTGTTTGATCAGGCTGGCGACGGCACGCTGCCCCCGGCTGCCCGCGCTGCCTCGGTCATCCACCTGCACTGGCTGGAGCTATGGGGCAAGCCACCGTATCGCAGTCTGCAACGCCTCAACCGCGCTGCACTGCCCGGCCGCGGCCTGCGCCGCCTGCTGGAGCCTGCGCTCAACGCCCCCTGGCTGACCCAGCAGCGTCGTCGCCGTTTCCTCCGCCATTTTTGGGCCGAGCTGGATGCCTGGCGCGCCGGCGGGGGCAAGCTGGTTTACACACTGCACAACCTGGCACAACACGAAGGCGAAGGCGGCGCGCAGGAACAGCAGGCTTTGCAGGCGCTACTGCGCCGCGCCGACGGCATACATCTGCATGCTGCTTACCTGGCTGACACCGTGCGCGCCACAGCCGATGCAGCCGGTGTAACCTGCCCACCGCTGGCAATCATCCCTCACGGCCATTATGTGGATGCCTACCCCAACACAGTGGCTCAGGCCGATGCCCGCAACGCGCTGTCTGTTCCGGCTGCATCGGCCCCCGTTTTTCTCTTTCTGGGCATGATACGTCCCTACAAAGGGCTGGAGGAGCTGCTGCCGGCCTTTGCCGCGCTGGAGAATCCCGCCGCGGTGTTGCTGGTAGCCGGACGACCCCGACCAGCCGATTTCGCGGCACACCTCGCCGCCACCGCGCCCCGTGACCCGCGCGTGCGCTGGTATCCGCATTTCGTGGCCGATGCCGACGTGCAGCTCTGGATGAACGCCGCCGATGCCGTGGTGCTGCCCTATCGCCACATCACCACCAGCGGTGCGGCCCTGCTGGCCTGGAGCTTCGGCAAGCCGGTGATTGCCCCGGCGCTGCCTGCATTCAGCGAGCCCATGCAGCACACGCCGTTTCTGGGGCTAACCTATGACCCCACTGACCCCCACAGCCTGCTGATGGCGCTGCGTCAGGCCGCGGCGACCGATTGGCATTCCAGCCGCGCTCAGATCATGGCCTGGGTGCAACAATTCGCCTGGCCCGACATCGGCCGACAGATGGCCGCGTTTTACCGGCAGATTTCGTAATGGACTTCGTGGTTTTTGCCCCCAATCCCTGGCATGACCTATGGCGCAACCGCCAGCAGATCTTCAGTCGGCTGGCTGCGCGCGGTCACCGTGTGCTTTATGTGGAACCGGCGCGCCTGAGCCTGGCTGCCTGGCGCCGCCGCGGGGTGGCGCGGGCCGATTTGCAGCGCACTGCGTTGATGGAGGCGGCTCCCCGGCTGTGGCTGTACCGCATCCCGGCATGGCTGCCCACGCGGGCCACCGGCGACCGGTTTGATCAGCTCAGTGACCGGCTGTTGGGATGGCATTTACGGCGCACACTGCGCCACATCGGGGTTGCCAATCCGCTGTTGTGGCTGTACCGCCCGACGGGATGGCGCTGGGCCGCCGCGACCATTCCGCACCGTGGTTTGGTGTACCACATCACCGACGACTATGCCGCGTTCGGCCATCTCGGCGAGACCGAACGCGCGGCACTGCTGGCTGAAGAGCGCGCCCTGCTGCGTCGCGCCGATCTGACGCTGGTCACCGCACCGCGACTGCTGGCATTGAAAGCGGACGCGGCGCAGCGCATTGAGATGGTCGCCAACGGCGTGGATGCCGCCGCTTTCAGTGCCGCACCGCGCCTGCCGCGCTCCCACGCAGCCGCGCCACGGCTGGGCTACAGCGGACACATCAGCAACCGGCTGGATATGGCACTGCTGCACACCGTGGCTCTGGCGCGCCCTGCCTGGCACTTTGTCTTTGCCGGCAGCGAATGGAACGCGGGTTGTGCTGAGGCGCTGCACCGATTGAAGACTCTGCCCAACGTGGAATTTCTGGGCTTGCTACCCGTAGAAGCAGTGCCCGCGTTCGTGGCCGGGCTGGATGTCGGGTTGATCCCCTACCGCGTCACCGACGAAACACGCGCCATCAGCTCGTTGAAGCTGTACGAATATCTGGCCGCGGGCCGGCCTGTGGTCAGTGCCGATGTTCCGACGGCGCAAGCTCACGTCGAAGTGGTACATATTGCCCAAGCCGAGGCAGCTTCCTGGATCGCGCAGATTGAAGCCGCGTTGCTGACCAGCGACGACCCCGCCGCGATGGCCGCGCGCCGCACAGTGGCCGCGCAAAACACCTGGGAACAGCGAGTGGATAGGATTGAAGAAGTTTTGAGGGATGAGGGGATGACAAGGTGAGGGAGTGAGAAGGTGGCAGGGCCTCGAATCCATGTTTTTTGATTTCAGCAACGCAAACTTTTCAAACAACTTCTTATTGTTTACTTCCGATTTCCTCCTGGATACTGGACACTGCTTACTGTTTACCGTTCACAGCCTCCTCCTGACAGCCAGAGCCGCGGGCGAGACGTAGCAGGATTTCGAAGGTTGTACCCTGCCCTGCTTGGCTCTCGGCGCTGATGCTGCCACCATGCGCCTCGACGATGGACCTGGCAATGCTTAATCCCAACCCGCTGCCACCTGCGGCACGACTGCGCGCCCGATCAGCCCGCCAGAAGCGATTGAAAATAAAGGGTAAGTCCTGGGCGGCAATGCCTACCCCGGTATCAGCCACGATGAGACGTACCCAGCCATCGGGCCGACAACGCAGCCCCAGGGTAACGCTGCCACCCGCAGGGGTATGGGCAATGGCGTTGCTCACCAGGTTCAACAGCACCTGCTTCAACCTATCCGCGTCTCCCAGCACCTGTGCCTGATCCTCATCACCCAGGCGCACTTTGACCCGCCCCTGGGCGATCATCACGGCCTCGCGGTATACTTCCAGCAGCAGCGTATCCAGCTCAACCGGACGCAAAGCGAGGGGCACACCGGCATCAGCCTCGGCCAGCAGCAGCAGGTCGCGCACCAGGCGGCTCATGCGTGCGGTTTCGTGGTCAATCGCCTCCAGGCTTTCGTGCAGCATTTGCGGTTCGGCGGCTGCACCACGGCGCAGCAAATCTATGTTGCCTTTGACAGTAGCCAGCGGTGTGCGCAGCTCGTGCGAGACATCAGCTACCAGCCGCTGCTGGGTGTTAAACAAATCCTGCAAGCGCCCCATCATCTCGTTGAAGGTATCAGCCAACTGGCCGACTTCATCTTCCGCATAGCTTTCTTCAATGCGTTGATCCAGGTCTTCGGCACGCACAATGCGCCGGGCTGTAGCAGCGATCTGGTTCAGCGGGCGCAGGGCTGTGCCCACAAGAAAGGCGCCGCCCAGTGCAGCCAGCAGCACCGCGATGCTGCCGCCGATCAACAGCACGAGGCGCGTCAGGCGCAGCATGGCGTTGACCGGATCAAGCGACTGCGCCACCTGCACCATCGCCACCACTCCGCCATCCGGCGAACGCACCGGCACGCTGTAGACCCGCAGCGAGGAATTGCCGCTTACCCAATCGTAGAAGCGGGCGTTGCCTTGCAGGTTATCTTGTTGGATAGAGGCAGGCAGAGGCAAATGCTGGTCCCCCAGGCTGGGCGAAGTATCAATGAGGCTGCCATCGGGCGAGGTGGTTTGGGCGTAGACCTGAGCGGCAAAGACAATGGCGGTGTTGGCCGGCAATTCCATGCGCGCCGGATCGAGGTTGCTTTCAAACAGGGCCACCACCTGCTCGGCCTGACTGCGCAAGGTGTTGTCCACGTCGCTGTACAGCGTGCGCGCCACCACCATCTGAAAGCCCATGACAAACAGCAGCAGCACACCGGCCAACAGCAGCGTATACCAAAAAATCAGACGAGAGCGGATGGTCATGGCTTGATGGGCGGAAAAGAGAGGTACAAGGCGTGCAAAGTCAGGGGTGAAAAGCTACGGCAGATGGCTTCATTCCTCGCGCAGCACGTAGCCAACCCCGCGCACCGTATGAATCAGCCGCGTTTCGCCTTCCTGCTCCAGCTTGGTGCGCAAATAGCGAATATAAACTTCGATAATGTTGCTTTCGCCGCCGAAATTGTAGTTCCAGATGCGGTCATAGATTAGGTCACGCGTTAGCACCTGACGCGGGTTGCGCATGAACAATTCCAGCACCTCGAATTCTTTGGCGGTGAGGTCAAGCATACGTGAACCGCGTGTGGTTTCATGACTGGCAGGCGACAGAGTAAGGTCGGCGAAGCGCAACACCTCATGGCGTACACCCGGCTGACGTCGGCGCAACAAAGCGCGCAGCCGCGCCACCAGCTCTTCAAAATGAAAGTCAGCCTTGACCAGGTAGTCATCAGCGCCGCTATCCAGCCCGACCACCTTATCGCCCAAAGTACCGCGTGCGGTGAGCATGATAATCGGCACATCGCTGGCCGCGCGCAGCCGTCGGCAGATCTCCAGTCCATTCAGATCGCCGGGCAGCATCAAGTCCAGCACCACCAGGTCGGGCATTTCGCGGCGAGCGGCGTGCAGCGCGCCTTCGCCGTCGCCTGCCAACTCAACCTGATAGCCTTCAAAAATCAGGCCGCGGCGCAGCAGATCAGCCATGCGCGGGTCATCTTCTACCACCAAAATGCGTTCAGCCATGCCCTAATTATAGCATAGCGCCGCAACAGCCGGCGAATACTGCGGGTAGTGTGCGACTTTCGGTTGAATGACAAGAGCCGGACAATAAATGGTTGCGGTTCAGAGAACGAAGCGCTCTCAGGCGCTCTCCGAAAGCCCCGGCAGGGGCTTCGTGGTCTGAGACACCGAATTCGCTTGGGTGGCAACACATTTCAACCGAAATCCATACACAACCATGCTGCGCCATCGGTTGCCCGATCAACGCGGACAAGGTATAATATCAAAAGAATTGACCTATTTTTGATTTGGAGGTTGCCGCGCATGGCGGATGTAGCGATTGTTAAAGAAGTTGCCGACCGGATTTGTGACAACGTTGAAAAGGTAATTATCGGCAAGCGCCGCGAAGTGCAGATGACCCTCATTGCCCTGCTGTGTGAGGGCCACCTGTTGATCGAAGATGTGCCGGGCGTAGGCAAAACCATGCTGGCGCGCGCCATTTCCCGCTCTATTGGCTGCGACTTTCGTCGTATTCAATTCACCCCCGACATGCTACCCTCTGACGTAACCGGGGTTTCCGTGTTCAACCAGAAGACGATGGAATTTGAATTTCGTCCTGGGCCGCTTATGACCCAAATTGTGTTGACCGATGAAATCAACCGGGCCACCCCAAAAACGCAATCCGCCCTGCTGGAGGCGATGGAAGAACGCCAAGTGACTGTGGATGGCGTGACCTATCCCCTGGAAAGACCTTTCCTGGTGCTGGCCACCCAGAACCCAATCGAATACGAAGGCACGTTTCCCCTGCCCGAGGCGCAGCTCGACCGCTTTATGATGCGCATTACCCTGGGCTATCCGCAGCCTGAGCAGGAAATGCGCGTGCTGGATTCGCAGCGCTCCCATCACCCCATCAGCGACCTGGGCCAGGTTATCAGCGGCGCAGAGCTGGTGGCAGCGCAACAGGCCGTCACCCAGGTGTATGTAGATGACCTGATCAAGGAATACATTGTGGCGCTGGCCAACGCCACCCGCAAGCACCCCGATATCTACCTGGGTGTCAGCCCGCGCGGATCGCTGGCGCTGTTCAAGGCCGGACGTGCCCGCGCTGCCGTGGAAAGCCGCGATTTTGTCATTCCCGACGACATCAAGGTGCTGGCCGACTCGACGCTGGCCCATCGCTTGATCATCAGCCCGTCAGCGCGCATCAAAAACGTGGATCCGCGCACGGTGCTGGGCGAAATCCTCGATTCAGTGCCGGTTCCCGGCACGCGCGTGCGCACACGCTAGCATCACCATGCAACGCTCCTGGTGGTTTATTGCCTTGTGGCTGCTTTCGCTGGCCTTTGCCCTGCTGGGCGCGCGCAGCAACAGCAGCATCGCCTGGTCGGTAGCCTACCTGATGACCGGCCTGGTGATAATTTCGTTTTTCTGGTCGTGGGTTAACCTGAAGCGGGTGCGGTTGGCACGCACCACACGGGCACGGCGCTCGCAAGTAGGACGGCTGGCGGAAGAACAGTTCGAGATCACCAACAGCAGCGCACTGCCCAAGCTATGGCTTGAAGTGCGCGACTACTCGGACTTGCCGCAGCATGATGCCAGCCGCGTGCTCAACTCCATCGGCGGGCGACGCAAGCGCCGCTGGATCGTGCGCACCTACTGCCTGCGCCGTGGCCGCTTTCGCCTGGGGCCGGTGACACTAGCCAGCAGCGATCCACTTGGGCTGTTCCCGCGCCGCCGCGTGCTGAACGTCACCTCCAGCCTGATTGTCTACCCGGCTACGCTGGAGCTGCCAGGCTTTACCCCGCCCAGCGGCATGTTGCCCGGCGGTGATGCCATGCGCCGACGCACTCACTATATCACCACCAACGTATCTTCGGTGCGCGACTACACGCCCGGCGATAGCTTCAACCGTATTCACTGGCGCTCAACAGCACGCACAGGCCGGTTGATGGTAAAAGAATTCGAGCTAGACCCCACTGCCGATGTGTGGATCGTGCTTGACCTACACCAGGCAGTTCACGCCGATTCAAGCTGGACCCCGCCTTCGGCTGATGCCACCGCGGCGCTGCTGCGGGGTCAAACGCAGGCTCTGCCGCTGCCTCCCAGCACCGTGGAATATGCTGTGACCGCGGCGGCCAGCATTGCCCGCCACTTCCTGCTGGAAGATCGCGCTGTGGGGTTCATTGCCCACAGCGCACAGCGCGAAGTCATTCAGCCTGACCGCGGTGAACGTCAACTCGCCAGGATACTGGAAACGCTGGCCGTGGTAAGCGCTGCCGGACGCGTGCCCTTTGCCCGCGTACTCACTTCAGAAATGGAAAACCTGCCGCGTCACCAGGTGCTGGTAGCCATTTCACCGGCGACCGATCCGCTGTGGGTGGCCGCCCTGCGCGATATCCGCCGCCGCGGGGTACACGACATGGCGGTATTGCTGGCCGCCAACACCTTCGGCGACGCGCCCGACTATCAACCAACGCTGGCTGACCTGCTCGCCAGCAACGTTCCTACTCATCTGATTTCCTGTGGTCAGGATATTTCAGACGCGCTGAGCCGTCGCGTAACCTCGCTTGAGGGCGGCTCGTAGGCAAGGAGGCAAGCCATGAAATCGCGAACCGTGCTGGATGCAAAACGGCTGGGCATTACCGGCTGCCGCAGCTCTGACCCGTTGGAGAAAATCGCCATCCGCATTGCTGATGATGACATCAGCGCACTGGTGGTAACCAACTCGGCAGGCTACCTGGAAGGCATTATCTCGCGCAGCGACCTGCTGCGGGCCTATGTCGAGGCTGAGGATTGGCGCACGCGCCCAGTGGCCGATTATATGACGCGCCATGTGGTCACCGTGGCTGCCGACACGCCGTTGACCGACGCCGCCGAGCTGCTGCTAGGCAAGCACATCCACCGCGTGGTGGTGGTGCGCCGCGAAGACAATGGCCTGCGCCCAATTGCTGTGGTATCAGACAGCGATCTGGTGTGCGACATGGTGCGCGACCGTTAAGCTGCTGCGACCGCCGCACACGCTGCATGTGAGACCTGCCGCACAAGCCACCGCTCCTATATGCTGAAATCAAGCCCTGGTGTTGCCGCAAAATATGATTTATCGCATAGACCGGTTGTGCGTTTAGCAGTAAACTAAGCACAGATTTTTGGCCTTTGGGCCAGGTTGCCGGTGGCTATGAGGTAAATCGTGGAACCATGTGACGAACTGATCGTGCGCCAGGTGATGACTTCCCGCGTTGTAACGGTTGATCCGCAAGACAGCGTGGCAGTTGCTATTCGCCTGATGCGGCAGGGCCAACTTCACCGCCTGCCAGTGGTGAAGGATGGTGTGCTGCTGGGCATTGTTACCAGCAGCGACCTGCGCCGCGTTACCGGGCTGGCCTCGATCCTGCGCGACCCCAGCCAGGATAACTTCCTGTGGCGTTACATTCCTGTGAGCAACGCCATGAGCCGCAACCTGATTACACTTGCCCCTGAACAGCCGATTGCCGAGGCTGCTCAACTGATGATCGAACGCCACATCGGTGGTCTGCCGGTGGTGGAACAAGGCCGTTTGGTGGGCATTCTCACCACCAGCGATCTGCTCAAGGCCATGATGGCCGTTGCACACCCCACAGCCTGAGGCGGGGCGAGGATCCTCACCTAGTGCGCCTACTCATCACCGGTATCACCGGTTTCATCGGGGGACATCTAGCCGAACGCCTGCTGGCCGACGGCCACACTGTACGCGGTCTGACACGGCGTCCTGCTGATGCGGCCTGGCTGGCCGCGCAAGGAGCCGAGATTGTCGCTGCCGATCTGAGTCGCCGCGCCTCGCTGCACGGGGTGATGCACGGGTGCGATGCGGTGCTGCACGCCGGAGCCTGGACAGGCGGCCCTGAGCTGGACCCCCAGCAAGCATGGATTGTCAACGTGGCGGCCACCGGCTGGCTGTTGCAGGCCGCGCTGGAAGCCGCCGTGCCGCGTTTTATTTACTTCAGCAGTGTGGCCGTGTACGGCATCAACCACGCTGCGGTGATTGATGAAAGCGCAGCCACACCGCTGGTGGGACAGCTTTACCCCGACAGCAAAATTGCCGCGGAAACGCTGGTGCGCGGCGCTCAGGCCGATGGTTTAGCCACTACCATCATTCGCCCCGCCTCTACCTACGGCCCGCGCGGCAGCGCCTGGAGCATCGGCCCGCTGCAACAGATTCGCGCCGGACGGCTGGTGCTGTTGGGCGCAGATCAGGGCCTGGTAAACACCGGCTACATTGATAACGTGGTAGATGGGGTATGCCTGGCCTTGCAGTCACCGCGGGCAGTGGGCGAAACCTTTAACCTGTGTGATGGCGAAGTGGTGACCTTTCGCCAGTTTTATCTGCGCTATGCCGCCATGCTGGGACGCAACCGCCTGCCTGTCTGGCCGGCGTGGGTGGCACGCGGTGCGCTCAGCCCGCCCGGACAATGGCTGCGCCGCGCCCTGGGTAAACCCGTACCAGGCCGCTGGAGCTATCACTTTCGTTTTAATCCCAGCCGCTTCAGCATTGAAAAAGCCCAGCGGCTGCTGGGCTACGCACCGCAGGTTTCTTTTCAGCAGGGCATGCAACGCACCGAAAACTGGCTGCGCAGCCAGGGTATGCTAAACTGAATGCCGCGGGTGCGGCTTCTTGCTCAACCCTGCCCGGACAGGTATAATCACTGTACAAAATTTCGGCCAGATGTGTTGCAACCAGGACAAGCCCTCAACGCTGCCGGTTGTAGCCAATCTGTAAAGCCATAAAACCATAGCACACACGGAGCCGGCCCCTTGATTGCCCAGGCTTCGTCACCAAACCATCGAAATGCAAAGACGCGGCGAATGGACGCCATCCTGTCTTTGCATCTTCTTTGAGTACAAGGAGCCATTTGTGAGAATTCTTGGTCGTTTATCCATTTTTCCCAGCATCCCCGTGGCGTTGGCGCGCCTAACCGAGCTGGCTAACAACCTGTGGTGGAGTTGGAGCGCCGATGCCCAGGGTGTGTTCCGCGCCATTGACCCCGTCCTGTGGGAACAAGTGGGCCGCAACCCGGTGAAGCTGCTGCGCGAGGTCAGCCAGGACAAGCTGAATGCTGCCGCCGAAGACGCTGCCTTCCTGGCGCAATACCATGCCACTCTGGCACGATTTGATACCTACATGCACCCACAAGACACCTGGTTCAGCCGCACCTTTCCCGACCAGACCAACCGCACCATTGCCTATTTTTCGGCAGAATTTGGCATGCACGAAGCATTGCCGATCTACTCCGGCGGCCTGGGGATTTTATCGGGCGATCACTGTAAAACCGCCAGCGACCTGGGCCTGCCCTTTGTCGCCGTGGGCTTTCTATATCCACAGGGCTATTTCACTCAATACATCAACAGCGAAGGCTGGCAGGAAGCGCGCTACAGCAAGCTGAGTTTTTCCGAAGTGCCAGCCACGCCCGCGCTGGACGTAAACGGCCAGGAAGTGCTGGTGAAGTGCGAGTTGCCGGGCCGTGATGTCTATGCCAAAGTGTGGAAGATCCAAGTTGGGCGCATTCCGCTGTATTTAATGGACACCGACGTGCCGCAGAACCAACCGGGCGACCGCGAGCTGAGCGCACGACTCTACGGCGGCGACCAAAACCTGCGCATCAGCCAGGAATTTGTGTTAGGTATTGGCGGCGTGCGTGCGGTGCGTGCCCTGGGACTGGAGCCGGCTGTCTGGCACATGAACGAAGGTCACTCGGCTTTTCTGGGGCTGGAGCGTGCGCGCAACATCGTGCAAGAACAAGGCCTGACCTTTGCCGAGGCACAGGAAGTGGTGCGCGCCAGCACTGTATTCACCACGCACACACCGGTTCCCGCAGGCCATGATGTCTTTAGCTGGGAGCTAATGGATCGCTTTTTCAGCGCCTATTGGCCGCAGCTTGGTCTGAGCCGTGAATACTTCCTGGAGCTGGCACGCCACGACCAAACCTGGGGGCCTAGCTTCAGCATGACCGTGCTGGCGCTGCGCATGGCTGGCCGCACCAACGGCGTTGCCGCCCTGCACGGCGAGGTCTCACGCGCCATGTGGCAATGGCTGTGGCCCAATACTCCGGTAGACGAAGTACCGATTGGTCACGTCACCAACGGCGTACACCTGGAAACATGGCTGGGACCGGAAATGGCCGCGCTGCTGGATGCGCATCTTGCAGCAGATTGGCGCGAGCGCCTGCACGAACCGGCCGTTTTGGACGGCATCTACGCCATCCCTGACCAGGAATTTTGGCAGGCACAACGCCGCGCCAAACAACGGCTGGTAAACTTTGTGCGCAGCCGCGCCCGCGCCCGCGCCGAACGCCAGGGCGAAGCTCCCGATATTCTGGACGCGCTGGAGCAGGTACTCGATCCCGATGCCTTCACCATTGGCTTTGCCCGCCGTTTTGCCACCTACAAGCGAGCCACGCTGATCTTCCAGGACCTGGAGCGCTTCCAGCGCCTGCTGCATCACTCCGACCAACCGGTGCAAATGCTTTTCTCCGGCAAGGCGCATCCCGCCGATGACGCCGGAAAAACCTATATTCAGCAGATCGTGCGGGTGGCGCAATCACCGGAGTTCTGGCAGAAAGTAGGCTTCATCGAAGACTACGAAATGAACGTGGCGCGCTACCTGGTGCAAGGCGTTGACCTGTGGCTGAACAACCCGCGCCGCCCGCGTGAAGCCAGCGGCACCAGCGGCCAGAAAGCCGCCATGAACGGCGTGCCCAACCTCAGCGTGCTGGATGGCTGGTGGGTGGAGGGCTATAACGGCAAAAACGGCTGGGTGGTGGGTGACGAACGCGAATACCGCGACAACGACATCCAGGATCAAGCCGACGCGCTATCGCTCTATCGCACGCTGGAACAGGAAATTGTGCCGCTGTATTTCGACCGCGACGCCGATGGCGTGCCGCACGGCTGGGTAGCCGTAGCCAAAGAAGCGATGCACAGCAGCCTATGGGCCTTCAGTTTCCGCCGCATGTTGGTGGAATACTGCGAACAGCTTTACGTGCCTGCTGCCAACAGCAATGCCCACTATACAGCCGATGGCTTTGCCGTGGCGCGTGAACTGGCCACGTGGAAACAGCGCGTGACACAGCACTGGGGTGAGGTAGCCATCAGCGCACAAGGCCCCAACGAAAGCCAACTGACCATTGGTGAAGCAGCTCCGGTGCAAGCACAGGTATGGCTAGGCGCGCTCAAAGCGCAGGATGTGTTGGTAGAGATTGTACATGGCGAGGATCGCGGCGGCGGGCTGGCCGAGCCGCAGGATGTAGCCATGACTGCCTCTGGCAAGGCCGAAAAGGGCCTCCTGCTCTACACTGGCGAGGTGCAACCGCAACACACCGGCGCGCAAATCTACGGCGTGCGCGTGTTGCCCTACCACACCGCCATGCTCAACAAGCACGAAATGGCGCTGGCCCTGTGGGCACATTAACATGAACCTACCCGCCCTCTCACCGGTGCGCCGCACACGGCAAAACCATGCGCTGGAACATGCCACCATCACCCTTTTGATGGCACGCATGACGCATAGCGCGCTGGTGGGAGGGCGCAGCACCAGTCGCGGCTTCTACATCGTCGGGC
Source organism: uncultured Caldilineales bacterium (assembly GCA_937907455.1). GTDB lineage: Bacteria > Chloroflexota > Anaerolineae > JAAEKA01 > JAAEKA01 > JAAEKA01. The sequence goes on from CALESQ010000101.1 coordinate 14,875, forward strand.
CGGTGGAAACGGAGCTGCTGACGCGCACAGCCACCGAGGCGCTGCTGCGCCTGCAAGGAGGCGAAGGCGAGCTGGCCATCCACCCCAACTGCGGCACCAACCTGGTAACCACCGGTACGCTCAGTGGTTTAGCCGCGCTGGGGGCCACAGCCCTTGCCCGTGCCCGCCGCGCCGGTCTGTTTGATCGTATCGCCGCGGGCGTGTTGGCCGCAATGGCTGCCGTGGTTGTCAGCCGCCCGCTGGGAATGCACCTGCAACGCAGTGTGACCACCCTGGCTGATGTGCAGGGTGTGCAAATCGGCAGCATTTCCCGCCACCAACTCGGCAAGCTCGTCATCCACTGGGTACGCACGGTGAAGGACGAAGGATAAGCGGCCTCGGACTGGCTGGCTCGCTGCTGCGGCCGGTTCCACTCTGCTGCGGCCGGTCTCCAGACCGAGTCCGCCGGTTCCACTCTGCTGCGGCCGGTCTCCAGACCGAGGCCGCCGGTCCCACTCTGTTGCTCCGCTGGTTCCACTCTGCTGCGGCCGGTCTCCAGACCGAGGCCGCCGGTCCCACTCTGCTGCGGCCGGTCTCCAGACCGAGTCCGCTGGTTCCACCCTGCTGCGGCCGGTCTCCAGACCGAGTCCGCCGGTTCCACTCTGCTGCGGCCGGTCTCCAGACCGAGTCCGCTGGTTCCACTCTGCTGCGGCCGGTCTCCAGACCGAGTCCGCCGATCCCACTCTGCTGCTCCGCTGGTTCCACTCTGCTGCTCCGCTGGTTCCACTCTGCTGCGGCCGGTCTCCAGACCGAGTCCGCAAGCGCGCTGGCTCGGTCTGGAGATTGGGAACCATCCCGAAGAAACCGGCCAGAGCGCGGAGCATGGCACACGCTGGCTCGGTCTGGAGATTGGGAACCATCCCGGAGGGGCCGGCCAGAGCGCGGTTCAGGCGAGAGACCCCTGCTGCGGCCGGTCCCACTCTGCTGCGGCCGGTCTCCAGACCGAGTCCGCTGGTTCCACTCTGCTGCGGCCGGTCTCCAGACCGAGTCCGC
>CALESQ010000102.1 GCA_937907455.1 uncultured Caldilineales bacterium
CTTCTGGAAACTTCAGCTAACGCCTTTCAGGCCAAATCGTGAACTACTGAGTTTGCCATTTGGTCTCGCCGATGCGTACCGTGGCCGGGATCATCCCCCAGCCGTAGGTAACTTGCGACGCAATCAGGCGCAGGGCGTCGCACAAATCAGGTGGCACGGTGACGAAATGATGTGGAGCTGGGCCACGCCAGTACCAGATTTCACCTATAAACTCAAAGCGCATGAAGGATCACCTGCTGAATAGTTAGGTCATGTGAGCAGCGCATAGCATGATGTCCCCAATATCCACCACGCCGTTACCGTTGAAATCGTACATCGTCAGGTCGTCTGGAACGGTAAACTGCCAATGCTCCGCAGTGAGACTGATATCCAGTACATCCACCACGCCATCCTGGTTGACGTCATAAGGATTGGTTGGGCTGCCGTCGCTGCCCCGCCAGATCTTGCCGTTCCAGTCCACCACAATCAGCTCGCCCATACTGGAAACGGACAGATCCATGATGTCGGCGTTGGTGGGAGAGGGGATGGGCGTCCAGGTCACACCATCATCGGTGCGCAACAGCAGTCCCTGGCCGGTGCAGGTTTCCAGAATAGCATCAGGAACCTGGGTGCATCCGACCGCGTAGCCATGTTGTGCATCTGCCATTTGAATGTTCCACAGCCGTGGTCGCCCGCTGATGCTGGTAATACTGGCGCGCTGCCAGGTAGCCCCTCCGTCGGTGGTCTTGTCAATGTAGACAATGCCATCACCGGCGCTGTTGCTGCCGCCAGCCAGCCAGCAGGTGTTGGTATCGGTACACCAGATGCCATAATAGCGTGCTGAAGGTGCTGCACGACGAATTAAAGTGGCCCCATTGTTGGCTGTGTAAAAGGCGGTTTGCTTGGCCGCGCTGTAGCAAACACCCGGCGCGGGACAGGAAAAGTCATAGATCACAAACTCGCGTGGGTCATTGGCAACCACTGCATTGAAATTGATGCCGTCCTCAGCGCGCAGTAGATTGGCGCGTCGTCCCGGCTCATCGGCATAGCCGGTGGTTCCGGCAAAGATCGTGTCACCCATGCCGGTATAGCCTGCTGACCACAGCCAGCCCGTCCAAATGCTGTTAATGATGGTCGAAGTGGCCCAGGTAACGCCGCCGTCGGTGGTATAACGGATGCGCGGCGAACTTGCGCCGATCACCCAGCAGCGTTGCGCGTCTATGCAGGCCAACCCGCGCATGAAGCGGTTGGTTTGGGGAATGATGAGGGTGTTCCAAGTGCGACCGCCATCGGTGGTTTTTGCCAGTGTTGCCGGCCCAATACCTTCATTGACGTTCCAGTCCGGGCCGCCAATGGCGTAGCCCACGCTGGCTGTGGGGAAATCCAGCGTGTACCAGTACACACCGGGTGCGCTATAAACTTGTGTCCAGGTGAGATCGTTCGGGACGCTCTGTGCTTGGGCTGTTGCCGGCATAAGCAGGGCGAGCAAGATAAAAACCAACGCAGGTATGTAAATGCGGCGGCGGATTGATTGCAAGCAGTTCATGAATTTATCCTTATCGTGAATTATAGAATCAGGACGGTTATACGCTCAGAGGTAATCTTGTCCTACGGCTCTTGTGCCATTATACACAGTGAAAAGAGATCGGGGAATCTGAGCTGGTAACTGGCCCTGGTAAATATAACTTACCGCCTTATGGTGTAAGGTCCCAGACCGGTGGTTGGAAACCTACCGGCTCACCGCACAAAGGCCCCTTACGGCCTCCTTCCAGCGCCTGAGGGCGCTTCTTGCTGCCAGCCAGACCTCCTTTCATTGCCTGGCCTTGTTAGCGTCAACCTTACAGATGCTTGTAGCCAGGGCTGTTTAATGCTATACTTTCTCGCATGTCTGATCTCATCTATCTTGACCACTCAGCCACCACCCCCGTGCGCGCCGAGGTGCTGGAGGCCATGCTGCCCTATTTTACCCAGCACTATGGCAATCCGGGCAGCCTACATCGCATTGGGCGAGAGGCCGGCAAGGCCCTGCGCGTCGCCCGCGATCAAGTAGCTGCGGTGCTGGGCTGCACCGCCGGTGAAGTCGTCTTCACTGGCTCCGGCACCGAAGCTGATAATCTGGCACTGCGCGGCGTGGCTCTGGCGAGTCGTCAGCGCGGCGCGGGCAATCACATCATTGTCAGCGCGGTGGAACATAAGGGCATTCTCGACACCGCTTGTCACCTGCGTGATGATTTTGGCTTCGAGCTTACCGTGCTGCCCGTGGATGCCGCGGGGCGTGTGGCTCCGGCTGATTTGGCCGCCGCCCTGCGTCCCGACACAGTCATCGTCAGTATCATGGCCGCCAACAACGAGGTCGGCACGATACAACCACTGGCCGAGCTGGCCGCGCTGTGTCGTGCCCGCGGTGTGCCCTTTCACAGTGACGCAGTGCAGGCATCCGGCACGCTGCCGCTGCGCGTGGACGATTTCGGCGTGGATTTGCTGTCGCTGGGTGCGCACAAATTCTATGGGCCGAAGGGTGCCGGACTGCTCTACGTGCGCCGCGGGGTGTCTTTGCTGCCCCAGATCACCGGTGGCAGTCAGGAAGGCAAGCGCCGTGCCAGCACCGAAAACGTACCTGCCATTGTGGGCATGGCAACCGCACTGAACTTAGCCCAGACTGAGCGTAACAGCGAGGCCGCGCGGCTGATTACACTGCGCGACCGGCTGATTGAGGCGCTTCCCGTTGCCATTCCCGACATCTACCTGACCGGTCATCGCAGCGAGCGTCTGGCCCATCATGCCAGCTTCATCGTGCGCGGCATCGAGGCCGAGGGCTTGTTGATTGGGTTGGACATGGCCGGCATCTGCGCCAGCAGCGGTTCAGCCTGCACCAGCGGCGCGCAGGAGCCCAGCCATATCCTCACCGCTATGGGCATTCCGCGCAGCGAGGCTGTTGGTCATCTGCGCCTCAGCCTGGGCCACAGCAACACCGCCGCCGACATAGATCGCGTGCTGGCCGTGCTGCCGCCGCTCGTCGCGCGCCTGCGCGAGTTGTCGCCCTTTCATCATGCGTAATGCGTGACACGAACCCGTAATTAACAGCTCTGACTGCTTTAGAGCCAAGCCTGCGGGTATATTCTATGCCTCTCACCACGGTTCTCAACATAATTGACCGCAAGCGCGCCGAGTTGCAGCGTCACCGGCCGTTGAGTGCAGCCGCGGCCGCGCGTTTGCGCGACTACATGGATGTTGAGTGGACGTATAACACGAATGCTCTGGAGGGGTCAACGTTGACACGCCAGGAAACGTTGGCGGTACTGCACCACGGCGTTACTGTAGGTGGCAAGCCGCTGGTTGAGCATTTGGAAGCGATTAATCATCAGGCAGCGATTGATTGGATGATGCAGGTAGCCGCGCAGGCCGCGCCGCCCACCGAGCAGGACATTTTAGCGTTACATCGCCTGGTGTTGCGTGGCATTGCCGACGAACAGGCGGGCGTGTATCGCGCAGGGCAGGTGTACATTGCGGGTTCGGCCTATGTACCACCTTCGGCAGCGGCTGTGCCTGGGCGCATGGCTCAATATGCTGACTGGCTGGCAAGAACCGCCGACACGGCTGCCATGCACCCGGTGACGCGTACCGCCCATGCTCATTTCTGGCTGATAGATATTCATCCGTTTGTGGACGGCAACGGCCGCGTGGCGCGCTTGTTGATGAATTTGCTGCTGGCACAGGCCGGGTATCCCATTGCCGTAATCCGTACCGAGGATCGTGCAGCCTATTACCACACCCTGGAAAGCGCCCACGAAGGGCAGCCAGAGCCTTTTTTGCGGTTAATCGCTGAAGCTGTGGATCGCTCACTCGACTTGTATCTTGCCGCTGCTGCCCCATGACCGTTACAGAATCCTTACCCATCAACCATCATTCACTACAGCCTGACCGTTCCAGAGTAGTCATCGCCATGAGCGGCGGCGTGGACAGTTCGCTGGCCGCGGCGTTGCTGCGCGAGCAGGGCCACGAGGTCATCGGCGTGATGATGCGCCTTTGGGCCGAGACCGGCCCCGGCACCGGCAGCAGCAACAAATGCTGCTCGCTGGAGGCGGTCAACGACGCGCGCCGTGTGGCTGATCAGCTTGATATTCCCTTTTACCTGATCAACGTGGAGCAGCCCTTCAAGCAGCGTGTGGTGGATTTCACCGTCGCCAGCTATCTGGCGGGCGAAACTCCCAACCCCTGCGTGCAGTGCAACCGGCATATTCGTTTCGACTACCTCTACAACTACGCCATGAGCCTCGGCGCCGACTATCTGGCGACCGGGCATTACGCGCGCATCGCCGTAAATAGCGGGAAGCTGGCAGCAAGTGAAGAAACAACGCCGGACTACTCACTGCTTACCGGTCTCGACCCGGCCAAAGATCAAAGCTACGTGCTGCATGTGCTGACACCGGAAAAGCTGGCGCATGTGCTCTTTCCCGTCGGCGAATATACCAAGCCACAGGTGCGAGAGATGGCCGCAGCGCGTGGGTTGCCCAGTGCCAGCCGCCACGACAGCCAGGACCTATGCTTTTTAGCTGACGGCGATTACCGGCGTTTCCTGCGTGACTGGTCACCGGAAGGAGCCATCGCGCCCGGGCCGATTGTTGATTCCAGCGGTCGCACGTTGGGACAGCACGACGGTCTGCCCTTTTATACCGTGGGCCAGCGCAAGGGCATCGGCGTGGCCGCAGCCGAGCCGCTCTTTGTATTGCGTCTCGAACCGGCTGAAAACACTGTGGTGATTGGCCCGGCTGCTGAGCTGGGCCGCGTCACTCTCACCGCACACAGCATCAACTGGATCACCGGCGCGCCGCCTGCCGCTGAAATCGCCGGTCAGGTCAAGATTCGCTACCGCGCCAGGCCCGCAGACGCACAGATCACTCCCTTGCCTGCCGGACGCGCGGCTGTTCGCTTTGCCCAGCCGCTGCGCGACATCACGCGCGGCCAGGCCGCGGTCTTCTATCAGGGCGAGGTGTGTCTGGGGGGCGGGCTGATCGAGTAGCGTCGGCGTATCTATGTTGCGTTTTACGTGTTACATAGGTGTAGTTTTCGATACAACGGCTTTCAATCTGAGCCTGGAGCAAAGCAATGACCACCAACGGTTCTGTTTACACTCAATCGCTGCCGCGCGTGGTAGTGACTGGCATGGGCGCGGTGTCACCGCTGGGCCATACCTGGCCCGAAACCTGGAAAAACCTGCTGGCGGGCGTATCTGCCGGACGACGCGTCACGCACTTCGATCCTGCTGACTTTCCGACGCAGTTTGCCTGCTCGGTGTCCGATTTCGACCCGGCCCGTACCATGGATGCCAAAGATGCCAAGCGCTTGGGTACAGTAACCCAATTTGGTTGGACCGCCACGCAGGAAGCCTGGGCCAATGCCGGGTTGGATATGGCACACGAGGACAGTGACCGCGTGGGAATAGAAATGGGCAGCGCCTTTGGTGCTCTGGATATTGTGGAAGAGCAGGTGCTGGTGCTGGACAAGGGCGGCCCGCGGCGCATCAAACCCACACTGGGGCCGTCGGTACTCATCAGCACGACACCCTGCTACATTTCGATCAACATGGGCATCACTGGGCCGATTGATTCGCGTATGAGCGCCTGTGCCACCGGCATTACCTCGATTGGTGATGCCATGCGGCGTTTGCAACGCAACGAAGTAGACGTGATGATCGCGGGCGGCACCGATGCCTTTCAAACCCCGCTGATGATGGCTAGTTTTAGCCGTTTGGGGGCCATGTCCACTCGCAACGATGACCCTGTCACTGCCTGCCGTCCTTTTTGCGCCACGCGTGATGGCCTGATCCTGGGCGAAGGGGCTACAGTGCTGATCCTCGAAACGCTGCACCATGCTCAGGCGCGCGGCGCGCGCATTCTGGCCGAGGTTGTCGGCGTGGGCCTGTCGTCCGATGCCTACAACCTGGCCGCGCCCGAACCCAGTGGCGTGGGTGCAGCTAAAGCTATGCGCTATGCCCTGCGCGAGGCCGGGCTGAGCGGAGCTGATATTGACTATATTGCTGCCCACGGCACGGCCACGCGCCTGAACGATTCTTCGGAAACGGCTGCCATCAAACTGGCGCTGGGTGAAGCTGCCTACGATGTGGCGATCAGTTCGCTCAAATCTATGGTCGGCCACATGATGGGCGCAGCCGGGGCTATCTCTGCCGCGGCTATTGTGGCAGCCATTCAGGATAGCGTTGTGCCGCCTACGATCAACTATCACGAGCGCGATCCAGAATGCGATTTGCACTATGTGCCCAATCAGGCTGAGGTGCGCCAGGTCAACGCGGGTCTGTGCAACGCGTTTGGCTTTGGCGGCCAGAATGCCAGCATGGTGATCCGGCGCTTCCAGTCTTGATGTTGGGCTGTACAATCAGCACCATTGGAAAATCGTGCCTCTGGTTGTGCAGCACCACCGCCTTTGTGACAGCTTGACGGCCTGGGGGGCTTTTCTTGGCAGCAAGGCCGTTTTATGCTAAACTAGTTATTCGTCATGCGGGCAGGCTGTCCCCACCGGACAGCCTGCTCATTTATTGCTTACCTTTATTTCGTTCGATTGGGCGTGTCATTGGAGGCACGTTATGGCGTTGAGCTTAAACAAACAGCGAGCCGTCCGTGGTATCGCGGGGCTGCTGGCACTTTTTGTAATCATTACCTTGCTGAATACCACCGGTGTTCAGGCTTTGCCTTTGAGGCAGGACAGCGCCGCATTCATCAGCTCACCGTCTGATGGCTCAACTGTGAGCGGTTCGGTGCAGATCAGCGGCTCAGCCCTGCACCCAGCCTTTCAGCGCTACGAGCTGTATTTCACCGCAGAACCGGGTGAAAACTGGGTATTCATTGGTGATATTCACACCAACCAGATCAACAACGGCTTTCTGGGCAGTTGGGAAACAGGCTCTCTGCCCGATGGAAGCTATAGCCTGCGGCTGCGTGTGGTACGTCTGGACGGTAACTATGACGACGGCTTTGCGCGCAACCTGGTGGTTGCCAATAGCGCGCCTGTCGCCACCGATACCCCTATACCGGAACCAACCCCTGATCCCCTTGTGGCATCGCCCGTGGTGAACGTGGAGGCTACCCTGCCGCCATCTATCGAAGGCGTGGTGACCCCTACCCCCGCCGCCACCGCCACACCGGTCACCGTTGAACAGCCTGACATTCCCACCCCCACACCGCGACCTTCAGACACCGGCGAGAGTGGTAACACTCAAGCCGTAGCAGCCGCCGACTCCGACAAAGACAACACTTCTGGCGGCGCTGCACTGGCTGATGTGCTAGAAACCAGCACCCTGCGCTCCTCATTTATGCGCGGAGCCGGCATGGCGGGTGCGGCTTTTCTGGCTGTAGGCGTTTTCTTCGCCGTGCGTCGCCTGTTGGCGTGGCTCTGGTATCGTTTCATGCCCTAAAGCGCACCCAGGGCTGGACGCCGATGCTCTGGCCCCCGCTTTAAAGGCTATCTCCTGTTTGCAAGGGGCCAATCGTGCTGGTTGGCCCCCGTTTTTGTTGTGTAGCGTATGAAGCTGATCATTGGGCTGGGTAATCCCGGCAAACAATACGAAGCGCATCGTCATAATGCAGGCTTTCAGATCGTTGATCTGCTGGCCCAACGCCACGGCTTGAGCTTCAGTAAAAAGCAGGGCAATGCTAACATAGCCCTGGGCGAATTGCGCGTGGTCGGCCCACCCACACCGCCTTTGGCCGAGGGTGATACGTCTGCGCCCTCCGCCAGCCCCTGGCTGACCCTGCGCGTGCTGTTGGCTAAACCGCTTACCTTTATGAACCGTGTCGGGGCGAGCGCCGCGGCGTTGGCGCGCTTCTACAAAGTGGACCCCGCCGACATTTTGGTGATCTACGACGAGCTGGATTTGCCGCTTGCCACCTTGCGCCTGCGCGCGGGGGGCGGTTCAGGCGGCCACAACGGCATGAAATCGTTGATCGAGGCGCTGGGCACTCAGCAATTTGCGCGCCTGCGCGTGGGTATTGACCGCCCGCCGGGCCGCATGGATCCCGCTGACTATGTGTTGCAGCCTTTTTCGGCTGTGCAGGAAACGCTGATGCAGCAGGCACGACCGCTGGCTGCTGATGCTTGCGAGCAATGGCTGGGTCTCGGCGTGACCGCGGCCATGAACACCGTCAACGCCACCCGCCCTGCCGCCACCGCCTGAAGCGTTTGATGAGGCTATTGTGAACCTTTCCGGTTTGACTGCTGCACTGCACCAATTGCCTGCCTTTCAGCATCTGCTGGACGAGTTGCGACAAGGTGAGGCTGAGCGCGCTCCCCTGAGCTTGTACGGCGCCGCGCGGACTTTTGTAGTGGCGGCGCTGGCACAATCGTTGCCGCGCACGTTGCTCTATGTGGTGGCGCGCAGCGAGCACGCCCGCCAGGTACATGATGAGCTGGCCGTGTGGCTGTCTGATGCCGCCGCACCCACGCGCTTGCTGCTGGCCGATCCCGATTCGCTGCCCTATGAGCGCATCGCCTGGTCGCGCGAGACGCGCCAGGCCCGCTTGTCCGTGTTGAGCGCGTTGGCTCAGCCCGCGGGCAAGCCCTTGCTGGTGGTCGCCTCTACCCGCAGCCTGATGCAGAAAACATTGCCCCCGCGTGAGCTGCGCCTGGCCGCCAAGCCGCTGCGGGTAGGGCAACTGCTCGACCTGAGCGAGACCATCACCCGCTGGTTGGGGCTGGGATACCGCCATGATGCCGTGGTGGAGGAGGTGGGTCAGCTTTCGCGGCGTGGGGGAATCATTGACCTGTGGCCCCCCAACTTGCCCTGGCCGGTGCGCATCGAGTTGTTCGGCGATGAGGTGGACAGTCTGCGTCATTTTGATCCCGCCACCCAACGCACACTGCCTGAGGCCCGCAGCCTGCGCGAAGTGCTGGTTGGTCCCGCCAGCGAAGCGATGCCGCGCTACGGCGCCTCGGCCGAAGCCCTGCTTGCCGCGCTGGATCAATCACCCTTGCACCCCCCCGCACGCCACGAGTTGGATGAGCAGCGTCGTCAGCTCGTGCAGGGCACCGGCTTTCGCGGCCAGGAATGGTATATTCCCTATCTCTACACCCAGCCGGCCAGCCTGCTGGATCATCTGCCTGCTGATGCGCTGGTGGTGGTGGATGACGGCGCTGAAATGATGGTTTTGGCCGGTGAGTTGGAAGCTCAGGCGGCACAAACTCGCCGCGATCTTATCACCGGCGGCGATTTGCCCGCTAACCCGCTGCCGCCGCATTTCACCTGGCAAGAGTTGAAGGACCCGCTGTTGGCGCGGCGTCCCCTCATGCTCGGTCATGGCGACCTGGAGGGCAGGCTGGCACCGGTGGCCGCGCCGCTGGCGCGCCACTTCGTGCCTGGGCCGCGCTTCGGCGGTCAGGTCAAGCAGATCGTAGCTGAGGTAGAGAAGCAACACGGTCAGGGCCAGATTGTGGTGATGGCTACACGCCAGGCCCCGCGACTGGCCGACATCTTTCAGCAAGAGGCAGATCGCCCGTTGGCGGTGACAGAGACCATTGCCGCGCCGCCCGTGCCGCAATCGGTGCATCTGGTGCGGGGTGTGCTGAACGAAGGCTGGGTGTTGCGCGGCTTGGAGCGTGTCGGAGCGGCTGCATCAGCGTCAGAGAAACTTTTGGCAGCGCGCGAAGCGCCAGCCGCAGAGCAGCAGCAACAATCGCCCGAACGCAGCGCTTGCTTTTTTTACACCGACGCCGAGCTGTTCGGCTGGAGCAAACCCAGCCAGCGCCGCATTCAGCGTGCCCGCGCCATGGCCCCCGAAGCCTTTTTTGCCGATGTAACCCCCGGCGATTTTGTGGTTCACATGGAACACGGCATCGGTCAGTTCGCTGGATTGATTCACATGCCGATGGATGATGGGGCTTTGCGCGAGTACCTTCAGGTGGATTACGCTATGGGCGACCGCCTGTTTGTGCCCGTGCATCAGGCGGACCGGCTCAGTCGCTATGTGGGCGCAGGCGAACATGGCGCGCCTATCCTGCACCGGCTGGGCACCGCCGACTGGGAGCGCTTGAAAAAGCAAACTCAAAAAGCGGTGGACGACATTGCCGAAGACCTGCTGGGGCTGTATGCTGCCCGCGAATCTACCGAGGGTCATGCCTTTTCCAGCGATGGCGTCTGGCAAATGGAGCTTGAAGCCGCCTTCCCCTATGAAGAAACCACTGATCAACTGGTAGCCATCGAGGCCGTGAAGGGCGACATGGAAGCCGGGCGGCCGATGGATCGCCTGATCTGCGGTGATGTAGGTTACGGCAAAACGGAAGTGGCCCTACGCGCCGCTTTCAAGGCAGTGATGGATGGCAAGCAAGTGGCTGTGCTGGTTCCCACTACGGTGTTGGCACAACAACATTTTCAGACTTTCAGCCGCCGTCTGGCCGCCTTTCCTGTAGCCGTTGAGTCGCTCAGCCGCTTCCGTACTTCGGCCCAACAAACGCAGGTAATCAAGGGCCTGCTCAGTGGCTCAGTAGACATCGTCATCGGCACGCATCGGCTGTTGTCGAAAGACGTGGTCTTCAAGGACCTGGGCCTGTTGATTGTGGACGAGGAGCAGCGCTTCGGCGTGACCCACAAAGAGCGCATCAAGCAGATGCGCAAGACCGTGGATGTGCTCACCCTCACCGCTACGCCTATCCCGCGCACCCTGCACATGAGCATGACCGGCGTGCGCGACCTCAGCACCATCGAGACGCCACCGGAAGAACGTTTGCCCATTCAGACCACCATTGGCGAATTCGATGAAACGTTGATCCGTCAAGCCATTCTGCGTGAGATTGATCGCGGCGGCCAGGTGTTCTTCGTACACAACCGGGTGCGCGGCATCACCCAGATCGCCCGTCGCCTGGAAAAGCTCATCCCAGAAGCCAGCTACGGCATTGCTCACGGCCAGATGCCGGAACGCGAGCTGGAGCAAGTGATGCTGGATTTCGCCGAAGGCAAATTCAACGTGCTGGTGTGTACCACCATCATCGAAAGTGGGTTGGACATTCCCAACGCCAACACCATCATCATCAACCGCGCCGACAAGTTCGGTTTGGCCCAGCTTTATCAGCTGCGCGGTCGGGTGGGGCGCGGCGCGCTGCGGGCCTATGCCTATCTGCTCTACGAGCGCCATCAGGCGCTTACCGCCATTGCGCGTGAGCGCCTCACTGCCCTGCAGGAAGCCAGCGAGCTGGGTGCAGGCTTCCGCATCGCCATGCGCGATCTGGAGATCCGAGGCGCGGGCGAGCTGCTGGGCCGCCGCCAGCACGGCCATATCGCCGCGGTTGGCTTCGATCTGTATTGCCGCCTGCTGGCTAAAGCCGTGGAAGAGATGAAGGCGGATGCTGCAAGCTCAGACCGCGCCGCCGCAGACAACACCCCTGCGCTGGACGAGGCCCGCCTGCCTTTGTCCAATCAACAACCACCAGCCGCCAGGCGCCAGGCAGCCTATCACGATCCGTTGGCACCAGCGGTGACGCTTGATCTGCCGCTGCGCGCCATGATACCAGAAGACTACGTGGCCGAGCATCCTCTGCGTCTTCGTCTCTATCGGCGCATTGCCGCGGTAGCCGATACCGCAGCCATTGATGCTTTGGCCGAAGAGTTGCAGGATCGCTTTGGCCCGCCGCCGGAAGAGGTGCAAAACCTGCTTTATCAGGTGCGCATCAAGGTGTTGGCCCTAGCCGCAGGCATAAGCGCTATTGGCCGTGACGGCAATCAGCTGGTGCTAAAGGCTGATGTGCTGGAGCTGGTGGATCGTCAGCGCTTGCAGGCGCGCATCGGTGACGCTGCACGCGTGGCGCGTCGCGCTTTGTGGATGCCGCTCACCGGCAATTGGCCGGAGGCGTTGGAGCGGGTGCTGCGGGCCGTGCACGGCGCGCAGCTATGAGGTGCAGGAGATTATATGACTGATTTGCTGGCGCGCGTTTGCCGTGAAGGCTCTCCGCTGCTTGATGCAGGCGCGGCTGTTTTTGTGTGGCAGGGCGCACAACCACCCATCCTGCGCGGCGATTGGAACGATTGGGATGAGCAAAACGGCTTGGCCTGGCAGCGTCAGCGCGGCCCCCGCGGTGCGGCCACGCTGTGGACGGCCACATTGCCCCTGGCCGATGATGCCTACATCGAATATTGCCTGGGCAGCGATGCCGAGCGCATTACCGATCCCCTCAACCCGCGGCGCGTTACCAACGGCATGGGTAAATACAACCACTGGTTTCGTATGCCTGCTTCTGCCCCCACGCCGTGGATGACCCTGCCCCGTGGTCTGCCGCGCGGTGTCATCACTCGTCATCGGCCCCAGACCGATGGGCTGGTAGCTGGCTCCACGCGCGAGGTGACGTTGTATCAACCCCCCTGCACGCAGCCTGCGCCGCTGTTGGTGGTTTATGACGGGCCGGATTATCTGTACCGTGGCCGTATCACGGCTATTCTTGATCATCTGGCGGCCCGCGGGCGGGTGCAGGCCCCTGCGTTGGCCCTGCTGGCTCATGGCCGCAGCGCGCGTATGGCTGAGTATGGCGGCAGTGACGGCACGCTGCTGTTTGTGCAGCATGTGGTGCTGCCTTTGGCGCAGGCGCATCTCAACCTGGTGGATGCTGCGGAGCAGCCTGGCCGCTATGGGGTGATGGGAGCCTCGATGGGCGGGCTGATGGCGCTGGTGACAGCGCTGCGTCTGCCTCAGCTTTTTGGCAGGGTACTCAGCCAGTCCGGCGCGTTCGCCTATGGTGCGTTTCCCGCGGCCGCCACGGGGCTGCTGTCTGCTGCTCCCTCCTCAGCGTTGCCGCAGGTTTGGATGGATGTGGGCCGCTACGAAGCGCTGCTGGACTGCAATCGTGTATTGCGCGCTGAATTGCAGGCGCGTGGCAGCACTGTACACTACCGCGAATACAGCGCGGGGCACAACTATCCGGCCTGGCGCGATGAGCTGGCCGATGGGCTGATGGCGCTCTTCCCGCCGCTAGCTGATTAGCTCGATGTCGTAGTCTACCAACTCTACGTCGAAGCGGCCATGCTCTACCCGTTCCACCACTTTGGTGAGCAGGCCATGAGCATAGTCTTTGTCCGACGATACGCAGGCTACACCGATCACTGCGTGGCGCAGCGAGTCTTGGTTGCCCACCTCAGCTACCGAGACGTTGAAGTCGCTACGTAGCTTGGCGATAACCGGTTTGATGGCGCTGCGCTTGCCTTTGAGCGAATCGTTCAGGGGAATATGCAGTTCGATAGTGGCAATGCCGATGATCATAAGGCTATTGTACCGGTGTCGGCTCGGAACCCCAAACCGCTTGGCCGTCTTCTGAAACTGTAAGCGGATTACGCCGTATAGAAAACAACTGCGTTCAGTTCGTCCGTCCGCTCAGGCTGGTCTTCTGACCTTAAGCTGCGGCCGGTCTCCCGACCGAGCCGCACCACAATCGGGCACGGCCCGAGCGATTGGGAACCTGCCAAGCTGCGGCCGGTCTCCCGACCGAGCCGCACCACAATCGGGCACGGTCTGGAGATTGGGAACCTGCCAAGCTGCGGCCGGTCTCCCGACCGAGCCGCACCACAATCGGGCACGGCCCGAGCGATTGGGAACCTGCCAAGCTGCGGCCGGTCTCCCGACCGAGCCGCACCACAATCG
>CALESQ010000103.1 GCA_937907455.1 uncultured Caldilineales bacterium
TCCATGGTGACTCCTCCTGAATGCTGTTAGGTTCTTCTGCAAGTCCCAGTCTGGCATAAGGAGGAGTCTTCTGCTACTTGGCATTATCGCGACTTTTGAGAAGCCCTGAAAAAGGCCTTCAGGCCCTTGCATTTTTTGCAAAAACAAGTGATAATATCACTATCAGCCGCATCCACTGGAACGGCATGATCACACCCTGATAGCAGGCAGCCAGCCGGCTGCAACCCCGGCGTTTCGGACTCTACCCCACAAGGAGGGTACCATGTCAACCACGCAGATAGCCTCTTCCGCGCCCGCCGTGGCGGCGCGCGCCAAAATCACCACCCGCAAGCTCCAACAGAAAAAACAGCGCGGCGAGCGTATCTCCATGCTCACCGCCTACGACTACATGACGGCCCAGCTCGTAGACCAAGCAGGCATTGACTGTTTGCTGGTCGGCGATTCGCTGGGCATGGTTGTTTTAGGGCATACCACCACCCTGCCTGTCACCATGGAGGATATGCTGCATCACTGCAAGGCTGTGGCGCGCGGCGCCCAAAGCCCGCTGCTGGTTGGCGACATGCCCTTTATGTCCTACCAGGTTTCCACTGCCGAGGCTGTACGCAATGCCGGACGCTTCCTGCAGGAAGCGGGCATGGATGCAGTCAAGCTGGAAGGTGGCCGCGAGCGCGCCGAGGCGGTGCGCCAAATCGTGGCCGCAGGCATTCCGGTGATGGGGCACATCGGCCTTACCCCCCAGAGCGTGGCCCAGTTCGGCGGTTTTGTGCCACAGGGCAAAACCGCGGCCGCAGCCGCACGGCTGCTGGAAGATGCGTTGATCCTGCAGGAGGCAGGCTGCTTCAGCATCGTGCTGGAAGCGGCTCCGCTGCAACTGGGCGAATTGATCAGCAGTCGCCTTGCGATACCGGTAATCGGTATCGGCGCAGGCGCAGGCTGTGACGGCCAGGTTCTGGTGATCCACGATCTGTTGGGGTTGTTCGATCGTTTTGTACCCAAGTTTGCCCGGCAATACCGCACCCTGCGCAGCGAAATGATTGCCGCTCTAGGCGAATACAAGGCCGATGTTGAAGCGGGCCGCTTTCCGACAGGGGAACACAGCTTCGAAATGAACACAGATCAGTGGGCTTTATTGCAAGAGCAACTTACTGCGCAGGCTTCATAAGCCAGCTACTAATTCAGGAGCAGCAATGGACAGCAGCTCACGCATTTTAATTGTTGGCAGCGGCGCGCTCGCTACTCTGTTCGGCGCGCGGCTGGCTGCCGCGGGCAACGCCGTCACCCTGCTGGGTACGTGGCCGGAGGCACTTACCGCGCTCAACACCTACGGCGCGCGTCTGACCGCCGGTGATAGCGGCAGCGAACAGGCCTGGCCGGTGCATGCCGTGGATGATTCGCGCCAATGCCACGGTATTCGTTATGCGCTGGTGCTGGTGAAAGCCTGGCAAACCGCACGCGCAGCCGCTCAGTTGGCTGAATGCCTGGCGGATGACGGCGTGGCGCTTACCCTGCAAAACGGCTGGGGTAACCGCGAGCAGTTGCAAGAGGTGTTAGGCCCGGCGCGGGTAGCCGCAGGCGTCACCACATTGGGTGCCACCCTGCTGAAGCCAGGCCGAGTACGCGCCGCCGGTAATGGCCCCATCACCGTGGGCGAACACCCGGCCTTGCCGCCGCTGCTCCATCGCCTCAGCGACGCAGGCTTCACCGTAGCCAGCAGCACCGATATAGATGGCCTGCTCTGGGGCAAGCTGGTCATCAATGCAGCCATCAACCCCCTCACCGCCATCATGCGTATCCGCAACGGCAAGCTGCTGGAAGAACCGCTGCGCGGCCTGGCAAGCATAATGGCAGAAGAAGCCGCTGCTACCGGTCGCGCGCGGGGCCTGCAATTGCCTTTTGCCGATGCCACCGCAGCGATGCTGGAGGTAGCACAGCGCACTGCCGACAACTATTCTTCGATGTGTCAGGACTTGCTCAACGAACGGCCTACTGAAATTGATGCCATCAACGGTGTGGTGGCCCGCGAAGCTGAACGGTTGGGCGTGCTTGCCCCTAACAACCATGCCTTTTGGTATTTAATCAGCAACGGCTTGACCGAGGTTTTGCAATGAACGTAGTAGAAACACTACCCGCACTGCGCGCGGCCCGTGCCGCGCTGCCGGGCAGCGTGGGACTGGTTCCCACAATGGGTTATCTGCACACCGGCCACATGGCGCTGGTAGAGCGCGCCCGCAGCGAATGCCGCAGCGTCGCTGCCAGCATCTTCGTCAACCCGGCGCAGTTTGGCCCCAGCGAAGATCTGGCTGCCTATCCTCGCAATCTGCCGCGCGATCTGGCTATGCTGGAAGCGGCTGGGGTAGACCTGGTGTGGACCCCTGCGCCGGAAACGGTCTACCCCCCGGATTTTCAGACCTGGATCAACGTCGAAGACTTGGCACTCCCGTTGGAAGGCGCACAGCGTCCCGGCCATTTCCGTGGCGTAGCCACGGTGGTTGCCAAGCTCTTCAACGCCTTTCAACCTGATCGCGCCTATTTTGGTCAAAAGGACGCGCAGCAGGTTGCTGTGATCCGCCAAATGGTGCGCGACCTGAACTTTCCGCTGGAGGTGGTGGTGTGCCCCACACTGCGCGAAAACGATGGCCTGGCACTCTCCAGCCGCAACGCTTATCTGACACCGGAGCAGCGCGCGGCTGCGCCGGTGCTACAGCGTGCCCTGAGCGCGGCTGCGCTGGCTTTCACCACCGGTGAGCGTGATGCCGATGGCCTGCGTGCCTTGATGGCCGAAGTGATTGCGGCTGAACCGCTGGCGCGCTGCCAATATGTGTCTTGTGCCCACCCCTTGACTCTGCAGGAACTGCACGGCCCAGTGCGGCAAGCCCTGCTATCCATGGCCGTATACATCGGCAAAACCCGCCTGATTGATAACCTGGTTCTGGGAGATTTTGACCATGCTGCTAGTCATTGACATTGGCAACACCAACATTACCCTGGGCGTATATCAGGGCGACCAACTGGGCGCGCGCTGGCGATTGGCAACGGCGCACGACCGTATGCCGGATGAATACGGGCTGCAATTTCTGGGCCTGTTGAATCATGCCGGCATTGCCCTGTCCGAAATCACCGGCCTGTGTCTGGCCTCGGTGGTGCCGGGTCTTACCGGAAAACTTCAGGACACCTGTCGTGATTATCTGCGCCAGGAACCGTTGGTGGTAAACACGGGCATTAAAACCGGCGTGCGTGTACGCGTAGACTATCCGCAGGGTGTAGGCGCTGATCGCGTGGTAGATGCCGCTGCGGTGAAACATCTTTACGGCGGGCCGGCCTGCGTGGTAGATTTCGGCACAGCTACCACCTTCGATGCGGTCTCAGCCGAAGGTGACTATCTGGGCGGGGCCATTGCTCCGGGCATTGGCATTGCCGCCGAGGCGCTTTTTACCCGCACCGCGCAGTTGCCGCGGGTCAACCTGCAACGTCCGCCCGCTGTAATTGGGCGCAACACCGTGCATGCCATGCAATCCGGCCTGGTGTTCGGCTATGCCAGCCTGGTGGAGGGCATGGTGGCGCGCTTTCGCAACGAGCTGGGCAGCACCATGAAGGTGATTGCCACCGGTGGCCTGGCCGAGACCATGGCGCAGGAAACCAGCGCCATTGACATCATCGCGCCGTGGCTGACCCTAGACGGCCTGCGTGTGATCTGGGATTTGAACCAAAAGCGGTAAGATGAGATAAATGGGCAAGGAACCAGGAGAGCGGTCACCAGTGAACAGCAAACAGATCAGACCCTGCGGCGCTAACCTCTGTTACCTCGTCACCTTGCCGCCCTTGCCTGCTCATCCTGATAAATGGAGATTGAACTAAAATGCTGCGACAAATGTTGCTAGGAAAAATTCACCGTGCGGTGGTTACCGGCGCGGATGTAAACTATGTTGGCTCGATCACAGTAGATCCGGTGCTGCTGGAGGCATCGGGCATTTTACCCTACGAACGCGTGCAGGTGGTAGACGTGGAAAACGGCGCGCGGTTGGAAACCTATACCATCCCCGGCAAGCCCGGGCAGGGTGAGATTCAGCTCAACGGTGCGGCGGCACGGCTAGTGGCCGTGGGTGATCACGTTATCATCATGGCCTACACGCTGATGAACGACGATGAAGCCGCGGCGCACCGTCCCAAAGTTGTGTTGGTGGGCGAAAACAACCGCATCAAACGTCAGTTTCACTATGGCGATGCCTGATCGCTGAAAAAGGTGGGAAAGAGTAAACAAAATCGTAAAAAACCTCGTTTATAGCATTAGATGCAGCGATTGAGTTTGATAGTAAAAAAGGGCGACAGAAGAAAGTATAAAGCTGCATCTGTAGAGTGAAGATGGTTGAGAGGCGATGGAAAAAATTTCATCGCCTCTCTGCCGGCATTATCGGTAAGCCCAATTCACAGCTATTGCAGGAGGTTTTGTCTATGTTTACCAAACCGATCACCCGCTCTGTTCGCTTGCTCTTGTGTACGCTGGCATTGCTGTTAGCCTTGCTGCCTGCGACTGTAGCTGCGGCTCCGGCTGAAGCGGCTGTTGCCGCAGGCGAAGGGTGCAGCAGCTTTCATACCGTCACCCGCGGCCAAACGCTGTGGAGCATCGCCCGCTGGTACGGCGTGTCTGTCGAAACCCTGCAACGCGTCAACCGCATCCTCGACCCCAACCGCATCTACGCCGGACAACTGCTGTGCATTCCTATTGGCGCTGGTGGTGGCACAACCCACGTAATACAGCGCGGCGAAACCCTCTCCAGCATTGCCCGCCTTTACGGCACCACCTGGCAATGTCTGGCGCACCGCAACCATATCCCCAACCCCAACCATATTCGCGCCGGCCAGTTGCTGATCATTGCCTACTGCTAGGGTTGCACATCGCAAAATAAAAAGAGGAATGCTCGCGGGCGTTCCTCTTTTTGTAGTTAAACCAGGCCGTTCAGCAAGATTTACTTGCGGCGCAGCAGGTCGCGAATCTCGCGCAGCAGCACGACGTCCTCGGCCGGGGCCGCAGGAGCCGCCGCCTTGGGCTTGCTCATCTTGTTGAAGCTGCGAACCACCATGAACAGCACAAAGGCAATGATCAGGAAGTAGACAATGGACTGAATGAACTTGCCATACGCTACCACGGCATCGCCCACGGTAAAGGCCAGCGAGGTAAAATCAACGCCGCCAAGCGCCAAACCAACCAACGGCATGATAATGTCATCGGTCAGAGACTTAACGATAGCGCCGAACGCAGCGCCGATAATGACCGCAACCGCCAGGTCGAGGACATTACCCTTCATGATAAAATCTTTAAATTCCTTAAGCATGAGAGCCTCCTGTCAGATATGATGAATAAGGTGTCCCTCCGCGTAGGGACTTACTGAAAGTTAACCAGATACAAACTGGCATCTGACTACCTTCTAAGCGTTATTATACGCGTTTTTACAGGCATACCAAAAACAACAAGGAGTCATCCAACGTCGTAATTCTGCCTGAGATAGAGCTATTGGCTGCTGTCTGACTGAACGCGCACTTCCCCGCGCTGATGAGGAAAGCGCGGTGTAATAGCTTCATAAAAGCGGGCTACCGCTTCCATATCGGCATGGATATTGCCGCTGGGGATAATCTGCCCGCCAATACCCACAACCTTGCGCGCGTAGTCAGCATAGCCCAGCATAATCGGCACGCCAGCATTAAGCGCGATATAGTAGAAACCGCTTTTCCAGTATCTTGCGCCGCGACGCGTGCCTTCGGGAGCTATGGCTACACGGAAAGAGGAGGAAGCGTTAAAGCGATCCACCACCTGCTGCACGAAGTTGTTGCGCGAGGAACGTACCACCGGGATACCGCCTAAGCGACGCATCACCCACCCCAACGGCCAGCGAAATGCGCTATCCTTGGCGATCCAGTTAAAACGCAGATCGGTATCGAACAACAAAAACAACGTCATAAAAAAATCCATGTTGGTGGTGTGATGCGCACCCACAATCACGCATTTTGCAGGAACAGGCACAGTGACTTCAGTGCGCCAACCAATAAGGCGCAGGATCAGACGGGTCAGCGGACGCAGGATGAATTTGGACATAGTGAACGATCAGCGGTGAGCGGTGAGCAGTGAACCAGCACGGTGATGCAGATTATAGGCAGTATCGCGTGGCTGTCCAATCACTGGCAGGCCAACGTGCAGGAAGCAGCGATTAGGCAGGGTGTGCCGCGTAGCATACAATAAGGGCGTCATTCAAAGGCGCTTACCTATCTCCCCATCAAATCCTATCAAGAAAGCAGGCAGCAGTTATGGCGCGTCGTTCTCATCTTAACCCCGCACGCTTCGATCTGCCCGGGGGGCCGCAGGGCATTTTGCTGATTCACGGTTTCACCGGCGCTCCCACCGAAATGCGCCTGCTAGGCGATTACCTCCACGCGCGCGGCATGACGGTCAGCGCGCCGCTGCTGCCAGGTCACGGTACTTCGGTGGAGGATATGACGCGCAGCACCTGGCAACAATGGACGCAATGCGTGGAAGATGCACTGACTGAGTTACGCAGCCGCTGCAATACACTATTCGTAGGTGGCCTGTCCATGGGATCGCTGCTCACGCTCTATCTGGCGATCCAGCATCAGGATTTGGCTGGCGCGCTGGTGTTCTCGCCCGCGCTGAAAATCGCTGATCGCCGCGCTGCCCTGGCTCCGCTGCTCCGGCATGTGCTGCACACTGTATCCAAAGGCCCCAACGCCGATGCCGATCTGACCAGCCCCACCGCGGCCCAGCACTTGTGGAGCTACGAAGAGATGCCGGTAAATTCCATCGCCCAACTCCAACGACTGCGCCGCTACGTCAAAGGCCACCTGGCTGAGGTGCATTGTCCGCTGCTGGTGGTACATAGCACCGGTGATCCCACGATCCACCGCAACAGTGCACGGGCGGTATTTGAAGGCGTAGCAACACCCGCAGGCCAGAAGCACCTGCTCACTGTCCACAATTCCGGCCATAACCTCATGGTAGACAGCGAGTGGCAAGACATTGCCGCACGCTGCTGGGAGTTTATTCAAAACAGTCATCGGTAACCAAAGACGCAGCCTGAATGCTGCCGAGGATTTTTGCCCCCATGTCTCTGCCTCATTATGTCAGCCACAATGGTCGCCTGCTGGCCGCGGCTCAGGCCGCAATTTCCATCTTTAATCCGGCGCTTTTCGGCGCATTCGGCGTTTACGAATCGATCCAGCAGCGCCGCGGGGTGGTGTTTCGCCTGCCCGATCATCTGGCGCGGCTGGCAGCTTCGGCAGAGGCTATCGGCTTGAGCCTGCCCGCAGCACTGCCAGAGATCAGCGCATGGACGCACGACGTGCTGGCGGCCAACAATTGCCGCGATGCCCTGATCCGTCTGCTGGCGCTGGGGCCTTCGGCCGGTTACCCTGCCGAGCTGTTCATCTGGCCAGAAACCCCGCGCACCCCGGCTCCAGAGATGGCCGCGCAGGGCGTAGGAGCAATCACCTTTACCGGTGAACGTGCCCTGCCGCACGCCAAATCACTTAACACCCTGGTGAATCGCCTGGCGCTTGCGGCTGCGTTGGCTGCGGGAGAGCATGAAGGGCTGCTGGTGAATCGCGCTGGTTGCCTCACCGAGGGAGCATCCAGCAATTTGTTTGTGATTCAAGGCGGGGTGCTGTGTACTGCGCCAGATGATGAAGTGCTGGCCGGTGTAACGCAGATCGAAGTGTTGCGCCTGGCTGTTGATCTGGGGTTGCCGGTGGTGCAATGCGCCTTGCCGCTGGCCGAGCTGGCAAGCTGGGATGAGGCTTTTCTCACCAGCACCAGCCGCCATGTGCTGCCTCTGGTACGGGTAGATGGCCGCATCATCGGCGCTGGGCAGCCTGGGCCGATTACACAACGGCTGCAAGCCGCGTTTGAAGCCCTGTTTGAAGCTGCCCTGGGATCTGCGCTGAAATAAAGCGGACTCACGCCGGTGCGGGAGCAAGCTTCATTGACGGGCGCTGCGCCATAGCCAGGCGATTAGTCACCCGGCATTTGCCGTTCACCGCTGCAACAGCGCCTCCACCTCAGGCGGTGCGGGGGGTGCATCACCGTGCCGCGGCGCTATGCCGATGCCGCCATTGTGCGCGTCCATCATCAACTGCGCAGGCAACGACTTGCCCGCCAGCGTATCGCTCACCAGTTGATAGATGGCTTCGTCAGCGCGCTTGACCACACTTCCCAGCAAATAGGTGCTGCCGGACTGGGCATCCCCCGTAAACACCGTCAAAAAGGCGTCATCATCCAGGCCAATGGCCCAAACTGCCTGCTGTGCCGCGCCCAGCAATGCGCCATTGCCCGCCGCGCCGCCTGCACCCAGAATCACATCAGCGCCTTCGCCAATCTGGCGCAGAGCAGCGGCGCGGCCCAGGGCAGCGGCCTCATCCATGCCCAATGCCGTGTTGAGTACGGTACAGGCAGGACAGCTTTGCCTGACCCCGGTCGCATAGCCGCGATTGAGCGCCTCGGCACGGGCCGGCTCTGCAGCCGTTACCAACCCCACCACGCCGCTTTGGCTGGCTGCACCGGCCCATACCCCCGCGGCCAAACCAAGCTGCTCGTCGTTGAACAGCACCAAATGCACATTGGCCGCAGGTTGCGCCGCGGGTGCATCTACAATCACAAAGTGACTGGCAGGGTAGCCGGGGGCTAGTTCTGCCGCGGCGGCCGCGCCTTGTTCACCCACCGTCACGATGAGATCGAAGCCGGACTGCGCAAAGGTGGCGAGATTAAGCGCAATATCCTCGTCGCGCAAAGACTCGATCAACGCCACCACCACAGGCGCCTCGGCGGCGCTGCGCTGCAACCCAGCATACACGCTTTGGCTCAGGCTGCCATCATCACTTTTAGCGCCATCGGTGACCAATCCCACCGACAACACAGGCTGAAACGCGGGCTGCGGCGCGAGCGTGGCAATGCCCAGGGTCTGCAAGGCCACTGTGGCTGCGGGCGAGGGCGTTTCTGCAGCAGTGATGGGCGTAACCGCGGCCAATGTGGGAGCCGGTGTGAAGGCCAGCGGTGTTGTACGGCTGGTACAACCTGCGACCAGCAACCAAGCGAAAAGTGTTATCAAAAAAAGAATGGTTTTCATGGGGACAACTGGTATCGCTCTACGTCGGTGTTGCAACAAAGCCACCGGCGCGGGAACGGCCTCAGGCAGGCAGCGGATAGCGGCCGAACGCTTCCACCGCGTCTACCATAGCCAGCACATTGGCCGCGGGCACATCGTTCATAATGGTATGTACCGAAGCCACCATGTAGCCGCCGCCCGTACCCAGCAACTCTATCACGCGGCGCACTTCCCGGCGCACCTCCTCAGGTGAGCCGAAGGGTAGAATACGATGCGTGTCAATGCCGCCGCAAAAGCTGATCTGCCCGCCATAGCGTTGCTTGAGCTGAGCCAAATCGGCCATGCGTCCGGCAGATGTCTGGATGGGGTTGAGGATATCTACGCCGATCTCCGCGAAGTCGGGAACGAGGTCAAAGACATCGCCGTCGGTGTGGAAGAAAATCTTGGCATTGGTACGTTGGCGAATGGTGGCAATCAGCTCGGCGTGCAGCGGTTTGAGCATGCGCCGGTACATGCGCGGAGAAATCAGCAGGCCGCTTTGCATCCCCAGGTCGTCGCCGATCTTAATGATGTCAATCAAATCGCCGCATTGGTCCAAAAAATGGCCCATCAGCGTTTGGCACAGGCCGGTGATTTTAGCGAGCAACGCCTGAGCAAAGTCCGGATACATGGCCATGTTCATCAGAAATTTGTCCATGCCCTGCATAGCATGGGCGCGTTCAAAGGGAAAAAGCAGCCAGGGCGTAGCCATGATGGCATACTCGCCGGCCGCGGCCAACTGCTGCGCCTGGGCGCGCACGTGCGCCACGCGTGTGGGGTCATTCATATCAGGCCAGGGATAGGCTTCGATCTGCTCGATGGCGCTGGCTTCGCTCAGAGGGTGCACGCCGGGGAACCAGGAACCGTCATCAATGCGGCGCTGACCGCTGCCCCACGAATCAATGCAAGGCGAATCTGGCTGGCGCGCCGCATTGCGGGCACGTACCGCGGCCGGCTCCAGATCAAGCACACCGCGCACATCACTGTGCAAACGCTGCATGGTGGCTTCGTCTGGGTCGGCTGTTCCCAGCTCAGGCCACTGATAGAGATAGCGGTCGGGAGCCTCGATACCTGCCAGTTGCTTGATCTCGCGGTAGGGCTTCATTTTGATGCCGGTAGCATTGCTAATCCCCATGCAAATCGGCACGCGGTCGGGTTCTTCGTGGTTGAGTGCAGTAAGCACCCGTTCTTTAGCGTTCATAAGTGAGTTTGTTCTTTTTCAAAAAAGAACTCCAGCCGTGGCAAGAGGCTGGAGTTCAGAGAAAGCTGTTGCTGCGTCACCGGTTGCACAGCCGGCTGAAGCCTCAAATCCGACAGAACGCAGGGAGTGCGTCTGCTATCCTTTGACGTAGGGTTTGCCGTCGGCAGCCGGGGCCACCGTGCGGCCCACCACGCCGGCCAACACCACCATAGTCACCAGATAAGGTAAAATCAGCAGCCATTCCGAGGGAATAGGTACTTGGCTTTTACCCAGCACCTGCAAGCGGGCTTGCAAGGCATCGGAGAAACCGAAGATCAGCGACGCGCCGTAAGAGCCGATGGGCGACCAACGACCGAAGATCATCGCGGCCAGACCAATAAAGCCTTTGCCCGCGGTGATGGCCTCATCGAAGCGCCCGACCGAGCCGATGGTGAAGTAAGCGCCGCCCACACCGGCAATCATGCCACCAATGATGACATTGATGTAGCGGACCTTGAAGACATTGACGCCCAGCGTATCGGCAGCCTTGGGATGCTCACCCACAGCGCGGGTGCGCAAGCCCCAGCGTGTGTAGAAGAGCATGAAGTGAATGGCGATGATGATGATGAAAAGGATATAGACAATGGGGGTCTGGTTAAAGAAGGTCGGCCCGATGATGGGGATCTGCGACAGGCCGGGAATGGCAACCTTCGAGAACACGCCGCCGGAGTTCAGTGCCGGATTTGGCTGCAAAAAGCGCTGGCTGATGAAGCTGGTAATACCCAACGCAAAGATATTGATGGCCGTACCGGCAATGATTTGGTCTACGCGGAAGTGAATAGCCATAATTGCCAGGAACACGCCCAGAATACCGCTGGCGATCATGGCAGCCACCAGGCCCATCCACAGGCTGCCGGTGATGCTGGCAAAGATCACAGCCATCATAGCGCCGGTGAGCATCATGCCTTCAATGGCGATGTTCACCACCCCAGAGCGCTCGCACATCACCCCGCTCATAGCGCCAAAGGCAATGGGAGTTGCTGCCGACACGGTGAAGATGAAAATGCCCAGCAGGTTGATGGATTTGCCGCGCACGGCCCAAACCAGAAAGGCGAAGACAAAGAGCAGTGACACCAGGCCCAACACCGGCACCACGCGTTTGAACCCGCGCGCCACCTGATAAAGGCCCAGCGCTGTGGTCACCACCGCCAAAAACAGCAGGGTGGAGCGTGTGGGCAATACCCAGTTGGACAGCTTGATCACCTTTTCTTTGGTGGTGGGGTTCAGCACGAAGGTGCTGATCATATCAGCGGCTGAATTGCGCACGAAGAACAAATAGATCGCCAGCGCCATCAGCAAAAAGAAAATCCCGTAGCCGATTATCTTGCGACGCTCACGACGCGCAGCATACGAGCCGGCAGCGGTAGAAGACAGTGTGGTTGCAGTCATAACGGGTTACCTCAGAAGAAGGGGGCAGGAAAGGAAGTAATCTGGTAGATTAGTAGAGTGGCAAAGCAGTAGAGTGGTAGGTACGACACAAGCAAACCGGTAAACTACTTCATCTCACTACACACTGTATACCGATTACGATCCCCATCCCTTGGTGAAGACCGGGCCTTCAGAGATGGAGCCTTTGCGCAGGCGATAGAGGGTACGAATGATCTCTGGTGCGGCGATGAAAACAATGACCAACGCGATAACGATGGTGATTATGTCTACGGGGATCTGTGCCACCGACTGCATGCGCGTAGCCCCGTTCTTCAGCGTGCCAAACAGCAGAGCGGCCATCAAAACGCCCACGGGATGGTTCTTGCCCAGCAAGGCCAGCGCGATGGCATCAAAGCCCATGCCGGAAGAAAAGCCTACGCCGACCCAACGATCCACCGCCAGGGTTTGCACAGTGCCGGCCAGACCGGCCAGCGAACCGCTGATACCCATGATGATAATCCACAGACGCTTGACGTTAACGCCGCTATACTTGGCCGCCTTGGGATTCGCACCTACCATACGGATCTGAAAGCCCAACGTTGACTTGTACAGCAGCCACCATACCAACCAAACCACAAACAAAGCCAGGAAAAAGCCCAGATGGAAGCGATTGCCCGGAGTTGTGAAGAGCCGCGGGATCCAGGCCGACTCCAGCACCGGCGGCGTTACCGGCACATCAGGCCGGGCCATGGGGCCGCCCACCTTCAACAGCCAGGTACTCAGGCTGATAGCAATCCAGTTCATCATAATGGTGTTGATGACTTCGTGCGCGCCGGTGTAGGCTTTCAGCGCTCCCACAATCATCGCCCACAGCGCCGAACCGGCCAAGCCAGCCAGCAGCGCCAACGGCAAGTGAATGGCCCAGGGCAAACCGGTGACTTTGAAACCCACATACACCGAACAGAGCGCGCCCACCAACATTTGTCCTTCGCCACCGATGTTGAAAAGGCCGCCCTGAAAGGCAAAGGCTACGGCCAAACCGGCGAAGATATAGGGAACCGACTGGGTAAGGCTTTCGGCCAGTGGCACCATAGCCACTGCCAAATCCTGCGTGCCGCCGCCGCGCAGCGCAACGCCAATGCCTTTGACAATGCCGCCCGGATTTAGCGCCCCTTCCAGCATGGCGCCATAGGCAGTGCTGACCGATTTCCAGGTCAGCTTCAGAGCAGCACCGGGGTTATCAAAGAAATGCAGCCAGGCGTTGACAACCGTCTTCTCGGTCACCAGGATGAGAATAGCGCCAATGATCAGCGCCGTAATGACAGCCAGCAACGGGATCAGGATAGCGTTCATTACTCCGCCTTGCTTTTTGGCAGGGTGCGCTTCCTTAGCCGTGCTGGACTGCGTTGCAGCCTTTTTGGACATAGCAATCTCTCCTTGTGACCTAGGTAATAATTTCCTGCTGTTGTACAGCAGAGCGAGGCGCATTGGCCAGGGCTTCTTCCAGGGTGTTACCAGCCATCATCAAGCCTACCTGTTCTTTTGAGACCGTTTTGGCATCCACAATCGCCGTAAACTTGCCCTTGAACATCACCGCAATGCGGTCGGCCAGGCCCATGATCTCATCCAGCTCGGCAGAAACCAACAACACCGCCACGCCATCATCGCGCTTCTCCACCAATTGCTTGTGAATGAACTCGATTGAGCCTACATCCAGGCCGCGGGTTGGTTGATTGGCGATCAGCAGCTTCAGCGGGCGGTTAAGCTCGCGGGCGATAATCACCTTTTGCTGGTTGCCGCCGGACAGGTTGGAAACCGGCACCTCTGCGCCAGGGGTACGAATGTCGAACTTCTCAATCAATGCACCGGCCTGACCCTCGATCGCCTTCTGGTTGACTACCAGGCCCTTGGCATACGGCTGACGGTAGTATGAATTGATGATCAAATTGTCGTAGATCGGGAATGAGAGTACCAGGCCATCTTCCTGACGATCTTCGGGGATATGACCAACTCCGCATTCAGTCACCCGGCGCGGGCTGGCGTTGGTGACATCCTGCCCGGCGAGTTTAACACTGCCCTGCTGCACGGTACGCAGCCCGGTGATGGCCTCGATCAGCTCGGTTTGGCCGTTACCCTGAACGCCGGCAATGCCCATAATTTCACCGGCACGCACTTCCAGATCGGCACCATTGACCGCGATCTGCAAGCGATTGTCCAGCACCTTCAGGTTGTTGACTTGAACTATGGCGTCGCCCACCGTGGCAGCATGTTTGCTGACTGTCAGCGCCACCTGGCGGCCTACCATCATTTCGGCCAACGTGGCCTGGCTGGCACCGGCGGTTTTCGTTTCACCGATCACGCGGCCGCGGCGGATCACCGTGACGCGGTCAGCCAGCTCCAGCACTTCACGCAGTTTGTGGCTGATGAAGATAATGCTGACGCCCTGCTTGCGTAGCGACCGCAAAATCTCAAATAGGTCGTCCGCTTCCTGCGGGGTGAGTACAGCCGTAGGCTCGTCCAGAATCAGAATGTTGGCCTTACGATAAAGAACCTTGATAATTTCCACACGCTGGCGCACACCCACCGAAAGGTTTTCGACCCTGGCATCAGGATCCACCTCCAGGCCATGCCTGCGTGAAAGCTCGCGAATGCGTTCGGCAACCAACTTGCGGTCGAGTATGGCGCCTTTGGTAGGCTCTTCACCCAGCATAACGTTTTCGGTGACAGTAAGTACCGGAACCAGCATGAAGTGCTGATGCACCATGCCAATGCCCTGACGGATGGCATCCGTGGGGCCGCTGATCTGGGTGCGTTGGCCGCGAATATGGATCTCCCCTTCATCAGGGTTATACAGGCCATACAAAATATTCATCAAGGTGCTTTTACCAGCACCGTTCTCGCCCAGAAGAGCGTGAATCTCTCCCTCCTCCAGGGTAAGGTTGATGTGATCGTTTGCCAGTACACCGGGGAACTGTTTGGTGATGTTGCGCAGATCAAGCACTGGGGTCATGAGCAACTCCCGTCATAGCAAGATAAAAGAAAACTGCCCGACTGTGCCGGTGAAGCGGGGAATAAAACGCTGGGCAGCTTTTGTGAGGGGGGGGGAAATTTGCGTGGCAGGCCGGGCGGCAGCGTTGCACGTCAGGCGGGGGAAGTCGCGGTGTGACGAAACCGCCTTGGTGGCGTATTCCGTCACACCGCGCAAGCAAAGTCGTCCGAAAGCACAGCTTTCGGACGACTCAGGATTGCTACTGGGCAGCCTTCGGATCAATCTTGCCGTCAATGATGTCCTGCATGACCTGTTTAATCTGATCGGTCAATTCTGCAGGCACCTTGCTCTCAAAATCATGATAGGAAGCCAGGCCCACGCCGCCGTTGGCCAGCGTGCCGGTGTAGTTGTCACCCAGGGTCAGGCTACCATCTATCATGGCGCTGATGGTGTCATAAACACCCTTATCCATGTTCTTCAGCACCGAGCTGAGGAACACACTGCCGAACTCAGGCGCTGAAAGATACTGGTCGGTGTCCACACCGATCATCATCAGATCGCGCTCTTTGGCGGCAGCCGCGCTGCCCAGGCCCACCGGGCCGGCCACGGGGAAGATCACATCACAGCCTTCATCGAAGAAGACTTCAGCCAGGCGGCGGCCATCGTCGGTGGACTCGAAGTTACCGGCAAAGGTACCATCCTGGGCGGCGTTGTCCCAACCGAGCACAGTGACCTCAGCCTTGTTCTGGCTGTTGTAGTAACCCACGCCATTGGTGAAGCCGATCATGAACTCAACCACGGGCGGGATGTTGATACCGCCATAGGTGCAGACCGTGCCGGTCTCGCTCATGCCTGCGGCCAGGTAGCCGGCCAGGAAGGAAGGCTGAGCCACATCGAAGAGCAGGCCCTTGACATTGGCGGCGCTGCTGGGCGAGTCGATGATGGCGAACTTGCTGTCGGGGCTGGCTTCAGCCGCGGCCTTGGTGGCATCGGCCAACAGGAAGCCCACGGTGACGATCAGGTCTTTCTTCTGGCTGATGAATTCATTCAGGTTCTTCTCGTAGTCGGTCTGCTGCTGGCTCTCCAGGTACACACCTTCCACGCCGAAAGCCTTCACCGCATCCTCAACGCCCTTCCAGGCGGTTTGGTTGAAGCCCTTGTCGTCAATACCGCCGACGTCGGTCACTTCACCCACGGTAAAGGTCTTGTCGCTGGCCGGAGCGGCTGCCACTGCGGCGCGCGTGTCAATCTTGCCATCAATGATGCCCTGCGTAACTGCGGCAATCTCGGCACTCAGTTCGGCAGGAACCTTGCTTTCAAAGTCGTGGTAGGGGGCCAGACCCACGCCGCCGTTGGCCAGCGTGCCGGTGTAGTTGTCACCCAGGGTCAGGCTGCCATCTACCAACGCGCCGATGCTGTCATAAACGGCCTTGTCCATGTTCTTCTGCACCGAGCTGAGCCACACTTCGGCGAACTCAGGGGAAGACACGTACTGGTCGGTGTCCACACCGATGATCATCAGACCGCGGTCCTTGGCGGCAGCGGCGCTGCCCAGGCCCACCGGGCCGGCCACGGGCATGATCACGTCGCAGCCTTCATCGAAGAAGACTTCAGCCAGGCGGCGGCCATCGTCGGTGGACTCGAAGTTACCGGCAAAGGTACCATCCTGGGCGGCGTTGTCCCAACCGAGCACAGTGACCTCAGCCTTGTTCTGGCTGTTGTAGTAACCCACGCCATTGGTGAAGCCGATCATGAACTCAACCACGGGCGGGATGTTGATACCGCCATAGGTGCAGACCGTGCCGGTCTCGCTCATGCCTGCGGCCAGGTAGCCGGCCAGGAAGGAAGGCTGGCTGGTGTCGAAGAGCAGGCCCTTGACATTCGCCACGCTACTGGGCGAGTCGATGATGGCAAACTTGCTATCAGGATTCGCCTCAGCCGCAGCCTTGGTAGCATCGGCCAACAGGAAGCCCACGGTGATGATCAGGTCTTTCTTCTGGCTGACGAACTCGTTCAGGTTCTTCTCGTAGTCAGTCTGCTGCTGGCTTTCCAGATACACACCGTCTACACCGAAAGCGGTAATAGCATCCTGCACGCCCTTCCACGCGGTCTGGTTGAAGGACTTGTCGTCAATGCCACCCACATCAGTGACCTGACCAACCGAGAATTTAGCCATAGGAGCCGCGGGTTCAGCCGGGGCCGTGGTAGCCACCGGTTCAACCGGGGCTGCGGTGGGAGCCGGGGTCGCCGCGCCGCCGCAAGCAGCGAGCAGCATAGAGGCCACAAGCACAAAGGCAACTGCAAGGTAAAGACGTTTCTGCATGTTAGGTTCTCCTCCTAATGCACTTCCAAAAGATTGATACACGACCAACGGGATTTCGCAACGGGGAAGCAAAACATCTGCTTGCCCCTTTGCAAAGCCAGCGTGATTATAACGCATCTCTGACAGAGAGACAAGAAAGAGCTTGGTAGACATGGTAGAGGCAGAAGGGGAGCGTGGGGAAAGCAGAGAGGTACAAGGAAGATCGGCAGCCTGCGCCCATGTGCAGCCCCTGAAGCAGGCTATCTACCGTTTGCTCTACCGCGCTAAGAACTCCGCGATCAGCTCGTGGATGTGAGACCGCGGCGGGGTGTAAGGCGTGAAATGCGCGCTGCGGGCCTGCTCAACCGCCAGGGCAAGCTCTTTCAGGTCCTGACACCAGATCAAATGATTGGCCTGCGAAAAGGCTTGCAAAATCTGGTCCTGATGGCGGTCGAAGCGATCCGGGTTCGAGACCCCTACCACGCGCTGCCCGCGATGCAACAGCTCGGTGAGCGTGCCCAGTCCGCCGTGAGTAATCACAACCTCAGCCTGATCATAGTAAGGCTCCAGGCTCAGCGCAAAACGCAGCCACTCGGCATGCTGCGGCTCTACCTCGCCGTGGCCGATCTGGATCACCACACGCTCGCCGGTTTGCGCAGCCAGGGCATCACCCGCGGCCACAAGCGGATCGAAGTCAGTAGTACCTACCGTAATAAAGAGCATAATCCTACAACAACCTGCCTGCATACACAGCCTTGGGATAAGCGGCTTGCAACTGCGGCCACTGAACAATAAACAGGTCAGCAAAGGGATACACCAGACGCGCGCTGGTGCTCATCTGCTGCACGCGTGAAGCACTTTCTACATAGATAATCTGCGCGCCCAGCAGTTTAGCCAGCAGCGCCGCCGGCACTGCCACCGCCGGCCCGTTGGCCAACACCGCATCAGCACGAATACGGCGCAAGATGGGCAGCAGTTGTGCCAGACTGCGCAGTGTATTCCACGCCGAGACGACTGCCCCATCCGTGTGCCCGCGCACCTTGCTGCGCGGCCTTCCTACGCGATGCACCGGCCCCGGAATGCGGATTTTACCCGCCGACAGCTCATCCTGCAACGCAATCAAATAGTGATATTCATAGCGCGGGCCAAGTTGATCCAGCAATTGCAGCATTTGCCGTGTGTGGCCGCCTTCGCCCAGCACCACCAAAACACGTTTCATCTGGTTTACCCTTTTCCTGTCATCGGCCTATGCGGGTCTGACCACAAAAATTCAGTGCGCGCGGGCAGATCGTCCGGCGCGGTGTCAGAGACAGCATCCGGCGGAGTCATGCCGTAAAGCTGTGCCAGCCCATTGCGCACCTGCGGCCAGGTGAAGCGTTCGGCACTCAGGCGGGCATTGGCTGTGAGGCTGGCTGCCAAAAAAGGCCGGGCCAACACCCGCGCCGTGGCTTGCGCCAGTGCAGCGGCATCGCCCGCGGCCACCAGCAGCCCATCTACACCGTCATCCACCAGCTCCGGCACGCCGCCGACACGGGTAGCCACAATGGCCGTGCCGGCAGCCGCGGCCTCCAACAGCACCTGTGGCAGATTATCTTCCTGTGCGCTGCGCCAGAAAACGCTTGCCGTGACGAGTGCGGTGCGGCGTTGTGTCGGGCTGAGCGCGGCACGATAGGCCACGGCCTGCGCTACCTGTAGCTCGGCGGCCCAGTGTTGCACCTGCGCAGCCAGCGGGCCACTGCCTGCCAGCAACAGCCGCGCGTCGGGCACCGCAGTTCGCAGCAAAGCCAAAGCCTCCAGAGCAGTGCGCGGGTCAGCGCGTTCGGTCAATTCGTCGCACCAAAGCAACAGCGGCGGCCAGCCTGCACGCTCGGCTATAGGCGGCGCAGCAGCATCCAGCAGTGGAGGCAGCCATGCCACCTGCAAGCCATCACGCTGCCACAACGCCTGCCCGTAGGCCGAGGGCGCAGCCAGGGCATCGGCGCGACGCAGCAGAGGCAGCAGCCAGGACCAGCGCCGCGTGCTGAAAGCACGCGCCAAGCCGCCATGATAGCTGATCACCACGCGGCGGCGGGCCAGCTTTGCCAAAGGCAGTGCCAGCAACGCGGGCAGCCAAAAGCCCCAGCCACTGGCAGCGTAAATATGCACCACATCGCAGCGCGGCAGGGCAGTCAACAGCCGCGCCAGCAGTTGGGCGACCTGGACAAAGGGCAGCAGATGCAGACCAATGCCGCGCCAGGCACGCACGCGCGGCACATCGGTGCTTAGGCGCAGCACCTGCGCCCCCTCGGCAGCCAGCAGGCGGGCCAGCAGCTCGGCTTGCTCGCCGAGTTCACCGGCACGCGGCGGAAAAGGCCCCACCAGCGCCACGCGCAGCGTGGCAAAGGGCGATTGGCTCATGGCTGCCGCTCCGCAATAAAAAAGCGGTGTTTGCCCCCCGGACCCAGGGGAATCGCCTCGACCAGGCGCATGTCCAGCGTGGCCTCGCCGCGCACCTGTTCGTCGAGCTGGTGACGCAGATGCTGCACCGCAGCCTGCGCACCAATGAACTCGCCCAGACTATGCGTGCTGCCCGCGGCACGCTGCCCCTCGTTAGCCGGTAAATAGCCAAACTGAGCGCCGGGCACTATCAGCACTTCAATATGACCTGGAGCGGTCTGGCGCATCTGAAACGACTCTACTCCGGGAAAGCGGCGAAAGACATCGGTGAAGTACCACATCACCAGGCTGCGGCCACTGGGCAAGCGCAACTGATCGCTGCTGCGCCCCATGACGTGATCCATCAGCGGCAGGCCGCGGCCACAGGCACAGCGTCCCCCGGCCAGCGCGGCAATGTCACCCACGGCATAGCGGATAAAGGGCATGGCCCACGCATTAAGGTTGGTAAGCACCACATGCCCCTCTTGGCCCTGTGGCACAGGGCGACCGGCGTCATCTACCACTTCCATAATCACTGATTCGGCGTTGATGTGGTAGCTTTGGCCCGTGCCGCACTGCATGGCTACGTCCATACCCTCACCGCCGTAGTAATCGTAGACGCGGCAGGCAAATTGCTTTTCAATCGCTTCCCGCTGGAAGGGGTGCAGCATTTCGCCGCTGGTTATCACCGAACGCAAGGGCAGGGTATGCCCGCGCGCGGCCAACGCCTGGGCCAAATGATAGGCCGTGCCCGGATAGGCGAACATCACCCGCGGGCGAAAGCGCAGCAGATCGGCAACGGCTTGCCCGATACGCTCGTCATGCACAGCATAGGCCGAAATGTTAAGGGTGCGTGTGGCGCTTTGTTCCAGCCATTGACCAAAGCCGTGCTGAAACGTGCCCAACGCGTGTCCATCCTTAACGTTGGCGGTTTTGACCCCGCGGTAGGCCCCGGCCCAGCTCCAACAGCGAAACATGTTGGCCCAGCGGCGGCCTTTTTCGGCGCGCGTCATCACAAACTGCAAGGGAGCGCCGGTGGAGCCGCTGCTGGCATAGCGTACCAACTCGGTTGACACCACGTTGGCGGCCACGGCCTCGGCGGGATAGGCTGCGCGCAGCATGGCCTTGCTGATCACCGGCAGACGTTGCAGATCGTGCAAGCCGCGCAGATCAGCCGGATGCACGCCGTGCTCATCCCACAGGCGGCGATACAGCGGCACGTGTGCGTAGGCATGAGCCAACAACGGTTGCACGCGCTGCCATTGCAGAGCGGCCAATGCCTCGGGCGACCACCATTGGCTGCGTTGCAACTCGGCCAGGTGGCGGCTGATGGGCATGCCGCGCGCGTATTCCATCACACGCAGCGCAGTGTGGCGCAAAAACGCGCTGTACAAACGTTCTGTAGGCGATAAAGCAAGCTGGCTCATAAGGATCAAGATGGGGCTATTGTACCACGAGGCACAGCCTGCGCCAATCAAGCTGTCTGATGATGATGATTTGCGGGATAGGCGTCTTTGGTGAATAATGGGCCGCACGGTGACAAGCATGACTCCAACACTGCCCCGTATCACACTAAAAAAACAATGGCTGCCGGTGGTGCAGGTGACGCTGGCGCTGGCTATGGGCGCACTGCTCGGCCTGCTGGTGGTGGCGCCGCAGTTCGACGCGCTGGGCGGCCCCACACGTCGCTTAACCGAATGGCTGATTCCTGCGGCTGCGCTGGCCTTGCTGATACTCAGCAGTCTGCGCAGTCCGCTGGCTGCTTTTCTGTTCACCGTGGCGTTGGAACCATACAGCAGCTTTCTATATCTGGATATTGATGTAGCCGCGGGCCTGCCTGCGCTCAGTCTGGCGCGCACGATGCTGGCCTTTTTGCTGTTGTTGCTGCTGTTGCAGGCCGCATTGGGACGACGCCATCTGGCGGTGCCTGCCGCGCCGGAGTGGCTATACCTGGTGTTCCTGCTGAGCCTGCTGCTTTCAGTGGCGCGCTCGCGCTACGGCCTCAGTTTTGCTCTGCAGAGCATTCTCGATGCCTATCTGGTGCCGCTGGTGGCCTTTTACCTGGCCCGCCAGCTTGTACCAAACCTGGCGCACTTGCGCCGCGTAGGTGCGTGGCTAACGGTGGCCGGGGTGATGCTGGCCCTGCTGGTGATACGCGAACAGCTCACCGGCGAGGTGCTTTTCAACGCGCGTGAGACCGCACGCTACAGCGAGAACCTTCAGCGCGTGGTGAGCTTGATGGGTAACGCAGCGCCTATGGGGATCAGCATTGCCCTGACGCTGCCGCTGGGGCTGGCGCTGCTGCTGCATGTCGCCCGCAGGCCGGCGGATGTTGCTTGGCGCGGGCGCGCTGCGCGCCTGGCCCTGCCTGCCGCCTTGCTGATCATCAGCCTGGGGGCCTACATGACCTACAACCGTGCCACCTGGTTGGCGGTGGTGCTGACGCTGTTGCTTTTTCTCGCTTTCAGCCCGGCCACGCGGCGCTGGCTGTTGCCGGTGTTGCTGATCCTGGCGTTGATCGTGTTGCTGTCATGGCAAACGCTGACCGACAGCGCCGCGGTGAACGAGCGCTTGCTGGACGACAAATCCATTGGCTATCGCGGCGATGTGGCTCGGCTGGCGCTGGACATGGTGCGCAGCAACCCGCTTTTGGGTCGCGGCTACTACAACTTTGGGCCGATTGCCAAAGAACAATATGGCTGGGATCCAGTCCCACTGTTTGGCATCTATCCTCCGGCACATAATTCGTTCATGTTCATTCTGGTATCCGGCGGTTTGCTGGCGCTGCTGCCCTATGGGCTTTGGTTTGCCTGGCTGGCCTGGGAAGGAATACGCCGCTACCGCGGGCCTGGCACCAGCGTGGCACGGCGCGAGGCGCTGCTGGCCGGCGCTGCGCTGCTGTTACTCTATGTCATCGCTTCGGCTACCTTCGACAATGTAGATGCAGTCAGCATGAACCTGATGTTTGCCGCGAGCGTTGGGGCCATCTGGGGAGCCACCACTTCCCGCTTGCCAAGCGCTGTTGATTGACTGTATAATGACGGGCGTTGTGGCTGCTACCACAGGGGTTACACTGGTATACAGGCTTTTCACTGCGGGCCGCACTAAGCCGCCCACCGTTATCAGGTACAGGAGGTAACATGGACCTCGATCACAGCGATCTTTCGTTACAACCATCACTGAAACAAAACGCCAGCACTCTGGTGGACGACGTGGCCCAGGCCGCGGCAGAGGGTGCCGAAGGCATGGCCGATCTGGTGGTGGCGGCTGTGCCACCGGCTGCTGCTATCCACACAACAGCAGGGACAGAAGAGGGGCAAACGCTGCCGCCGCCGCCATCCTCACCGGCACGGGCCCGCGCCAAAGCCGAGCTTGATGAGGCAGTGAGCAAAGTGCAGGCTGCACCGCCTGCGCCGCTTATCAACCCTGTTGACCCCACTGACCAGCCACCGGCAGCAGAGGAACCCGTCGGCACGCGACCTGAGCCACTCACCGCACCGCCTTCCACCATCCATGCAAGCAAAGAGAAAACAACCATGACTACAGCTCCCATTTCGCCGCCGCCGCCACCCCCCGACACGGCCTATGCCCGCGAGCCAGAACCGGAACGCCGCGGCGGCTGCCTGAGCGGCATCGGCGGGGTATTGCTGGGCGCGCTGCTGGGCATTGCCCTCACTCTGGGTGCGCTGTTGCTGCTGAACGGCGGCTTGAGCTATGCCCCGCGCAGCGCCATGAGTGCGCTCCAGGCCACTGTCACCGCCTATGAAAACAATGCCGCTACCCTGCGCGGCGATCTTTCTACCCTGCAAGGCAGCATGACCGCTTCGCAGGATGAAGTCGGCACGCTGCAAAACGACATCGCTGCGCTTGCCACCATGCAATCCGATCACATTGCTCACTTGCAGGAAGTGACCGGCAAGGTGGATGGCTTGCAGGCCTCGGTGGCTACTGTCAGCGACACCGTAGAGATTGTGGCAAGCGACGTAGCCACTCTCACCGAACAAATGGTGGATGTGAGCGCCAACGCCAGCCGTGCCCAGCGATTTATGACCGGTATGCAGGCGCTGCTCGCCTCGGTACTATCTGATGAGCCTGCTGCGCCGGTGATGGCTACTCCGGCACTTACCACCACGCCTACGCTGACAGCCACTCTAACGGTCACGCCAGAGGTGAAGGTTCCTGTTACCGCCACGGTGCCGCTCACCACTACGGCGCCACTGACAGCGACTGTGCCTTTGACCGCTACGCCCACACTCACTGTCACCACCGCACCGACCGCAACCCTGCCCGTACCCACAGAGGCGCCCATCGCGCCACCGGCCGGCAGCGGATCTCTGCGCGGCACGGTGTATTTGGATGCCGACCGCAGCGGTACACGCGGCGAAGGCGAGCAAGGCATCGCCGATGCGCGCGTTACCCTGTACACGCGCAACCGCGCCGAGCTGGCACAAACCACCACCAATGCCCAGGGAGCCTATGAATTCAACGGACTGGCAGCCGGTATCTATATCGTAGTGCAAAACGATCTGAGCGGCTACACTTCGTCTACGCCCAACGTACTCACTGTGGTGGTGCGCGGCAACCGCACTATCGAAAACGTGAATTTTGGCGATTACCGGCGCTAAGGACGTTAGTTATAACTCGTAACCCGGAATGGATGTCTGTGGCTGTGAGGTGCGTTAGGGTCTGAGTGACGAATTACGTGTTACGAGTTAATAGTTCCTGTCTTGACACTCACCGCCTTCTGTGCTACTATCCTGCTCATTGTGGTACAGAAAGTGTCCAGGCAATGATCTCTGTTTCACCTCGTTCCAACTCTATGATAATGAGCGCCCATTCAGGGTGTGCTTCGTTTGCGTTTGCACCGCGCCGGAATAGCTTCTGGCGCGGTTTTTATTTTGCTTACTTTAGCAGCGACCCGCCCGCGCTCCACGCCACGACTGACACGATGCCTTGACCCAACGACGAGCCAGGACCCATCAGCAAGCGTGGAGCGCATAGCCCACGCTTTTTTGTTGGTTCATTTAGAAACCTCAGGAGACCCCCCATGCCCTGCCGAGGCGTACGCGGCGCTACCACCGTGGATGACAACAGCTCCGAAGCGATCCTGCGCGAGACGCGGCGCATGTTGGCGTTGCTGATCCATCTCAACGGCATACGCGCCGAGGACATCACCAACATTATTTTCACCACCACACGCGACCTCACTGCCGAATATCCCGCGCTGGCTGCGCGGCAGCTTGGCTGGCTCGATGTAGCCCTGATGTGTGGTCACGAAATGGATGTGCCAGGCGGCTTGCAGCGCTGCGTGCGCGTGCTGATCAACTGGAACACCGAGCGGGAGCCGCAAGCCATTGTGCCGGTATACCTGCGCGGCGCACGCAACCTGCGTCCCGACAAAGCCACCCTGCCGCGGGTGGACAACGAAGATATGGACGCCTGGATCCAGCAGCAAGTCGAGCACTGGCAAAGCCAGCGCCCGGCCAGGAAGGAAACCCGCATGAGCATCATAGCCTTTCAGGGCGAGCACGGCGCCTATTCCGAACAGGCTGCGCGCCAACACTTCGGCAACGACATTGTTACCTTACCATGCACCGCGTTCGAGGGCATTTTCGCCGCAGTGGAAAGCGGCGAGGCTGATTTCGGCGTGCTGCCGGTGGAAAATTCGCTGGCAGGCTCCATCAACCGCGCTTACGATCTGCTGCTGGAACATGATCTGCGCGCCTGGGGCGAGATTCTGCTGCGGGTGCGCCACAACCTGCTGGCCCCGGCCGGGGTCGCGCTGGCAGACATCCATACCGTGCGCTCGCATCCGCAGGCGCTGGCTCAGTGCGAGACCTGGCTCAACCGGCGCGGGCTGAAGGCCGTGCCCTGGTACGACACCGCCGGCAGCGCGCGTGAGTTGGCCGCAGATCCGCAGCCGGGGGTGGCAGCCATTGCCAGCAGCCTGGCCGCTGAAACCTACGGCTTGCAAACCCTGGCTAGCGGTATCGAAGACCTGGCCTGGAACTATACCCGTTTCTTTGTGGTTGGCCGCGGTGAAGCCCCCATTAGCGGGAACGCCAAAACCTCGTTGGTCTTTGCCGTCACCCACGAGCCTGGCTCGCTGGTAGACTGTCTAAACGAGTTCTCCAGCCGCGGCATTAACCTCACCAAGATCGAAAGCCGACCGCGACGCAACCGCCCCTGGCACTACGTCTTTTATCTCGATTTCGAGGGCCACCGCCAGGACCCCGCCTGTCAGCAGGCATTGGTCGGCCTGCTGGCGCGCGCAGCCTTTGTCAAACTGCTCGGCTCCTACCCAGCCGCAGCAATGCCTGCTGAAGTCAGCGAGACCAGCGGGCAAAGTGAGCTATTACAAATCTGACAAGTGACAGGATGATACGCATGTAGCCTTGCCATCCATTCAGCGTGTCAATTTCTCGATACTACCACGAAACAGGTGCAAAAATGATCGTTGTCATGAAACACGGAGCCACCGCCGCCGAGATTGGTGCAGTCATCGCCCGGGTTGAAGAGATGGGACTAACGCCTCATCCTATCTACGGCGACCACCATACAGTGATCGCCGTGGTCGGTGAGGCAGTCACCGTTGAGCCAGATATGTTCCTCAGCATGGGTGGTGTTGAAACCGTCACCCGCATCGGCCACCAATTCAAGCTCGCCAGCCGGCAAACCAAAGCTGAAGATACCGTGATCACCCTCAACGGCGTCAGCATCGGCGGCCCCCGCCTGGTGGTAATGGCCGGGCCATGCAGCATCGAAAGCCGCGAGCAACTGCTGGAAAGCGCCCACGCTGTGAAAGAAGCCGGTGCGCGGCTGCTGCGCGGTGGCGCCTACAAACCGCGCACCTCGCCCTACGCCTTTCAGGGCATGGGATTGAAAGGGCTGGAGCTGCTGGCTGAGGCGCGCGAGGTGACCGGGCTGAAGATCGTCACCGAGGTGATGACGCCGGAAGCCGTGCCGTTGGTAAGCCAATACGCCGACATTTTGCAGATCGGCGCACGTAACATGCAAAACTACGGTCTGCTCAACGCGGTGGGACGCACGCAGCGCCCGGTGCTGCTCAAACGCGGCATGATGAGTACCGTGCAAGAGCTGCTCATGTCAGCAGAATACATTATGTCAAACGGCAATTATCAGGTTATGCTGTGCGAACGCGGCATTCGTACCTTTGAGCCGATGACGCGCAACACTTTTGACCTGAACGCCGTGCCTTTGCTGAAGCAGCTCTCGCATCTGCCGGTGATCGGCGACCCCAGCCACGGCACAGGACGGTGGGATCTGGTAGCGCCCATGGCGAAAGCAGCGCTGGCCTGCGGGGCCGATGGCCTGATCATCGAGGTGCATCCCCGGCCCGAAGTAGCCGTCTCCGACGGCGCGCAAAGCCTGAAGCCGGAAAAATTTGCCCAGATGATGCGCGAGTTGAAACCACTGGCCGAGGCGCTGGGACGGACGATTTAAATTCAGTAGTTCACGATTTGGCCTGAAAGGCGTTAGCTGAAGTTTCCAGAAG
>CALESQ010000104.1 GCA_937907455.1 uncultured Caldilineales bacterium
CAGGTGGAGCTGAAGGGATTCGAACCCTTGGCCTCTACAGTGCGATTGTAGCGCTCTCCCAACTGAGCTACAGCCCCGCACACAAGAAGCAATTATAGCGACAACCGGCTATCTTGTCAAGCTTTGCACGCAGAAAAAAAAAGCAACCCCGATGTGGTCATCGGGGTTGCCAATTACGAAGGCACGGCGTTCAACAAAAGCAAGCCGGCGGTACGCGGGCGGGGGATGAACGTACCGGGCCGCGGAGGTGAGGGGAGTCAACCTTGCTTCTTGCCCTGAGGAGAAACTAAGCCGAGCCTCGCCGCAGACCTTCGCTGGCTATTCTAGCACATCTCACCTGCTTTGCCAAGCCACCCGGCCTTTGGCGGGCTTTCGAGAAGCCATGTTGGCTCCGCACACAGCAGCACCTCGGTGACCTGCACGGCAAACCACTGCTCACGACCAGCGGGCAGGCTGCGCACAAAGGCATAGCCTCCCGCGATTGACGCGCTCCACAGCGCACTTTCACCGGCCACCGGCTGCACCGCGGCGGGCCGCCGGGCCAAAGGCTGCTGTATCATAGTGTAGCCGCGCAGGCTGGGCAACTCAGCGGCCAGCGAGCAGATCACGGTGACGGTTTGGGGATACCAAGCATACGCGGCATCTACGGCTGAAGGATAGGCCGCACCGCGCAGATGAGAATGATATACAGCCAGCAAGGCTTCGCCGCGATCTTCCCAATCGCACTGCTGTAGCAAAGTGACGGGGTCCAGATGATAGCGCATAGCCGGATCGCGAGCCAGGTTGCGCCCGCGCACCAGGCCGCTCACCGCACCATCACGGCCATGCAACAAGCCGCAGGCTTCATGCGGGGCATCAGCCTGCGCATGGGCAATGATCTGCGCGGCAATGGCCGCAGGCAACAGCAGCGCTGCGTCGCTCACCCCTCAAACAGCTCCGCCGCGCCCGGTTGCAAATAGGGATTGCTCCGCCGCTCGCGGCCAATGGTGGTGAATGCACCGTGGCCGGGGTACAGCGCGTAGTCGTCAGGCAGGGTCAGCAGTTGCGTCTGAATGGAGCGCAGCAGGGTGGGGCCATGCGCACCCGCCAAATCGAAGCGCCCTACACCTCCCTGAAACACTACATCACCTCCCCACACCTGGCGGCTGGGGTGATGGATATAGAGCAACGAGCCAGGAGAGTGGCCGGGAGCCAGGCGAATCTCCAGCTCCTCATGCCCAACGTGCAGGGTATCACCGGCCTGCAAATAGCCGTCTACCGTCGGCATAGGGCCGGGGTCATAGCCCATCCACTGCTGCACGGTGTGACGGCCGCGCGCCAGCACCGGCTCATCAGCCTGATGCAGCCAGAAAGGCGCGCCGGTGGCTGCCTTTACTTCGTTCACCGCCAGAATATGATCGAAATGCGCATGGGTGTTAGGAATAGCCACGATCTTCAGGCCACTTTGCCGGATCAGCTCAAGCACGCGCGGGGCATCGCCACCGGGGTCAATCACCACCCCTTCGCCGGCGACTTCGCAGCCCAGCACAAAGCAATTCACCTGCAACATACCAACCACGATGTGTTTGACGATCATAAGACAATTTCCCTGTTATAACCTGATGCGGCAATCGTTTACGAAATAGTCACCCAGCCCAGATTGATGCGATCTACGCCATCCTGGGGGTTGCCGGTATGCAAAAAGAGCTGAAGTTGGTAGCGCCCCGGCTTCACGTAGTCAGGAATGAGCATATCGTGTTCGCCGCGTACAATCTCGTCCTGCTGCCAATTCAGCGTGGGGTAAAGATCGCTCACCAGAGGGCCACTCACCGCGGCCACCTCGGTATCGGCTCCGGCCACCAGGCGGGCAGTGAACCACCAGGCCGCGGTAGGTTGCACGTTGGCCTGCCAATACAAGGTGAGATGCAGCAGATCATTGGCATGCAGCGGCTCATCGGGGTTGAAGGCAAAGCCGCGCTTGTAGCGATCATGCCCCAGCAGAGTGATTTCGCCCAGGTTGAACGACTTGGCATTCTGCATGGTAAACGCATCCAGCAGTGGCGGCATGACGGCCCGCCCCACCCGCAACGTGCCCAAGCTGACGAAATCCTGCGCGCCCGCAGCCAGGCGTGCGCCCGTGTCTAGGTTGTACAGCCCCACAATCAGGCGATAATCGCCGGGGGGTGCGCCATAGGGGATCAGCAAGCCGTGGTTATCTACCACCTGCTCGCCTGCAACCCACTGCAAGGTGGGCAACTCGCCGTTAGCGGGGGGCGCATCACGCTGAGCAATCACTTGATCGCGCGCGTCCAGCATCTGCACGAACACGGTGTAGTTGGCGTCGGGCGTGCTTTCGGCCCGCCAGCGCAGTTGCAGTTGCAGCACGCCGCCCGGTTCGATCTCTTGTGCAGAAAGTGCGTGGCTCAACAGGCGGATCTGGTCGCCCAACAGCACGTCATCGGTCTGCACCGGCCACTTGTCGCCGGTTTGCTGGGTGGCATAGGTGACAAAGCGCATGTTACCCAACCAACGATCCTGCGCCTTGTAGGCGTGCATACCCAACCAGC
This sequence comes from uncultured Caldilineales bacterium, assembly GCA_937907455.1. Lineage (GTDB taxonomy): Bacteria > Chloroflexota > Anaerolineae > JAAEKA01 > JAAEKA01 > JAAEKA01. The sequence goes on from CALESQ010000104.1 coordinate 2,547, forward strand.
TTTCCACCACTTGCTGCGGATCGCTTTCACCTGCGCCCCAATAGACTGTATACAAATGCGGATGCTGAGCGCCGATCTGCTGCAAGCGGCTCTGCGTAGCCGCTGTGTCGGGTGGACGTTGTTCAGGCAGAGCGTATACCGGCAGTGCGCCATGGTAATAATAGTCAAAGACTTCCTGCTGGCCGGGCGCATTGAGGATCACCGCGTCGCCCGGTTCGGCTACTGCCTCGATATAGGCCGCGGCTGCGCGGTAATCATCGCGGGCCAGCCTGGAATCGAAATAATAGCCGGTCAGTGCGAGGCCGCTGGGAATCGCCACCACTATCAGCGCCGCAGCCACCCAGGCCAAAGCCAGCACGCGACCCAGCGGATTGGCAGCAGCAGGAGCGGCGGCACGGCGTGCCCACAGGCCGCGTAGCAGCGCATCGGCAAAGCCGGTGACGCCGCGCGCCAGCAAAATACTCAAGGGTGCCGCGGCTACCAGCAAAAATTTCAGATAAGCCGGTTTGTACAGGCCGCCTTGCAGCACCAGTGCGACCGGGGCCAGCACCCACAACAGCGGCAAAGCCCAACTCAGCCAAAAAGCGCGGCGACGGTTGGCACGTACCCAGGGCCATAGTCCCAAAATCAACAGCGCCAGGAACACCAGCAACCAGGGGCTATCGGCGGTAAGCGGGCTGACCGGCCCCAGCCCCAGCGTGTTGAGCATAGCCATCAGCGCATCGCCTGCGGCCACAGGTTGCCCGCTGCGCGGCCAGGTGACAAGCTGTTGCCAGGCCGTGCGCGCCCACGGCAAAAAGAAAAAGGCCATGATGATGAGCAACATCCCCCAATGGGTCAGGCGCAGGCTGGCAAACCCGCGTCGCCGTGAGTGGAACACCCACGCCCCATACAGCACCGTTGCCACCCCCACCAACAGCGGAAAGGTGTAGTGCGTGTACAGCCCGGCCAAACTCGCCAGCACGATCATCAGCGTGGCCGGCCGTGAAAAGCTGATGCGCCGTGCGGAACCGTCAGCAGACAACACCACCGCCTCATGCAAAACAAAGCGCACCAGGCCGAACATCAACAGCGCGCCCAGCGCAGCCAACTGCGCGTACATGCGCGCTTCCTGGCTGTAGTAAATCAGAAAGGGATTGATAGCAGCAAACAAGGCAGCCACCAGCGCAGTGCGCCGATCAAACAGCCGTATGGCGATCTGGTACACCAGCCACACCAACAGCAGGCCCCATAGTGCAGAAAGGGCACGCAATGCGGCCTCGCTGTCACCAAACAGCTTGCTCCACAGGCTGAGCAGCCAGTAGTAGCCGGGCGGATGGATATCAGCCGCGGCGCGGCGACTGATTTCGGCCAGGCTGCGGCCAGCCATCGCCGCGCTGTTACCCTCGTCCGACCACAGGCTTTGGTGGCCGATACGAAAAAAACGCAAGACAGCAGCCAAAAGAAAAACGACCCAAAAGAGAAAACGGTCAAGCGAGTTGCGGGCGCGGCGCGCGGGTGAGTTCATAACCGGAAAGTGTAAGGTATCGGCGCATTGGTGTCAAGTTCGCGTGCAGTGATTAGTGAGGTGCGCGGCGCTGTGGTACAATAATGTGACCCGCAACCGGTAACCCCGTAACTCCGTAACCCAGAATTGACATTCCTGGCCTGATTGACTGACAAAAGTTGGAACGGCGTGTCTTTCCAAGAGCGAAGATGT
>CALESQ010000105.1 GCA_937907455.1 uncultured Caldilineales bacterium
GCGCTGTGGTGGAGACGGGCGACTTCATCGCCCGTCGGTGGGGCGCCGGCGACGCATTCGCGCCGGTGGATGAACGGCGGGGAATGCAGTTCCCGCACCGCAACCTATGCGCGCGATCAACTCCTCACTCCTCACTCCTAACTCTGCACGACTTACTCTCTCCGCAGCCGCGCGGCCGTGCCCTCCCAGCCGCAGTGCATCAGCGCGTCCACGATGGAGAGGCCGGGCACGAACGCAGGGCGCGTGCCTTGCGGATACACCGGATGCTGAAACTGCTGATAAATCACCGCAATGCCCGCGGTCGTGAATTTTTCGTCCTGCTGATAGGCCGCGGCCTGCCCCCCCGCCAGATAGGCATCGCCGCCCACCGCCTGCACCAGGCTCACCAGCATGGCGGTGGCCTGGCCCTGCACCGCCAACTCTGAGCTGCGCAGCAGGCGCGCGCTGGACAACCCCAGGCCCGCGGCCAGGTGGCGGATGCCCGCTTCGTTGAACTCGGCCAGGCTGGTAGTGGGCGTGTGCAGGATCGTTTCCAGCACGGGATAGATCGCCGCGAAATAGGGCGCGGCTGCGTAGTTTAGCTGGATGGTTTTCAGCATTTTGGCGCGCCACGGCGAGCGGTCATCCAGCGCCATCTCGCGGTAGCTGCGCACGCCGTGATAGGCGCGCACCACGGGCATCGTCAGCCAGGCCGCCTGGCCGTTGATCAGCACCTGCACGCGGTTCGACCAGGTGCCGCCGGCCTTGCTGAACTGCACATGATCCAGCAGCACGAACACATCCGCCCGCGCCAGTTTGTCGAAATAGCCCAGCCACGGCAGGAAGTTAGGCTGATGGATGGCCACCAGGCGGCTCATGGCTGTGCGGCTCCCGCGGCCTGGTAGACGACGAAATCCAGGCCCCAGGATACAATCTGCCCGGCGCGCGCAAAGCCGGGGTGCGCGTCCAGCACGGCGGCGTGGGCGGCGTTGCGGTAGACCAACGTTACCGGACGCGGTTGCGTTAACAGCGAGCGATGCAGCCGATCCGCCACCTGCTGCAACACCGTGGCATCGAACGGGTTGAAGAGGAAATAGACGCGCTCATCGGCCTGAAACGCATAGTTCACCACGTCGCCCTCGATCACTTCGATGGGCGCGGCCTGCGGATGCAGCACCTGCCAGCGGGCGGCATTGGCGCGGGCGATGGTGCACAGCGCCGGGGCAAACTCGACACCGCGGGCGCACAGGCCAAGCTCCGCAGCCACCAGCAGTACATTCCCCTTGCCGCATCTCAAATCTACCAGCACCGTGCCGGCAGGCAGGGCGAGCCGACGCAGCACATGGCGCAAGGGCCAGGACAGCGTGGGTTGGTACATCTCGCCGTGCCCTTTGTTGGGGCCGCTCACTTCCAGCGTCTCCAGGCTGGCCCAGGTGGTGGTGTCCAGACCCAGGCGACGGTCGCGCATCAGGTCGGCAACTGAGGCCAGCGTGATCGCGGCGGTGCTGCGCAGGCCACGGGTGTGCAGCACGTTCCAGACAGCCAGAACGCGGCTCATGACGCGGCCTCGCGGCGGTCGTGTTGCTGCCCGCCGGCGTGCCCTTGCCAGATGGCGCGCACATCAGCAAAAAATGTTGCCTGCTCCTGCGTCACCTGGTCTTGCAGCCAGGGCAAATAGGCCAGCCGCGCCACGCCAGCCGCGCCCAGCCACACCTCCGGGTGAACGAGCAGGTAGATGCGCGGCGGCGCTGGCTCAGCCCAGCACGCAGCGAGACCGCCGTGGCGCCAGGCGCGGCAGCTATCGCTGATGTAGACCGCGTCGGCAAAGAGCGCGGGATCGTAGGCGTTCAGGTAGGGCGTGCCTGTGGCAAAGGGATCGTCGCCCGTCACCGATGGATTGTGCCGGGCAATCGCGCCGATCTGTGTGGCGGCGAGGTCTTGCAGCACGGCTACATGCTGCGCCAGCAGCGCCAGCCGGGCGGCAGGCGTTGGCGCAGGGTCGTACAGGGGGCCGTCATAGTGCAGGCCAATGGCGTGACCCAGCGCGGCCATGCGGCGGATCGCCGCGGCGTGCTGCGGAGCGTGCGGGTTGTAGAGCAGATGCAGCGCGACAAAATAGGTGCTGCGCAGCCCCAGCTCTGCCTCGACTTCAGCCATGCGCAGGGCCAGCGCGGGCGAAAAGTCTACGTCGTGGCGCAGCAACAGGCTGCCCGGTGCGGCATTCAGCATCACCGGCCCCACGCGCCAGCGCGCGGCCAGCGCCTCAAGCAGGGCGCGGTAGGCGTCCAGCGTGAAATCGGGGTAGATCAACGCGTCCCGCGTCATGGCGCGGTCTCGTCGCGCAGGCGCAGTACGCGCGCCGGCACGCCCGCGGCCACGGCGTAGGGCGGTACGTCTGCCGTGACCACCGCGCCCGCGCCGATCTGGGCGCCGCGGCCAATGGTGACGCCGGGCAGGATCACCGCGCCCACGCCGATATCGCTGTCGGCCTCGATCACCACCGGCGCAAACTCGATGCGGCTGTGCAAGATCGGCGTGGCGCGGCCTGCTTCGGCGTGATACGAGGTGATGATTTTGACCGCCGGGCCGATGCCGACATGGTCGCCGATGGTGAGACCACCGGCGCTGTGCAAAAAGCATTGCTGGCCGATCCACACGCCGCGGCCGATCACCAGACGGTTTTTGTAGTACCCCTTGAGGATGGTTTGATGGCCGATGTACACGTCGTCGCCGATTTCGATCTGTTCGGGGTGAAAAACGAGGACCCCCGGCTCGAACACCACGCCGCGGCCCAGCCGGGCAAATTGGCTTGGTTCAAACGTGCCGCTTCCGTGGCTGACAGGCATGGCCGATTACTCCAGGGCGCGCAGCAGGCTGTCTACCACCAACTCTACGTCGGTGGTGTCCATGCGGCTGTGCAGCGGCAAACACAGGCCGCGGTGATAGGCTTCGACCGCGCCGGGGCACACTGCGCCCGTGGCCGCGAAGGCGGGTTGTGCGCTCACCGCGTAGGTGCCGATGGTGCTTTCGATGCCATCGGCGCGCAGCCGCGCCATCACTGCGGCGCGGTCGAGTGGCGCAGCCAGGCGCACCACATAGGATTGCCACACTGGACGCACGTCGGCGATTACCGCAGGGCGCAGGATGCGCGGTTCGTCAGCCAATGCGGTCTGATACAGTTCGGCCAGTTGTGTGCGTCGGGCGATAATTGCCTCCAGCCGGCCCATCTGCACTTCACCCAGCGCGCCTTGCATCTCGGTCAGGCGATAGTTGTAGCCGGGCAGGGTGAAGCTCATGCCGGTGGGGCCGGGGGCCATGCCGTGGTTGCGCAGCAGGCGCAGGCGCTCGGCCAGGGCGTCGTCGTCGGTGACGATCATGCCGCCTTCGCCGGTGGTGATGGCTTTGCGCGGGTGGAAGCTGAAGCAGGCCAGCCGGCCCAGGCTGCCACAGGCGCGCCCGTGGTAGGTCGCACCCAGTGCGCAGGCGGCGTCTTCGATCACGGGCAGGCTATGCTGCGCGGCGAGTGTCAGAATGGGATCCATGGCCGCGGGTTGGCCGAAGAGATGCACAGGCAGCAGCGCACGCGTGCGCGGGGTGATAGCCGCGGCCAGGTGATCGGTGCGCACGTTGAAGGTTGCCGGGTCAACGTCCACCAGCACGGGGGTCGCGCCGAGCAGTGCCACGACGTTGGCGGTGGCAGGAAAGGTAAAGTCCGGCACGATCACTTCGTCGCCGGGGCCGATCTCCAGCGCGGCCAGCGCCAGGTGCAGCGCAGCCGTGCCGGAGCTAACGGCCACGGCATGGCGCACGCCCACGTATTCAGCCACGCGGCGCTCGAAGCCAGCTACATGCTGGCCCTGCACCAGATAGCCGGAGCGCAGCACCGCAGCCACCGCGGCGATTTCTTCATCGCCCATTTCAGGCACAACCAGACGGATCATAGCTGAAGCAGCTCCCGATACCAGGTGATGGTGCGCAGCAGGCCCTCTTCCAGGTCAACTTTCGGTTCGTAGCCCAGCAGGGTGCGTGCTTTGCTGATGTTGGGTACGCGCAATTCGATATCGGTGTGTGGCCACTTGGTGAAGAGGATGTCGGAGCGCGAGCCAGCAAGCCGCACGATTTGTCGCGCCAGGTCGTAGATGGTGCATACACTGCGCGGGTTGCCGATGTTGAAGGCTTCACCCACGGCCGCGGGCTTTTCCAGCGACAGCAGCACGGCGTCTACGATGTCATCAATGTAGCACCAGGCGCGGATTTGGCTGCCGTCGTTGTGGATGGTGAGCGGCTGATTTTGCAGGGCGCGGCGGATGAAGGTGTGGATCGCGCCATCGCCTACCTGCCCCGGCCCGTAGATGTTGAAGGGGCGGATGGAGAGCGCAGGCAGGCCGTATTGGCGGTAATAGTTATGCGCCAGGTGCTCGGTAGCCAGCTTGCTCACTGCATAGGTCCAGCGAGCCTCGCCTACTGCGCCCACGCTGGTGACGTCACTTTCGCCGACTTTGTAGGCGTAGGCGCCGAACACCTCGCTGGTGGAGAAGTCCACGAAGCGCTCGATTTTCGGCTCGGCCAGCGCCGCCTCCAGCGCGTTGTAGGTGCCGATGATGCCGACTTTCATGGTCATCACCGGCATTTGCAGCACGGTGTCTACGCCGGCAATGGCTGCCAGATGCACCACCATCTGACAGCCCTGCACGGCCTCGGCCAGCGCGGTGGCGTTTAGCACGTCACCGGCAAGGAGGGTGAGGTTGGGGTGTTCGGCCAGGCCGCTATCTTTCAGGGAATTACGGTGGCCATTGTCATATAGCACAACCTGGTTGGTGGGAAGGAGCTGGCGAGCCAGAGCGGTGCCGATGAATCCCAGGCCGCCGGTGAGGAGAATGCGTTTATCTTTGATCAAGGGAAAGCCGCCGTGTGCAGAGTGGTGAGGTAGAGTGGCAAAGCGAGCTTTGCCTCCGGTGCAGGGGATTGTAGCGGAAAACCGGTACAGCGTCAAACAACCCCGCTTGCGAAGATCATCGCTGCCAGCTCGCGCAAAGTCTGGTCGCATCCAATTCGCCTTTCATGACTCTGCATGTATACTACAGCCTAATTCGACTGCGCGGAGCGTATCTGTGAGACCCAAACATCCTTTCTTTGTCGGGCTGTCTTGCTGGTTGTGCGTGGTTCTGCTGTTGACCGGCTGCATGGGCAACGGCGCGGCCAGTGATGCCGCGGGAAGCCGTCCTAACATTGTCTTTGTGCTTACCGATGACCAAGACCTGCTGCTGGGCAGCATGGAGTACATGCCCCAGGTGAATGCGCTGCTTACCAAACAGGGCACCACCTTTAGCAATTTCTTCGTTAATCTGCCGCTGTGCTGTCCGGCGCGTGCCATGGTTTTTACCGGCCAATACCCGCACAACAACGGCATTCTTACCAACCTGTGGCCTACCGGCGGTTTCCCCAAAGCCTATTACATTGGCCTGGAGGAGGCTACGCTGTCCACTGCGCTGCACGATGTTGGCTACCGTACTGCGCTGTTCGGCAAATACCTCAACGGCTATCCGCTGAAAGCTGATCCCACCTATATTCCACCCGGCTGGGATGAGTGGTGGGCGCCGATCACCGACTCGGCCTATGCCAGCTATGACTACGAGGTGAACCACAACGGGCAGATCGAGCGCTATGGGCGCGCGCCGCAAGACTACATCACCGATGTGATGACGCAGCAGGCGCTGGCCTTTCTCGGCAACAGCAGCCGCGATCACCCGGATACGCCTTTTTTCTTGATGTTCAGCGTCTATCCGCCGCACAGCCCGGCCGAGCCGGCCCCGCGCCATGTTGGACTGTTTGCCGATGTGCAGGCTCCGCGCACGCCCTCGTTCAACGAGGCCGATGTCAGCGACAAGGCGCCGTTCATGCAGCAGGCGCCGTTGCTTACCGATGAGCAGATCGCGCAGATGGATACTCTCTACCGGCGGCGGCTGCAATCGCTGCAATCGGTGGATGAGGCGGTGGCACAATTGGTTCATGCTCTGGAAGCCAACGGCCAACTTGACAACACCTATATTGTCTTCGCTTCGGACAATGGCTTCCACATGGGGCAGCACCGCATGGTTTCCGGCAAGGGCATGGTGTATGAGGAAGATATTCATGTGCCGTTGATTGTGCGCGGGCCGGGCGTGCGTCAAAACGCCACCCGTGATGAGCTGACCGCTATCATTGATCTGGCACCCACCTTCACTGAGTTGGCGGGCGCGCCCATGGCTAACACCGTGGATGGGCGCTCGCTGCTGCCGCTGTTGGGCCGGGGCAAGGCTACGGGTACATGGCGGCAGATGCTGTTGCTGGAACATTATACTGCGCCTAGCACCGACGAAACCAAGGCACTCAGCAACGGGCTGGAACCGCCCGACCCCGGCGACTTGCAGCAGGCTACACTGGAGCAAAATCCGCCCGACTACATGGCGCTGCGCACGGCGCGCTACAAATATGTGCAGCGCATCGGCACGGCGCGCGAGCTATACGACATGAAAAGCGATCCCCACGAGCTTGTGAATCGCTGGAATGAGACCGAGCCGGCTTTTCAGCAGGCATTGGCAGACCTTATCGAGGCCTATCGTACCTGCGTGGGACAAAGCTGCCGCGATCTGGAGAACCAACAACCGCCGCGCTGGCCTTGAGATGGCGTTGAACTTTTTGCGTTGTGACGGCGTATTACCAGTGACGAGGCCAACAGAAGCCGGTTGAAGGGCCGGCTGAAACTCTACTTGCCCAAGGAGATGCCCCATGAAAAGAACTTTTTTTCTGGCTGTGTTGCTGGTTGCGCTGATGGTGGTTGCTTCTGCGCTGTTTTTGCACGGCGCTGCACCGACCCCGGTACGCGCTGAAAGCTCCGGCGGCCCCGCCGCAGCCGCGCCGGCTCAAAGCGAAGATAAGACCGTGGAATTGACCGTGTACAACCAAAATGTAGCGTTGGTGTCTGAAACGCGCCCGGTGACGCTGAAAAGTGGCCTGAACGAGGTGGTGTACAGCGATGTGGCCGCGCAGATTGATGCCACCAGCGTTTCCTTTAAGTCGCTTACCGATCCTGAAGGCACCGCGGTGTTGGAACAGAACTTTGAGTACGATCTGGTTGGCTCGGCACGGCTGCTGGAGAAGTATATTGACCAGGAAATTGTGGTACAAACGCAAGACTCGAAAACCTACACGGGTACGCTGCTGAGCGCCGCCGACAACGTGATCTTGCAGGATGCTGCGGGTGCAGTGACGCTGCTGAAGCAGGATCAGATCCGCAATATTGATTTTCCTGCGCTGCCCGCCGGTTTGCGCACACGGCCCAGCCTGGTGTGGCAAATCAGCGCACAGCAGGCCGGTGTGCATGAAGCGGCGGTCACGTATCTGACCAATGGCCTCGGTTGGCGAGCCGATTATGTGTTGCTGCTCAACGAGGACAGCAGCGCGTTTGATCTCAATGGCTGGGTGACGCTGGATAATCACAGCGGGGCCAGCTACACCAATGCCAAGCTCAAGCTGGTGGCAGGCGACATCAACCAGGTGGTCGCACAGCCCGAGGTGGTGCGCGATTACATGATGGCCGAGGCCACAGCTATGCCTGCGCCTGCGGTAGAGCAGCGTAAGTTTTTTGAATATCACCTGTATCAGATTACGCGGCCGGTGACGGTGCGCGACAACCAGACCAAACAGATCGAGTTTGTCAGCGCACCACAGGTGCGTTCCACCCGATTCTATGTCTACAACGGCGCTATGGGCTTCTATGGCTTTGGCTATGGGCCGATTGCCGATGCCAGCTACGGCGCGCAGACCGGCAACAACGACGTGAGCACGGTGCTGGAGTTCCGTACCGACGCTGACAGCAACCTGGAAACGCAGCTACCTGCGGGGCGCGTGCGTCTGTATCAACAAGATACAGACGGCAGTGCCTTGTTGGTAGGCGAAGACGAGATTGATCACACACCGAAGAACGAAACTGTACGTCTGACTGTGGGTAATGCCTTCGATATCAAGGGCGAGCGTGTGCAGACCGCTTACAAGGCATTGGGCGATAGCGGCGCACAGGAAAGTTTCCGCATCACCCTGCGCAACCACAAGGATGAGGCGGTAGAGGTGCGCGTGGTCGAGCCGCTGTATCGCTGGAGCGAGTGGAGTATCGAGAGCGAGACGGTGGACGGCAAACCGGCCGAACATAGCAAGCTGGACGCACAGCAGGCCGAGTGGCGCATTACCGTGCCGGCCAACGGCGAGGCCGTGTTGGAATACACCGTGCAGTATCGCTGGAAGTAAGTCGGCGGCAGCGGGCAGGTATTGGTTTGCCGTGGTATGAATCATCAGGCGCAGCGCGAATGAACTCGCGCTGCGCCTGATTTGTTTTGTGGCGGTAGAAAATATTACAAACGTCTTAGCCGTTCCAGCAGAAATTTAGCATTTGGACAGGTAGCTTCTACTTTGGAAGGATCAAGATCGCACAGGATTTCGAAGGATAGATCGGCAGATTTATCCTTTTTTTTGTACGGGCGCTTGCAGCGAGCGGTGGCTGCTTCCAGCACGCTATAGACATCCTCCTTGGCAATTTCTTCCAGCCTTGGCCATGCTTTAAAGTAGGCTTCGGAAAAGCCAGCACCAAAATAGTTGTACATGGCTGCCGGGTCGGCAAGAAACCACGTTTCCATCACTTGCACCATCAAAAAGACTTGATCATCTTTGGCTTTAGCAGGGCGTTCCCAATTATCATGATATTTGAGATGTTGCCAGGATGAATGATCAGGGGATAGTGCGCTTTCTGCATCTACCAGAAGCAAGGGCAAAACGTCGGGCTGGGCAGATTGAACGTCATGACAGAACATTTCGTAGGTCTTACCACGCGCCCCGCACGCTATCACGCGCGGATTCCTCACTACTCCCGCGTTCTTGAAGAATGTATGAAAAGCTTGACGGCAGCGTGTGCGCTGGAGATCGTTGTTTTGTCCTGCGCCTTCAACGTATAGCTTTATGGTTACCATCGGTTGCCGCCTAATTGTCCCATGCTCCATAGTTCTCCTAGTGAGTATTGTTCCAACCATGTTCGAAGCGCGTCAGGATCAAGGCGCTTGAAGTTAGAGGCTCCATTTATCCTTTCGCATACGACAATATGGGCAGGATCTGTAGCGAGCGCGTCTACCAACATGCGGGAGTGGGTGGTAACAAGCAGTTGGGTGCGTTCAGATGCTCGCACCAGCAGCTCGGCAATGTGGGGAATTATGTCGGGGTGTAGCCCCAGCTCCGGTTCTTCCAAGGCTATAAGAGGTGGCGGATCGGGATGTAGCAGAATACTTAGCAGGCAGAGATAGCGTAGTGTGCCATCAGAGAGACGGGTTGCCGGAATTTGTCTTCCTTTTGCTTCCTCCAGGTAAAGTAGCACGTTGCCGCCATTGATTTGTAAATGGATATCTTCGATGTCGTCGTAAAGTTTTCTGAGTGAATTTAATAGTTCCGATTTTACATAAGTAAGAATATTCGACAATACGAGCGGCAGGTTGTCTCCTCCGTCTGATAAAAAATCACCGCGTTCATGCGTGTTTTGTTCGCGGCGCAGGGAAGCTGTTGGACCAAAAGACCAATTGCGAAACAGGCGGATTTGTTGATACTGCTCTTGCAACCAGCTTAATGCCGGATAGCGTTCAGGGTCACGTATTTGCGAAAGCACAGATTGATCTGGTTTGATGTTCTCACGGCGCAATTGTCGTTGTGCTGCCCGCACTTGGGGAGAGTCATTAAGCACCGGGTGGCCGCGGGCAAAACGGTAAAACAGGTAGGGAGTTTCGTGCTGGTCATTCGGTAACTCGTTTTCGATCCACTCGTCCACCACCTCGAAGCGCCCACCGTGATCTGCTATGACCAAACCATGATGTAAAAAGTGGCGACCGACATAGTTAACAATGGCCTCAATACTGGCCTCTTGTCCATTGAGTCGGGGTTTCCACATCCATTCGCGCACACCGCCCATTTCTCTCATGGGTACAGGCAGGTTAACGGGTGCTGCCTTCAATAAGGCGAGTATTTCCAGAAGATTTGACTTGCCTGAACCATTTGGGCCGATGAAAACATTCAAATTACGAAGGGGTAAAATTATTCCCTGTGGAGCGAAGGACAGCAGCCCTGCAACTTTCAATTCTTTAATTAGCATAGGGACGCTCTTTCGTTAAGAAACGATTTACAAACTCATATTTGAATAAATGATGCTGGGGCAAGGTCACTGCATGATTGTAACATTGTCACGATGAGAAGTCAATCTAATCGTGAATTTTGATTTTTGTGCATCTCGTTTTTGCGTTTTCGTATCTACTTGCCTGCTTGTATACTTGCTTCCTTCTGTGCATCAGGGTACAATAGCTTCACTTTGTATCGAGGTGATGAATGGCTGAATTTTACTATGGTGGTCAGGCTGTGATGGAAGGGGTGATGATGCGCGGACGCAAGCAGGTGGCTGTGGCCGTGCGCAACCCCAAGGGTGAGATTGTCATCCATCAAGAGCCGCTGACTGCCGCGGTGTATACTAAATCCTGGGCCAAATGGCCCTTCGTGCGCGGCATCAGCATGTTGTGGGATGCCCTGGTGCTGGGCACACGCGCCCTGATGTGGTCGGCTGACGTAGCCCTGAGCGAGGAAGAGGATGTGCAGTTCACCGGCCCGGTGGCCTGGACCACCGTGGCGGTGTCGCTGCTGATTTCAATCGGCCTGTTTGTGTTGCTGCCCGCAGCCGCAGCCAAATGGGTGGAGCATCAGCTTGGCTGGCCGGCCTGGGGCGGCGCACTGTTTGAGGGCGTGCTGCGCCTGGTGCTGTTTGTGCTGTATCTGGTGGCTATTGGCCGCATCCCTGACATTCGCCGCGTGTTTCAATACCACGGCGCCGAGCATAAAACCATCAATGCCTACGAGGCTGGCGCGGCGCTCACCCCTGCCGAGGTGAGCCGGTTCTCGCTGCAACACCCGCGCTGCGGCACCAGCTTTCTACTCTTTGTGCTGGTGATCAGCATGATCCTCTTTGCCCCGCTGAACTTTAACTTCGTCAGCGGCCCGGCCAGCGTGGCGCTGCGCCTGCTTTCGCGGCTGCTGCTGATCCCGCTGGTGGCCGGCATCAGCTATGAATTCCTGCGCTACTCTGCCGGTCATTTGCATCAGCCTTTGATCCGTCTGCTGATCGCGCCGGGCCTGGCGTTGCAGCGTTTGACCACGCGTGAGCCGGATGCGGCCATGTTGGAATGTGCTATTGCCGCACTCAAACCGGTGCTGGCCGCCGATGGGTTGCAACCGCACGGTGAAGCCGCGGTAGCAGCGCAGGTTGCTTAACCGCTTTTTTTAGTGATCGCTTATCAAAACCAACAGGAGATTTGATCCATGCGCAACAAGATTACTATCGTTGGCGCCGGCTTTGTCGGTGCAACCGCCGCACACTGGTGCGCAAGCAAAGAGCTGGGCGATGTGGTGCTGGTAGATATTGTTGAGGGTATGCCGCAGGGCAAGGCGCTCGACCTGCTGCAAGCTGGCCCGGTGGAAGGCTACGACCTTAACATCGTCGGTACCAACGACTATGCCGACACAGCCAATTCCGACATCATTGTCATTACTGCCGGTCTGCCGCGCAAGCCCGGTATGACGCGCGAGGATTTGGTCGGCACCAACGCCAAAATCATCACCACGGTGGTGGAAAACGTGGTGAAGCATTCACCCAATGCCATCATGATTTTGGTTACCAATCCGCTGGACACCATGACCTATCTGGCGAAGAAGGTCAGCGGTTTCCCGCGCGAGCGCGTGATCGGCCAGGCTGGCGTGCTGGACAGTGCCCGCATGCGCACCTTCATCAGCCAGGAGCTGAATGTCAGCGTGGAGAATATCCATGCGGCCGTGCTTGGCGGCCACGGCGATGAGATGGTGCCGCTGCCGCGCTATTCCACGGTGGCGGGTATTCCCATCACCGAGCTGCTGTCTAAAGAGCGCGTGGATGCCATTGTTGACCGTACCCGCAAGGGCGGTGGCGAGATCGTAGCCTTGCTGAAGCAGGGCAGCGCCTTCTTCGCACCCAGCGCCTCTACCGTACAGATGGTTGAGGCGATCCTCAAGGATCGCAAGCAGATTTTGCCCTGCGCCGTGTACCTGGAAGGCGAATACGGCCTGCACGACATTTGCTTCGGTGTGCCGGTGAAGCTGGGCCGCAGTGGCATCGAGCAGATCATCGAGATTCCGCTCACCGACGAAGAGCAGGCCGCCATGCAGCGCTCCGCGGATCTGATCCGCTCCAGCATGGCCGTGTTGACGATGTAAGGGATAACACGCAACACGTAACTCGGCATTGACATCGGTGGCTGCAAGGATGTTGGTCAGAGCGACGCCTTACGAATGCCAGACACTATACATAATCAGCCCCGCGCCATGACAGGCGCGGGGCTTTTTTCTGTCTGCGCAACTTACCAAAACTGCGCTTATCGGGTACACTGTGCCACGCGGGAACGGCCAACTGCTGCATCTGCACGCCGGCTGCCTTATCTGATCAACCTTTATCCCGCGCGGCTTCGCACTAATTTCGCCAATCTCATCAATCTTATGCAATTTTGTAGCTGCTTACCCTTTAACCCTTATCCCTTAACTTTTAAATCTTACCCTGGAGCCTCGCATGTCTGATCTCCTTTTCAACGACGACACCTTGCCGGTTGGTCACCGCTCCGGCTTTGTAGCTGTGGTAGGCAAGCCCAATGTAGGCAAGTCTACGCTGCTCAACGGCTGGTTGGGGCAGAAAATCGCCGCTGTCAGCCCCAAGCCACAGACCACCCGCCAACGCGTCCTGGGCATTTATACTCAACCCGATATGCAGGTGATCTTCATTGATACCCCCGGCCTGCATAAGCCGCAGAACCGTTTGGGCGAGTTCATGCTCGACCAGGTGCAGCAGGTGTTGCCCGATGCTGACCTGATTTGCCTGGTGATGGATGGCAGCGCGCCGCCAGGCGCGGCAGACCGGCGGGTAATCGAGGAGCTTGCTGCACGCGCGTCTGATGTGCCTGTGCTGCTGGCGATCAACAAAACTGACCTGGTGGCGGCAGATGTGCTGCAAGCGCGTGTAGAGGCGTATCGCAGCCTGTTGCCCACAGCGGTGGAGTGGATAGCGCTTTCTGCACTGGATGCGGCAGGCCGCGACGCCTTGCTGGCCGCCATCGTTCAGCGCCTGCCCATCGGCCCGCGCTATTACCCCGAAGACCAGGTTACCGATGTTCAGGAGCGTTTCATTGCCGCCGAGCTGATTCGCGAACAGGTGTTGCTGCATACTTATCAGGAAGTGCCTCACAGCGTGGCCGTGTTGGTAGATGAGTTTAAAGAGCGACCGGATGGCATCCTTTACATCAGCGCTACCATCTATGTCGAACGCGACACGCAGAAAAAGATCATCCTGGGCAAGGGTGGCCAGCAGATCAAGCAGATCGGTCAGGGCGCACGTGAGCAAATCGAGACATTGGTGGATGGCAAAGTCTATCTGGAGCTATGGGTGAAGGTCTGGGAGCACTGGCGCAAAAACGAAGCGTGGCTGCGCGAGCTGGGCTATGCCCTGCCTGCTACTCACGACCGCCGATAAGTGTTCTCGCTGGTTTCAGGAGCCGTTATGCGTGATTCACTACGTGTTGCTGCTATTGTTTTTGGTGTGATCGCCATGATTGGCGGGTTGCTGCTGGGGATGGGTTTGGCAGTGATGATTTTCACTGGCCCCCGTGCCCAATGGTTGCCCAGTCTCACCGTGGCGTTTTCGGTCATCACGGTGGGTGCGGGATTGGGCGGCGTGCTGGCGCTGGCGGGATGGGCTTCGTGGCGGCGTTGGCGCAGTCCGGCGTTGATCTTGCCACCGCTATGGTGGCTGGCTGCGGTGCTGATGCTGGTGCTGGGGATTGGCCATTTGCTGCTGCAAACCTCAGCCGCGTGGTTGCTGCTGCCCTGGCATGGGCTGGCTGCGCTGGTGCCGCCGCTGATGGTCGCTGCCTGGTTGTTGCCTGCTTTGCAGCCTGCGCGGCTGAGCCGCCGTACCCTGCTGGCTGCTTTTGCTTATGGTGGGGTGCTGGCTACGCTGGTAAGTATTGTGTTGGAAGCCGGCATGTTTGTGCTGATCTTTCTGTTGGCTGCCACAGGTACGGCCCTGTTGCCCGGCGGCGCAGCCAGCCTTACCCGCTGGGAAGAGATTTTGCAAATCGTGGAAGCCAGCGGCGATCTAGCCGCTCTGCGCCCAGGTATGACCCCGCCGCTGCTGCTGGGGGTCGGGCTGCTTCTTGCCGGTGCCGTGCCACTGATCGAAGAGATCGTCAAATCGTTGGCAAGCCTGGCTTATCGCACCCCGGTTGGCGCGCGCACCCGCGCTCGTGTCTTTATGGTCGGTGTGATGGCAGGTGCAGGCTTTAGCTTCACCGAGGCGCTGTTTTATGCGGCTCAGCCGTTACCTGAGCAATGGCTGCAAAGCGTGTTGCTGCGCGGCCTGACGGTGGTGATTCATGCTGCCTCCACCGGGCTTGTGGCACTGGGCTGGTACGATCTGCGCACCCGCGCGTCGCTGGGCGCACTGCGTTACCTGGTGGTTGGCTTTGCCATTCACGGCTTGTGGAATGGTCTGAGCGGCATGCTGGTAATGGTGGGGCTGCGCAGCGGTCTGGTTGGCGCTGAGCTTGCCGCCCTCCGTTCTTTATCGGCTATGCTGTGGCTGGCTATGATTATAGCTGGGCTGGCTGTGGTGTGGATCGGCGCGCTGGCTTTGCTGTGGTGGGAGCGTGGTCGCCTTAGCCGGGCGCTGCGCGCCGGGTAAACCCATGAGCGCCACCCCCTCCTCGTCGTCGTCGCGGGCCTGGCTGGGCCACCTGTTAGCCCTCAATGCTGCCTGGTTTGGCTTGGCTTATTTGTGGAATGGCCTGCACGCTATTTTGCTGCCGCCGCTGGTCGCGGCGTTGGTTCCAGCCGATTTCAAGGCTACCGCACTGGGCGCACTCACCTTCACCGGCCTGCTGCTGGCGATGCTGGCACAACCGGTGGGCGGTGCGCTGAGCGATGTAAGCGGACGACGCCCCTGGCTGCTGGGTGGCATCAGCGTGGCGCTGGCTTTGCTAGCTGGCCTGAGCGCAGCCCGTACTTTTGCTGTGGTGTTGCTGCTTTACAGCGGTTTGCAGGTAACGTGCAGTCTGGCCGAGGCCGCCTTGCAGGCCATGTTGCCTGATCAGGTAGCTGCCGAGCGCCGCGGTCTGGCTGCCGGGTTTAAAAATGCCGTGCAGATCATCGGTTTTGTCGCCGGTGTGGGGTTGGGTGGTTTCTTTGCCGGTCGCGGGCAGATCGGCGAGGCGCTGGTTGTGGCGGCTGTGGCTCTGGGCGGCAGTACTTTGCTGACTTTTTTGGCTACGCGTGAACCTGCGCCTGCGCTGCGACCCTCGCTGTCCCGCCTGGCCGCAGCTTTGCGCCGCTCTTTTCAATTTGAACGCCGCGCTGCGCCGGGCTATGCACGGCTGCTGCTAGGCCGCGGTCTGTTGATGGCCGGTTATTTTGCCGCGCAGGGCTTTGCGCAATACTTCATTGCCGATAAGCTGCTGCTGCCTAACCCCGCACGGGTGACCGCATTGCTGATGACGGTGATGGGATCGGCGATTTTTCTGCTGGCTGTACCGACCGGCATGCTGGCCGACCGGCTGGGGCGCCGTCCGCTCAATGTAGCCGCAGGGTTGTTGGGTGCGGCGGCTACCCTGGCGCTGATCACCGTACACACCGTGCCGCAGTTGGTGTTGGTGAGCGGGCTGATCGGCGCGTCGGCGGGTGTGTTCACCAGCGTGAATTGGGCCTGGGCGGCAGATTTGGCCCCTGCTGCCGAAGCAGGCCGTTATCTTGGTTTGAGCAACATTGCCACCGCCGGAGCCAGCGCTTTCAGCCGCCTGCTGGCCGGGCCAATCATTGACCGCGGCAATGCCATCCGCCCGGGCGCGGGATACGATGTGATGTTCACCTTGCTGGCCTGCGTGATGCTGGCGGGCGTGTGGGTGTTTTTGCGGACGCCGGAAACGCGTCCTCGTTCAGGAGCGATGCGATGAAACAGCTTACCTTGCTGCGTCATGCCAAGTCTGACTGGGAAACAGATGCAGCGCATGACTTTGACCGTCCGCTGAAAGAGCGTGGCCGGAAGGATGCCCCCGTGATGGGCCGAATGTTGGTAGCAGCGGCGGCCATGCCGGACTTAATTATCACCTCAACGGCGCTGCGCGCCCTGCAAACCACCGAGCTGTTGGTAGCTGCGGCAGGGTATCACGGTGAGGTGCGCCAGGAAAGCAGCCTGTATGCAGCCAGCGCCCAGGAATTGTTGGCGGTGGTCTGCCATCTGCCAGAGGAGGCCGCACATGTGTTGTTGGTGGGGCACAACCCCGGCTTGGAGGATTTGGCAGCGCGTTTAATTGGTGCTGACGCTTTTGAGATGGTAACCGGGGTGCGTTTGCCCACGGCTGCGGCTGCGCATCTCACCCTGGCGGCAACGGCATGGAGCGACGTGCAGGCCAACAGCGGCCAGCTTGAATGGCTGGTGACCCCGAAGCTGGTGCGCGCGTTGTAGGTTGCCGTTGGAACCGGCGGAAGTGGTTCTGCTGGTTGAGTAGGGCATTCGGGTTTGCCGCAGCTGGTTGACCCGCGCGCGCAGCATCGTCGCCTCAGCAGCCGAATGCCCGTGCCACTTAGCTAAGAAGGATTTTGTCTGCTATCGGGCCGAACGTGGCAAGGATTCTGTGTCGCCCCGGGGATAAGCTTCAACGCAGCAGCAGGCTACGGCCAGCGCACAAAGCCCAGCGCCGTGTAAAGCCTTAGCGCCGCAGCGTTTTGCGCATCAACGCGCAGCGCCAGGGTGTGCTTGCCCTGAGCCTGGGCAGCTTGTGCAGTCCACAACAGCGCTGCACGTCCCAGGCCGCGTCTGCGATGCACAGGATGGGTGAAAAGCTCGATGATAAATGGGCCGGATGGGGTGTCAGGCCACGGTGCAGGCTCAACGGTCATCAGTGCTGCCACCGGTTCGCCTTCTTCTTCCACCAGGCAGGATAGCGTCAGCGCCAGCAGGCCATAGTCTCCTGCTTCGGTAGCCGCCATTTCCGCTTCAGCTTCGGCCAGATCGGCCACAATATCACGCGGGTAGGCGGCTACATACAGTTGGGCGCAGCGGGCTATATCGGCTTTCGTCATAGCGCGCAGGATATACCCGCCAGGCAGACGCACAGCCTGGCGGGCGGGTTGTTGGGTGTCGGCCAGCAAGGTCAGCAGCATGGGCAGTTGGCGGTGGGTATCGAGCAATCAGTGAACAGCACCCTGCTGATTAATTTGCTGTTCACGGCTTATGGCCCCACCGCGGCCTGCACGGTGATGGTGTAGAGCTGCTGCGCGGGCGTCAGCTCACAGGCCGAGATAGGCTGATCTGACGGACAGTTAGCATCGACTGCGGGTTGCCAGCCGATATTAACCTGCGCCAGTTCTTTGCCCTGGCGCAGGCCAAAAGCTGTGCCAGTGGGGCCGTCCGCGGCATAGGCAGCATCAGCGGCCCAGCCTTGCGCGGCCAGAGCGCTTTGCAGGGCGGTGGCTATGTCCGTCATGCTGCCGAACTGCGCGCCATCGCCGGTGACGGTAATCAGGCAGCTTTGACCGCTGACGCCGGTCAGCATATCGGTGAATGCTGCGGTAGAGGTGGTGGCCTCGGCCTGAAGTGCGTCGGCTACGGTTTTTTGCAGTGCAGCGCAGGCATCAGCGCTTAGCGGTTGATAACCCTGTTCGGAAGATGATGGTGCGGTTGTGGGGGCTACCGCAGTCGGGGCAACACAGGCCGCAGCCAGCAGGGTAAGCAGCACAAGAAGTATGAACAATTGATTGAAACGCATAGCCAAGTTCCTTTTGTTGATGGGGAAGTAAGAGCAGGGATGAGACTGCTATTATACCTGGCCTGGTGAAAATTCGATAATCCTGGTTTGCTTTGGTGCTCAACTGGCGCTATCATACACTGCACGACGGCGCTTACTTGCTCCTTCGTCATCTTTCGGCCTACACGAGGAAACACCCTATGGATGCACGCGCTGAAAAGCTGGCGGGCCGTTTACTGGCTGCCCACACTGAACTGATGACCTATGCCCAGGCGCTGACCCCGACGGAGGCGGCCGCTCCCTCTCCCAACCCAGGATGGAGCGTGCAGGATACACTGGCTCATTTGGCTTCAGCCGAGCTGGGGCATTGTAGCGTGGCAGAAAACCTGCTGAGCGCCACACCCACCATTGGCCCCGATGGCTTTGACCTGGATGCTTTCAACGCGGCGCAGGTTGCCGCGCGTCGTGGTCTCGCTCTAGCCGCAGTGCTGAGCGAACTGGACGCCAACCACGCGGCTACCCTGGCCTTGCTCCAGCGCATCGAGCCAGAGCAGTGGGATATCGCCGGCTATCACCCGGGCGGTTTCGATACCACCGTGGAGGGCGTGTTTCGTGTCATTGCCATTCACAAGCGCAGACACATGAAGGAACTTGTGACTCCCGATGACAAGCTGTAAATTACTCTCGTCAAATCCTTTTTCGGTGTTTAACCCTTAAAACTCCCCCATGAAAACAGTCTCTCAAATCACAGTGGAACAGGCTGCCGCGCTGGTTCCTGATGGCGCGGTGCTGATGGCCGGCGGCTTTGGCATGACCGGCAACCCCGTACACCTCCTCAACGCGCTGGCTGAAACCGGCACGCGCGGCCTGACCTACATCGGCAACAACGTGGGCGAGCCGGGGCTGGGCGGCGGGCGCTTGCTGCGCAACGGCCAGCTCAAAAAAGCCATCGGCTCCTTCTTCACCTCCAACCCGGAGGCGGTCAAGGCTTATCAGGCGGGTGAGATTGATATTCAACTGATCCCGCAAGGTTCGCTGGCCGAGGCGCTGCGCGCGGGCGGCGCGGGCATTGCCGGTTTTTACACGCCGACTGGAGCGGGTACGGTGGTGGCTGAAAACACCGATGTGCGCACTTTTGACGGGCAGGAATACGTATTTGTGCCGGGGCTGCGTGCCGATGTGGCCTTTGTGCGCGCCTGGCAAGCCGACACCGCGGGCAATCTGGTCTACCGCATGACCGAACGCAACTTCAACCCGATGATGGCGACCGCGGCCAGGCTGGTGATCGTGGAGGTGGAGGAAATTGTGCCGATGGGAACGCTTGCCCCCGACCAAATCCACACCCCCGGCTGTTTTGTAGACTACCTGGTGCAGGCACATACTTCGCTGGAGGATTTGGGCACGTCGGCATCGGTGGAGGCCAGCGGCAAGAAGGCTGATGATAGCCGCATGGCTATGGCCCGCCGCGCTCTGGCCGAGCTGTACCCCGGCGATGTGGTGAACCTGGGCATCGGCATCCCCACACTGGTGGCCGATTTGATCACCCCGGCGCACGGTGTGACCCTGCACACGGAAAATGGCATGGTGGGCGTAGGCCCGGCCCCCACCAGCGGCGGCGCGCTGGAGTACCCCGTCAACGCGGGCAAGCAGCCGGTGACCGCGCTGCCCGGCGCGGCCTATTTCGACAGCGCCGAATCGTTCGCTATGATCCGCGGCGGGCATATTGATGTGGCAATTATGGGCGGTCTGCAAGTGGACGAGGCCGCGAACCTGGCGAATTGGGCGGTGCCCGGCCAGCCGCTGCTGGGCATCGGCGGCGCGATGGACCTGGCCAGCGGCGCACGGCGCTTGATCATCACTATGACGCATGTGGACGGCAAGGGCCGGCCCAAAATCGTGCCGCAGTGTACGTTGCCGTTGACTGCACAGCGGGCGGTGGCGATGATCATCACCGACTGGGCGGTGTTTGAGTTTCTGGACGGGCAGTTGACGCTGACGGAATTGCTGCCGGGCGCTACGCTGGAGCAGGTACGCGCCGGCACCAGCGCTCACTTTATCGAAGCCTTACGCTGAACCGAGGTGCTATGACATCACCGCTTCTGTCACTTGATAGTCGCCGCTCTGTGCGCCAGATGGTACAGGCAACGCTGATTGTGCTGGGCGTGGTGGGCCTGTTTGTCTTGCTGTTTCACTACCGTGCCGTGCTGCTCCTGATGCTGGCAGCTTTCATGTTGAATGTTGCCATTACGCCCGCGGTTAACTGGCTGATCAGCAAAGGACGGTCGCGCCCAATAGCAGTCTCGATCGTCTATAGTGTTGCGCTGGGTCTGGTTAGCCTGTTCGTGGTGTTGGTTGGCCCGGTGCTGTTCAGCCAGGTGACTGAGCTGACCGGTCGCTTTCCTGATTACTACGACCGGCTGCGAATGGGCTTACTCAATTCTGCCAATTATGGCATGCGCCGTGTGGCAGAAAGCACTCCCGCTACCCTGGCGCAGTTTCAGGCTTCGCTGAACGGCAAAAACTCAGCCAGCAGCCTGGAAAGTGCAGCCCTTGCCAGCGTTGCCAATTTTTGGCAATTGCTTCGTTCCGGGATAGGTTATATCCTGGTAGCCGGGGCAATCTTTGTGCTGGCTTACTATCTCAACATCGAAAACCAGCGGGTGAAGCTATGGCTGTTGCGCTTTGCTCCCAGCGAAAGCCGTGAGTCTCTGCGTAGCAGAGCTGATCAGATTGAAGCTACTGTGGGTGGGTTTCTGGGAGGACAATTGCTGTTGGGTGGACTGATCGGCATCGCGTCGCTGGTGATCTATCTGGCAATTGGTCTGCCCTATGCCGCAGCCCTGGCGGTGCTGGCTGGTATCTTTGAGCTGATTCCAATGGTGGGTCCGGCGTTAACTGCAGTAGCCGCTATGCTGGTTGCTCTGATCCACGATCCTTCCAAGGTGGGGTGGGTGCTGGCCTCGGCTGTGCTGTTGCAGGCGCTGGAAAACTACATCCTGGTGCCGCGGGTGATGGGTAAAACCGTGGGTATCAATCCATTTGTATCCTTGCTGGCTTTGGCAGCTTTTGGAGCGCTATTCGGCATTGGCGGCGCATTGATGGCGATTCCCATCGCCGCTACCCTGCAAATCATCTTCAACAGCCTGGTGTTTAATCTTGATCAGCAGGGCTGGAACACCATGACCTCACGCAGTCGTTTGGGCTTGCTGCGTTTCGACGCGCATAACCTGGTATATGATGTGCGTAAAAGCTTGCGACGCAAGCCAGTACCCAGCACCGAGGCCAACGACTACGTTGAAGAAACTGTAGAGGCGCTGGCTGCTGCGCTGGAACGCCTGGCTCACGCCGCTCAACTGGCCGAGGAGGTATCCGTATGAGCATCGTGGCTCGTTGGACTTTAGCCATTCTACTGACGCTGGCCGCTTTAGCTTTGATCTGGCTCTTTCGCCAGCCGATTTTGCTGGTAATCATGGCGCTGTTGGTTTCGGCCAGCCTGCGGCCGCTGATTGGTCGCTTGCAGCAGGCCGGATTGAAACCGGGGCTGAGCGTAGCCCTGGTGTATGGTCTGATTGCGCTGAGTGTTGTCGCCTTGCTGATGCTGTTGCTGGGGCCGGTGGAGCGTGAGCTGCAAACATTAGTTGAGCGGCTTTCCATGGCGTACGAACGGATGGCGCTGGAATGGCCGCAATCGGAGAGCGGCTTTCGTCGTGCCGTGGCCCAGCAGTTGCCGCCCCCCAGCTTGATTTACAGCGTGCTCGCCGGACAAACAGAGGTGCCGGTGTTTCAGCGTGTCGTTGCACTGGTTAGTAGCATCGGCAGCGCCTTTGGACAGGCTGTGATGATGCTTATTTTGAGCCTGTATTGGACTATAGATCATGTGCGCTTCGAGCGGCTATGGCTTTCCATCCTGCCGCTGGAGCAGCGCTTGCGCATTCGCCGCATCTGGCATGAAATCGAAGCGGGTGTAGGCACATTTGCGCGCAGTGCCCTGGTTGAGATGGTCGTGGCTACCGTGGTGCTGTGGATCGGCTTTGAGCTGCTGGGGCTGCGTTACCCCGTCCTGCTGGCCTTGATCGGTGGGATGGTGCAAATCGTCCCCTGGCTAAGCTTTTTGCTGGCTGTATTGCCACTGTTGGTTGTAGCATTCATCTCGCTCAACCCGCTGCCTCCCTTGCTCGGTGCTGCATATGCCTTTGTGGTGTCTCTGCTGTTCGAGTTTCGGATTCAGCCGCGCTACTTGCCGCGTCCGCAAACCAGTTCACTGTTGTTTTTTGTCACTGCCATTGTGCTGATGCAGCAATTGGGCCTGGTGGGGCTGGTGGTGGCTCCTGCAGTGGCTGTAGCGATTCATATCTTGTGGAATTATCTAACTGCGCCGCTGCGTGATCTGCCGGTACCTGCCAATGCCGATCTTGCCGAGGTGCAAGCGCGCTATCAGGCGCTGCTGGAGCGCATCAACGGCGAGGAAACGGTGGTTTCGCCGGAAACGCGCAGCCTGCTGCACAAGCTCGGCGAATTAGTACGTGATAGCGAGGCTACATTGAATAGTGGGTAATTGGAGTATAAAACGAATCGTTAACTGGCACGTGATCAGTGAATGCGCTGGCCGATCGAGCAATAAACGCGCCCGATTCATCGGGGTTGTATCATTATGGGGGGAATTTCGAGGGTTTTTGGTTATTGTGTTTAAACGTGGTAGGATGTCGCTTCCGGTTGACCCTGGAAAATCATTCTATGGAGACGCAACATAATGCACCTGACCCCTGTCTTTGCTGAAACCGGCAACCACTTCCTGCCCCTGTTGCTGGTCGTTTTGCTGGCTTTTCTCGTTCCGATCATTCTGGCGCGCTTTCAACGTATCCCCGTCGTAGTCGGGGAAATCCTCGCTGGTATCCTGGTCGGGCCTTCTCTATTGGGTATTGTCAGCAATGACGCGATCCTCAGCTTCATGGCCAACATCGGCCTGGCCTTTCTGATCTTCTTGGCCGGCATGGAAATTGATCTGGCCGAGCTGTTTCCCAGGCGCAACGGTTCATCGCTTAAACGCGTCGGGCCTAATCTTCTGCTGATAGCACTGGGCCTCTACCTGCTTACTGTAGGACTGGCTGTGCCGGGGGGATGGCTGATAAGTCGTATTGGAGGCGCGGGCGATCCATGGCTGATCGCCCTGGTACTCTCTGCCGCTTCGCTGGGCGTTTTGTTGCCTCTGCTCAAAGAGCGCCGCCTGCTGCCGACCTTCTTCGGCCAGGTCATTTTTCTGACGGCAATTCTGGCTGATTTTCTCACTGTCCTGCTGCTTACGATCTACATCATTCTGCTGGAGCAGGGGCTCAATCTGGAGATTTTTTCGGTGGGCCTGCTCTTCCTTGCTTTTTTGATCGTCTTTCAGGTCGGTCCCAACGTGGTGGGTTTGCCCAGGGTGCGCAGTTTCTTTGATGAACTTTCCCGCGCCACGGTGCAGTTGAAGGTGCGCGGGGCGATTGCCATTCTGATGTCGTTCGTTGTGCTAGCCGAGTTTGTCGGTGCAGAGCTGATCCTGGGCGCGTTCCTGGCTGGGATGATCGTGACCCTGCTGCGTGCACCGGACGATGACGTGCTGGTTGAAAAGCTGGAAGCCTTCGGTTTTGGCTTTTTCGTGCCTGTCTTCTTCATTATGGTGGGCGCTCAGATCAACCTGCGTGATTTGCTGGAAAGCCCACAAACCCTGTTGCTGCTGCCGTTGCTGTTTGTTGTGGCGCTTGTCGTGAAGGTGCTGCCGATGCTGGTCACGCGGCGCTGGCTAAGCTGGCGCGAGTTGTTGTCAGCTGGTTTGCTGCTGAATACTCACTTATCGCTCGAAGTCGCTATTGCCGTGGTTGGGTTGCGTACTGGCCTGCTGGACTCGGCAGCCAGCACTACCATCATCCTCTTTGCCATTTTAACGGTGCTGTTTATGCCGGTTCTCTTCAATACGCTGATGCCAGAAACCACGCAGCCGCGCAAACGCCTGATCGCCCTCATCGGTGTCAACGATCTGGGGCTGAAAGTGGCTGCAGAACTGCGCAATCACGGCGACGATATCACTTTTCTGGAGAATAACCAGACCCAGCAGGCAAGAGCCAGCAATGCGGGGTATGCCGTGATCTCTGCGCCCCCCAATGCCAGTGGTGTAGAAGTTTTGCCCGCTGCCCAAGTAGAAACTGTGCTGGCGCTGCACGAAAACGATGCGCTCAACCTGGCGATCGCGCGTGCGGCGCACAGCTTGCAGATCGCTAATATCGTGGCGCTGGTACAGGATCCTGCGCAGCTTGCTGCTTTTCAGGATTTGGGTGTGCAACCCTATGTCAGCGCCATGCACCGCGCCACCATGCTTGCCATGATGGCACGCAACCCGGATACCTATACCCTGTTGACCTCTACCAACGATCAGCGCGAGATCAGCGAGGTGCGCCTGCGCAATCGCTCTCTAGAGGGGATGCAGCTGCGCGATCTGCACCTGCCGGGGGATACGCTGGTTCTTTCCATTCGCCGCCGCAGCCAGCTTTTGATTCCCCACGGCAACACTGCATTGGAATTTAACGACCGCCTGAGCCTGCTGGGCAACATCAGCCGGCTGGAAGAGGCGAAAGTGCTGTTAGAGCGCAGCTAAGCGCGCACGATTAAGTGAGAGGAACCGGTTTTGGGCGAGCCGACAAAGTGGATGAGTTGTCGGGCTTTTGAACACAGCCAAACGCGATTTGGCTGTGTTCCGGCTGCGCCGATCTCTTGTGACCCAAAAGGCAAAAGCTTATCGCCTCATGCAGATCAAGCGGCGACCTGATATTCGATACTGGTGGGGGTCGTTACCCGACTCGAGGCGTCGAGAATCTCCAAAGATACCAGATTGCCTGATGCATCGTAGTCCAATATGATTCCTGGCTTGTCTTCATCGCTTTCGGCGATGACCTTATCCAGAAAAACGATGGTTAAACTATCCGTTCTACGATCATAAGTTACTTTCATGTTGTGTTCCAGTACTTATCAATTTTGCTGGTTCGGTAAGCAGTAACCACCTCGGGAGGATGACGATCTACATCAACAAAAACCCGCAGCAAATAAAGCGATGACGACTCATTAAAAGCGCCGCGCGCCTGGAATACGAGCCGTCCGGGCCTCACTGTTACGATCTGCTCCGGTTCTTTTAAAACTTTAACTACATCAGCCATCTTGATCTGGCGTCGGGTTATCTCCTGCAACGCATGATCAGTCCAGCGAAAGTCATCGCTCTGGTTGTTCATTCTTTGAGGAAATCACGGATAGAACCGGCGATAGAGGCGCGGCCAGGGCAGCGCCTCGCGGATGTGCGACAGGCCGCAAATCCACATCACTACCCGCTCCAGGCCCATGCCAAAGCCGCTGTGGGGTTGCGCGCCGTACTTGCGCAGGTCGAGATACCACTCATACGCTTCGCGCGGCAGCTTGTGTGCATCAATCGCATTGGCCAGCGTCTCGTAGTCGTGCATACGCTGGCTGCCGCCCACGATTTCGCCGTAGCCTTCCGGCGCGATCAGGTCACAGGCCAGCACGGTATCGGGCCGCTCCGGGTCGGGCTGCATGTAAAACGCCTTCACCCCGCGCGGGTAGTGATGCACGAACACCGGCTTGCCGAACTGCGCGCTGATGGCGTCCTCGTGCGGCGCACCAAAGTCCTCACCCCAGGGGAAATCGGGGTAGCCGTTGGCTTGCAGCAGCTTGACCGCATCGTCGTAATGGATGCGCGGGAAGGGGGCCACAGCCGTTTCCAGCAGGCTGACATCGCGGCCCAGCACGGCCAGCTCCGCCGCGCGCTCGCGCAGCACCGTCTGCACGCAATGGCTGACGAACTGCTCAATCACCTCCATGTTTTCATCCAGCTCGGTGAAGGCCATCTCTGGCTCCACCATCCAGAACTCCATGGCGTGACGGCGGGTGTCCGACTTCTCCGCGCGGAAGGTGGGGCCGAAGCAGTATACCCGGCCAAACGCGGCAATTGTGGCCTCGCTGTAAAGCTGGCCGGTCTGCGCCAGATAAGCCGGTTCGTCGAAGTATTTGGTGGCGAACAGGTTGCTGGTGCCTTCGGCGGCAGCCGGGGTGATGATCGGTGAATCCACCAGCACGAAGCCGTGGTCATCCAGCCAGCGGCGGATGGTGTTTTCCAGCGTGGCGCGGATGCGCAGAATGGCGGCCTGGCGCGGATCACGCAGCCACAGGTGGCGGTGGTTCAGCAGGAAGTCAGAGCCGTGTTCGCCGCCGTCGCGCTTGGCAGCCAGCGGGTAGGGATCATCGGCGCGGCTGATTTCCTCGAACGCGGCCACATCCAGCTCATAGCCGCCCGGCGCGCGCGGTTCGGCCCGCAGCGCGCCGGTGATGCGCACCGCAGATTCCAGCGTGGTATGGCGCGCGACCTCGAACTGCTCTTCGGGCAGGTTCTTTTTGAACACCACGCACTGCATCGTACCGCTGCCGTCGCGCAGGCTGATGAATTGCAGCTTGCCCTTGTCAATGCGCTTTTGCACCCAGCCATTGAGCGTAATTTCATGGCCGACATAGTCCGCGGCCTGAGCGATTTTGATGGGGGTCGTCACGGGCTTTCTCCGAAATAATAGTGAGGATGTTGATAGCTGAAACTATTTTATCTGGCAGTGATAGGGATCGAACACAAGTGGGGCGCCTACGGAAAGCTGGTGCTATGTACTGCAATTTCACAGCAAAGGAATGAGCGCTATGCTTCAATGCCGATCATGATCAGCGGCACGGCAGGCACTCCGCGGCCTTGGCGAATGACGTTATAAAACTCGCCTTCGAAGTAAGGAACGCCGGAACTCATTTCGACCTGCAGAACTTTCATAGGCAGTATCTCTATGCCTACGTCAATCTGATCGCTGATATAGAAAGCCAGATGTTTGACAAACAGATCGTAGGCTACGAAAGCATATTTGCCGAATTGGATCTCGATAGCTACACGTGCCTTAACAAAGTCTGTTTGATTATAGCTAAAAATAGGGGTTTCGCCAGCAGCCAGTTTCTCTTCTTTTTGTTCTTGCGCTGGCATAGATAAAGTCTTGCGGATTAACTTTTCGTTTTTTGTGACCCAGTAGCTTACTCTGCTTTCGTTCCACTGTCTTTGCTTCAATAGCCGCCGGAACTCAGCGTTTAGAGCAATGGGGCTATACAACACTTTGTCGTGCCTGGTCTTTTCCCGTGACACTTTCGTTTTGCATCGCTCAGCATCTACCAGGCCGATGACTTGCTGCAACTCTGCCCATAACTGGGGTTGATGAACCATGAGATATTCCAAGCCATTAAGATGTGAGTAGGTTTCAACGATCTTCATGTGTCTTGTACTCCTCGTCACCCTCAGCAACTTCCAACAACCGCGGCTGTGCTTGGTAGGTCGGATTGTGCCACGGCGCAGCCGTTAATTTGTTGCCAGCTTCGTTGGGATCATAAACAGGCCGCCCCATCGGTCTGGTGCGCAAAGTGCCAGCTATTTCTTGCTGTACCCGTGTTCGCGCTAATTCGATATAATCGGGATGTAGCTCGGCTCCTGCTCCGCGCCGACTGTGCTTTAAAGCCGCGATAATTGAAGTTCCTGTGCCGAGAAACGGATCCAGCACCCAGTCTCCTTCATTTGACATCGAAAGAACCAGGCGCTCAACCAGCTCCACAGGAAATTGGCAGGGATGTTCAGTTTTTTCAACGTGATTGCTCTTGACATTGGGGATAATCCATAGGTCACCGGGGTTTTTGCCAAGAGGATTGGAAGAGTATTGCCCGGCTTTAGGGCCTTTGAAATGCTTTTTACCCGGATATTTCTGCGGCACACGCACCGGATCTAAATTGAACACATAATCTTTTGTTTTTGTGAACCAGACAATAGTTTCATATCGCCCAGAAAAGCGATTAGAGCAATGCAGCCCATGCTCAAAATGCCAGATAATGCGATTGCGCATTTGCAAGCCCAAGTGGTTAAAGATGGGATATAAAACCGTGTCCAGGGGAATAATCGCACCATTGTTAACGTAGTTGCCGACTTGCCAGCAAATACTCCCCTGAGGTTTCAATGTCCTCACAACTTCCTGGATCACCAGAGCTTGCTGGGCCAGATAGCTGTCTAAATCAAGCTTTTTTTCATATTCCTTTCCCAGGTTATAAGGGGGAGAAGTTACTACTAATTGAATACTGTTGTCAGGAATTACACGCAACAAATTAAGGCAGTCACCTGGGTAGATAACTGCATGTTCTGATGGAGAAAACTCCTCGACAATACGGTGTGGTTCAAACATAAATTTCAGGTAGCTGCGTCGCCGTGTTGAGGGATTGGAGTCGCAAAGCCAGCTTTGCAACTCCTTGCGGTTTTGCTTAGTCACCCTCACACATACGGCACATATTTCGGCTCGTACATGGCGGCTTGGGCGGCAGAGACGAGATCGGCCGGCTTGGGCAGGGTAGCCAGGTTATGGTCATAGGCCACCTGCGCAGTGGCCGCGGCGATCACAGCCGACACCTCGCGGATGCGTTCCAGCGCGGGGTAGATGCGGCTCAAGGCCAGATCGCTGTCAGTGACCTGCGCGGCCAGCGCCTTGGCCGCGGCCATGAACATCTCGTCGGGGATACGCCGTGCGCCGGACAGAATCACGCCCAAGCCCACACCGGGGAAGATGTAGGAGTTGTTGCCCTGGCCGGGCACGATCCGGCGACCCTGATATTCCAGCGGCGGGAACGGGCTGCCGCTGGCAAAAATCGCGCGGCCCTCTGATCCCCCATAGGCTTCTTGCGCGGTGCATTCCGATTTTGAAGTGGGGTTCGACAGCGCAAAGATGATCGGATGCCCGTTGAGCCGGGCCATAGTCTCGATGATCGGCTGGGTGAAGGCCTTGCCCGCGCCCGCCACGCCGATGATGCCCGTGGGCTTGAGCGTTTCCACCGCGGTCAGAAAGTCGCCGACAAAGGGGTGCTTGTGCGCGTAGGGGCGCTTGTGCGCCACCAGGTCGGTGCGCTCGGCCACCACCAGGCCCTTCGAGTCGAAGAACCAGCAGCGTTGCCGCGCCTCTGCCTCGCTCAGCCCCTCTTCCATCATGGCTGCCACGATCAGATCACCGATGCCGATGCCTGCTTCGCCTGCACCATAGAACAGGAAGGTGTGCTTGTTCAGCGGCAGGTCCGTGAGGCGCTGCGACGCGTACAAGCCGGCCAGCACCACGCTCGCAGTGCCCTGAATGTCGTCGTCGAAGGTGCAGATGCGGTCGCGGTATTGGTGCAACAGACGGAAAGCGTTGCTGTTGCCAAAATCCTCAAATTGCACAATGGCGCGGGGGAATACCTGCTGCACAGCCTGGATAAACTCCTCCACCAGCGCATCATAGGCTTCGCCGCGCACGCGCTCGTGCGGCAGGCCGATGTAGAGCGGGTCGTTGAGCAGCTTGGGGTTGTTGGTTCCCGTGTCCAGCGTGATCGGCAGGCATTGCGCGGGGTGTACGCCGGCACAGCCAACATAGAGCGACAGCTTGCCGACAGGAATGCCCATGCCGTTGGCGCCCAGGTCGCCCAGACCCAGGATGCGCTCGCCATCGGTGACCACAATGATGCGCACATCATCGTAGTGCCAATTGCTTAACACCTCGGCCACACGACCGCGGTCTTGCAGGGTGATGAACAAGCCCTGCGCCTGCTGAAAGACGTGGCCGAATTCCTGGCAGGCCTGGCCCACCGTGGGGGTGTAGACGATAGGCATCAGCTCGTCGAGGTTGTCTATCAGCACGCGGTAGAACAGCGTGATATTGCGGTCGAGCAGGCTTATCAGGTAGCGATATTGCGTCAGCGGGGTGGGCAAACTGCGCACGTTTTCCAGCACGCGGGCGGTTTGTTGCTCCAGCGTAGCGGCACGGGGCGGCAGCAGGCCGCGCAGACCCAGCGCGCCGCGCTCGGCGTCGCTAAAGCCCGCGCCTTTGTTCAGCAGCGCATTGCGCAGCAGCTCGGAGCCGCGGGGATGTAGTTGGGGTTTGTTGAGCGTCATAATGTTTCTTTTTTGGCTGTTGACAGCAGATGCAGCAGTTGCAGTTGCGCGGTGTCTACTACGTCCGGCGTGCCGGTCATCAACTCGACCGCCTGCTGGTTCTTGGGGAAGGGGATCACCTCGCGGATGGACTGCTCGCCAGCCAGCAGCATCACGAAGCGATCAATGCCCAGCGCGATGCCGCCGTGCGGTGGTGTGCCGTACTCGAAGGCATCCAGCATGTGGCCGAACTTCAGCGCGGCTGCCTCCGGCGAATGGCCGAGAAGCTGGAACATCTGCTCCTGCACATCGCGGCGGTGGATGCGGATGCTGCCGCCGCCCAGCTCGATGCCGTTCAGCACGATGTCGTAGGCGTTGGCGCGCACGGTGCCGGGGTCGCTGCTCATGCGCCCGATGTCCTCGGCTTTGGGCGAGGTAAAGGGGTGGTGCATGGCGTCCCAGCGCTGTTCGTCCTCGTTCCAGTCTACCAGCGGGAAGTCAACCACCCAGAGGAATGCGAACTGGTCGGGGGCGATCAGGTTCAGGTCACGACCCAGGCGCAGGCGCAGCTCGCCCAGCGCGGCATTGACCACTTTGGCCGTGTCGGCAACGATGAACACCACATCGCCCGGCTCAGCTTCGCAGCGCGCGGCAATTGCGGCCAGCTCGTCGCTGTTGAAGAACTTGGCAATCGGGGATTTCGGCGCGCTGCCTGCTTCAGCGGGATAATCCAGCCAGGCCAGCCCCTTCGCGCCGTAAATCTTCACCACCTCTTCGTAGCCCTTGATCAGCTCGCGCAGCTTGGTGCCGCTGATGGCCGGGCCAGCCAGCCCCGGCGCACGCACGGCCTTGACGTCATTGCCCGCGGCCAGCGCGGCCTTGAGGAAGCCGACGCCGGTGTCAGCCAGCAGGTCGCGCAGGTCTTGCAGTTCCAGGCCGAAGCGAATGTCCGGCTTGTCGCTGCCATAGCGCGCCATGGCTTCGGCATAGGTCAGCCGCGGGAAGGGCAAGCTGGGCGGCGCGGCGTCGGTCAACTGCGTCATAATGGCTTGGCACAGCCCGCTGATCAGCCCGATCACATCTTCCTGCCCGACAAAGGACATTTCCACGTCAAGCTGGGTGAACTCCGGCTGGCGGTCGGCGCGCAGGTCTTCGTCGCGGAAGCAGCGGGCGATCTGGAAGTAGCGGTCGAAGCCGGAGACCATCAGCAGTTGCTTGAACTGCTGCGGGCTTTGCGGCAGCGCATAGAACTTGCCCGGATGCACACGGCTGGGCACGAGGTAGTCGCGCGCGCCCTCCGGCGTGGACTTGGTCAGGATGGGCGTCTCGATCTCCAGAAAGCTGTTGGCATCGAGGTAGTCGCGCATCAGCTTCACCACGCGGTGGCGCAAAATGATGTTGCGCTGCAAGCGCGGGCGGCGCAGATCGAGGTAGCGGTAGGTGAGGCGGCTCGCCTCGTTGGCTTCGAGGTCGTCGCGGATTTCAAAAGGCAGCGGCTTGGCTGCGTTTTCCACCACCAGCTCGCTCGCCACGACTTCGACTTCGCCGGTGGGCAGGCCGGCATTTTCCATGCCCGCGGGGCGGCGGCGCACCTCGCCGCGCACGGCCAGCACGAATTCGCTGCGCACGCGCTGCGCAGCGTCGTAGGCGGCCGCTGTTTCCGGCGTCACCACCACTTGGGTCACGCCGTAGCGGTCGCGCAGGTCAATAAAGATAATCGTGCCGTGGTCGCGGCGGCGGAAAGCCCAGCCGTTCAGGGTGACTTGCTGGCCGGCGTCGGCGGCACGCAAATCGCCACAGGTATGAGTGCGTTTCAGCATAGGATAACAGAGAATCCTCTCGTAGAAATTCAACGGAAACAACAAGACATTATAGCGCGGGCGCGGCAAGTCAGCAATTCATGCGGGGAGGGGATGGTGAACGGTAAACTGTGAACGGTCAGTGGGGTGAATGAGGAGGGACGCGCGAAGCGGCAGAAAAATGAGGGAGAGAGGTCTGCTGCTGTCGGCGCGGAAGGGTGGGGGCAGACTAATCAAGCGGGCTGCGCACGGCTCGCGGCCCGCGGTTGAGAACGTGGGTATAAATCATGGTGGTTTTGACATCTTTGTGCCCCAGCAGTTCCTGAACGGTACGGATGTCATAGCCGGCCTCCAGCAGGTGGGTGGCAAAGCTGTGGCGAAAGGTGTGCGGCCCCACTGGCTTGACAATACCGGCTGCTTGAGCTGCCTGT
This sequence comes from uncultured Caldilineales bacterium, assembly GCA_937907455.1. Classification (GTDB taxonomy): domain Bacteria; phylum Chloroflexota; class Anaerolineae; order JAAEKA01; family JAAEKA01; genus JAAEKA01. Next base: position 32,072 of record CALESQ010000105.1, read on the forward strand.
CGCACCGCCTTTTGCAAAGTGCTTTCACTGGTATACCAGCGGCGCACGATGCCGCTTTCCTCATCCTTGGCCATGCGCGCGGAGGGAAAGGCAAATTGCCATCCCCATTCACGCTCTGCATGGGGATATTTACGGTCAAGTGCAAAAGGCAGCGGAGCTGAGCCAAAACCTTTTGCCAGGTCACGCTCGTGGAGTAATTTTACCTGTGCTAAGTGATCTTGTAGCGGAGCTACAAGACTAGCGGGCAACATTGTAACGCGGTCTTTCATGCCTTTGGCGTCATGCACTAGTATCTCATGACGGACAAAATCAATATCCTTGACGCGCAAACGCGTGCATTCGGATAGGCGCATGCCGCTGCCGTAGAGGAGCTGGCTCATGAGCTTAGTCACACCGGACATCTTGCTGAGCAGGCGTTGAACTTCATCTTTTGTCAGAACAGTAGGTAGGTGTTCGGGCTGTTTGGCATACACAATGTCACTCTGGAAGTGGATAGGCTGGTGCAACACATGGCGATACAGAAAGAGCAAAGCGCTCAAGGCTTGATTTTGGGTTGAGGCTGCAACCTTCTGTTCGGTAGCCAACCAGGTCAAGAAGGCAGCGACTTCCTCTGCGCCCATTTCTTTAGGATGGCGTTTGTCGTGAAAAAGAATGAAACGCTTGATCCACTGTGCATACGTGTCGCCGGTACGCGAAGAATAATGCTTGAGACGGATTGCGTCCCTGACTTCTTCGAGCAGCTTTTTGGGGCGTGGTTCCATGAAAGCCCTCCACTTGACGGGATTACAGAGGAGCATTATACTAGACTTACTCAATGACGAAAGCAGGAAAGGTCTGTAGTTTACAATCCGCATTTTAGCACAGTTTTTTATCCGCATAAAACGCCTCCAGAGAGGTGATATGCGGCGAGCATTCCGTATAATGCCCCGACAGGGGGCAAAAAGCGGAATAGCCGTCCCGCTGATATGCGGACTGTATTCCGCATAATTACTAGTTGGGCGGCACGCAGAACTCGAGTAATTGATGATGGATACACAGATGTACGCAAAAATAGTAGCATTTTCAATTATTTTCTTTGTGGGCGTTATTGTTGTATCCCATTTCTATACTCAAACTGCGTATGATTGGACTCAAAACACGATAAGTGAATTAGCATCCCAAACTCACAAATATAAATGGATTATGCAATCTGGTTTTATAGGGTTTGGAATTTTATTGAATGCTGGATTGATAGTTAAGTA
>CALESQ010000106.1 GCA_937907455.1 uncultured Caldilineales bacterium
TGTTAGGCACGCCGCCAGCGTTCATCCTGAGCCAGGATCAAACTCTCCGCAAAATAAAGAGAATTAACTTGACCTTAAACAGGTCTTGGGCCCAAGCATTTGTGCTGTTCCTGTCACTTTTTAGTTGTTAATGTACCGTCCGCACGAAGAGTCATGTTACCACATTTCGCCGGATTTGTCAAGACCCAATTTTAAATTCTTTGAGCCTTTTTTACAATCCGCTATTTATACAGCGGTTTGTAGTTTTTTGGTGCCATTTCGATGTTTCTTGCTGCACTCCAGAGGAGTTTTTGTTCATCGGGCACGAAGGTTAATACTACCACACTCCAAGACTTTTGTCAAGTACCAATTTTCTGATAAAAAGACCGCTGATCTTGCGATCGCGGCCGACAGCACTTTGCCGCTTACGGCTGGCTGCCTGTTTATCTTCAGTTTGGGGCAATGTCCAAGTGCATGAAGCCGTTTCTTAACTTCGCCAGTATTCTAGCACGCCAGAAAAAGACTGTCAAATTCTGCACACGCCGCGCGCAGCTAGCTCATCACCCGCCGACCTGACAGCGCCCGCCCCAACGTTACTTCGTCCGCATATTCCAGATCGCCCCCGACCGGCAACCCATGTGCCAACCGCGTCACGGCTATGCCCAGCGGAGAAAGCAACCGCGCCAGGTACATGGCGGTAGCCTCACCCTCCAGGTTAGGATTGGTGGCAACCACCACCTCACGCACCGGCTCAACCTGCAACCGCGCCAGCAGCTCGGCTATTTTTAGCTGCTCTGGCCCAACCCCGTCCACCGGCGAGATAGCACCATGCAGCACATGGTAGCGCCCTCGGTACTCGCGCGTGCGCTCGATTGCCAGCACATCCGATGGTTCTTCTACCACACACAATATCCCGCCATCCCGCTCTTCTCCACTGCAAATAGCACAGGGATCGCTTTCAGCGATATTGAAGCAGCGCCGACAGAAGAGAGTGCGCTCTTTCAGCTCACGGATAGCCTCGGCCAGAGCAAACGCCTCTTCATCGGGTACGCGCAGCAGATAAAAGGCCAGGCGGGCCGCAGTTTTCGGGCCAATACCAGGCAAACGAGAAAACGCCTCGACCACATTGGCAAGCGGAGCAGCTAGCATGGGCTTTTCACCTTCACGAGAAGCTAAAACAAGCCGGGCAGATTTAGCCCGCCGGTAAATGCACCCATGCGCTCGGATGCCAGCTTTTGCGCCTGCTCAATGGCCTCGTTGACTGCGGCAATGATTAGGTCTTGCAGCATCTCGACATCATCAGGGTTGAGGATGTCAGGTGTAATCTGCACCGATTGCAGGTGGTTCTGGCCGGTCATGGTCATTTGCACCGCACCACCACCCACTGATACTGTCACGACCTCATCACCCAGTGATTCCTGAGTACGTGCCATATCTTCCTGCAACTGACGGATTTGGTTCATCATGCCGCCGCCACCCATGGCCAGCCCTGCACCGGCTGCCGGTCTGCCTGAAGCTGACGGTCGCTTGATTTTTTTCTTTACCACGATCTACTCTCCATTAGGGGGTAATAATCTGCCTGGTCAGGCAGATAAGGTGCCGGGCACGGCTCCCAGTGTGCGTTGGGCATGCTCTACCAGGGGATCGCCAGCAAGATCAGTGCTGGATGAAGGCGTCGGCTGGGCCGCTTGCACTGCCTTGGGAGGATGCTCGGCAGGGGCGACCTGAGCCACACCGGTGACCTGCGCGCCAACCTGGGTGTGTAAACGCACGGCGCGCCCTAGCAGGCGGCGCAACAGATCCTGCACTACAGCTTTGTTGTCAGGGCGTTCCACGACCTGGCGTGATAAGTCATGCTCGAATGCAAAATAGATGTCGTCGTTGCGCGCCACCACATTGCGCAAGGTGCGCAAGGCAGCGCGCAATTGGGCACCGCGCAGTTGTTCGGCCTCTTGCAGCAGCGCAGGCCAGCGGGCGCGCAGCAATTCAACTACCTGCTCATCGGGCACAGGCTGTGCCGCGGCGGGCAATGTCCCAGCCTGAGCAGACGGCGCGGGGTCAGGTTTTGAGGCAGCCGGCTGGGCCGGCAGGACAGCGCCGGTTGTCGCCATCACCGGCCCGCTGACCGTTGGGAATGCCCCCGGCTGCGGCTGCGGCGCAGCCAGCCGTGCCACTGCATCAAGCCAGGCCAATTCAAATACCAGTTGTGGTTGAAGGGCGTCGCGCATGGCATGCACGGCGTCGTTGAGTTGACGCAAGGCAGGGGTCAGCGCCTCGGCACGGGTGCGGGCAGCCTGACTTTGAACGCTTTGCCACGCTGTTTCCGACAGATCGGGCAGCAGGGCGCGTGCCTGTTGGCCGCCCACGCTGCACACCAGCACTGAACGCAGGTGGGCTACCAGTTGCAAGGCCAACTGACGCAGGTCAGCCCCGTCTTCCGCCAGGTGGTTGAGCAGGCCCAGGCCATCTGCCGCCGCACCCTGCAGCAGAAAATCAGCGAGAGCGTTGATAGCTTCGCCGGAAATTGCCCCGCGTACAGCCTGCACCTGCGCTTCGGTGATCACATCACCGCCGTAGGACAGCAACTGATCGGCAAGACTGATGGCGTCGCGCATGCCGCCTTCGGCGCTGCGCGCGATCATCTCTAGTGCGGCCGGCTCGGCGGAGCGTCCTTCCTGAGCAAGAATATAGGCCAAACGTTCGGTGATCTTGTGTACGGCAATGCGGTGAAAATCGAAGCGCTGACAGCGCGACAATACGGTGTCGGGGATTTTGTGTGGCTCGGTGGTAGCCAGCACGAAGATCACATGCGGCGGTGGTTCTTCCAGCGTTTTCAGCAGCGCGTTGAAGGCTTCCGGCGTCAACATGTGTACTTCGTCAATCACATAGACCTTGTAGCGGGCCTGAGTGGGCGAAAAATGCACTTTGTCGCGCAGATCGCGGATCTCGTCAATACCGCGATTCGAGGCTGCATCAATCTCGATCAGATCCAGCAAGGCACCGCTGGTGATGGCGCGGCAAATGGAACAAGTGTTATCCGGGCGCTGGACAAGGTCAGGGTTTTCGCAGTTGACCGCCTTCGCCAGCAAACGCGCCGTGCTGGTTTTGCCTGTGCCGCGCGGACCGGTGAATAGGTAGGCATGGGTCATGCGGCTATCGCGCAGAGCATTGCGCAAGGTCTGAATCACATGATCTTGCCCGACCAACTCATCGAATGTTTGTGAACGCCATCGGCGATAAAGCGCCTGAGCTGCCATGGTTGCTCCAACTGCCTGTAAACCAAAAATACACTGCTGATCTGGCCGTCCGTTTCAGCCAGGATACTGGGTTAGTGTAGCATTGCTGAAGCTTTCCTGCAAATGGTTTGGTTTGCGGACGGCTGTTGGCAGGGCGAAAAATGCTTATCTGCTGCTGAAGTCTGTTGCAAAGGTATTTCCCTGTGCGGCAGGTTGACGGTATAATTCACTGCCATGAGCGACCCATCATCCAAGATCATCACCTCCTTCCAGACCCGTTTGGAGATGGAGAATGCACTGCGCAGCCTGAGCGAGGCCAGCGGCGACCGTGCGTTGCGACAGCGCGCCCAGGAAATTGCCGGCCTGTATGGTGACAAGCTATTGCCGCTGCTGCTCGCCAGCCTGGATACGCCGAACCCGCAGGTGCGCGCCGGACTGGGTTTCATTGCGCAACAGCTTGAGCGCCTGGGCACGGTAAGCGCGTTGCGTGGAGCCGCGCACAACCGCAGCCTGTCTGATCAGGCACGCCTGGCGGCTATCACGCTGCTGGAACGATTTCTGGACGTGGACGCAGAAGACGCGATGTATGCCGGCATGGCGGCACCGCAGGAGCTGGCCTTGCGTTCACTGCGCGAGCTGATGGCAGACAGCAAGAGCGATCCGCTGGTGTTGGCCGAATATATACGCCAACTGGATGAAGAGCCGCTGGACGTGCAGCTTACTATGCTACGGGCCACACGCCTGCTGGATGATGCCGAAGCCGCCCCGCTGCTGGGCTTGTTTGCTCAGGAAAGCAACTTATTGATTGCTCAGGAAGCATTGCAGGCGCTGGGAACCATTGTTGACGTGAGCGCGGGCGAGATGTTGCTGGGGCTACTGCCTAATCTGCCCGGCGAACGGCGTCAACAAGCCGAGCGTTCTCTGCAAAAGCTGCGCCTGCGCGGAGTAGCCGTACCTGCTTTACAAGCCGTGCCAGCAGAGGCGCGTTGTCTGGCCAGTGCCATCAGCTCTGACGGCTTTCAGGTCCTATGGTTTTTGTTGCCACAAGCCAACGGCGCGGTACAAGGGCTGCACCTGCTGATAAGCGAGGCACAGGGCGTTGCCGCGGCGCACGGTGAACACTTTGATGACCCGACGGTGCTGCCATCACCCCAGACAAACGGTACTCTGCTGGCTGGTGCAGAAGATCAACCGCTGCTGTTGGAAGCTGGCTGTGATTATGGTCGCCGCCGCTTGCTGGCTGTGCTGCCAGGCATGTGGGCAAGCGGCAACAGGATTGCGCCGATGTATCGCCTGCTCAGCCCGCAGCTATGGCGCTGGGTTGCGCCACAGCCGGCGCCGCCTCTGCCCGAGATACCCGCAGCCGCTCGCACAGACACCGCACAGTTGCTACAACATCCGGCCATGGCTTCATGGCTTTGGCAATCGCCGCACCTGTACCGCCGCGCTGAGCAGATTTTAACCGGCAGCGAAGCGCCTACCGCTGAAAGCTTTGCAGCAGCGGTACAAGCGGCCCTGCAACAAGAGTTGGAGCAAGGCGACCTGCTGCCCGACGCGCTGCACGCTCATCTACAGGCGCTGGTGGAGTGGTTCACTCTGGCAGGCGATGAGCGCCACGCCGATCTGGCGCTGTCCGCTGCGCTGAGTGTGACCGACGCGCCGGCAGAGCATCCGCTGCTGCTGGCGATGTGTGAATTGGGCCTGCGCATGGCTATCTTCAACCTGGCGCGCGGGCTGGTAACCTAGCTACGTGCATTGTTCGGAGCGCACTTATGTCTACGCTTTTGCTAAAAAACGCTGATTTGCTGGTGACGATGGATGGAGAACGCCGCCGCATTGTCGGTGGTGCCCTTTTCATACGCGACCAGGTGATTGAGCAGGTAGGGCCAACGGAGGCACTGCCAGAGCTGGCCGACCTCATCATTGACGCCCGCGGCATGATCATTCTGCCCGGCCTGGTGAACACGCATCATCACCTGTACCAGACGCTGACGCGCTGTCTGGCGCAGGACGATGGCTTGTTCGGCTGGCTGCGCACGCTCTACCCGATCTGGGCGCGCATGAACGCGGAAGCGGTGTATGTGTCGGCCAAGGTGGGGCTGGCGGAGCTGCTGCTGAGCGGCTGCACCACCTCCAGCGATCACCTGTATTTGTACCCGAACGGCAGCCGCATTGACGATGAAATCCGCGCGGCACAGGAGATCGGCATCCGTTTCCACGCTACGCGCGGCTCGATGAGCCTGGGCGAGAGCAAGGGCGGGCTGCCGCCGGACAGCGTGGTAGAAGATGAGGCCGCAATTCTGCGCGATTGCCAGCGTGCGGTGGAGACCTTCCACCAGGGCGAACGCTACGGCATGGTGCGGGTGGCGCTGGCTCCCTGTTCGCCCTTCAGCGTGACCGCCGATTTGATGCGCGAGAGCGCGGCGATGGCGCGGGCTTATGGCGTGCGCCTGCATACGCACCTGGCCGAGACGCTGGATGAGGAAGAGTTTTGCCTGCAAACCTTTGGCGCGCGGCCAGTGGCCTATGTGGAATCGCTGGGCTGGACGGGCGATGACGTGTGGCACGCGCACTGCGTGCACATGAGCGACGCGGAGATCAGCCTGTTTGCGCGCACCGGCACGGGCGTGGCGCATTGCCCCAGCAGCAACATGCGGTTGGCGAGTGGCATTGCGCCGGTGGTGGCCTGGCGCGGCGCAGGGGTGCGCGTGGGGCTGGGCGTGGACGGCTCGGCCAGCAACGACTCCAGCCACATGCTGGCGGAGGCGCGGCAGGCGATGCTGTTGCAGCGCGTGAAGGGCGACGCCACGGTGATGAGCGCGCAGCAGGCGCTGGAGCTGGCGACGCTGGGCGGCGCGTCGGTGCTGGGCCGCGACGATATTGGCGCGCTGGCCCCCGGCATGGCCGCGGACTTCATCGGCTATCGCCTGGAGCGGCTGGAATTCACCGGCAGCCTGCACGATCCGCTGGCGAGTCTGGTGTTCTGCACGCCGGTCAACGTGGATTTGTCGGTGGTGAATGGCCGCGTGCGCGTGCAGGATGGACGAATCGTTGACATTGACCTGCATCCCCTGATCGCGCGGCACAATGCGATCAGCCGCGCCATGATTCGGGATGAAAAGTTGCCGGGATAAAGCGCATCTGCTATGAGCGATCAAGCAACGCTACAAGACAGCTACGACAGTCCCTGGAAGGAAATTCTGGAAGCCTATACCCGTGAGTTTACGGCTTTCTTCTTTCCCCGCGCTCACGATGATATTGATTGGGCGCGAGGCTACGAGTTTCTGGATAAAGAATTGCAGCAGGTTGCGCGCGATGCAGTCTTTGGGTTGCGACAGGCAGACAAACTGGTAAAAGTGTGGCGGCAAAGCGGTGATGAAACCTGGGTATTGATGCATATCGAGGTGCAAAGCCAAAGCGAAAACAGTTTCGCTGAGCGTATGTACACCTACAACTACCGGCTGTTTGATCGCTATCATCGTCTGGTTGCCAGCCTGGCCCTATTGGGCGATGACAGCAAAAGCTGGCGTCCCAGTCATTTTGGTTACGATCTATGGGGCAGCACGGTCAGCTTTGATTTTCCAGTGGCAAAGCTGATGGATTACCGCGAGGATTGGCAGGCGCTAGAAAACAGCAGTAATCCCTTCGCTGTTGTAGTGATGGCGCACTTGAAAGCGCAAGAAACGCGACAGAACCTGACCGACCGGTCGCGCTGGAAAATATACCTTATCCGCCGTTTGTATAAAGCGGGACACAGCCGGCAAGATATCATCAACTTATTTCGATTTATTGACTGGGTTATGCATTTGCCCAAGGAGTTGGATGATGTTGTTTGGAGTACGATTCAGGAATATGAGGAGACCCACAAAATGGAGTACATCACCAGTGTAGAGCGTATTGGTATGCGTAAAGGCCACGAACAGGGTATGCAGCAAGGTATGCAGCAAGGTATGCAGCAAGGTATGCAGCAAGGTATGCAGCAAGGCAAGCGTGAAGGCTTGTGGATGGCGATCCAGTTTGCCCTGGAATTTAAATTCGGAGCATCGGGTGACGCCTGGATGCAACGCGTGTACGCAGTACAAGACCTTGCCCGCTTGCAAGCGATCATGGACGGGCTAAAAACGGCTAAATCGCCGGATGACATTGCCGGCCTGTTACAGGCTTAAGTGCTTTTGCTACCCTATGTCTGCGCAAATTTCATCAGCCGCTGATCTTTTACGCAACGCACGCCGTCTGGTCGTGCTGACCGGCGCGGGGATGAGCAAGGAAAGCGGCATTCCAACTTTTCGCGACGCACAAACCGGCCTGTGGGCGCAGCATAGCCCTGAGCGGCTGGCGACGATGCAGGGCTTCCTGGCCGATCCGCGCCTGGTATGGGACTGGTATCAGTTCCGCCTGGGGCTGGTGGAGCAAGCCCAACCGAACCCCGGCCATGTCGCCATCGCGGAACTGGAGCGTCAACTGCCTTTTGTGCAGGTGATCACCCAGAATGTGGATGGCCTGCACAGCGCAGCGGGCAGCCAGCGCGTGCTGGAGCTGCATGGCAGCATCCGTCGCTTCAAATGTCTGCGCGGGCATGGGCACATGAGCATGGCCGATTTTCAGGATCAAGACGCGCGACCACCGCTCTGCCCGCAGCCCAATTGTCGGGCGCTGATCCGGCCTGACGTGGTCTGGTTTGGCGAAAACCTCGATTTCAATGTGCTAAATCAGGCTGTGGCCTTCAGCGAAGCCTGCGACGTGATGCTGATTGTCGGCACGAGTGGCGTCGTGCAGCCCGCGGCCAGCCTGCCTTATCAGGCTGTACGCGCCCGTTTGATCGAAGTGAACCCGGAGCCGAGCGAGCTGTCGGACTCGGTGCATATTTATCTGCAAGGCCGGGCCGGCGAAGTGCTGCCGGAGCTGGCGCGCTTGATCCGTCAGGAGTAAGGAGTTACGAGTAAGGAGTAAACAACTATGCGCCAAATGGTTGTTAGCAGCGCAGATCCTGTCTCCTTACGACTTACTCCTCACTCCTCACGAAACAGAGGAGTTTCTGCATGAATTGGAGCGGCAAGCCTGTGCTGGTGACGGGCGCGGGCGGCTTTATTGGCAGCCATTTAACGGAACGACTGATTGACGAAGGCGCGCAGGTGCGCGCTTTTATTCGCTATACTTCGCGCGCCGACCTGGGCCTGCTTGGCCTGTTACCAAAGGATAAGCTGGCCGCGCTGGAGGTGATCAGCGGCGACCTGCGCGATGTGGAAGCGGTGCGTGCGGCAGTGAAGGGCACAGACACGATCTTCCACCTCGGCGCGCTGATTGCCATTCCCTATTCCTACGTTCATCCGCGCGAGGTGATCGAGGTGAACGTGCTGGGAACGACCAACGTGCTGATGGCCGCGCGCGACTACGCGGTGCGGCGCATGGTGCATACCTCCACCAGCGAGGTGTACGGCACGGCGCGCTACACGCCGATTGACGAAGCGCATCCCCTGCAGGGCCAGTCGCCCTATTCGGCCAGCAAAATCGGCGCGGACAAGATCGTGGAAAGCTTCGTGCGCTCGTTCGAGCTGCCCGTGGCTACGCTGCGCCCCTTCAACACCTACGGCCCGCGGCAATCGGCCCGCGCTGTGATCCCCACGATCATCACCCAGGCGCTCACGCTGGATGAGGTGCGTCTGGGGGCACTGACGCCGCAGCGCGACCTGAGCTACGTCACTGACACGGTGGACGGCTTTGTGCGCATGGCTACACACGACGCGGCCATCGGCCAGGAAGTGAACATCGGCGCGGATGCCACAATCTCGATTGGCGAGCTGGCGCAGAAGATCCTCGGCATCATTGGCCGCGATCTGCCCATCGTCAGCGACGAACAGCGGATGCGGCCCGCGGGCAGCGAGGTGCTGCGCCTGTGGGCGGATAATCGCAAGGCCGGCCAGCTCATCGGCTGGCGTCCGCAGGTGTCGCTGGATGCGGGCCTGGCGCGCACGGTCGAATGGATCCGCGGCAACCTGAGCCGCTATCGCCCTGGTGTCTATGAGGTGTAGGTAAGCAGGCAGGTAAACACGTACACACGTACACACGTAACGGGGTGCAAGTCACCCTGTCACCCAATCATCCAATCAATCTACCACCCATGCAAGCAATTATCCTCGCCGGCGGCAAAGGCCGGCGTCTTCGTCCTTATACCACGGTACTGCCCAAGCCGCTGATGCCGCTGGGCGATATGCCGATCATCGAAGTGGTACTGCGCCAACTGGCCGCGCACGGCTTCCACGAGATCACCATCGCGGTGGGCTATCTGGCCGAGCTGCTGATGGCCTATTGCGGCGACGGCAGCAAGTTCGGCGTGCGCATCCGCTACTCGCGCGAGGAGGAGCCGCTGGGCACAGCCGGGCCGCTGGCCTTGATTGACGGCCTCGACGATACCTTCCTGGTGCTGAACGGCGATGTGCTGACCAGTCTCGACCTGGCCGCGCTGATGCAGCAGCACCGCAGCAGCGGCGCAGCGGCCACCATCGCCACGCACCAGCGGCAACAGCAGATCAACTACGGCATCATCGAAAACGACGCCACGGGCCAGGTAACCGCGTACATCGAAAAGCCGACGCATCACTATCAGGTGAGCATGGGCATCTACGCGCTGGAGCCAGCTGTGCTGCGCCGCATTGCACGCGGACAGTACCTTGACCTGCCCGATCTGGTGCGGCAACTGATGGCCGACGGCGAACGCGTGCAGGCCTATCCCTTCGACGGCTATTGGATGGACATTGGCCGTCACGACGACTACGAGCAGGCTGTCGAAGAATTCCAGAAGATGCTGCCGGTGTTGCTGCCGACCATGACATCTTAACCAAAAGATTTGATGCAGCAGGTATTGCGTACTGCGTAATTTTTATAAGACATTACACAGTACGTAGTACGCAATAGGCCTGTACTAGCCCAGAACTTATGTCCCTCCCCTTCTCCGCTTCTCTGCATCGTGTGCGCGGCCTCTGGCAACGCAGCCCATTTGCGCGCAATGTGGGGTCTACGCTAGGCACACAGCTTGCTTCGATCGTCATCACCATGTTCAACGGTGCGATCGTGGCGCGACTGCTGGGCACAGAAGGCAAAGGCATTTTGGCGTTGGTGGTTCTGGTGCCCAACATGCTGGCTCTGTTCCTCAATGGTGGTCTGAGCATGGCCAACGTCTACTTCACAGGGCGCAAACGCTTCGATGTGGCTACACTCAGCAGCAATTCGGTGGCCTTTGCGCTGGTAGCAACAGCCGTGGGCGCGGTGGTGACGATAGCGATATACGCCAGCGGTTGGCTGCCACGGGTGTTGCCCGGTGTGCCACCCGACCTGCTGGCGTTAGGGATGCTCAGCCTGCCAATCAGCCTGCTGAACAGCTTCTTCACCACCATTCTGCAAGGCTTGCAGCAAATCCGCCAGATCAACCGGGTGAGCCTCATCCAACGCACCAGTGCTGCACTGCTGACGATTCTGTTTGTATTTGTGCTGCGCTGGCATCTGGCAGGCGCAGTGATAGCCATGCTGCTGAGCCTGAGCCTATCGCTGGGGATGCTGATGCGTGCGCTGCGCGGCCACGGAGCCTCGTTTCGCCCACGCTGGCGGCGTCCGGTGCTTAACACCACGCTGAAATTCGGCCTGCGCGGCTATGTAGCCAACTTGTTGCAGTTCTTCAACTACCGGCTTGACCTGTTTCTCGTCAACTTTTTCCTGGGCGTGAGCGGCGCAGGCATCTACACCACCTCAGTCGGCATGGCTGAGATGCTCTGGAACCTGCCTAACGCCGTTGGCTTCGTGATCTTTCCCAAGTCCGCTAACAGCAGCGCCGCGGAGATGAACCGCTTCACCCCACGCGTATTTCGCGCCACGTTGATGTTTACCACGCTTGGGGGTGTATTACTGGCTCTGGTGGGCAAGCCCTTTATCAACCTTGTCTACACCCCTGCTTTTGCCGCGGCCTACGTGCCGCTGCTGGCGCTGTTGCCGGGCGTAGTGCTGCTGGGTGGGGCTAAAGTATTAACCAATGAAATCTCCGGCCGCGGCTACCCGCAGTACAACTCCATCACTTCTGGCGTTTCACTGATATTGACTGTAATCTTCGACCTGTTGCTGATCCCGCGCTACGGCGTGCTGGGCGCGTCGCTGGCCTCGACGCTGGCTTATTCGACAATCTTTTTGTTGGCGTTGTACTACTATCGCCGGGTCAGTCGGCTGGCTGGCGACACTGCACGCCCCGGCGGGTCGGTCACGTCGCTATGAAACTGCTGTATGCAGGCGTGGTAGAGCTGGACGGTGAGCGCGCGGACAAGATCCATTTTGTCAGTCTGGCGCGCGAGTTGCGCGCAATCGGTCACGACTTGGTGGTTGTGGCGCATGGCAACACCCGTCCGCCCGCGCTGGATGGCATGGAAGTGCATCTGTTGCCTCGCACCACGCAGGCCGGGGCCGCGCGGCCGTGGTACGATCTGCGCCTGCTCGCCACTCTGACCCGCCTGCGCGGCCGCGCCGATTTCGCTGCGCTGTACCATCGCGGCGTGCCGTTGGCGAACCGCTGGGCACGGCTGACCGGACTGCCATCGGTGGTCGAAATCAACGGCATCCACACCGACGAGCTGGCCGCGCGCGGGGTACACGGGCCGCGCCTGCAAGCCTTCGCGCTGCGCGAGCGTGCGGTGATTGCGGGTGCAACGCGCACGATCTGCGTCACCGACGGCCTGCGCAGGCAGATGATTGAGCGTTTCGGCGTGCGACCGGAACGCTGCACGGTGATTCAGAACGGCGTGGATACCGCCCTTTTTGCGCCGCGCCCGCGCGCCGAATGTCTGGCGCAAACCGGCCTGCCCGCCGATGCCTTTAATATCGGCTTTGTCGGCGCATTTCAGGCGTGGATTGACTTCACCACCCTGCTGGCCGCGGCGCAAAGCCTGCACGCGCAGGGTGTGCCCCTCCGGCTGACGCTGGTAGGCGATGGCCCGGCTTACGCGGATGTGGGCGCACAGATTGCCCAGCGCGGCCTGACCGACGTGGTGCGGCTGACCGGGCGCGTGCCACACAGCGCGGTGCCGGTGTGGATGAACGCTTTCGATGTGTGTCTGGCCCCGTCCAGCGGCGCGTACATCGAAACCATCGGCAAATCGTCCATGAAACTGTTCGAATACATGGCCTGCGCCCGACCTGTGGTGCTGGCCGCGCTGCCGGGCGAAGGCGACCTGGTGATGAGCGCGCAGGCCGGGCTGGTGTATCCGCCGGGCGATGCCGCCGCGCTGGCCGCGCAGGTGTTGACGCTTTACCACGCTCCCGAACGCCGCGCCGAAATAGGTGCGCGGGCACGCGCCTTCGTGGTGCAGCAGCATAGCTGGCGCGGCGTGGCCGAACAGACGATGCAGGTGCTGGCCGCGGCACTGGGCCAGCGGAATGACGCCTTCAGTGGATAAACAAACACACAAGCAATACGTATTACGCAGTACGCAGAACTGAAAGCTTTTATGCGTCTCGCCATCATCTCCAACCCCAACAGCATTCACACCCAGCGCTGGGTGCGCTTTTTTGCCGCGCGCGGGCATGATGTGATCCTGCTGGGGCCGAACCCGCTAACCACCACCCTGCCTGCGGGCATCCGCTTCCACGATCTGACCCGACTGACCAACCGGCGCAAGTTCCGCTTTGTGGTGTGGACGTGGACGCTGCGCCGCTTGCTGCGTGAGCTGCGCCCCGATGTGTTGCACGCGCACCAGGTAGCCAACGCGGGCTGGCTGGGTGCAGCGAGTGGTTTTCATCCCTTCATCGTCACCAGTTGGGGATCGGATTTGCTGGTGGGCGCGCAGCGTTCCGCGTTGTCGCGGCGCATGGCGCAGGCCGTGCTGCACCGCGCAGACTACGTCACCTGCGTGTCAGAGCCGCTGGCCGCGGTGGCACGCAGGCTGGGCACGCCCGCCGATAAAGTCGAAGTGGTGCATTGGGGGGTGGATAGGGAGATTTTCAACGCGTTTGGCGCTCGTTTTGGTTTCGATATGGCCCCTGCGGAGCCTGCTCAACCGGCGAAGCCCGCCGCCCGCGCGCCGCTTGTGCTCAGCATCCGCGCGCTGAAACCCATCTACAACCCGCTGGTGATCGCGCAGGCTATCCCGCGCGTGCTGGCTGCCCGTGCCGATGCGCGCTTTGCCATCCGCACCTACAGCGTGGACGCGGCCCTGCTGGCCGCGTTTCAGCGTATTGTCGCGGACGCACACGCCGAGCACGCGGTGCAGTACATCGGCGACCTGCCCGACGACGCGGCAATTGCCGAGCTGTACCGGCAAGCCGCGGTGGTGGTGTCGGTTCCCAGCTCCGACGGCACGCCGCAATCAGTGCTGGAGGCGCTGGCCTGCGGCGCAGTGCCGGTGCTGAGCGATTTGCCCTCGCTCCATGCGTGGGTCGAGCCGGAGGTGAGTGGCCTGTACGCACCGGTGGGCGACGCCGAAGCGACCGCCGCGGCCATTTTGCGCCTGCTGAACGATGATGCACTGCGCGGCCAGATGCAAGCCGCGGGCACGCAGGTGATCCAGACGCGGGCGGACAGCCACCTGTGGATGCAGCGTTACGAGCAGATTTACGCCCAACTGGCCGCGGGCGAACGTCCGCAGCCACCCGCAGGAAGGCTGGCCTAGCCATGTTCGCCAAGTTCAAGCAGCTTGCCGGCCAATCATCGCTCTATACAGTTGGCGAGGTGTTGCGCAGCAGCCTGTCGTTCCTGCTGCTGCCCATCTACACGCACCTGCTCACCACGGCTGACTACGCCATCATCGGCGTGATGAGCCCGGTGTTTTCGCTACTTTCGATCCTGCTGGCGCTGGGTATGCCAGCCGCATTGCTGCGCTTTTACTTCGATTACCGCGAGGACGAGGCCCTGCTGCGCCGCTATCTGGGCACGGTGACGGTGTTCGGCATCGGCATGGGGCTGATCGGCTCGCTGCTGCTGACGCTGATCGGCCCGGCTTTTTTTGGCCGACTGCTGCCCAACACCCCATTCAATCCCTACGTGTTGATTACGGTATGGAATGCTGGCCTTTCGGTGGCTTCAGTGCTGGTGTTGCAGTTGTTCCGCGCCCGTCAACAAGCGCACTTTTTCATCGCTTTCAACCTGATAGACTTCGCCCTCACCACCGCGCTGATCATCCTCTTTGTGGTGGGCTGGCGCATGGGCGCGCTGGGCAGCCTGTGGGGGCAACTGCTGGCCGCGGTCACCATGGCCGCACCGGCTATCTGGATTTTGGCTCGGGCCGGTGCGCTGGGCTTTTCGTGGCAATTGCTACGCCCATCGCTCAAGCTGGGTGTGCCGTTGCTGCCCTTTCTGCTGGGCACCTGGGCACTCAATGTATCTGATCGCATCGTGCTGGATGGCCTGGTGACGCGTGAGGCGCTGGGCATTTACACGCTGGGGTATCAATTCGGCGTGCTGTTAAACATGCTGGCCGTTGCGCTCAACGGCGCGTGGCAGCCTTTTTTCTACCAACACGCGGCTGACAAGGCCCATACACCGATGATTTCGGCGTTCATCACCTATCAAGTGGCGCTGATGACGTGGCTGGCGCTGGCGCTGGCGCTGCTGGCTCCTGAGATGATCCGCCTGATCGCGCCTCCGGCGTACAGTGGCGCGGCCACGCTGGTTCCCTGGATAGCTGCGGGCTATGTGATGCGTTACCTGTACTTGTTTCCGGTAAATAGCCTGCTCTACAAGAAGCGGCCCGGTTGGATCGCTGCGCTGACCATTTTGGCTGCGGCACTAAACATTAGCTTGAATTTCTGGCTGGTGCCGCGTTACGGCACCGTAGCTGCGGCCATCAATACCCTGCTGGCCTTTGCCGCGCTGCTGGTGATGGTTTTCTTTGCAGGCCAGCACGCCTTCCGCGTAGCCTACGAATGGAACCGGCTGGCACGTATCCTGTTGCTGGCGCTGGCGCTGTTTGCCCTGGGCTGGTTTCTGGCCCCCGCGCAGTCGTTGTGGTTGGGCACGAGCCTGAAAGCCCTGCTGCTGGCCGCGTTTCCGCTGCTGCTGCTGCTCAGCGGCTTCCTCACACGCGCCGAGCGCGAGCGCGCACGCCAGGTCATCAACAGACAAGCGAATAAGTACATAAAGAAACAGGGCTAAAACCCGAACAAACGACAAAGCCAAACACCCAACCACTTCCACCCTGCCTCCTTGCCTCCTTCCCTCCTTCCCTCCTTGTCTACTTGTCTACTTCCCTCCTTGTCTACTTCCCTCCTTGTCTACTTCCCTCCTTGTCTACTTACCACGCTCTTTCAACCATGACCACACGCCCCGTCATTGCCATGTTGCTTTCCAACGCCTTTCGGCCCGATCCGCGGGTATTGAAAGAGGCCGGCACGCTCGCGCGCGGCGGCTATGCCGTCACCGTGATCGCCTGGGACCGCGAAGGCCGTTATCCCGCGGCAGAACAAGTGCAGGCAGGTGAGGCGGCCAGCTTCACCGCGCAGCGCGTGCAAACGATCCGCTCCAGCTATGGCGCGGGGCTGCGTCAGGCGCTGCGCTTGCCGCGCTTTTGGCTGGCTGCCTGGCGGCGGCTCAACCAGCTTCAGCCCGCAGTGGTGCATTGCCACGATTTTGACACGTTGCCGCCCGGCTGGCTGTGGGCGAGGCTGCATCGCCGCGCAGTAATCTACGACGCACACGAATATTACACCGAGCTGCAACAGCCGCGGCTAGGCGGCAGCGGGATAGGCCGGCTGCTGCTGCGGCTGATCGGTGCGGCCGAACAGGCACTCAGCCGCACTGCCTCAGCCGTGATCACGGTAGACGAGCGCATTGCCCGACGTTATCACAACCGCCGTGTGGTGGTCGTCGGCCACTATCCCCCACGCGACTTTGCACCGCAGAGCCTCGATATGGCTGCTACGAAGCTTGCTCAACCAACGGAACCTGCCACGCTCATCTACGCAGGTCGCTTGTCCAGCGACCGGGGGATGCTGGTAATCGCCGCTGCGTTGCAACGGCTAGCGCAGCAGGGGCTGCATCCCCGCCTGCGGCTGCTGGGCACGTGGACCAACCCGGCTGAAGCGCAAGCCTTCACTGCCGCTACGCGTGGGCTGGAGGCGCAAATCGAAGAGGTGGGCTGGGTTCCCTTTGAGCAGGTAGCCGCACAGATGCAGCAGTGCGACATCGCCCTGGCCCTGTTACAGCCGATCCCGCGCTACATAGCGGCTCTACCAGTTAAGCTGTTTGAGTACATGGCCTGCGGCCTGCCGATGGTGATCAGCGATTTCCCGGCCAACCGCGAGGTCGTGGCAGCGGCAGACTGCGGCCTGCTGGTGGACCCGGCCAATGTGGACGCGGTTAGTGAGGCTTTGGCCCGGCTGCTGGCCGATCCTGCGGAAGCGCATCGCCTGGGGGAGAATGGTCGCCGCGCCTTTGAGATGCACACCAACTGGCAGGCGCTGGAACCGAAATTGCTGGCAGTCTATGCCGAAATAACGGAATGACAGGATAACAAACTTAACCATTCCCATGCACATCCTCTACCTCTCCCAATACTTTCCGCCCGAGGTCGGCGCCACGCAAACGCGGGCCTATGAGATGGCGCGCGGGCTGGTGCAAGCCGGACACCGCGTCACCGTGCTCACGGAAGTGCCTAATCACCCCTCAGGCATTGTGCCGCCTGAATATCGCGGCAAATGGCTGGTGCGCGATACGTTGGATGGCATCGAAGTGCTGCGCGTGTGGGTGAAGGCCTCGCCGGTGAAAACGTTCCGCACGCGCATGGCTTTCTACCTGAGCTACATGGCTGATGCCGCACTGGTGGGTGCGTTGCGGGCACGCGGGCCGTTCGATGTGGTCGTTGCCACCTCGCCGCCGCTGTTCGTGGGCGGCGCAGCGCTGCTGTTGCACGCCCTCAAACGCGCGCCGCTGGTGTTTGAGGTGCGCGATCTGTGGCCGGAATCTGCGGTGGCGCTGGGCGAGTTGAACAGTGCGCGGGCAGTGGCCTGGGCTAGCAAGCTGGAAGAACTGTGCTATAATCAGGCGTCCCGCATCGTGGTCGTCACCGAAGGGATTCGCACGCGCCTGCTGGAGCGAGGTTTACCCGCGAACAAGCTGGCCTTGATCCCCAATGGAGCCAACACCGTGCTGTTTCAGCGTCGGACTGAGTTAGGTGCGGCCTTCCGGGCGCAACATGGCCTGGCTAACGATGCCTTTGTGGCGATCTATGCAGGCATCCACGGCATCGCCCAGGGCTTGGAAACGCTGCTGCACGCAGCCGACCGTCTGCGCGCTCACCCGCAGATCCGCTTTGTACTGATCGGCGAAGGCCCGGTTAAGGCTGATCTGCAAGCGCGCTGCGCCGAATTGAAGCTGCAAAACGTGCTGATGCTGCCGGAGCAGCCACGTTCTGCCATGCCCGCGGCACTCTCCGCTGCCGATGCTGCCCTGGTGCCGCTGCGCAAGCTGGCGCTGTTTGAGGGCGCGCTGCCCAGCAAGATGTTTGATGCCTGGGCCTGCGAATTGCCGCTGCTGCTCAGCATTGATGGCGAAGCCCGCCGCACGCTGGAGGCCGCGCAGGGTGGCCTGTACGTGCCGCCAGAAGACTCTGCCGCACTGGCTGCGGCCATTCAAACCCTGACTGCCCAACCCGACCGAGGCCGCCAGCTTGGCGTCAACGGTCGCCGCTACACCGAACAGCACCACTCTCGCCAGGCCCAGGCCCAAGCGCTAGAGCGGGTGCTGGTGGCGGCGGCGAAGGACTAGAACACCAGTAGACTGGTAAACTGGTCTACCAATTCCCAATCTACCAACCCATGATCCATTTCGCTCTCATCGGCTGCGGACGGGTTGCCCCCCGCCACGCTCAATCTTATGGTCAATTGGCTGATACGCGCTTTGTGGCCGCGGCGGATATTCGCCGTGAGCGGGCCGAGCGCTTCGCCGCAGACTATGCTGTCACCCCGTATGAACACTACGAGGATTTGCTGGCACGCACAGATGTGGATGCGGTGAGCATCTGCGTGCCCAGCGGTCTGCACGCCCAAGTAGCCGTGGACGCACTCAACGCGGGCAAGCATGTGCTGGTGGAAAAACCCATTGCGCTCACCCTGGCCGATGCAGATCATATGATTGCCGCGGCCGAGGCCAACGGACGCACCCTGGGTGTAGTGCTGCAAAATCGCTACAACTCGCCCATGCAGCAGGTGCGCCGCGCGGTGGATGAAGGCAAGCTGGGCCGCCTCTACCTGGGCAACGCCACGGTGCGCTGGTATCGCCCGCAATCATATTACGAAGACGGCTGGCATGGCACCTGGGCGATGGATGGCGGCGCGTTGATGAACCAAAGCATCCATCATCTTGATGCCTTGCAGTGGCTGATGGGGCCGGTGCAATCAGTGCAGGCTTATTCTGCCACGCTGGCGCACCAGATGGAGGCCGAAGATGTGGGGGTAGCCGTGCTGCGCTTTGCCAGCGGCGCACTGGGAGTGGTAGAAGGTTCCACCGTCACCTGGCCGCAGAACCTGGAAGGCTCGGTGGCGCTGTTTGGTGAACACGGCTCAGTACAGGTAGGCGGCACCGCGCTCAACCGCATCACGTTGTGGAAAGTAGCCGGACAACTGGAGCAGGAAGCTGAGCTGCTCACCAGCCAGCGCGTAGACCCGCCCTCGGTGTACGGCTACAGCCACCGCGCGGTGATCCACGACTTTGCCCGCGCGATCATGGAAGGCCGCGCTCCTGGTACGCCTGGCCGCGAAGCACGCAAATCACTGGCTCTGGTGCTGGCGATTTACGAAGCAGCCGCCAGCGGACGCGAGACGGCAATCGGTAGCGAGGCGTAAACGGTGAGCGGGCGGGTGATTGGTTAAGCGTACAACCGCTGTAGAACGGCACGGTCAGAGACCGGCCTGAGCAAGGTGGCACGGTCAGAGACCGGCCTGAGCGAGGCACGGTCAGAGACCGGCCTGAGCGAGGCACGGTCAGAGACCAGCCTGAGCGAGGCACGGTCAGAGACCAGCCTGAGCGAGGCACGGTCAGAGACCGGCCTGAGCGAGGTGGCACGGTCAGAGACCGGCCTGAGCAATTTCCTAAGCAATTATTTTCACATCAGCCCACCCACCCACCAATCTACCCGCCTCCGGCGTACCAATTTACTTGTCTACTTGTCTACTTGTTTACTTGTCTCCCATCTCATGCTATAATCTGCCGCTATGACTACGAAACTTTCCCGTATCTGCGAAGCACTGATTGAGGCCGGCTGGCTGGCGGCGCTGATCATCACGCCGCTGTTTTTCAACGTTCATTCCAGCCGCGTATTTGAACCAGATAAAATCAGCCTGATGCGCTCGATTGCGCTGCTGATGGCAGTGGCATGGCTAGTCAAGACCATCAACGACGGCTTTGGCCGAGGGAAAGCCAGGTCAGGAGATTCGGAACCATCCCACAGCGAGCGAGCGAAGTTGGTCGAACCACGTCCGTCGGTGTGGCAGTGGCTCCGCTCCACACCGCTGCTGCTGCCCACGCTGCTGCTGGTGCTGGCCTATCTGATCAGCACCGTGTTTTCGCTTACGCCGCGCATCAGCTTTTGGGGATCGTACCAGCGCCTGCAAGGCACGTATACCACATACTCCTACATCATCATCTTTCTGCTGATTCTGGGACACCTGCGCCGCCCGGAGCAATGGCAACGTCTCAGTTACGTGGTGATCCTCACCAGCCTTCCCATTGCCATCTATGGCATTTTGCAACGCAGTGGTGTGGATCCGCTGCCGTGGGGCGGTGATGTGCAACGCCGCGTAGCCAGCAACATGGGTAACGCCATCTTCGTAGCCGCCTACCTGCTGATGGCCTTTTTCATCACGCTGGAACGGGCCTTGAGCCATTTTGCCCGCATTCTGCGTGATCGCGAAGGGGGTGAGGGGCTACGTGCGGCTGTGCTGGCGGGTTGCTACCTGTTTGTGCTGGCCGTGCAAAGCATCACCATTTTATTCACACAGAGCCGCGGCCCCTTCCTGGGCCTGCTGGCAGGGCTATATGTCTTTGGTTTGCTCGGTCTGCTGGGGGCGCGCACCTGGGCCAGGGGGAATCAATATCTGTCTGCCGGCAAACGCAGCGTGATCAGTTGGAGTTGGTTAGGCCTGGTGATAACCGCAATTTTAGTGATGGCCTTTCTGGTGATCTTCAACCTGCCCAATTCGCCGCTGGCTGAGCTGCGCACCAACCCTTACATTGGCCGCCTGGGTACTGCCCTGGACATGGAGGCCAATACCGCGCGCGTGCGTACCCTGATCTGGCAAGGCGCCGAGCAATTGGTGACTCCGCACGACCCGCTGCTCAGCCCCAACCCCAATGGCGATGGCAGCAGCACAGTGCTGGAACCTGACCGCGTGAACGTCATTCGTCCTCTGATCGGCTATGGGCCAGAAGCGATGTGGGTAGCCTTCAACCGCTTCTACCCGCCCGACCTGGCCTATCACGAAGCGCGCAACGCTTCACCGGATCGCTCGCACAACGAAACGTTCGACTCGCTGGTGATCACCGGCATCTTTGGCTTTATCGCCTACATGACGCTCTTTGTCAGCATTTTTTATTACAGCCTGAAATGGCTGGGGCTGATTGCTAATCGGCGCCAAATGCTGGTCTTTCTGCTGACGATCATCAGCAGCGGTCTGCTGGGGGTACTAATTCCCTATCTCAGCCAGGGAACCTGGGTACTGGCTACTTTGATCATGCCTGCAGGCATGATCACCGGAATGACCTTATACATCATCGCGGCGGCGCTCTGGAACGAACACCTCGGCCATCCCATGCACATCGGCCAGCGCGAGCTGCTGATTGTGGCTATTCTGGCCACGGTGATCGCTCACTTCATCGAGATTCACTTCGGCATCGCCATAGTTTCCACCCGCACCTATTTTTGGATGTGGAGCGCCGTGCTGGTGGTGATCGGCATGAAATGGCTGACGCTGCACGCCAGCGCGCCGGAGCCGGTGGCAGCAGCCGTACCGGAGCGCAAGGCTGCACCGGCGGTTAAAGGCAAGCGCGCCGGCGGACACACTGCATCCAGGCCCATCGCCAGGCGCAGCATCACCCTGCCCTTTGCCGACATCGCCCCTCAGGCTGCCCTGCTTGGTCTGCTGCTCTTCACGCTGGCCTACGACTTCATCATCAACCCCAGCGTGCTGGCGCTGCGGCAAGGCCATGCCCTGCAGGTGTTCATCAGCGCCTTTACCACGCGTGTAGTGCGGGGAGAACGTGAAACAGCGCTGGGGCTGCTGTGGCTGGTAGTGTTTGTCACCCTGGTGGCGCTGCTCATTGCTTTGCTGGATGGGGCAGCAAACCGCCGACGCGGCCGTGTCACCGATGCGCTGGCCTTTTTGCTCATCAGCCTGGGTAGTTTTGGCCTGTTCGGTCTGATTCATGCAGGTAGCATGGCCGCCGAAGTACGCGCCCAGCAAGCGGGTGGCATCACCCTGGAGAAGCTGGCCCTGTCTGCGGCTAATCACATCACCACCTACTATGCAGTGGCATTTATTCTGCTGGTGCTGATTGCTGCGCTGATCGCCCAGCAACGCCGTGACGAAGCCCGCTGGCTGGGCGAAGGGGGCGTGACTGCCCTCATCGCTGCGGCGCTGCTGCTGCCGGCTGCGCTGTTCTTCATCACCCGCAGCAACATCAACATTGTGCGCGCTGACACCATCTACAAACAGGGCTTGGCCTATGAACGGGCCGACCGCTTCGACGAAGCAATTTTCCTCTATCAAATAGCAGCGGAGCTTGCTCCCAGCGAGGACTACTACCTGCTGTTCCTGGGGCGCGCTCAACTGGAGGGGGCCAAAACGGCAAGCGGCACAGAACGGCAAAGCTATCTGAATGCTGCCGAGCAAGCGCTGTTGGAGGCGCGCCGCCTCAACCCGATGAACACCGATCACAGCGCTAATCTGGGGCGGCTCTACCTGACCTGGGCGCAGTTGGTCAGTGGCGAGGCACGTGCCGAGCGGCTGCAAATGTCGCTCAACAACTATTCCATCACCACTCGCCTCAGTCCGAACGCGGCACACCTGCACAACGAATATGCCTCAGCCTATACCATGGCCGGCGACCAGGATCAGGCGTTAGAGGAATATATGACCTCGCTACGGCTTGACCCGCGCTATGTCGAGACCTATCGCCGTCTGGGAGATTTTTACCGCAGCACCGATCAAGCAGATGCCGCCATTGTCACCTATGAACAGGGCTTAAAACTGGCCCCGCGCGATGTGGCGCTGCACAGCCTGCTGGGCTTTTTGTACGCCAATAAAGGGGAAAACCAGAAGGCCATCGAGCAAAACCTGGCTGTGATTGCCGTTCGCCCCACCGACGAATCGGCTCTGCGCAACCTTGTCATTCTGTACAGCCAAACGGGCGACAAGCAAAACGCGCAACTTTACGGCGAACAGGCGCTGCAAGTGATCACCGACGAAGCGGCCCGCACCGAGCTGCAAACCCTGTTGGAGCAGTTGAAGTAAGGGTATGATCGCGTTTTTGGCCGTTCATCCAACCACCGTCTATTTACTGGTGGCGTTAACCGCGCTGGTGATGGCCGCGCTGGCTACACCGCTGGTGCGCCGCGTGGCCTGGCGCTATGGCTTTGTAGATCAGCCCAGCTTTCGCAAGGTACATGCTACGCCTATGCCGCGGCTGGGCGGTCTGGCTATTTACCTGGGCTTTATTGTGGCGCTGTTGCTGCTGGGCACACGTTTTCGCATCAACGAAATGGTGGGCATTATGATCGGCGCCACGGTGGTATCGGTGATCGGCGGCATTGATGACCACAGCCCGGTGAACCCACTGCCCAAGCTGCTGGTGCAGGCGCTGGCCGCAGGCGTGCTGATCTTCAACGACATTCGCATCAACCTGTTTAGCGCTGAATGGCTCAACATGCTGGCCACCATCATTTGGGTGACAGGTATTACCAACGCGCTAAACTTCCTGGACAACATGGATGGCCTGTCAGCAGGCATTGCCACGGTAGCATCAGCCTTTTTCCTGTTGCTGGCCGCGCTCAACGGACAATATCTGGTGGGGGCGCTGGCTGCGGCACTGCTGGGCGCGTGCATCGGCTTCCTGTTCTATAATGTTAACCCGGCCAGTATTTTCATGGGCGACAGCGGCGCGCTGTTTATCGGCTTTGTACTGGCTGCTATTGGCATCAAGCTGCGCTTTCCAGACAACGTAGACATCGTCACTTGGATGGCCCCGGTGCTGGTGTTGGGGTTGCCCGTTCTGGACACCACGTTGGTGGTGATCTCGCGGCTGCGGCGCGGCAAAAACCCGCTTACTACGCCAGGTAAAGATCACGTCTCGCATCGGCTGGCTCGTCTCACCGGTTCCCCGCGTGAGGCGGTGCTACTCTGTTATCTCGTTGCCGGAGCGTTCGGCATGAGCGGTATTTTCATCACCACAGCCACCGTGCTGGAGGGCTATCTGGTCGGGCTGGGCATTGCTCTGCTAGGGCTGGGGGCAATCTGGTGGCTGGAAACCAAACTTGGATACGAATAAGCTTACCTATGGATCTGCAAGAAAAAATCGCACAAAACAAGGCAACCATTTGCGTTATTGGTTTGGGCTATGTGGGACTGCCTCACGCCGCGGCCTTTGCCCAGGCCGGCTTCACCGTGATGGGGCTGGATGTCAGCGCACGCCGCGTGGAGGCAGTGAACCGCGGCCACAGCGACATACCGGACGTCCCATCAGAAATGCTGGCCCGGCTGGTGGCCGAAGGCCGCTTGCAAGCCACCAGCGACTACGACTGCATTGATCAGGCCGACGTGGTGCTGATCTGCGTGCCTACGCCGTTCGATGACATGAAGACGCCCGACCTCGCTTTCATCCTCAGCGCGGCGGAGGGCATTGCGCCCCACCTGCACGCCGGGCAAATGATCATCCTGCAAAGCACCACCTATCCCGGCACCACCGAAGAAGTGGTGCAGCCGATCCTGGAACGCGGCGGGCTGCGCGCCGGGCAAGATTTTCACCTGGTCTTCTCGCCAGAGCGCATTGACCCCGGCAATGCTACCTACAGCGCGCACAACATTCCCAAGGTGGTAGGCGGCCTGACTGCGCAATGCACCGCGCTAGCCTGCCAACTCTTCGGCCATCTCACCTCAGACATTCACCCGGTTTCTACCCCGCGCGCCGCGGAAATGACCAAATTGCTGGAAAACATCTTCCGCAGCGTCAACATCGCCCTGGTGAACGAGCTGGCGCTGCTGATGGAGCGCATGAACATTGACATCTGGGAAGTCATTGCCGCGGCCAAGACCAAGCCCTTTGGCTTTATGGCCTTCACTCCCGGCCCCGGCGTAGGCGGCCACTGCATTCCGGTGGACCCATACTATCTGTCGTGGAAGGCGCGCGAGTTCGACTTTTACACCAAGTTCATTGAACTGGCTGCCGAGGTCAACGCCGACATGCCTGATCATGTGGTGCGTCTGGTAGGCGCGGGCCTGAACCAACATAGCAAGGCTCTGCGCGGTGCGCGCGTGCTGGTGCTGGGCGTGGCCTTCAAGCGCGATATTGACGATGCCCGCAACTCACCAGCGCAGCGCGTCATCGAGCTGTTATTGGACTCCGGCGCAGAAGTGGAGTATCATGACCCCTACGTGTCCAATTTCGTCGTGGGCGGCAGCGCGCTGCATCGTGCCAGGATCACCCTGCGCGGCCAGCCGTTGGCAGCAAGCCTGGCTCATGCCGACGCCGTAGTCATTGTCACCGGTCACAGCGATATTAACTATACCGAGGTGGTAGCGAGCTGCCCAGTGGTGATTGATGCGGTGAATGTCACGCGCGGCCTGCCCGGCAGCGAGCAAGTCATTCGTCTGGGTGCGCCCCTGCCTGCGGCCTGATCATTCAGCTCACCTAAACTACCCGCCTTTGGCAGATCCATTGATCCGCCTCTGGCGTACCCATTTACCCATCTACTGGAGGTACTTTCTTTTGTCTAAAACACAACTTCGCAATCTCGTGCTCAGCATTGTGGTGATGAGCGTTCTGCTGCTGGCCGCCGTAGCCTGCGCCACGCCGCCGGCCTCAACCACGCCGACCGAAGCAGCGGCCACTGCCGTGCCGGTCGTTGCCACTGCCGAGCCGCCCACCGTATCGGTCACCACCACCATGCCCACGGCAACCGAGCCGATCTCGATGGGGCCAAAGCCTGTTCCCGTCACCGATGGCAGCCACCCGCTGGCTGAACTGGATGTGATACAGCGCAACGGCGTTTATGGCGGCGCACCCGATATGGTGATTGATCCCGACAAGGTGTACGTAGCCACCATCAAGACTGCCAAAGGCGATATCGCCGTGGAGATGTACAGCAAAGAAGCACCCGTTGCCGTCAACAATTTCGTGGTCCTGGCCGAACTGGGCTTCTACGACAACATGCCGTTGTACCCCGTTGGCCCGCCCAATGCGGTACTCACCGGCGACCCCACCGGCGACGGCCAGGGCACGCCCGGCTACGACTTCCCTGCCGAAATTCTTGTGCCGAACCCGGCAGGCACTATGGGCTACCTGCGTTTTCCCGATCAAATCAACCCGGAAAAACTGAGCAACGGCAGCCAGCTCTACATCACCATGGAAGCTGTGCCCGATATTGATGGTGTCTATGCGGCCTTTGGCAGCGTGATCTCCGGCATGGATGTGCTCAGCAACACTGTGCCCGGCGATGTGATCAGCACGATCAGCATCAGCGAGGCGCAGAAACGCCTGGCCCCCACCCCGCCGCCGCCCACACCTGTGCCCACCCCCTATGCACCGACTTCAGCGACTGGCCGCCCGCTGGCTAAACTCGATCCTGCCGAGCGCGTGGACATGTTCAACGCTGCACCCGCCATGCAACTGGAAGAGGGCAAGGACTATCGCGCCCGTATCACCACCGATGCAGGCGACATCGTAGTGGACCTGTACGAAGAGCAGACCCCGCTCACGGTCAACAACTTTGTGGCGCTGGCCAACCTGGGCTTCTACGACAACACCACCTTCCACCGCGTCATCGAAGACTTCATGGCGCAGGCCGGTGATCCCAGTGCCACCGGCAGCGGCGGCCCCGGCTACATCTTCAAGGATGAAATTGTACCGGAGCTGGTGTTCGACAAGGAAGGCATTCTGGCCATGGCCAATGCCGGCCCCGGCACCAACGGCAGCCAATTCTTCATCACCTTTGCCCCCACCGACTGGCTGAACGGCCAGCACACCATCTTCGGCCAGGTGATCGAAGGGCAGGATGTGGTGAAGAAGATCCAACTGCGCGATCCCAACGTATCCGCGGAACCGGGCACGCTGATCAAGACCATTACCATCGAAACCAAATAACCCTGAATAAGCAGTAGCTAAAGCGGTGACTGTGCCATAATGCAGTCACCGCTTTTTTGTAACGCGCATAAAGATTCCACTTAAACAGCCGCTAAGGCAGTGTGGGCTGCCTGGCTATACCACGCGCGGCACGCGCGCCAGAATCTCAGCCACCACCTCGTAGCTAATCGTGCCCAGGCGCTCGGCCACCTGCTCCACCGTGATTTCGGCATTGCCCTGTCGGCCAATCAGCACCACCTCATCGCCGCGGCGCACCCCAGCGATACCGGTCACATCCAACATAGTTTGATCCATAGTCACGCGCCCCACAATCGGCGCGTACTGGCCGCGCACCAGCACATGCCCCCAATGCGCCGGAGCACGCCGAAAGCCATCGGCATAGCCTACCGGTGCAACAGCCAGTTGGGTGGGGCGCTCGGTGATAAACGTGTTGCCGTAGCTGATAGGCACACCCGCGGGCAGCGTTTTCACCTGGGCGACCTGCGTTTTCCAGCTTAGTGCCGGACGAAAACCCTGTGGCAACGGTGTAGCCGCAGAAGGAGCCAGCCCATACAGGGCTATGCCGGGTCGCACCATATCGAAGTGGCTGAATGGCCAGGCCAGCAGCGCCGCAGAATTTGCCGCATGGATCAGCGGCAGCGCCAGGCCGCGGGCGCGCAGGGCCGCCAATACCTCGCCAAACACCGCCAACTGCGCTGCCGTATGTTGACGTAACCCGTGCAGATCGCTGTCTGCGCTGGAAAAATGGGTAAACACCCCCTCGATCTCCAGCCCCGGTAGCTGCATCACCTGCTCGACAAAAGGCACCACCTCTTCAGGCAGCAACCCCAGTCGCGCCATGCCGGTATCCACCTTGATATGCACGCGGGCGCTGCGGTTCAAATCGGCCGCGGCCTGACTAAAGGCACGCGCCACATCGAGATCGTATAGAGTGGCAGTAACGCCGTGGCGCAGGGTATCGCGCGCCTGCCAGGCAGGTGTGTAGCCCAGCACCAGAATCGGCGCATCCACCGCGGCGCGACGCAGGGTAATCGCCTCAGCCAGACAGGCCACCGCCAACATGGTGGCGCCGTTGTTGAGCGCAGTATGAGCGATACTCACCGCCCCGTGGCCGTAGCCATCAGCCTTCACCACCGCGCAGATGGCCGTCTGTGGCCCCACAATAACACGAATGGCCTGCATGTTGCCCGCCACGGCATCCAGATCAATTTCCACCCAGGTGGGGCGGTTTTGCGTCAGCGGACGCACTTGCAACCAACCGGCTGATTGACGTACCAACACGCGACGCGCCTGCTGTGGCTCGGCCAGCAAGCTGGCTGTCACCTGTTCCATGCGCGCCGGGCGGTCTCCCTTCACCAGGATCACCGGCGGCGTGCCCTCTGCCGCCAATGTCTGAGCGGTGTGCTGCACAAAGCGCACCACATCGCTGGCAATAAAGGCACGGAAGATGCGTTCGCCGGGCATGCCTGCCTGCTGAGCGCCTGCGGCGATTTCCTGGCTGCGCTGCCCCTTCACCACCAGCCAATCGGCACGGGCTGCGGCGGCTCGTCCCACCTGGCGGTGTGCCTCGTCTTCCGCCTCGCCCAAATCCCACATATCGCCCAGCACGGCTACACGCGGGCGCTGGCCGAAAAGCGCCAACGTCTCCAGTGCGGCCTGCATGGCTTCGGGGCTGGCGTTCACGGTGTCATCCAGCAACAGGCTGCCATGCACACCTGGCAAGGGGCGCAGATGACCGGCAAGCGGCCTGAACCCGGCCAACGCTGCTAATGCCGCATCAGCATCCACCCCAAACCACAGCGCCACCGTTAAGGCTGCGGCCAGCAAGGGGGCATGGTGACGCCCCAGCACCTGGGCGCGCACAGGCAATGGGGCTAATGCCCTGCCGCAATGCTGAGCCAGCTTGCCGTGCGCGTCGTGCAGGGTGAAGCGCAAACCATCGCTGCCTGCACGCAGGGCGCGGATGCGCATATCGGCCCCGGCCTGCTGCCCTACAGCCAGCACCGCGGCCGCTGTGCGTTCGGCCAGCGCCATCACCGCGGGATCGTCGGCGTTGAGAACCGCCAGCCCATCACCAGGCAACGCCTCCAACAAGCGGCCCTTTTCCGTGGCAATGGTTGCGCGTGTGCCAAAGGTAGCCAGATGTGCCGTGCCCAGCGAGGTAAGCACCCCAACCCGTGGCCGCGTCAGCGCAGCCAGATCACGGATTTCGTCGAAACTGTCGGCGGCCAGCTCAAGCACAGCCAATTCATGTTGTGGCTCGAGATCGCCAGCAGCAATAGACAGGCCGTAGCGCCCGTTGATGCTGCCGCGGTTCGAAAATACGGCGCGGCCCGTACACGCCAACACAGCGGCGATCAGCTCTTTGGCCGTGGTTTTGCCTGCGGAACCGGTGATGCCCACGGTGGCAAGCTCAGGGCGCTGCAAGGCGCGCTCAGCATAGGCCAGCAGCGCGGCGCGGGTGTCGTGCGTTATCACCACGGTGACGCCCGATAGGGGCAGGGGCGGTGGCACTTGGCACAGCACGCCGCGCGCGCCGTGCGCGACTGCATCGGCGATGTAGTCGTGCCCATCTCCCTTTTCGCTTTTCACCGCTACAAACAAAGGCCCCGGAGCGTTGCGAGAGTAAGTGGAAGCTGCCAGCAAGCGTGAGTCGTATTGAAAGCAACAAAAACAGCGGTCTGCCGGTGAGCCATGCACGACTGCACCGGTAGCCGCCAGTAACTCGGCCAGATCAATCATGGCTTGTTGTCAGAAGAGCGACGCCGCGGACGAGATTGAGGCTGCGGACGCGGTGCGGGCCTGGCGCGACCTGCGGGCGGCTCGTTCACAGGCTGCTGCTTCTTCACTACAGGCACATCCAAAGCTGATTTGTCGGGCCGGGCAGCGGGTGCGGCGGTCTTGCGCATGGCGCGTTGACGATTCTGGATGCTTTGCTCGGTGGAGGTGACGGCCATCGCCGCGGCGACCAGCGGATCGGGGGCCAACGTCTCTACGGCAGCATAGGGCAGCGCAATCGTCTCACCGGCAAATTGGCTCAAATCCACCGGCTTAAGCATCTCCATCCAATCAATTCGGGGTATTTCCGGCGGTTTGGGGATCTCCACCGGAACCAATGCCTCTACTTCGGGCATGAGCAGCGTTTGCTCCAGCGCGCTGAAGTCAATTTCAGGCATGGGCAACTGTGGTGGGAAGCCATCGGGGCGTGCCGAAGGGGTGGGGGCGGCAGCTTTGGCTGCGGTGCGCCGCACAGAGCCAGCAGAGGCGGCGCTGGCGACAGGCGCAGCGTGCGGCTGCGCGGGTTTGGAGGGCCGGGTTACGGCGCGCGGGGCACGCAGCGCCACCCGCAGATCGCGATTCATCTCTACCAGACTGGGATAGCGCTCAGCGGGGTTCTCAGCCAACGCTTTGGTTAGTACGACATCCAGCGCAGCAGGCACAGTGGCAATAGACTGCGACAGCGCGATCTGCTGGCCAGCGGCGGGTACACGGCCTTTCAGCAAAATGTACATTAATGCCGCCACAGCAAAGACATCGCTGCTGGCATTGGGAAACTCCTGGCCTGTTTCCACCTCAGGCGGCAACAGGGGGGTGATGATCTGCGCGGCGTGTTCGTTGAGGCGGCTGCGCAGTTGCGCCAGACCTACGCCCAGCAATCTGACCTGCCCCTGTTCGTTGACGAGAATATCGTGCAGGTCGAAGGAACCGTGGAACATGCCGCGGTAGTGGGCATACTCCAGCGCCGACGAGACCTGTTCGACAACGCGCATAGCCTGGCGCGGGTCCTCCAACGGCAGTTTAAAGCGCCGTGTAAGCGACTGAAACCCCTCACCGATGCGCGCCGCCAGATAAGGATACCCCTGCTGTACGGCGGCCTGACGCACAGGGGCCAGCCGCGGGTGGTTGAGCGTCACCGACTCGACGCGGCGGCTCAGATTTAGAAAGGCACTCTCATGGCTGCTGTCTTCGGCGGGGGGCAACACCTGCACAGCCTGTAAACCGTTGGCAGAAAACTGCCAGGTGGCCGCGGCTGGCTCGCTGCTGCGCGCGGTAGCCGCGCGATAGAGACCGATGGCCTTGCGGATCAAGGTATCATCTATCCAACCGTTGTCCATCGCCTGCTGCTCGCTGTCAGACCCTGCGGCCACGGCCAACTGTGTCACCAGCCAGTCGGGCAGCGTAGATTTGCCGTTGCTGCCGATGGTGGCGTTTAACAGCGCACCGGCCAGGGAGCTGAGGAAGGAGGTGTTCATGCAGGGGGTACTCCTGGTTGCAACCGGGGATCGGCAAGCGTTTGCCTGCCGATCCCTGTAGCGCGTTTATTGAGCGGCCCAGCCCCACCAACCGGCTACATACTGAATGTCTGCAATGTCGTTATCGCTGTCCATATCCATATCATAGCCCAGCAGATAGATGCCGTCGCCACTGATCGCCTGCCAGTTGTTAGCCAGCAAGGTAATGTCTTGTACATCTACCACGCCATCGCAATTCACGTCAGCTTTGTTGTGGGCGCCGTTCAAACCGCTGAAAGGCATAAACTTGATAGCCATGCCGTCGCTCAGCGGCGGCATGTTGGCTTTGGATACCAACACGCCAGCGCTGCCGTTGCTGTTCTCGATACCTACCATGGTATCATCGGGCAGGTCTACGGTCTGGTATTGCAGCGTCACCGAATTGTCGCTGTTATCAAATACCAACTCGAAGGTTTCCGGCCAGCCAGCAGGCCAGTGCTGCACGGCATCATACTGCACTACCCACTGCGAACCGCTGGCCTTGTGATAGATCAGGCCTTGCGTGCCGAAACTCGGATTGAGGTCGGTGGTAAAAGCGTACACCGCGTTGTTGGGCGCACCTTCAAAGGGGATGATGCCATGCGGTCGCGGCTGGTTCTGGCCGAACTGCACAAAGCCGTTGGAAGTGATGTAGGCTGAGCTGTAGCTGGTGCCGTACATCGGCCAACTCAGACCCATCGTCACCAGGCTGGAAGCGTCGTCATCCAGCGACAAGGTGCTGACGCCCGCCGCGCCCTGCAGCTCGATCCAATTGTACTGTACAGGGCAAGTAAGACTCTGGCCGCTAATGAGGGCGTAGTAATCGGTGGTGGCTGTCAAGGCGAGGTTTTGCACCAGGTTAGCATTGACGGTAATGGCCACCTCCAGCGGCGTGAAACCGCTCATCTCGGCCCGCAGGGTGTAGCTGCCCGCGGGCAGGTTGAGGCTGTATTGGCCGGTAGAATTGCTGATGACCGACAGCGCGGGCTGTCCTTTCAGGAACACCCGAGCGCCCCAAATCGGCGTCACGCCGCCACTGGTAACCACACCCGACACCGTATAGACAGCCTGGGCCAGCAGCTCGAAGTTTTGTACTGTATCGGTGTCCATAACTACGACCACGGCGCTGGCGCTGGCCGGATTATAGCCGTAGGCGCTCACCTGCATGTCGTAGCTGCCAGCGCCGATGACAAAGCTGTACTCGCCTGCGGCGTTGGTGATCTGACGCAGGGTTTTGCCGCTGCGGGTAATGCTCACCAGCGCGTCAGCCACTGGACTGCCGCCCGCGGTAACCACACCGCGCAACACGCCAGCCTGATAGATCATGTCTGCGGCGGCTTTTACGTCCAGCCGTCCCCAGCCAAAGGTATTGTTGGGAATCTGCGAACCGGCCACGCCACCGCACGTTTGGCTGCTGGTGAGCGGTGTAGCCGTGCCGCGCAGCAGGGCCTCGGTCTGGGCGACTTTGCCAATCAGAGCTGGCTCCAGCGACCAAAGCAGCGCCACCGCGCCGGCGTTGTGTGGCCCGGCCATGCTGGTGCCGCTGGAAAAGCCGTAACTGTTGTCACCGGTAGATACCGATGAATAGATGCTGCTGCCGGGGGCACTGATATCAGGGCCGATGCTGCCGGTGAAGGGATTTGGCCCGCGGCTGGAAAACGATGAAATGGCATCGCTTGAGGTGGTAGAACCAACGTTAAACGAATTCAGGTTGTCGCCCGGTGAGCCAAGCGTGCCGCAACTGGAGCCGTTGTTACCAGCCGAAAAAGAGCTGAACACTCCGGCTGCACGCAGGTTGCCGATGGCCGTATTGTAATAAACGTAGCCACCGGGGCCGCCCCAGGAATTCTGCACGACGTGCGGGCGCATGGCCGGGTCGGGACTGGTGCCATCCAGCTTGGTGGGGGCCAGCATCCATTGCATGGCGCCCAGCAGGGCTTCGTCGTTGGGACAGCAGCCATAGGCGGCGATCCAGTCTGCGCCGGGGGCTACGCCTACCTGGTTGTTAAGTGCGGCATCTTCACCGACCTCGCTGCCCATGACATGCGTGCCATGCGTGCCTTCGACAGCCTCTGGCAAGGCTGAAGGGGTGCCGCCCACGCTGGGCAGCGTGCGGGCATCCCACCAGCTATAGTCTCCATTGAAGGGACCACCGACTGTGCCAGTGGCATTGCCGCGGAACTGGCGCACCAATGCTTCGTGGCTATAACGCACGCCGGTGTCAATGTTGGCAGCTACCACGCCTTCACCGCGCACGCCATAGACGCTCCACACCTGATCGGCACGGATCTTGGCTACGCCCCAGGCTATGGCTTCGGGGGCCACGGTGGCGTTTTCTTCTACCGGCTGGGGGGGTTCGGGCTTGCCTTCCGGCACGATACGCTCTACCTGCGGATAGGCGGCAATGGCCTGTGCTGCGCGCAGATCGCCCTGAACAACAATGGCATTGACGATCCAGTAAGGCTGAAAATAACTAACCTCACCGGCCAAACGCTGGCTGCGCAGCGCCTGGATGAGCGCGCTTTGAGCGCGGTTCGCCGTGGCGGTCAGCGCGGTGTAAACGTACTGGCCCTTGGCATCCCAGTCATCAATCTTGTCCGCAGCCGACAGATCAGCCTGTTCGCGGAAGAGTACAATGAAGCGCTGCTGGCCCTGTGGGGCATGGGCAAAGGCTGCCTGCAAAGCTGGGTCAATAGGCGCGGCCTGTGCGGTGGCCGCAGCCAGCGGGGTTTGCGCGGGCAGGAGGATACCACCGCCGAACAGCAATGAAGCAAAGAGCAAAGCTACAATGAGACTATGAACGTGAGAACGCCGATGCATCATGGAACCTCCGGGGATAGAAAAAGCAGTGGGGCAATCGTAACACAGTTATGACGGGGCGTCAAACGCACCTGAAGGTTTTGCATAAGTTGAGGCGAGCGAATGGAATTCACCGCCTGACAGCGCCGAAGCGGCCTCAGCCGCCGGGAGAAACTCCGCCAGACCCTCAGGGGCCTTCATGCCGTTAGCCGAGGTTTTCCAATCCCTGCATAAAAAAAAGCACGCCATCACGCAGAGGGTGACGGAGTGCTTCTGGGGTAGAAAAGGCGCAGGCTCAGGCTGCGGGGGCATCATCCGGGGCAGTGGTGGGCGCCACAGGGGCCGACGGGCTGCCTGCCATCTGCCAGGCGCGGCGGATGCGCTCCAACGGCATTTTGTTGCTTTTACGGCAGGCCGGGCAAGGCACCGGAACCGATTTGGGACGCTTGCCGCCCAGGGTTTGCATGATTTGAGCCAGATCACCTTCGCTCAGATTGATAGGTGCACGGCAATAGGTACAGGAAAAGTTAAGCATAGAAATACTCCGTTCGACAGGCCCCGAAGAACAACGGGCTTCCAGAGGTACTGGAAGCCCGTTGGAAAGGGAAATCTACGGCGAGATCTTAGGGCGTGACGCTGTAGGCATTGTAGCCGGCAGCAGTGCTGGGGCCATAGGATGCATTATTGAAGGCGTTCTGATACCATTCAGAGATGGCCACCAACGGCTGGTTGGAGGAAATCACCATGCTGCCTTCCCAGTTGTTGCCAAGGCCAGAAAGAGCGGCGCAGTCTACACGGGTGTGACGGGTGAGGCCCTTGCCGGCGGCGATGCTGAAGTTCAGCTCTTCTGCGGCCAACGTGCCGTTGGCATTGTAGTAGCGGATATCCACATCGCTGGCGTTGCTGGCGGTGGGGTTCTGGATACGAACGATCGAGAAGCGCTGCCAGTTGAAGCCACCGTCACAAGTGCCACGCTTGTAAACCACAGGGACATAGGTTTGGGTACCCGCGCTGGAAGCGCTGGCTCCGGAGGTGCCGACAGCAATGCGGTCGGTGGGGCGCATGGTGTAGGAAACCACGGCGATGGGAGTGCTGTTGGCGGTGCTGACGATGACAGAACCTGCCCAGGCGGCTTGGTTAGCGGGATCGCTGGTTTGGCGCAGGGTGCTGAACAGGGACTGATCGTAGTCGTTGCCGGCGCGGGTGCTGGCGGCAATGGCTGCACCCGGCTGCACCGTCTTGGTCGGCAGGGCCAGGTTAGCCATGGTGCTGGTCTGGCCGGTGAACTGCATGTTGACCTGGCAAGGAGTGCTGGTTGACAGACATTGCACGGTAACAACGGAAATGCCCTGCCAAGTGGCATCACTGCCGGCTGTGGGGGGGTTCCAGGTGCAGTCGGTGCAGCGACGCTCGACCGAGGGGACATACACGGTGGTGGCGCCGGTTGCTACGCCGTTGTAGGCGGCAGCATACTGCACCCAATGGTTGGTAGCAGCGGCGGTGATCAGCTTGCCGTTGGTCGATTCAATCTGCACCGCGCCGCTCCAGAAGCACTGACCTGCCGCGCAAGCCGTGTTCCAGAAGGAAGAGCTTTGCAGCGCCGTGAACTGGCGCATGTCGAAGTTCTGGGAGCCGTAGCCCGGAATGGTGGCGTTCACCTGGGCGTCCTGAGTGCCGTTACGGTTGCGGAAGGTCAGACGGATATTGGCCTGAGCTGACTCGGTGTTCTGCACCGTGAACAGCGTGAACTGCGAGTTCGCCGAATAGACCGCAAAGGGCAGATACATGCTGACAGCGCCTGCCGGGAAGCCAGTGTAGGCGTCGCCGGTGGTGCCGTCGGTGGAACTGCCGCCGGTCCACAGAATTTCAGCTACAGCAGCTACTTCACCAGCAGACTGCACGACCATGGAACCACGCCAGTTGTCGCCCAACTGGTTGGCCGCACTGGCGGCAAAACGGTAGGAGCCTTTGGCGGCCAATACTGAGTTGGCGCTGTACTCGTTGCTACCACTCAGGCTGTAGTACAACGCCTGGGCATCGGTAGCGGTGGAGCCCATGTTCATGACAATCACATCGGTGTTGCCAGAACCAGGCACGGGATCAGCGGCTAAAACGGGGCTAACCGTCAGCGCCAGTACCAGAACCAACACAAGAACCTGCATCAACTTCTTCATAACTCGTCCATCTCCTTCAAAATGATTGGTTTCGCGCGGGCTGGCTCTTACCGGAGTGGCTCGGTCAGGAGATTGGGAACCATCCCGGAGGGACCGGCCAGAGCGACCGGGGTGGCTCGATCAGGAGATTGGGAACCATCCCGCAGGGACCGGCCAGAGCCAAAGGCTAACGCGAAACTTTTGGTAGCTTAGTCTGATAGCAAGAATACCACGAAAAACAGGGGAAATCAATACTACTTTAGAGGTATTATCGGCCAAAACCGTCTAATAGGCCCCGCGTCCATGCCAAACCACGCCGATAGTGCGCCACAATATCTGCAAATCAAGTGCGGGCGAATAGTTTTGAATATAGTATAGATCATCTTCGGTGTGCATGTGCATCAGGCGGTCGCTGCGCCCGTTGATCTGCCACCAGCCGGTCATGCCGGGGGGTGCGGCAAAACGCCCATGCTGCCAGTCTTCATAGTTAGCCACCAACCACGGCAGTTCAGGCCGCGGCCCCACCAGACTCATTTCGCCGCGCAGTACGTTGAACAGTTGCGGCAACTCATCCATGCTGGTGCGACGCAGCAGACGCCCCATGCTCGTAACGCGCGGATCGTTGGGCTGTTTATGGATGATCTCGCCGTTGGTGCCGAACTCAGTCTGGGCGATCCGTTCAGCGTCCACCACCATCGAACGAAATTTGAAGATCTCGAAGGGCCGACCGTTTTCGCCGATGCGTTGCTGCCGAAAAAGAGCAGGGCCTTTGCTGTCCAGCTTGATGGCTACGGCCACCAGCAGCATCAACGGCCACAACAGCAGCAGCATGGCTGTGCCAAGCACCAGATCAAACAGGCGTTTGATGCGGCGCTGATAGCTGGACAAAGCCGGCTCGCGCAATCCTACGAGCGGCAGGCCATCCAGCGAACTGAAGGGCGCGTGGCGCATGATCAGGTCGAGATAGTCAGGCGCTACACGCACACGCACCGGCAGACCCTGCAACGTCAGCACCAGCCGCTGAATGGTTTGATTGGTGCGCAGCGACAAGGCACACACGATTTCATCCACCTGCTGCTGAGTAACCACGCGCGGAACGTTCTCCAGGTTGCCTAACCAAGGGCCAGTCGGATCGCCCGGCGGCAGAGCAGTGATGCCGTCATCTACGCTGCCTACCAGCACCAGCCCCTGCCGGCTTTGCTTGCGCAGGGCCAGCGCCACACTCTGCGCCAGGTCGCCTGAGCCAACCAACAGCACCCGCCGCGCTGTGACCTGGGGCCAACCGCTCCACAGCAGAGCCGCGCGTGCGCCGAGATGAAACAGCGTCAGCAGCAACAGGTCGGCCAGCAAAAAATAGAGAAACAGACGGCGTGGCAACTCGCGATAGCTAAAGTAAAGCACACCGGCAAACAGCAGCGAAGCTAGCCCTACAGCCCACGCGATGGCCTGCACCTCGCCGCGCCACCCCGTGACCGGATGCAACTCATAGATGCGCAGCGTCAACAGGGTGACACCCCAGATAAACCCCACCACGGCATAGATCGTCCACGGCTGTGCGACCTGGTTCCAGGCCAGGGGAACGCCGAAGGGCAGCCAATAGCGGCCTTGCTCGGCAATAAAATAGGCGATGAGAGTTACGAGCAGATCGGCGAAAACAAAAAACAGAACAGTTGGGGGGTCAGGTTTGCGCATGTCAGTCAAGGATCCTCAAGAATTACACACTGTAAGCAACTCCCGGCAATTATAGCACAGGGTGAAAAGCACTCCAAGCTTTTTGAATGCTCTGCTGTTTGACTTTATCACTCTCTGATGTTAGGATTTTGTTCACAGCGGCAACCCGATAAGACACCGCTGCAAGCACCACGTACCAGGAGATTGCCGCATGTTGCCATCGTTGACCGAAATCGCCAACCATTATGGAACCGACAAAGGAACCAGCGGCCCCAGCAGCCGTTGGGATGTACACAACTACACGGACATCTACGAGGCTTATCTGCACCCCTACCGACACGAGCCAATCGCGCTGCTGGAAATTGGCTTGGGTGTTACCGGCACGCGCTGGAAGTCGCACATTGTGCACGGACGCAATGCCGGCGGCGGTGCATCCCCCAAAACATGGTACGACTACTTCTCCCGCGCCCGCATTTTCGGCATTGACGTTAACGCCTGCGCCTATCTGGACAACGACCGTATTATGACCTACGTGGCAGACCAGGGCAATCCTGCCGAGCTGGATGCCTTCATGCAGGCCGCCGGTCATCCGCAATTTGATGTAATCATAGACGACGGCAGTCACTGGCCTGATCACCAGCAAATTTCACTTGGCTATTTCTTTAAATACCTCAAGCCGGGGGGTTGGTATTTTGTAGAAGATTTGTTGACCAACGGCCTGCACGATCGGGCTGGTCAAGGGGGCAGGCGTCCGGCGCGCGTGGTGAGTACACGCGCCATGCTGCGCAGCTTTCTGGCCGGCCGGGGTTTTGCCCAGCCTAATGCCCTGCCCGATGCCGCCTATCTGGCCGAACAGATAGATTGGCTGCGCTTGCAGTTGCCGCAACCCGGCAGAAAATGGACCATCAGCCGCGACCCGCGTCACCCGCTGAAAACAATCACCTATTACAAGCCTGACAGCGAAGCGCTGGCAGTGATCCGCAAGAAGTAGAGCCAGCTAGCCCACACGAAACTGCGCATCCAGCAAAGGCAACTGCGC
Source organism: uncultured Caldilineales bacterium (assembly GCA_937907455.1). GTDB lineage: Bacteria > Chloroflexota > Anaerolineae > JAAEKA01 > JAAEKA01 > JAAEKA01. Next base: position 38,469 of record CALESQ010000106.1, read on the forward strand.
GCCGGTGAAGGTAACACGCACGGGGGTGTCCAACGGCAGATCGTGGCGCAGATGGGCGCGCACCTCCCAGGCCAGCGCGGGAATCAGCACCGTGGCACGCGGTCCATTCTTCTCCACAACCAGACCTTCCCCTTGCCAGTTCTTTTGCCGTTGCAGATAAACCAGCGTCCAATGCTGGCGGCTCCATTGCTCGGCGCGGCGGATGCCCACCTGTACCGCCTCAACCGTGCCGATGCGTTCCAGCAGCGCGGCGGCGCTGAGAGGCGGCTCACCAGCCAGCGCCAGCCGCAATTGCTGGTGTACGACTAAATCCAGATAGCGACGCAGCGGGCTGGTAACACGGCAATAGGCAGACAATCCCAACCCAGCGTGTGCTTCCGGTTCCAGGCTCTGACGGCTGGGGTTCATGCGCCGCCGCGCGGCAAACATCCCTGCCAAGATATCCGGGGTAGTGTCGTCGTCGAAATCGCCCGGCTGCTGCACCGTGAAGGGCATAGGCAGGCCGCGGGCCACGGCAAATTGAGCCACCGCCTCACCGGCGATCATCATAGCTTCGGCCACCAGCTCGCGGCTTTGCAGCATCTCCAGCGGGGTGATGCTTACCTCGTCGTCCTGCACCTTGACACGCACCTCTGGCAGGTTGAGCTGGATGGCCCCCTGACGACGGCGGCGTGCAGCGTGGCGCTCCATCCAGGCGTGCAGCGTGCGCAGCGGCTCGTCATCCAGACGGCTTTCGGCCTGCTGATAGCTCAAACGCTGTACCCGCACCAGGCTGGGCGTGATCTCCAGATCGTGCAGCGTGCCATCTGGAGCCATGCGCACGCCAAAAGACAGCGCCGGTGATACCTCCTGCAACCCCAGTGCCAGACGTTGGGTTGCCTGTTCGGGCAGCATGGTGGCGGTGGTTTCCGGCAGATACAGCGTAGCCCCGCGGCCGCGCGCCTCCAGGTCAGCAGGGCTATCCACCGTCACCAGCGCGGCCACATCGGCAATGTGAATCCACAGCCGGTCGCCATCGCGGCTCACCGCATCATCGGGGTCATGGCTGAAGACATCGTCAATAGCGAAAGCAGGCAAATGGGTCAGATCACGGCGCGGCTCATCGGGTAGCGGGGGCAGGGTGAGGGTGGGCGAAACGACAGCAACGCCCAGACGCTGCGGGTAGGGGTTGACGTGCACATCCCACACCCCCAGCTCCAGCAGCAAACCGTGGGCGCCCTCCGGTGTTTGGGTGCGGCCTAATTCGGCCAGCACGCGGCTGCGTTCACGCCGACCCAGCGCCAGCTCTTGCACCTCGCCCAGGTAGCGGGCGTCTTCGGGCAGGATGCTGCCCTGCCGCACGCGGCCCACAAAAGCGGCCCAAGCTGCGGCTTCGGCGTGGCGGGCCGCGCGCGTGGCCTGTTCGGCAGCTACCTGCTCAGGCAAATGAGCCTGCACAGCCTGCGGATCGCCGGAGAAATAAAGATCATCCACCACCCACTGCCAGGCCGCCAGCGCGGCTGCGGGGGAATTGATGCCAAAAGCCAGCTCCACCAACTCGGTCAGGGTGGTGACGCTGCCGGCCAGCAACTCCCACGCGGCCAGCATATCGCCCGGCGGCGGGATCAAATTGCGCAACGTAGCAGGGCCGCGGTGCAGCAACAGCACATCCTTGGGGCGCACACTGATGCTTTTGCCATCGGGCAGCAGCAGATCAAGCTTGTCGGCGGCTTGCATCACCACAGCGGGCTTGGCTTTGTACCATACCAGACTATCACGAAGAAAGGTTGAAGACATGATGAAACAGTGTACCACACGCTTGCAGCTTGACGCCAATTGACTACAATCGGCACAAGGAGATGCCATGAACGACCTTGCCCCGCGTGCCCGTCTGGCGCGCTTCATCGAAGATCATACCATTGCCGCGCGCCTTGTTGTAACTGCCCGGGAAACACCCACTGTGCCCCTGGCCGCGGCCGCGCTGGGCTGCACGGTGGAGCAAATTGTCAAATCGGTGCTGGTGCTGACCAAAACCGAACCGCCGCTGGCTATTCTGGTGATCAGCAACGGTGTGGCGGTGATAGATTTTCAGCGACTGGCGGCTATTTTGCAGTTGAACCGCAAACGACTGCGGCTGGCTCCGGCCGATGTGGTGCTGGCGCGTACCGGCTATGCGGTGGGGGGTGTGCCTCCCTTTGGCTTTGCCGAACCGCTGCCCACGTTGATTGACCCGCATGTTTTCGAGCAGGCTGTGGTGTTTGGCGGCGGGGGCGATCATCAAACCATGCTGGAGATCACACCGGCCGAACTGTTGCGGGTAACCGGCGGCCAAATTGCCGCAGTGCGCCAAAACAACACTGCCCTTGATAGGAGATAATACTATGGAATGCTACAACTGTGGTGAAAAATTATCCTCTGATGCCGAGCGCTGCACGCGCTGCGGTCAACGTTTCAAGCCGCGCGAGACCGCGGATACCACCCGCAAGCCGTCGTTGCTTGACCGTTTGAAAACCATGCTGGCCGGTGACAAGACAAAGGATGACAACTCGTTTGGGTGATGCGCCTGGTTGGGATATGTGGGAAAACGCTGGCAGCACTCAATCGTGACCATGCTACAATGGGTTGTACAGGTTGCCTTTTCTACCCCTGTATATAGTGGCTTGTTGTTACGTATCAGACGCGGCTTCTGAAAGCCTACCTTAAAAATTTGCGAAACGCGAGGAGGCCCGAAGTCAACCATAACCGCGCTATTATGCCTAGTTGAACGAATTGCGTAGTGGCTCTGTGAAAACGTAAACACTAGATACCGCGTAAGACGGCTGTTCTAAGCCAGCTAATTGACCATAAGGTTTAACAAATGTGTCTGTTCTGTTAACAACAGGTTATTGACGTCAGCCCCCTTGCCGCATACAATGCCCCTTGTTCGTTGGACGAGGTATGGCTTGCCCACCCAGCCTCGACAGTTGTTTCTAATCGCCTTTGGAAAGGCGAAAACCACCTCAACCCAGTTTTGGGTAGGACAAAACCGATCGGTTTATCTAACGCTGGATGCTAATGCATCACAGCTTTCTTCAACGCGGTTGATTGACTTTTTCGAGGTATCCCATGGCTTCGGCACAGGCATTCACCTTTGATGATACCCCCGGCGTTACCCCGCGCAAAGCATGGCAAGCGGCTTTGGGCGAACTGCAACTGCAAGTAACACCGGATATCTACGACATGTATTTACACCCGGCGCGCTTTATGGCCTATGAAGACGGCGCTTTTCTGGTGAGCGTGCCCAATGCCTTTGTCAAGGATTGGCTGGATTTGCGCCTGAAGCGCAGTGTCAAGAAAACGCTACGCCATATCATGGGCCGCGAGGTGGAGATCACCTACACGGTGCAGCCCCCGGCACGCCGCGAAGCCGAGCAGCCCCGTCCTGCACCGCTGCTGGACACACTGACTATGGCCGACGACGACACCACCGCTGTCCGGCCCGCAGCCAGACCAATCATCCCGGAAGCCACGCTGGTGGCCGGCTATACCTTTGACACGTTCATTGTGGGTTCTAACAACCGGTTGGCCCATGCGGCATCGGTAGCCGTGGGAGATCGCCCGGGCGGGCGCTACAATCCGCTGTTTATCTACAGCGGCGTGGGGCTGGGGAAAACGCACCTGATGCACGCCATCGCTCACCGCAGCCGCCAAAACGGCTATCGGCCGGTATACGTGTCGTGTGAGATGTTCACCAACGAGCTGGTGACCGCCATCCGCACCAACACGCAAGAGCAGTTTCGCGCCAAGTATCGCACCAGCGACCTGCTGCTGGTGGATGATGTGCAGTTTCTTGCGGGCAAACCCAGTACACAGGAAGAGCTGTTCCACACCTTCAACGCGCTGCACGAGGCCGGTAAACAGATTGTGCTGGCCAGCGACCGCCCACCCAAAGCCATTGCCACGCTGGAAAGCCGCCTGCGTTCACGCTTTGCATGGGGGCTGATCACCGATATTCAGCCGCCCGATCTGGAAATGCGCCTGGCGATCCTGGAAGCCAAATGCGCCATTCAGGGACTTGATCTGTCCTACGCGCTGTTGGAGCAGATCGCCGCTCGGGTTCCCACCAACATCCGCGAGCTGGAAGGCGCGCTGACCAAGGTGATGGCGCACGCCAACCTGACTGGCATGAGGCTGACCGCCGACCGCATAGCTGTCATCCTGGCCGATATGGCCCCGCTGAAGGCACAGGTCAGCCCGCAGGAAGTGGTAGCACTGGTAGCCCGCTACTTCGAGATCAGCACCGAGGAGTTGGCCAGCCCCAGCCGCAAGCGTGATATTGTGCAGGCACGGCAGGTAGCCATGTATCTGGTGCGCAACGAGCTGGACATCTCCTTTGCCAACATTGGCGATATGTTCGGCGGGCGCGATCACGCCACAGTGATGCACAGCGTGGAAAAGGTGGAAAAGCTGCTCAACGACGATGAGCTGACCCACAGTGCAGTGGAGACGCTGCGTGCCCAGATCAGCGCGCCGCAGTCAGTGCCGGTGCGCGTGCGTTAGCCAGTCATTCAGCGTACAAACGCTATACCAACGGCTGTTTCCTGTGGAAAACCCCGCTAAAACGGTGGAAAACAAGCGCCGGATGTGGAAAACCGGCGCTTTTTCGCGCTTGCGACCCGGCAGATCAAAGCCGGTTAGGGTAACACACCGCGGCAGCCACTAGATATAGTAACACCGTGCCACCACGCTTGCCTGAGTTATCCACAGGCGTGGTATAATGCGCGGCCATGAACATAGCTATCAACCAACCCGGCGAAAAAGACAAGCAAGCCCTGAACGCCTTCTTAATCAGCGCCCGCGATGCACTGCTGCTGCTGGTGCGCGACCTGCCACCAGAGCAACGCGAACAGCCCAACGTAGTGGGGCATTGGTCCATTCGCGATGTGGTGGGGCATCTGGCAAGCTGGGAACACCGCCTGCTGAACTGGGTGCAGATGGTGCGCAACCATGAGTTGGAAAAGATCGAATGGCCTGCCTGTGATGCCGATGACGATCAATGGAACCATCAGCAATACCTGCGCAAGCGCGCCTGGACATGGATTGAAACCGTTCGTGAACTGGCCTTGTTGCGCGAAGAGGTGCTATGGAACCTTGCCTGGGCAGCCCCTGAGCAATTGTTTGCAGCGGCCACCTTGCCAGGTGATGAGGTAGTGAGCATGGCGACTTTTTTCAACGATATGGCTGAACACGATCTGGAGCATGTGGCACAAATTCGCGCCTGGCTGGCGGAGCAGAACGCATGACGGCCACGGCAGTAACGCCGGCGCGCGTGTTTACCGAAATGGAATTGCGCCAATATGATGGACAACGTGGGGCACGTGCCTACATTGCCTACGATGGCGTGGTGTACGACGTAACCGATGCCCCCACCTGGCGCGGCGGCATGCACCGCGACCTGCATTATGCCGGGCTGGACCTCACCCGTTCACTGCGCAAAGCCCCGCACGATGCCACGGTATTTGAACGTGTGCCGCGCGTGGGTGTGCTGGCGGAAGGAAAACGCTGATATGACCCTGCCTGTTTCCATCGTCGCCCTGGCCGGTGGCGTAGGTGGTGCCAAACTGGCTACCGGCCTGTACCACCTGCTGAGCGAGCGACTCAGCGTGGTGGTGAACACTGGTGACGATTTCCAGCACTGGGGCCTCAGCATCAGCCCTGACCTGGACACAGTGCTGTATAATTTGGCCGACATCCACAATCCAGCCACCGGCTGGGGCCTGGCCGACGAAACGCATCAGGCGCTGGTGATGATGCAGCGCTACGGCGCGGCCGGTTGGTTCAGCCTGGGCGACCGCGACCTGGCTACCCACCTGTTGCGCACGGAAAAATTGGCCGCAGGGGCAACCTTGACCGCGGTCATGGCAGAATTACGCGCCGCACTGGGCATCGGCGCGGCATTGCTGCCCATGTCTGATCAGCCAGTGCGCACGCTGGTACACAGCGACGAGGGCGTACTGCCTTTTCAGCGTTATTTTGTGCAGCGACGCTGCGAGCCGCGGCTGCTGAGCCTGGAATTCTCCGGCATCGAGGCTGCTCGGCCCACGCCGCAGGTGCTGGCCGCCCTGGATCGCGCCGCGGCGGTGATCCTCTGCCCCAGCAACCCCTACCTGAGTCTGGACCCGATTTTGCTGCTGCCCGGCCTGGCTGAAAGGCTGCGGGCATTTCGCGGGCCGGTGCTGGCCGTGTCACCCATCGTCGGCGGGCAGGCGCTGAAAGGTCCGGCGGCCAAAATTATGGCCGAGCTGGGCGTAGAGGTTTCCCCGGTGGCCGTGGCCCGGCACATTCAAACACGCATCCGTCTTGATGGCTTCGTGCTGGATACGCTGGATGCAGCCCACGCCGAGGCGATAGCTGCGTTGGGCATCACCCCGCTGGTGACGGATACGGTAATGGGTGATCTGGCAAGCAAAGAGCGGCTAGCACTGGCCGCGCTGACATTCTGTGCCGACCTGCGTCCCCCCGCACCACTCTGATCGGCGCACGCTACTGGTTGATCTGCAAAAACCGCTATGGCTACTCTATCTGAAATTCAAACCTTGCTGCGCGCGGAGCAATTGGACGGCTGGTTGCTGTTCGATTTTCGCGGCATGAACCCCATCGCCGCGGCCATTGCCCCGCTGCCACCGCACGCGATTTTTAGTCGCCGCTGGGCCTACTGGATCCCCGCACAGGGCGAACCGCAATGGCTGGTGCATGCCATCGAGCTGGCCCCCTTCCACGATCTGCCTACACCACCGCGCAGCTATGTGCGCTGGGGCGAGCTTGCAGCACAGCTTGCGGCGTTGCTGGGCGACGCGCACCGTATCGCCATGGAGTATTCCCCGCGCGGGGCGATTCCCTACGTCAGCCGTGTAGACGCAGGCACGCTGGAACTGGTGCGCGGGCTGGGCGTGGAGGTGGTCACCTCTGCCAATCTGGTGCAGGCGGTGGAAGCGCGACTGACATCGGAGCAAATCGCCGGACATCGCCGCGCCGCGGCTGCGCTGCTGCAAATCAAAGATGCGGCTTTTGCGCACGTTGCCGAGGCACTGGCCGCGGGCCAACGCATCACCGAATACAGCGTGCAGCAATGGATTGACGCGCGCCTGGCCGAAGCCGGGTTGGAGGCAGATCACGGCGCGCTGGTGGCAGTCAACGCGCACGCAGCCGATCCGCATTACTTGCCCACCGCCCGGCATCACGCGGCCATCACGCCGGGCGACTTCCTGCTGCTGGACCTGTGGGCGCGCGAAGACAGCCAACCGAATGCAATCATGGGCGACATTACCTGGGTGGCGCTGTGCGCTGACCGCGTACCCAGGCGCTATCAGCACATCGCCGACATTGTGGCCGATGCACGCGATGCAGCCGTGGCCTATATCGAAACTGAGATGGCCGCAGGCCACGCTGTGCGCGGCTGTGACGTGGATGATGTATGCCGCAGCGTGATTGAGCGCGCCGGCTATGGCCCCTACTTTATCCACCGCACCGGCCATTCGCTGGGCCACGAAGGCCACGGCAACGGTGCGCATCTGGATAACCTGGAAACGCACGACACGCGTGTGTTGCTGCCCGACACCGCCTTCACCATCGAACCGGGCATCTATCTGCCGGGCGATTTTGGCGTGCGCCTGGAAATTGACGTGCTAGTCACCGCGCACGGCATCGAAATCACCACCCTGCCTTTGCAGCGGGAAATCGTGGCGCTGTGCAGGGAAACAGGTACATAGGTACACAGGTATACAGGTACACAGGTATACAGGTATACAAGTACACAGGTATACAGGTAGACAGGTATACAGGTACACAGGTAGACAGGTAGACAAGGGCTAACTCCTTGTCTACTTGTCTACTTCCCTACTTGTCTACTTGTCTACTTCCCTACTTGTCTACTTGTCTACTTCCCTCCTTGTCTACTTGTCTACTTCCCTACTTCCCTACTTGTCTACTTGTCTACTTGTCTACTTCCCTACTTCCCTACTTGTCTACTTCCCTCCTTGTCTCCTTGTCTACTTGTCTACTTGTATACTTCCCTCCTTGTCTACTTGTATACTTCCCTCCTTGTCTACTTGTCTACTTCCCTCCTTCCCCATGTCCTTACCAACCATTGCCCTTTTCATTACCTGCGTAGCCGATTTGTATCGCCCGGAGACGGGCGAGGCGACGGTGGCGCTGCTGGAACAGCATGGCGCGCGCGTAGAGTTTCCCGCGGCGCAAACCTGCTGCGGCGCACATGCCTGGCAAGCCGGCTGGCGGCAGGAGGCACTTGATCTGGCTAAACGCTGGATCGGCATTTTCGAGCCGTTCGCGCTGATCGTGGCGCCTTCGCCGATGTGCGTAGCCCATGTGCGGCAAGAGATGCCGCGGCTGCTGGCCGGTGATGCCGATTGGCAGCGCCGCGCCGAAGCCGTAGCCGCGCGCACACTGGAGCTGAGCGAGTTTCTGCATCGCCACGCCGATTCTGCCGCCCCTGTTGCTACTTTTCACGGCAAGTTGGTTTATCAGCCAGCGTGCCAGCATCTGCGTACTCTGGACAGCGATGCCGAGGCACAGGCGCTGCTAGAGCAGGTTGCCGGCGCGCAGAGAGTTCCGCTGGCCGACAGCGAAGCCTGCTGCGGCTTTGGCGGTTTGCTCCCCGTGCGCCAACCGCAGATCGCTGCGGCTATGGCTGACCGTAAAGCACACGCCATTGAAACCAGCAACGCCGATCTAGTGGTTTGCAGCGAACCGGGCTGCGTGCTGCATATGGCCGAGGGATTAAAGCGGCGCGACAGCACCTGCCGCGCCGTGCATCTGGCTGAGTTGCTAGCGGGGCAAATCAATGAATGAATTGTTTTGGGGCAACCTCGATCAACTCGTAGCGGCCAGCAAAATCATCATAGATCGCCCGGCAGGCTCAACTCACCCGCGCTGGGCGACTGTGGTTTACCCGTTGGATTACGGCTATCTGGCGGGCACTTCGGCGGGTGACGGCGACGGCATTGACGTGTGGTTGGGCAGCCTGCCAGAGCGGGCGCTGATCGGCATCGTCTGCACCGCGGACATATCGAAACGGGATGCAGAAATCAAGCTGCTGCTGGGCTGCACCTGCGAAGAAATTGCCCTAATCCCAACATTTCTGAACGGGCACGGCCTGGGCTGCGTGGTCATCCTGCGACCTGCCGCGTAGTTTTAAACCAATGTAACGGTCAAGCCAGCAAAAGCCATAAAGTGCATTACAGCTCGGCCAAAGATGAGCCATAGGCAGATACATTTTTATTCTGTAGTACGCCGTTACGAGTTACTTTCGAGGTTCCCATGACCCCATTTCCCCTCCCCGCCGGTTTTCATTTCACCGGTGTGCCCTGCGGCATCAAGCCGCACACCGCGGCCTACGGCGCGGGTCAGGACGCAGCACAGCCGCTCGATCTGGCGCTGGTGTTCAGTGATGCACCCTGCCAGGCCGCGGGCGTATTCACACAAAATCGCTTTCCTGCCGCGCCGGTGGTCTATGACCGCGCCCTGTTGCAGGCCAACGCCACCGCGCTGCGGGCAGTCGTCATCAACGCTGGCAACGCCAATGCCTGCACCGGCGAGCAAGGACTGGCCGACACCGCGCGCAGCGCCGCGTGGCTGGAGGCTGCGCTGGGGCTGCCCGCTCACTCCGCGCTGGTGATGTCCACCGGCGTGATCGGCCTGCCGCTGCCGATGGACAAGATCGAGGCGGGCATTGCCGCGGCCGCGACGCACCTGCGCGCAAACGACACCGCGGACGGCCTGAATCTGGCCGCGCACGCCATTATGACCACTGACACGCGGCCCAAGCTGGCTGCGCAGCGGGTGGGGCCGGCCACGCTGCTCGGCATTGCCAAGGGCGCGGCCATGATCCATCCCAACATGGCGACCATGCTTGGCGTGCTTGTCACCGACGCTGCGCTGGACGCCGCCACCCTGCACGCGCTGTTGCGCGGCGCGGTGGAGCGCAGCTTCAACGCTATCACGGTGGATGGCGACACCAGCACCAACGACACCGTGCTGCTGCTGGCGAACGGCGCGGCCGGGCCGGTGGACACGGACGCCTTCGCCGCGGCCCTTGCCGCAGTTTGCACCGACCTGGCGCAGCAGATCGTGCGCGACGCGGAAGGCGCCACCAAGTTCATCACGGTTCGCGTTACCGGCGCGACGACAGCCGCCGACGCGCGGCAGGTGGCGCAGACCATCGCCACCTCGTCGCTGGTGAAGACCGCGGTGTACGGCGGCGACCCCAACTGGGGGCGCGTGCTGGCCGCGGCGGGCCGCAGCGGTGTGGCGCTCGATCCACAGCAGTGCGCGCTTTGGTTCGCCGGTGATGGCGGCGCACCCTATCAAACCGTGGCGCAGGGCGTGCCGTGTGCCTACGACGAAAGCGTGGCCGCGGCGATTTTTGCCTGCCAGGAACTGGAAATTCACCTCGATTTGGGCGCTGGCACAGCCGAAGCGACGCTGTGGACCAGCGACCTGACCCATGACTACGTGTCGCTCAATGCGCATTATCGGACGTAGGAGGAGGGCAGGCAAGGGTTGGCAGATTGGTAGGCTGGTAGATTGGTACACAGGTAAACAAGTAGACAAGGTGATGCTGTCTGTCACCCCCGTCACCCTGTCATCTTCCCCTCAGGAGTAACCCATGGACTATCGTAATCTAGGCCGCACAGGCCTGAAAGTGAGCGAACTCTGTCTCGGCACCATGCAATGGGGCTGGACTGCTGACGAGGCGACTGCGTTCGCGATAATGGATGCCTTTGTCGAGGCGGGCGGCAACTTCATTGACACCGCCGACATCTATTCGCGCTGGGCACCGGGCAACCCCGGCGGTATCTCTGAAGAGATTATCGGCCGCTGGATGCAGGCGCGCGGCAACCGTCGCCAGATTGTGCTGGCGACCAAAGTACGCGGAGTGATGTGGCCCGGGCCGAACGGTGAAGGCCTCAGCCGCGGCCACATCATGGCCGCAGCCGAAGACAGCCTGCGTCGGCTGCAAACCGATGTCATTGACCTCTACCAAACCCACTGGTTCGATACGGCCACCCCCATCGAAGAAACCATGAGCGCCCTGGATGATCTGGTGCGGCAGGGCAAGGCGCGCTACGTGGGCTGCTCCAACTACCCGGCTTGGCGGCTAACCAAAGCCTTGTGGGCCAGCGACAAACTGCATCTGGCGCGCTACGACACGCTGCAACCGCACTACAGCCTGGTACATCGCGCCGAGTTCGAGCGCGAGCTAAAACCGCTGTGCGAAGAGGAAGGGATCGGCGTGATTCCCTATAGCCCGCTGGCTGGCGGCTTCCTCACCGGCAAGTATCGCCGCGGCGAGGAAAGCCCGGCTACCCCACGCGCGGGAAGCATTCAGCATCGCTACCTCAACGACAAGGGCTACTCAGTAGTCGAGGCGCTGGAGAAACTCGGCCAGGCGCGCGGCAAAAGCATTGCGCAGATGGCATTGGCCTGGCAACTCAGCCAGCCGGTGATCAGTGCGCCGATTATTGGGGCCAACTCTGTCGAGCAGCTTAACGAAAGCCTGGGCGCGGTGGGGTTGCGCCTGACCGATGCGGAGATGCAGGCACTGGACGCCGCAAGCGCGTGGGCGTAGAGATTCATACCCGAGAAAAGGCAATGAACTACCGTTACCTGTTTACACCGGAAATTGTGCGTTTACTGCTGGAGATTGAACAGGCGCGCCAAACGGTGCAAATGACGCCGTTGACGCCCCTGCTTGCAGAAGCCATGCGTCAACAAGCTCGCCTGCGTGCGACGCACTATTCCACGCGCATTGAGGGCAATCGTCTGACGCTGGCAGAGACCGAAGAGGTTGTCTTGAGCGGACGCCATTTCCCCGGTCGTGAACGGGATGTACGCGAAGTGCAAAACTATTACCGGGCGCTTAATCGGATCGAACAATGGGCCGATGAGAAAACCGCGATCACCGAAACGCTGATTCGTCAGCTTCATGCACTGATTTTCACCGGCCCGCGCGCGCGCCCAACGCCCTATCGCGATGGTCAGAACGTCATCCGAGATTCGTTGAGTGGAGCCATTATCTACCTGCCACCGCAGGCTTCTGATGTATCAGAGATGATGGCAGATTTGGCAGCCTGGATCGCCAAAGCCGAACAGGAGCAACTGCCGGCTCCGGTGCTTGCCGGCTTGGTTCACTATCAATTCGTTACCATCCACCCGTTTTACGACGGCAATGGCCGTGTTGCGCGTGCATTGACGACCCTGATCCTTTATAAACATCACTACGATTTGGGACGATTCTACAGCCTGGAAGAAGCGTACGCTGAGGATCTGTCAGGCTATTACACTGCGCTGCAAACACATTCCCACCCCAATTACTACGAAGGCCGCGCCGAGGCTGACCTTACCGGCTGGTTGACGTATTTCGTTCGTACGATGGCTGCGGTTTTTAGCAGGGTTGCCGCGCAGGTAGCTGATCAAACCAGTCATGGTGTGGAGAGCGGAACAGAGCTTCCGCTCTCTCTGGATCGGCGGGCGCGGGCCGTGTTGGCGTTATTCGCCCGGCAAGAGACCGTCACCAGTGCGGATGTGGCGCGCACGCTGGCGCTTTCGACCCGATCTGCCCGCGATCTGCTGACCGGTTGGGTTGCTGCCAGTTGGTTGGTGGTGGTTGATCCATCCCGCAAATCGCGGCGTTACGCGTTATCGGCAGAATATCGGCAGTTTATCGGCGGTTTATCGGCAGAAGGGTGATGTTGCGTCCCGACAGAAAACGGGTTGGTTGTGCGCAGGCCGTGATTATGCAACGCGCAGCACGAAGCGCCCCCCTAAGCTCTCCTCCATCCAGTCAATCCACTGCTGCGCCTGCTCCACCGCACCCAGATGAAAGAGATGCCCGGCGCAGCGACAATCGGATGAACCGAAGCCGGGGATAACCGCCTGCACATGCGCAGCCAATTCGCTGGCCCAGGCACATTCCAGCCGCGCGGCGCTCACCTGCATCAGCGCGCCGAGCAGTTCAACCTGCGGCAGCAGGAAATCAATGTGCCAATGAGGCTTCGCCGTGCCGCGCGCGTGCCGTCCGACGCGCGCGGCGAGACCGCCCGGCCCCAGCGCGCTGCCGACATACGCATACAACCCGACGGCAAAGTTGTAATGCCGCGCGTGGCCAATCGGAAAATCCGTCAGCGCGGGTAAGGTGAACAGCAAGATGTAAGACCCGCCCGCGCGGGGGAGAGCATGGAACATGGGAAAGATTGTACCCGCAACGCTGCTGCACGCAAGCTTCCCCGGACAGATTGCACGAATGGGCGGGCAATGGTATCTTTAGAATTCGGAAGTGCCCAAAGCATCTTGCGGCGACGCTTGAGGCGTAACCTGAGCCACTTCCGAATTCACGATAAGCAGTCTTTTACAGCGAATTCCACACCACGAGGACAGTATGCCGGTAAATTCTCCCACCCTTTGGGGCGGACGCTTCGAGCAAGCAACCAGCCCCCTGTTGCGCCAATTCAACGATTCACTGCCCTTTGACCAGCGCCTGTGGCTGGAGGATATTTTTGGCAGCATGGCCTACGCAGCCGCGCTGGCTGATGCCGGACTGCTGACGGCTGCCGAGCGTGACACCCTGCACACCGGCCTCGATCAGGTAGCCGAAGAATGGCGCAGCGGCCAATTCCGCATCGCTGCGGGCGATGAGGACATCCACACTGCGGTGGAACGTCGTTTGGGCGAGATCGCCGGGCCGGTGGCGGGCAAGCTGCACACCGGTCGCAGCCGCAACGATCAGGTGGCGACCGATCAACGCTGGTGGCTGCGCAATCGCATTGATGAACTGGATGCCTTGCTGGCGACGCTGCTGCAAACCGCGCTGGATCGTGCCGCGGCCGAAATAGACGTGCTGATGCCGGGCTACACCCATGTGCAGCCCGCGCAGCCGATTCGCTGGGCGCACTGGCTCCTTAGCCATGCCTGGGCGTGGCAACGCGATCGCCAGCGCCTGGCCGAGCTGCGTGCGCGGCTCAACCAGTGCCCGCTGGGTGCGGGCGCGCTGGCCGGCACCCCCTTTGCCGTGGATCGTGTGGCGCTGGCCGCAGATCTGGGCTTTACCGCAGCCATCCCCAACAGCATTGATGCCGTGCGCGATCGCGACTACGTGGTAGAATTTCTGAGCTGGGCCGCATTGCTGGGAGCGCACCTCAGCCAGATCGCCGAGGATTTGACCTGGTGGAGCAGCAAGGAGTTCAGCTTTGTACGCGTGGCCGATGCCTGGAGCACCGGCAGCAGCCTGATGCCGCAGAAACGCAACCCCGATTCGCTGGAGCTGCTGCGCGGCAAGGCAGGGCGACTCGTGGGCAACCTGACGACCGCTCTGGTGATGCTGAAGGGCCTGCCCGCGGCGTACAACAAGGATTTGCAGGAAGACAAGGAGCCGCTGTTCGACAGCGTAGACACGCTGCAAGTGGCTTTGCCGGTGATGCAGCAGGTATTGGCTACACTTGCCATCAACCCGCAGCAGATGCGCGCCGCGCTGGTGGATGAGATGTTGGCCACAGACCTGGCCGATTATTTAGTGCGCCGCGGCGTGCCCTTTCGTCAAAGCCATGAGTTGGCCGGGCTGGCAGTCAAGCGCAGCGAGGCCCTCGGCGTGCCGCTGCGTAGCCTGCCGCTGGAGGAATACGCGGCTATCAGCCCGCAGTTTGGCGCGGATGTGGCTGCGGTCTTCGATTTCGAGCGGTCGGTGGAGCAGCGCGCGGCCATCGGCGGCACAGCCAGGGCCGCGGTCGAGGCACAAATTACCGCGCTGCAAGCCCTGTTGCAACGCAACACTATGTAGTCAATCCTCCCATGACAGTTATCCGCGAAATCGAAGCCAAAACCCTGCTCTCCACAGCCACACGGCCCGACAGCTGGTTTGGTATCAAGTACACCATGAACCTCTATCGCGGCTGTCAGCATCGCTGCATCTACTGCGACAGCCGCAGCCTGTGCTATCACATTGATGATTTCGACGGCGAAGTGCTGGTGAAGACAAACGCCTTGGAATTGCTGCGTCGCGAATTGCCGCGCAAGCGGATCAAGGGCTACGTGGGCACAGGCTCAATGAATGATCCCTACATGCCGCTGGAGCGCAGTCGTCGCCTCACCGCGGGCGCGCTGGAAATCATCGCCGCGGCCGGTTTCCCGGTACACGTCATCACCAAGAGCGATCTGGTTTTGCGCGACCTGGACGTGTTGCAGGCGATTCAGCAACGCACGCGCGCGGTGGTAACGATTACGATCACTACGCCGGACGATGCGCTGGCGCGTCAGGTGGAGCCGGGCGCACCGTCGTCCTCTGCGCGCCTGGCCGCGCTGGAGCGTCTGGCGAAGGCCGGTATTGTGGCTGGTGTGGCGCTGATGCCGGTGCTGCCCTTTTTGCAGGATGACCCCGCCGCGCTGCGTGAGCTGGTAGATCGAGCCTATGGCTGCGGTGCAGCGCACATCATCCCCGGTTTTGGTATAACCCTGCGCGACCGACAGCGCGAGCACTATTACGCGGAGCTGGATCGGCGTTTCCCCGGCATGAAAGCACAGTACGAGCGGGCATTTGGCGAACGGTATAGTGCAGCCGCGTTGGGCACGGCACGGCTGGAAGCGCAGTTCGCCGAGCAGATCCGCCGATATGGGCTACAACGTTATGTCGCACCGTATGAAGAGGCATCACCCCAACAAATGGTCTTGTTATAAAGCGATTGAGGGTGTCCAGGCTCAGGCTAGGTGGAAGCGGTCTCGCGACCATTTGAGCGGATTTTCCACAATATAGGTACGGATGCGATCATATCCTCCTGTGTCGCGGATGATGTGATCATGGTAACGGTCTTGCCAGGCAAAAGGGATTTGGTGTTGGCGAGCGAATTTCGTTACACCGATTTTGAACCCGCGTATGATGGATGCCAAATTTTGTGATTGCGGCCCGAACCGGTTGCCGTACAACATCGGTTGCGGGGGGTGTCGGCGTAGAGACGCAAGATCTTGCGTCTCTACAACATCGGTCGTCGCAATATTTTGCGTCCCCGCGTCGGTCGTCGCAATATTTTGCGTCCCCGCGATCACGCCATCCGCCGGTTTATCAATGATAACAATGCCATGCACATGATTGGGCATAGCTACAAAGGCATCTGCGATTGCAAACGGGAAATGGTCTGGGATCGCGCGCCAGCAATCCCAGGCCGCCTCGCCCAGCGGTGACAATTCCACCTGCCCGCCCAGCACCCGACCAAACGCATGCCGGCGATCGTGCGTGCAAATGGTGACAAAATAAGCGGCATTACTGCCATAATCCCAGGTCGCCAACCGCGTACTGGGGATGCGATATTTATTGCGGAACTTTTCGTCATTCATGGTTTTATCCCCGGCAATAGGCCGTAAAGACGCAACATATTGCGCCCGTATCATAATCCACCCGCAACCGGGCGTAGAGACGCAATATATTGCGCGCGTGTCATAATCCACCCGCAACCGGGCGTAGAGACGCAATATATTGCGCCCGTATCATAATCCACCCGCAACCGGGCGTAGAGAGGCAATATATTGCGCGCGTGTCATAATCCACCCGCAACCGGGCGTAGAGAGGCAATATATTGCGTCCGTGTCATAATCCACCCGCGACCGGGCGTAGAGACGCAACATATTGCGCGCGTATCATAATCCACCCGCGACCGGGTGTAGAGAGGCAATATATTGCGCCCGTATCATAATCCACCCGCGACCGGGCGTAGAGACGCAATATATTGCGCGCGTGTCATAATCCACCCGCAACCGGGTGTAGAGACGCAACATATTGCGTCTCTACATACCACCCGCAAATTTTGCGTCCGTACATGCAATGTTTCGCGTATTCGCAATTATAACACAATTCCATTGCCGTTTATAATCCAACCACACCAAAAGCACCCCGGCCTTAACCGGGGTGCTTTTATCTACGGCAGAAACTGTGAACTTCTAGTGATTACAAGTTCCGTTGCCTTGACCCTGCATCTGACTGCGCCCTTGAGATGAACGCTGGCCCGTGCCACGTCCCGACTGCTGCCCGCCTGCATTGCCCCCACCGCCGCCGCGTGGGCCGCCGTTGCCGCCACTGAGAATGGCGTCATAGCTGGCCTGATCCAATACCTGCGGTTGATACACTTCGCCGGTGGTGTTCTCAAAAGTCTTCACAAAAGCCCGCAGGTGGTTCTCAGAACCGCTGTCAAGCTGCGTGTATACTCGCTTGATATCACTGTGTGTCACCAAAGCCATCTGATCTACCAGATCTTCGATGTCGGTCTCTTCGATCAGGGCACCCACCTTCAAAGCCTCGGCAGCGGATTGGCTGCCCATTTCAACCAGCGCGTCGTACAGTTCCTGCAATTCAACATTGGTGAACTCGCCCGTCGCGTTGCCGGCTGCCGGATCAGCCAGGCCATAGCGAGTGAGCAGGGTAGCGATGGCATCCATGTGCTTTTGCTCGCTGGCGGCGATATTGCTGAACTCGGCCAGGTTCCATTGTGCGCCCAACGTGATGTACACATCGCGGGCCAGCTTTTCCTCTTCCCGCATAAAGCTAAGACCAGCTGCCTCTCCGGCTGAGAGCGAAGCGGGCGCAGGCTGCACCGCGGGGGTTCCGCCATTACCGTTGCCAGGGCCATTGCCTGCCGCGGCTGCGGGCAGAGCGATTACGAAAGAGCTTACCGTCAAACCAAATGCCAGAGCGCCGGCCAGTAATTTAGATTTAAACGTAGTCATCAGAAAACTCCTTGAGTAGTTGCAGTAGTACCGGTGTTGCACCGGTACGGTTTAGTGAGTGTGACCGTGTATCACGATCTATCCTTAGTATAGCAAGCAATTGTGGACACCCTGCGCAGAGACTATGGAGATGTGATGGAGTTTGAGGCTTTGGGCAAACTGTCAAGCTGCGGTACAATACCGCCCCAACTTCACCGCAAGGAGCCGCGCGTGTCTGAGCTAAATCAACTAGCCCATGAGATCAACATCTGCCAGCGTTGCCGTCTGGCCAAAACGCGCACCTGCGCCGTGCCCGGTGAGGGCCGCAGTGACGCCCCTGTGTTATTGATCGGCGAAGGCCCTGGCTACTATGAAGACCAGCAAGGCCGACCGTTTATCGGCGCATCCGGCAAATTGCTAACGCGCCTGCTTCAATGCGTGGGGCTAACCCGACAGGATGTGTTCATCACCAACGTAGTAAAATGCCGTCCCCCCGACAACCGTGACCCTCTGCCTGATGAAATCGCCGCCTGTCGTCCCTTTTTGGATCGTCAGCTTGCGCTGATTGGCCCGACATTGGTGGTGACTCTGGGCCGCTATTCCATGGCGCGCTTCCTGACCGGACAAACCATTACCCGCATCCACGGGCAGCGCGTGCCGATGGATGACTTCACCTGCGTGCCGATGTTCCACCCCGCTGCCGCGCTGCGCAATCCCCAGTGGATGGCCGCCATACAGCAGGATTTTGCCGCGCTTGCCCCGCTGCTGGCCGAACTCTACCCACAGCATCCGGTACTGGCTGCCGCCGAAACCGCCAGCCGTGCCGCTCAACAAACTACATGGCTGTAGCCCGTAAACAAACGCAAGGAGTGCCGCTTTGACCGATCCACTACTTTTTTCAGATCCGTCGCCGGATGAGCCGGTGCTGCGCGTGATTCCACTCGGTGGGGTAGGCGAGATCGGCAAAAACATGATGGTGCTGGAGTGTCGGGAACGCCTGCTGATCATTGACGCTGGCCTGATGTTTCCAGACCACGAGATGCCCGGGGTAGATCTGGTGATCCCCGACATTGAATACCTGGTGGAACACGCCGACCAGGTAGAAGCCATCATCCTTACCCACGGCCACGAAGACCACATCGGCGCACTGCCCTATGTGCTGGAGCAGTTAGACGTGCCAGTGTATGGCGCGCAGCTTACCCTGGGGCTGGCGGAAGTCAAGCTGCGCCAGCGCGGCTTCAGCGGCAGCGTTGAGTTTATCGCAGTAACCCCGGCAGATGTGTTGACACTGGGGCCTTTCACCGTAGAGTTCTTCCATGTTTGCCACTCTATCCCCGACACGCTGGGGGTGGCCGTCACCACGCCCGTGGGATTGGTGATCTATTCATCTGACTACAAGTTTGACCAGCAACCGGCTGATGGTCGCCTGACTGACTTCGCCCGCCTGCAAGCCCTGGGTGACCGCGGTGTGTTGTTGCTGCTTTCCGACTCGACCAATGCCGAAGTTGAAGGCTTTACCCCGTCGGAACATGACCTGGAACTGTCGTTGGAGCAGATTGTGCGTGTGGCTCCGGGGCGGGTATTTCTGGCAACCTTTGCCTCCAACATCTCACGCCTCAACCAGGTGATTCGCATCGCCGCGCGCACGGGGCGGCAAGTGGGATTGATAGGGCGCTCGATGCGCGACAATGCCCGCATGGCCGCCAAACTCGGCTATCTAGACACCGACCCTGCCGTTATGTTGAGCTACGAGCAGATGGAAGCGCTGCCCGGCGAGCAGGTGATCGTGGTCTGCACCGGCAGTCAGGGCGAACCAACCTCGGCACTGGTGCGCATGAGCATGGAAGAGCATCGTGTGACGCTGCGTGCCGGCGACACCGCCATCATCTCGGCTGTGCCCATTCCCGGCAACGAAGAGCTGGTCAACCGCACCATCAACAACCTGTTCCGTCTGGGCGTGGATGTGCACTATCACGAGCTGGCGCATGTACACGTCAGCGGCCACGGCAGCCGCGAAGACCACAAGATGATGATCAACCTGGTGCGGCCCCGCTATTTCATCCCCATCCACGGCGAATATCGCCACCTGGTGCTGCACAGCCGCCTGGCCGCCACCATGGGTATCCCCGCAGAGCATATCTTCGTTATTGAAAGCGGTGATGTCATAGAGTTCGGCCCCGGCTGGGCGCGACAAGGCGAGGCCGTCAGCGACGGCCATGTGTTGGTAGACGGCCTGGGTGTAGGCGACATCGGCCCGGTGGTGCTGCGTGACCGACGACATCTGGCGCGCGATGGCTTTGTAGTAGCGATTGCCGGCGTAGATCAAGCCACCGGCCAGGTGCTGATCGAGCCGGAAATTCTCTCACGCGGCGTGATCTACGTGCGCGACTCGGAAGAATTGATCGCAGAGGCCAAAGGCAAGGTGCGCGAAGCGCTGGGACACCCCGGCCCTCCTGCAGCTCTGGCAGGCAAGGTCAAAGACGTAGTGGCCGAGCTGATTTATCGCCGCACCGGTCGCCGCCCGCTGGTGCTGCCGCTGGTGCTAGAGTTATAGCCAATTCCTGTTAGTCATGCTATACTATGGACAAATGTTCTGATCGGCCAGCTCTGATTGCCAGGCTTCCCGCCTGTGAACATTGAGCACGATCCCTCCGGTTGCCTGGCTTCCGGTTACGTTTTACTTCCTGCCTCTTACTCTGTCATGGCCAACAAACGCGCCCCTGTCAAAAAGAAAAAAGAACCTCAGATAAATCTTAGCACCTTCCGCCAGAGTGAAATCTGGGGGTCACTGTTGGTAGTGCTAGGCGTAATTACCCTGCTGGCCATGCTGTCCAGCAGCAAGGGTGCGCTCACCGGTTGGTGGATCAACCAACTGCAACGGCTGACAGGCAGTGCAGCGCCACTGCTGGCGTTGCTGCTGATCGGCCTGGGGCTGTGGGGGGTGCTGCGTCGCATTGGTCGCCTGGCCTACGTGGCCTGGTATCGCCCGCTGGGCGCGCTGCTGCTCTTTCTGGTGGTGGTAGCCGCGCTGCACATGGATGGCTCCATCAGCGATACCGAGGCCCTGGCCTGGGCGCACCAAGGGCGCGGCGGCGGGTTGATCGGCTATGGCCTCAGCGAGCTGCTGATCAAAAGTGTAGGCTATACCCTGGCCTGGCTGCTGTTGCTGGGGTTGGGGCTGGTAGCCGTGGCCCTGTTCATGGGGCCGGTGCTAATAGCTCTGGCTGGCCTGATCAGCATCTGGCTGCGCCAGCGCCGTGATGACCGCGATCTGGCCGATGGCTGGAGCGACAACGGCAGCGAAATTGCCGGCTGGCAGGCTCCTTTCTGGCAAAATTGGCTGGCACGGCTGCGCAGCCGCTGGCACAACGCCGAACCGCAGGCAGAAGAACCCACGTTGGTGATCGGCGGTCTGAACGGCAAGCCGCCGCGCGTCGTGCCTGAGCCGCCCGCGGCCACCGTGGAGCAAACCGCCGCCGGTCAATCGCGCGGCCCTGCACCCGGCTCTGCCGAATCACTGATCCCGCGTATCATCGGCACAGCCAACCGCACTTGGCGTCTGCCCGACATCAGCAGCATCCTGGAGGAAGCCGAAGAAGTCGAGATCAGCAACGACGACATCAAAGAGCGGGCGCGCATCATCGAACAAACCCTGGCCGATTTTGGCCTGCCCGTGCGCGTGGTCGAGGCCAACCCCGGCCCGGCGGTAACGCAGTTCGGCCTGCAACCCGGCTACCGCGAACGCCGCAAATCGCGCGATGAGATGCGCCGCGAGGCCGAAGATCTGCTGCAAAAGCGCGGTCGCCGCTCACCCTCAGAAGAGCAGATCAAAGAAACGATGGAGGAGATCAACAAATACGAACGGGTCAAAATCAAGGTATCCAAGATACAGTCGCTCACCAACGACCTGGCGCTGGCCCTGTCGGCATCACCGATTCGCATTGAAGCACCGGTGCCGGGCCGCCCGCTGGTAGGACTGGAAGTACCCAACACGCAAAAAGCCCTGGTTTCCCTGCGCGGCGTGCTGGAATCAGACACCTTCAAACAGATGAACAGCGCCTTGCGCATCGGCCTGGGGCAAGACACCTCCGGCCAATCGGCGGTGGCTGATCTGGCGCGTATGCCGCACCTGCTGGTGGCCGGAGCCACCGGCTCCGGCAAATCGGTGTGCGTCAACTCGATTATTGCCACGCTGCTGCTGACACATACCCCAGACACCCTGCGCTTTTTGATGATTGACCCGAAAATGGTGGAGTTGATCACCTATAACGGCATTCCCCACCTGCTATCGCCGGTGGTGATCGAGGTCGAACAGGCGGTACCGCTACTGCGCTGGGCTGCCGCCGAGATGGACCGACGCTACAAACTCTTTTCCAAAGAGGGCGCGCGCAACCTCGATGCCTACAACGAAAAGCTGGTCAAACGCAACGAAACCGCACTGCCCTTCATCATCCTGGTGATTGACGAGCTGGCCGACCTGATGATGGCCGCACCCGACGACGTAGAGCGCTATATTTGCCGTCTGGCGCAGATGTCACGCGCCACTGGCATTCACCTGATCATTGCCACCCAGCGCCCCAGCGTAGATGTGGTGACGGGTCTCATCAAAGCCAATTTCCCTTCGCGCATTGCCTTCGCCGTGACCAGCCAGATTGACAGCCGCGTGATCCTCGATTCCCCCGGCGCCGAAGCCTTGCTGGGCCGCGGTGACATGCTTTTCATGCGGCCTGACAGCAGCAAGCTGGAGCGTTTGCAGGGCTGTTTTGTTTCCGATGCCGAGCTGGAAAAGCTGGTGCGCTACTGGAAGGGAGTGCGCATTACCGACGGCAGCACCGACACCACCCCTGCCGAGCCGATGACCATGGGATTGCCCCCCATGCCCGGCGCACGGCCCGAAGACCTGGTACAGGCTCCACTGTGGGAAGAGATGATCCAGCAGCAGCGCGAGGCGCAGAACCACGATGACCTGTATGATGATGCGGTGGCGGTGGTCCGTCAGGCTGAACGCGCCTCGGTGTCGCTGTTGCAGCGCCGCTTGCGCGTGGGCTACAGCCGCGCCGCCCGGCTGATTGATCTGATGGAAGCACGCGGGGTAGTGGGACCAGACCAAGGTGGCAGCCTGGGCCGCGAGGTGCTGGCCGAGGCCAAAGCCGGCGCCCGGCCACCAGCCAACGAGCCGCGCTGGGTAGCCGATGACAACAAGCCCGTGGGTCAGCCGCGCTGGGCCTCAGGCGACACGCCGCCCTGGGACGACGAAGACGACGAGTTGTAGGCAAAAGGGTTAGCCATGTACCACGCAGCCAAGCAACCCATCATTAACGCTATAGCGAAAGCCAGTCAAAATCACAAGCTAATTGATCGTCTTCCACAACCGATTATCTGCTGATCACACAAGATCGCGCTTTGAGCGCGCCAATCGGGTCACCGCTGGCTGACGAGCTTCCGCAATGGGCTGGAAAACACCCCGCCCATTGCCTCGCTGGGCATCGAACTGGCAACCGTCGCCCTGTACAACAAGATCGCATGGCCCGACGAAATCCTGGCGCGCGGCTGGCTGTGCGCAATCAAGCCCCCGCGGAGGCGTATCGGGTTGACTGACACACACATACACCGCATTGAACTCCTTGCCATCCCCGGCCTTCCCCTTGTGCAACCCGGCGACGACCTGCCGGGTCTTCTTTTGACTGCGGCCAGGCAAGCCGGCATTGTATTTCACGATACCGACGTTATAGCCGTGGCGCAGAAGATCGTCAGCAAGGCCGAGAGGCGCCTGGTTTACCTGCCCAACGTGCTTCCCTCTGCGCGCGCCTGCGAGCTGGCCGCGGTCACCGGCAAGGATGCCCGCCTGGTGGAACTGATTCTCAGCGAAGCATACGAGGTGCTGCGCGCCCGCCCCGGTCTGCTGGTGGTCGAGCATCGCCTGGGCTTCGTCTGCGCTAACGCGGGCGTGGATCAATCCAACGTGCGCGGCAGCGATGAATGGGCGTTGCTGCTGCCGGAAGATCCCGATGCCTCAGCGCGGCGGCTGCGTGCTGCCATCCATGCGGCCACCGGCGCGCAGCCCGCAGTGATCATTTGCGACAGTCATGGCCGCGCCTGGCGCTTCGGCACAGTCGGTATAGCCATCGGTGTGGCCGGCCTGCATCCCCTGGCCGATCTGCGCGGTCAGCCCGACCTGGCCGGACGCGTCCTGCAACACACCGAAGTGGGTGTGGCCGACGAACTGGCCGCGGCCGCGGGCTTAATGATGGGACAGGCAGGCGAAGGCACGCCCGTGGTACTGGTGCGCGGCGCAGTCTGGCCGCGCGGCGACGGGCGGCTGGCCGAGATTCTGCGCCCGCGCGCCAACGATGCGTTTCGTTAATGCGCTTATGTTCCGCAGTCTGTTCCTGAACATGTAGTACGAAGCTGGTTGATGAATGCCGCCACAACCGACCAGCGGCCCACTGCCTGACAGCAGTAATTAACCCGTTTCTGTTCAGCCCCGCTGCGTAGATTCTCATTCTTATCTCTTTTCTGGAAAGTATCCTCACCATGTCTATCAGTCTTTGGCTTTCGCTCGCCACCGCCTTCGTGACCGCCATCTTCGCCTTCCTTGTTCTCAACGATTACCGCAGCAAGCGCCGCCCGCATTTGCTGGCCTGGAGCATTGGCCTGGCCCTGTACAGTGCGGGCGCACTGGCGCAGGCGCTGCTTTTCACCGACTTCGCCCCCTTCCTGTTCAAACTCTGGTATTGGGCAGGAGCCGTCGTCGTCGCCACCTGGCTGGGTCAGGGCACGCTTTTCCTGCTGGCACGCCACAGCCGCTGGGCCTGGCTCAGCTTTTGGACCGTCCTCGTACTGAGCTTGCTCAGCCTGCCCTTGGTCTTTGGTGCCGGCCTGAACGTCGCAGCCTATCAGCCGGGCGTTGACCTGACCGAGCAATTTCAGGCCATTTTCACCGCCACCGGGCTGAAAAAAACGCTGCGGGTCGTGCTGGTCATCGTGATGAACACCTACGGCACGCTGTTGCTGGTTGGCGGCGCGGTCTATTCCGCCTGGATCGTGTGGCCCAAGCACCTGCCGACACATTGGCTGTGGAGTAATCTGCTGATCGCTGCGGGCGGACTGTTGCCTGCGATGGGCGGCTTCCTGATCCTGCTCGGCAGTCCTACCTTCAAATACATCGGCCAGTTCCTCGGCGGTATTTTATTGTTCAGCGGCTTTTTGTTGGCCAGCCAGAGCAGCAGCCACCCCCTGAGGCAGCCAGCCACCGCTGGCAAACGGATTTAACTATGACTGCTGGCAAGCCTACCCCGCCTCGCCGGAGCAATTCGCTGCTGAATCGCCTCGCCAATGAGGTGAAAGAATTCTGGGAAGCGTTGCGCAATACGCCGCAAGCCTTCCGCCTGGTATGGGCCTCAAGCCGCCGCGCGGCTATGCTGGGCGTTGCCCTGACCCTGATCGCTGCGCTGTTGCCTGCCGCCCAGGCCTGGGCGGGCAAGCTGATCGTAGACGCGGTGGTGAACGCCGCAGCGCTGGGCATGGAACCAATGGTTGGGCTGCGCAGCGTGCTGCCTTTCCTGCTGCTCGAGTTTGGCCTGCTGCTCGCCAGCTCGATCACCAGCCAGGTGCGCAGCCTGTCTGACCGCACCCTGCAATCACAGCTCACCAACCACGTCAACAGCCTGATCATCGAAAAAGCGATCAGCCTCGATCTGCGCTTCTTCGAAGACCCGATCTTCTACGACACGCTGCAAAACGCGCGGCGGCAGGCTGATACCAGTGCGCTGAACATCGTCAACGCCACGCTGCAAATGCTGCAACAAAGCATCACCCTGATCTCGCTGGTGTTGCTGCTGCTGCGTTTCAGCCCCTGGCTGGCCGTATTGGTCTTCGTTGCCGCCATCCCTTCCTTCTTGTCGCAGTCGCAGTACGCCGAGCGCGCCTTTCGCGCCGTGTCGCGCCGCGCGCCCGAAGCGCGCCTGCTCAATTATCTGGAAATGCTGCTAACCGGCAACGACACCGTCAAGGAAATCAAGCTATTCGGCCTGGGCAAACCGCTGCTGAGCCGCTATCAAGAGCTGTTCACCCGCTTTTATCAGGAAGATTTGGCGATTGCCCGCCAGCGCACCATCGCCGCGCTGGCCTGGGGCCTGCTGTCGAACCTGGCTTACTACGGCAGCTATGCCTGGATTGTGCTGCGCGCCGTGGCTCAAAGCATCACCCTGGGCGATATGACCATGTTTCTGAGCCTGTTTCGCCAGTCGCAAAGCTCGATCCGGGCACTGTTGGATAGCCTGAACCGGCTGTATGAAAGCAATCTGTTCCTGGACAACCTGATGACCTATCTGGCGCTGCAACCACAGTTGTTGTCGCCGGAAGATGGCCTGCCTGCGCCCGCGCCCTTGCGCCAGGGTATCGAGTTTCGCAACGTCTCGTTCCGCTATCCCGGCTCCGAAAACGATGTGCTGCGCAGCATCAATCTGCACATTGCGCCCGGCGAACGGATTGCCCTGGTGGGCCTTAACGGCGCCGGCAAAACCACGCTGATCAAGCTGTTGACCCGTCTCTACGACCCCACCGAGGGCGAAATTTTGTTGGACGGCGTAGATTTGCGCCGCTACGATCTCGCCAGTCTCCATCAGCGCTTTGGCGTGATTTTCCAGGATTTTGTGCGCTATCAGTTCACCGTGCGTGAGAACATTGGCTTCGGCCAGGCAGACCAGGCAGAAAACCAGGCGCGTATCGAAGAGGCGGCAGCCCGCGGTGGCGCGGAGGCCGTGATTGCTGCGCTGCCCCACGGCTATGACACTGTGTTGGGGCGACGGTGGGAGCGCGGTCAGGAGCTTTCCGGCGGCCAATGGCAGAAAATCGCTTTGGCCCGCGCCTTTATGCGCCAAGCCGAAGTGCTGGTGCTGGATGAACCAACCTCCGCACTGGATGCAGAAGCCGAATATGAAGTGTTCCGCCGCTTCGGGGAGCTGATCGGTGACCGTGCCGCGGTGCTGATCTCGCACCGTTTTTCCACTGTCCGCATGGCCGATCGTATTGTGGTGCTGTCGGCGGGCCGCATCGTCGAACTTGGCAGCCATGCCGAGCTGATGGCGCTCAACGGCGGCTATGCCCGCCTGTTCAACCTGCAAGCCGAGGGCTATCGGTAGGGAGAAATCTGCTGTACCATTGCAAAGCGGCATGGATGAGCGATTTGCTCATCCATGCCGCTTGTTGTCGGGCTATCGCGTCAACCGGTGGCAGCAAGGCCGCCGGTCACAGGCCAAACGGCCCGCGCTAGTTATAGCAGGCGTCGCCGATGATGCAGTTCCAGTGGGCGGCCTCAAGCTGAATGTCGTTGATGTCTATGGCGCCATCAGCGTTCAGATCATATTCCATGCTGTAGCAAGCGTCGCCGGTAGCACATAACCACGAACCAACCGGCATCAGCAAATCAGTCAACTCCACCATGTAGTTGCAGTCAAAATCGTATAGCGAGCAAAACTCAGGGCCATAGGGCACAAACATCGGCCCGGCATAGCAAGGCCAATTGGCTGCGGCGCTGTCGGTCCAACAGTACTGCTGGGTGCTGTAGCCATTGTTTACCGCCCAGGTGGTGATGGTGGCGCTGGCCGGCACATACCACATCACCAGATCCTGACTGGTGGTCGCTTCGCCGTCTACCCAATAGTGCGGCCCCTGGCGATGATCGGTGTTGCAGCAACCCGTATCCGACAGCGCGCCGGTATCGCCATCCCCTTCACTGGCGCGGTGCAGCGTCAGATAGGTGTAGGCATTGTCACCCGTGCCGTTGTCGTTGAATTGGCCTACACCAGGCGCAATGAAATAGCCCATGCCGGAACTATCTTCAATGCGATAGCGGAAATTGCCCGGTGCATAGGGCGCAGCTTGCAGCCAATAGCCTTCTGTGGCCTGGTTGGCCCATTGAACTCCATCCCACACGGCGAAAGTATCGTTGTTTGCGCCGGCTACTGCCAGGTCCAGCATCATCACCGGGCGATAGGTAGCTTCGCTGAGTTGGCTATTGCCGCAGCCCTTGCCAAAGGATCCTGCCTTGACGCGGAAGCGTCCGTCAGTGTAGAACTCGAAGTGCTGTTGATAGCGATAGTTGCAGGCCGCAGTCCAGTTACTCATGCGGAAGTCCTGCACTACCTCGAAGCCAACCACGACGTTGACTGCATCATACAGATCGCGCACCACCGTATTGCCAGAGTTATAGATGGGGAAGCCGCCCCCTGCGCCGCCGCCGCAGCCGGTGTAGTCACGGTAGCCGCTGCCGCTGGGGTAGCGTGCGTGCCATTCCATCAGCTTCATGCGGGTGGCTACAGGCTGCGCCTCACCGTTCAGCGTCCAGGTGACGTCGGTGACTTCCAGCGCATCGGTGGGGGTGGTGCGATAGTTCAACGTCCAGCCGTTGCGCGCCACCGATTTGGTGACACCGCAGTCTTCCGGCGCGATCTCCGGCGCGGGGTTGAGCTGATTGCTGCGCAGATCAAAGGGCTTATCTTCCCACCACAGCTTTTCGATGCGTTCCTGGTGCAGGTCAGCCAGCACCCACACCGCACCGCTGTCAGTCATAAAGGTAGCACCGGCGCACAGGTAGCCACCCACGCAGCGCGTGGCTACGTTGTTGGCATCCATCATGCGCGTTTGCTCCAACGTGGGGCGATAGCCCAGCGCCGCCACCACCGCGGGATCATTGGCGATAATCTCGTAGGCACGCTGGTAGAGTGCCGGTGTAATCAACGGATGCGACTGCGGCAGCAGCCAGGAAGATAACACCTTGCCCGCGTCCACATCTACCACGGCGCTTATTGTGGCGAGCTGATCAAAAGCGAAGATATCTACCTTGTAGCAGGCATCTGCGGCACAGCTTTCAAAGCCGGGGGCAAACGGATCGCGGAAAGGCAGAATAGTGAAGACTTCGGCACGGCCGCCTGCCGCGTAGCGCTGCACCGGTGCATCGGCCAACGCCAATTGCTGGGCACGCAACTCTACGGGTGAAAGGATGCGGGCGGCCTCCGCGGCGCTAAGGGGCTTGATAGGGCCACTGTCAGCCTGCACCCGCGTGCCGATAAAGCCAGGCGAGATGGACAGAACCAGGGCCAATACAATCCCAACAATAAAAGCATGGCGTAAGCCGGAACGCTTTTCCTCCATGGCAGGTACTCCTTTGAACAAGGTCAATTTCAAGGGTCAGGCGGTTTGTGAGGCAGAGTGTAGCCTATAACCAAACCTATGTCAAGTAGCCTGAGAGGCAGCACGCCGCGTCAGCCCGGCCAGAGTGATCATCACCAGCGCCAGGCTGTAGCCTGCGGCTACCCAGGCGGCTGCTGCTACCTGCGCATTGCCCATCTGCTTGATGCCGATACCGGCAAACGCCCAGGCGAACACCGCGGGAAACACCCAGTCATCACGCGTCAACGTCACCGCGGTGGCAATAACCAGCGCCACCGCCAACACAATCATCAGCCAGCGTTCGGCGGCAATGCCCGAACCGTTCCAGCCGAGATAGTCCAACAACACAGTGGCATTGGCAATGGTAGCCACGGTGGCCCATCCCAGATAAAGGCTGAAAGGTACATCCACTGTCCAGCGCTCCAGCAAGGGCGGGCTGGAGCGCCCAATGCGCAGCCGCAGATAGATGCCCATTAGACACAACAGCAGCAGCACGGTCATCAGCAGGGTCAGCGGAAACATCAAATAATGCCACGACACAATCCACGCTGCATTAGCCACACAACTGAGCATAAAAAGCAGGCCGGTGCTGCGTAGGCGCGGATTGTAGCGCTGCCTGCTGCCGGCCTGATAGACAGCATAGCCCAGCAGGCCCAGGTAGATCACGCCCCAGATGGCAAATACATAGCCGGCGGGAGTGAAATAAACCTTAAAGCGATCGGAAATTGCTTCGGTACGTAAGCCATTCAGCGGTAACGCATTGGCCAACACGTTGACCACCAGCATCACCGCTAGAGCGGCTAGTGCCAAAACCTGACGTAAGGTATCCTTGTTCATCGGGTTTCTCCGTAAATGCTTGCTACATGACCACGCCGCCGTTAACCATCAACACCTGGCCGGTGAGAAAGGCCGCGTCCGGTGAGGCTAAAAACAGCACGGCATTAGCTACATCCTGTGGCGTACCCCATCGCGCCAGCGGTGTAGCACGGCGCAACTGTTCGTACAGCCCGCGGTTGACGCCTTCGCCCCAGGCGGTTTCAATCCAACCGGGAGACACCACATTGACGCGTACCGCCGGAGCCAGGCCGCGCGCCAATGCCTTGCTGAAACCGATAACCCCGGCTTTAGCTGCGGCAAAAAGCTGCCCGCTAAGAGTGCCTGTGTTGCCTGTCAGCGCCTGATCCCAGCCTACATTGATGATATGGCCGTTGCCTTGTGCCGTCATCCGTGCGCCTGCATGATGTGAACAAAGCAGCGTGGCGCGCAGGTCTACATCCAGTACCGCTTGCAGGCGTTCGGCAAAAGGCTGATGCAAGGCGCCGCGCGTGAGAATGTCGGCCCCGGCGTTGTTGATCCACACGTCTACGCGGCCATCCAGCGCATCCCAGGCGTGTTCCACCAGGCGCGCCGGTGCAGCGGGATCAGCCAGATCAGCCAGAACCACCGGCGCATGGCGGCCCAATGCCCGGATCGCCGCCGCCGCGCCCGTGGCGGTTTCGGCATCACGCCCATGCACCAGCACATGCGCACCCGCAGCAGCCAGCGTCAGCGCCATAGCGCGGCCAATGCCGCCCGTGCTGCCCGTGACAACGATATGCAGGTCCTGAAGTGAATGATCCATGGGAAGGGAGAATGCAGAAGGGAGAATTGAGAATTGAGAATTGGGAATTGAGAAGGGAGAATTGGTGACAGTTCTGAACTGTTTTCCGTTTACTCTTTACTCTTTACTCTTTACTACTTACTATTCACCGGTCATTGGTTACTGGCGCACAATCGCGTCGGTCATGCGGGCAACACGGGCCATGGCTTGCACATCATGTACGCGCAGAATATCAGCGCCGCGGGTGATGGCAATGGCTACGGCCGCGGCTGTGCCCTCAAGGCGCTGCTCCGGTGGCAAATCCAACGTATAGCCGATGAACGATTTGCGGCTTGGCCCCACCAGCCAGGGATAAGCCCGCCCCAGCCGCGCGTCCAGCTCGTCCAGCCGATTGAGCAGCGCCAGGTTTTGCGCCACGGTTTTGCCAAAGCCCAGCCCAGGATCCAAAATGATATGTTGATCGGGAATGCCGGCGCGACGCGCTATCTGGATGCTGAGTTGCAGCTCGGCGGCTATATCGCCCAGCAGATCGGTGTAATCGCTGCCGACATAGCGCCCACCCAGCGCAGGGTGCAGGGCAACATGCTCCCGACGGCTGCGGTTGTGCATCAAAACAACGGGGGCATGCCAGCGCGCGGCCACATCAGCCAGGGCAGGATCCAGGCGCAGGCCCCAGACATCGTTCACCAGGCTTGCTCCGGCGGCCAGCGCAGCCTCAGCCACCGCAGCCTTCGAGGTATCAATAGAAATGGGCAAATCGGTGACTGCAATCAGCCCTTCAATCACCGGCAGCACGCGCTGCATCTCCTCGGCAGCCGCCACCGGCGCGGCTCCAGGGCGGGTGCTTTCGCCACCCACATCCAGCAGATGCGCACCCTCTGCAGCAAAACGCTGCCCTTGCGCCACCGCCGCGCCCACCCAATCGGCTTCAGCCAGCACGCCATCGCCGGAAAAACTGTCGGGCGTGGCGTTGATAATGCCCATCAGATAGCTTTGGCGTCCCCAAACAAAGGGATGGTTGCGCAGGGTGAGCGTGGTCATAGCGGTGGCAACATCAGGCAGCGCCGGGGGGCTTTCAGAGATTCCATTTCAGCCGTTGCATCAAGTTGCGGTAGAAGTAAGCAGGACGACGCACGCGCACGAAGTTGGCCGAGTCGTTGCTGGCAGTCACCTCAATGGTGTCACCATTTTGCACCTCGACATCGAATTGGCCGTCCACACTGAGGATGATCTGATGATCGGCGGCCACTTCCAGCTTCACCACCTCACCTTCCGACAGCACCAGGGCGCGATCCAGACTGAGATGCGGGGCAATGGGCACCACCACGATATTGCGCAGCTCCGGCGGCAGGATCGGACCGCCTGCGGCCAGCGCATAGCCGGTGGAGCCAGTGGGAGTGGCGACGATAACGCCATCGGCTGCATAAGTAGTGAGAAAATCGCCGTCAATCCAGGTGGACACACGCACAAGGCGCGCCAGACGGCCGCGGCTGACCACCACCTCGTTGAGCGCCTCGAAATGCGCATCGCGCTGCCCATCGGGGATGTCGTTGCCGTTGCGGTGCAGGCTTACTTTCAGCATCAAACGGCGTTCCAGCCAGTAATGCCCCTCCAGCACCCGGCGCAGCGGCGCTTGCCAGTCGTCCGGCTCCACCTCGGCCAAAAAGCCCAGCCGTCCCATCTTCACACCAAGAATAGGGATACCCGCCGAGGCCCCCATGCGCGCCGCGCGCAGAATGGTGCCATCGCCCCCCAGGGTGATCAGCATATCCAGTTCAGGGCTTTCGTGCAGGCGGCCAATAATGCCCCTTTCGTCCCAGGCTGAGTCGAGCCAGGCTTTGCAACCGTTGAACTGCACAAATTCAGCCATCAGACCGGCCAACGGTGCTGATTCCGGCTTGCGCGGGTGATGTAAAATACCAATCGTTTGCGGCGGTGTGCCGGTAGGATGTTCGTTGTTCATGGCACGGAAAAGGAATTATTCAACACCAATGTGGCTGTGCAGCCAGGCGGGCAAAGCTGTGCGGGCGATAGTTTGCTGGCTGCCGTCGCTCAGGCTGCGCACGCTCCATTCGCCACCGGCCAACTCGCCTTCGCCCACAATCACCACCCATTGCACACCGGCCTTGTCGGCAGCCTTGAGCTGGCTTTTCAGGCTGCGCTCGCCAAAAGGCAACAGCGCGCCCACACCCAGGCTACGCAACTCGCGTACCAGGTCAAGCGCGGCCAGCTTGGCCTGGCGACCGATCTCATCCTTGCCGGTGTAAGATACCTGTACCACAGGCCGCGACAGCACAGGCGGCGTTGCCCCCTGCGCCTTGAGGGTAAGAATCAAGCGCTCGATCCCACTGCCAAAGCCGATGCCGGGGGTGGAGGGACCGCCCAGCAGCTCGATCAAGCCATCATAGCGACCACCGCCACACACTGCGGCCTGCGCGCCGATGCCCTCGGCCCATACCTCAAACACGGTTTTGGTGTAATAATCAAAGCCGCGCACCAGCCGCGGGTTAATGCTATAGGGCATATTCGCCTGATCCAGATAGCCCAACAGGGTTTGGAAGTGGGCACGGCATTCAGGACAAAGGCTATCGCTGCTGCGCGGAGCATCATGCAGCAGCTTCTGGCTGGCATCTTCCTTTGAATCCAGCAGGCGCAGCGGGTTCACGTCTAACCGGCGGCGATCCACCTCGTTCAGTTCAGCACGATGCGGCTCGTAGTAGGCTTTGAGCGCCTCGATGTAGCGCGGGCGGCAGTCAACAGCGTTGCAGCCGATGGAATTGATCTGAAAAGCAAGGCCACGAAAGCCCAGCCGGACAAACAAGCTCCAGGCAATAGACATCACCTCGAAATCTACCGCCGGATCCAGCTCGCCCACTACTTCGACATTCCATTGGGTGTGCTGGCGGTAGCGGCCAGCCTGAGGGCGCTCCTGGCGAAAGATCGGGCCGATGGTGTAGAGTTTCACCGGCTGCGGACGCACCTTCATGCCGTGCTCCAGATAGGCGCGCATCAGGCCCGCGGTAAACTCAGGGCGCAGAGTCAGGCTGGTGTTGCCCTTGTCCTGAAAGGTGTACATTTCCTTGTCCACCACTACGGCTGCGCCTTCGCCTGCGCCGCGCTCGAACAGCTCGGTGGCTTCAAAAATGGGTACATCCATGCGTTCAAAGCCGAACAGCGCGGCCATTTCTTCGGCAACAGCCATAACGTGGCGCCAATAGGGCCAATCTTCAGGGAGAATGTCGTGCGTGCCTTTGGGAGCCTGATACATAAAAAACCTCTTTTGCTGAAATCACTGGAATCGCTGGATTATAGCTGATTTCAGAGCTGCTGTCTAACCTCATGGAGCCTCCACCTGTTTTGCGGCAGATTTTGTGGCGCAGGCCGCAATGGCAATTTGGGCGCTCTGACTGCCCACTGCGGTCTGCTCCGAGGCACGGATTACCGTCTATCCCGCGCCGGAGCCGTCGCCATGCTCCGATGGTTTTGTTGAATAGACCACTCAGCCTTTACACAAGCCGGTCTACAATCTCTTATAGTTGTACCTTATATGTGCAAGATTGACACATAAAAAATCTTGTGTTATAGTCTGCCAAACTTTTTGCCGGCAAACAGCATAACAAGATTGCCCCCTGATTGACTGACAAAAGTTGGAACGGCGTGTCTTTCCAAGAGCGAAGATGTG